>NZ_BAAKAX010000001.1:0-427637 GCF_057537535.1 Ureaplasma rhincodontis
GGGTTCAAACCGTCGTGAGACAGGTTGGTCCCTATCTGTCATGCCCGTAGGAAGATTGAAGAGTTCTGTTCCTAGTACGAGAGGACCGGAATGGAGACACCTCTTGTGATCCTGTTGTTTCGCCAGAAGCACTGCAGGGTAGCGACGTGTCTAATGGATAAACGCTGAAAGCATCTAAGCGTGAAGCCAACTTTAAGATTAATCTTCCCTTTTTTAAGTAAAGTAAGAATCGTTATAGACTATGACGTTGATAGGTCAGATGTGTAAGTGCTGCGAGGCATTTAGCTAACTGATACTAATAATTCGAGGACTTAAAATAAATACTTATGAATTTTGATGATTGTATAATATTTAGTTTACAACTATACTATCTATAGTGTGGTGACGTTACTATTGTGGAAACACCTGTTCCCATCCCGAACACAGAAGTTAAGCACAATGAGGCCGACGGTAGCGCAAGTGAGAATAGGAAATTGCCACGCAAAAAAAAGCACCATTATTGGTGTTTTTTTATTGCCCTATATATAGTATTTGGTATATAATTAGATATATTGATTTTATTCGAAATTAAGGACAAATATGTTAATAAATAACAAAACAAAAAATACAAAAATATTAAAAGCGGTATCTACAGATCATAAAATTAAAGGATTTGAAGATATTAAAAAAGAATATACTATTTTTAATTCTGATATGGATACTTACAACATTATTTTAAGTAATGAAAATAATTGTAATGATGAAATCTTCAGAGCATTATCTAAATTCTTTAAAGCTCAAAAAAGAAACCAATTCGATATTGATGCAGATTCATTTTTAGCTTTTATAAACTCTGATGAAGAAAAATTAAATACCATTGCTACTTTAGTTAGAAGTATTGAATATGGATCAGTTACTCCATGAACTTTAAAAACTTCAAAAATTGTAACATTAGAACATAATTTAATTTTAACTGCAAAAGAACATATTAACTATGCTGAAGAAATTAAAGTAGTTTCTGAAGCCCAAACATTTGCAAGACAAATGCAAGACACATCTTCAAATCACATGCAACCTGGTGCTTTTGAAAAAACAATTAAAGAAAAATTCAAAAATCTTAAAAATGTAAAAATTTCAGTTTTAGATCAAGCAGAAATGACTAAAAAAGGAATGGGATTAATTCTTGGAGTAGGTCAAGGTGCTTTAAATGAGATTGATAAACCAAGAATGATGGTTATTGAATTTTTAAACAATCCTGAAGCTAAAGATGATATTAGAGCTTATGTTGGTAAAGGTGTATGTTTTGACACTGGTGGTTTAAATATTAAAACTGGTGGTCATATGAGATGAATGAAATATGATATGTCAGGTGCTGCAATTTCAGCTATGACTATTTATTCATTTGCTAAAAACAATGTTAAGATTAATGCCTATGCAGTTTGTCCATTAGTTTTAAACTTATGTGGTTCAAATGGTCAAAGACCAGACGACGTTGTAACTTCATATAGTGGTAAAACTGTTGAAATTGACAATACAGACGCTGAAGGTAGATTAATATTAGGTGACGCATTAACATATGCTGCTAAAGATATTAATGCTACAATGGTGTTCGAAATTTCTACACTAACTGGGGCTATGACATATGCATTAGGTGAAACATATACTGGTGTTTGAGCTACAAACGACAGAATGTGATCTAAAGTTGAAAAATCAGCTCATGAAGCTGGTGAATTAGTATGAAGATTACCATTCCACCATGATTACTTAGATTTATTAAAATCTAATTATGCTGACATAGCTAACTCAGTTTCTGATCCAAGAGGTGGTTCATCAAGAGCTGCTGCTTTCTTGAAAGAATTTGTATTAGGAAAACCATTTGTTCATTTTGATATTGCTTCAACAGGTGATAAAGGTAATGCAGGAACTGGTGCAATATTACACACTTTCTATCATTTAGCAAAGAGATGTAATAAAACTTGCAACAAATAATTATCAAAAAGTAAAATAAAAAATTATAATATGATTTGTGTTTAATCAGAACTTAAGGTATTAATAAAATATGGAATCAGTTTTACAAAAATTTGATTTAGCTAAAGAGAATAAATTATTTCAAGCTCATCAGTCTAATATCAAAAACTATAAAAAATATTCGAGAATAGCAATTTATGCGCTATTAATTCAAATTTTAATCATTGGCGGTATAGTTATATTGTTCATTCTTCCTTCTAAACAAGTAGGAATAGATGTCGCAGCTAAATTTTTTGATGCTTTTAAAATCAACGAATTTACTGTTTATAACAACGGAATAATTGATTACACCGCAAGGAATGCTTGACAATGAGCATGATTAGAATTTATAATGTTCTTTGGAGTTGTAGGAATAATTAATTTAATTTTTATTTTCTATTTACCAAGCGCTTTCAAACCAGTTAATAAATCATTAATAGGAAACTCTTTCTTATTCTTGATTCCAATTATAGGAACTATTCTTGGTTTAGCAGTAATTAAAGGCCATTATAAGAAATCTAAATTATTAGCTTTCTATCAATAAAATAAAAAAACGGGATCTCCCGTTTTTTTATTTGTATTTTCTAACATTCAATCTATTGTTAAGTTTAATAATGTCGCTATTATAGTCAACCATATAGTTTTTAAGAATTTCTCTAAGTCTATCAATGGCCTCTATTTGAGCTAATATTTGATAATAAGAATGTTTTGTATCTATTATTTCTTTTTTAACCATTAGCAATTGTTTAGTTATATAAACAGTTTCGTCATTAATAATTGTTATTTCACAGAAATTTTGAAAAATTTCAGTAATATATTTTTGATTTGATATATTTTCATTAACAAATAACATTACTCTATAAGCTAATAAATTAATATTATAATTACTATTTTTTATTGATAAAGGAGCATCTTTTGCTAATAAGAAATATTCATTATGTTTATAATCAAATCTTTTCTTTTCTTTAATAAATTTATTGAATACGTCATTTGTTTCTCCGTTTATGACAGCGGCTGATAAATTTAAAATTATTTCAATGATTTCGCTAAATTTATAACTTTCAAAATCAAAAGTTTTTGAGAACTCTCTTTCTTTAATTTTTATAAATTCATAAGTGAATTCATACATTATATTGAAAAAGTTTGATTCAAACAATAAATTTCATTCTTTTTTTTCATTGCCTAATTTATAAACTTCAAGAGCCGCTAATGCATTGTTTGTTTTATTATTTTTCTTCATTGAACAATCTTTCTAATTCATTTTTAATAAATTCTAATATGGACTTAATAGGACCATAGTTCATTCTATTAGGACCAAGAACACTTATTTGGTGTTCTGAGTTGTTAATATTGATTCTAGCTGATGCTATGGCTATTTGTGAATTAGGTATTGACTTATCAAAACAAAGTTGGTAGTTCTCATCATCGAACTTTATTTGTTTTCATATATTACCTTTTTCGATCATTTCTATTATTTTATAAATATTTTTATTATCTTTGAATTCTGGATGTTGAAGAATAGAACTTATACCAACTATACTTTGTTTTGTTTTAGGTACAGCCATCGCGAACATTTTCATAAATATTTCTTGGGTTACATATTCATATTCTTTAACCTTTTTTCTAACAATTTCTTTTATGCTTATTAAATTTGTTTCGATATCTTTTAAAGCGGTTTTGAATAAATATTTATTGAATATATTTATACATACTTCAACGTCTTGAAATTGATTTTCATTAGTTATTTCAAATCTAGCTTTGTTAATACTTCCGGAATTAGTAAACAAAACAATCATTCCATTTGTTTCATTTAATTGAACAGCAGTAATTTTGCTAATTAATTGTGTTTCTGTAAATACATCAGTTTTTGATATAGAAGGAAGATGAGTTATTTCATTAATTATGTTAAGGCTTTCACTTATTACTGTATCTATTCCTTGTTCTCTATGGGTGAATACAGATTTAAGTTTAGATATTATATCTTCTGCAAGTTGAGAAGAACTTGCAATTTGCTCTTCATAAAACTTAAATCCAGCAATCGAAGGAACCCTTCCACTTGAAGTATGTGTTTTTTCTAGAAAACCAGTTTTTTCTAAAAAAGCCATTTCATTTCTAACGGTTTGTCCAGAAATATCTTTTAAGTATTTTTCTACAATAAGTTTTGAACTTATTGGTTTAGATGTTTTACTATATTCTTCGATAATAATTTTAAGGATATTTATTTGTCTCTCGTTTAATAAGTTCATGATTAAATCTCCAAGTTATTTTTTAAATTCATAATTATTTCTTTTGTTGAGTTAAATATTTGATAATCTATAATTTCTTCAATCGCTTCTTCTGATTTCATTTTAAATGAATCTACCATCATTGTTTTTATAATAAGATCAAAATTAAAATCAGAACTATTATTTAATATTTTTATTTCTTTATCGTTTTTAGAATATATAGTTTTTTCTTTAGAAGATACAACATTATAAGTGTTTTGATTTTCTTTAAATTTGATAGTTAAATAATTGTTTTCATCAAGTTTAAAATCATTTAAATATCATTGAACATTAGGAACTTGATTTAAGGATTCATAAATTAGTTTAATTTTAGCTTCTTTGTTTATTTCTTTATAAATGACTTTTTTTAATCAGTTTATTTTAAAATTAGTTATTATTGAAGCACCAATGAAACTCAATATAAAAGAACAAAAAAGACCAGAACCTAATAAAGCTCAATGAGCTAAACCTATTTGCAACTTAATAGAATTAACAGCTCCAAGGATCATAAGTATTACTCCAATAAAAACAAATAATCCTAAATAAATATAAGTTCACAATTTGAATTTTTTAATTATTTCTTTGTTTTTATTAGTTTTTAATGTTTTTCTAACAAATTTAGACCCTATTTTTTTATTATCCAAATCTTTAAAAAATATGTCTATCTCTTTTTTTGATAACATTTAATTTTCCTAATATAATAATAAGTTGTAAAGTTATTATAAACTAATACAAACATTAATTTAAGGTATAAGTAACAATGGATTATAAACTTACTCTTAATATGCCAAAAACATCTTTTTCGATGAAGGCAAATTTAAACAATTTAGAACCAGAAATTCAAAGTTTCTGAATTAACAATGATATTTACAAAAAAACATTGCTGAAAAACAAAAAAAGCAAAACTTTCTTCTTACATGATGGACCTCCATATGCTAATGGAAATATTCACGTAGGTCATGCATTAAACAAAGTTATAAAAGACATCATAATTCGTTCAAAAAATATGCAAGGATTTCACGCTCCCTTTATTATGGGATGAGACACTCATGGTTTACCAATAGAACTTGCAATGTTAAAAAAGAACAAAGACGCAAGAAATTTTTCTACTCTTCAAGTAAGAGAAGCATGTAAAAAATATGCTTTAGAACAAATTGAAAATCAAAAATCACAATTCATGAAAATGGGATTAAACACTGATTTTAATGATTATTATGTAACTTTAAATGAAGATTTTCAAATAGAACAATTAAATTTATTTAACGAAATGATTAAACAAAATTTAATTTTTAGAGACAAGAAACCAATATATTGATCTTGATCTTCACAATCAGCATTAGCAGAAGCTGAAATTGAATATAAAGATGTTGAATCAGATAGTATTCATTTTCTGTTTGAACTTAATGATAAAAAATTCAAAGATGTTAAAGCAATTGTTTGAACTACAACACCTTGAACACTGCCATCAAATAGAGCTATTGCTGTAAATCCAAAATTTGAATATGCAGTGATTTCAGTTAACAAAAATAAATATTTAATAGAAAAATCATTAATAGATAAAGTTTCAAAAGAACTTGAATTTTCTAATGTTAAAGTTATTTCAACACATCTTGGTAAAGAATTAGAAAATATTGAATATAAACATCCTTTTTATAATGATGTTTATAAATTCATATTAGCTGATTATGTTACTAATGATGATGGAACAGGGTTAGTTCATAACGCCCCTGGTTTTGGTCTTGATGATTATTTAGCATGTAAAGAATATGGAATTGAAATATTTTGTCCTATTAATAATTATGGTAAATTTACAAATGAAATTAATGATAAAGAATTAATTGATAATTTTTATACTTCTGTGAATCCTATAATTATTAAAAGATTAGAAGATAATAAATTATTATTGAAACATAAAAAAATAATTCATAGCGCCGCACATGACTGAAGAACTAAAAAGCCTGTAATGTACAGAGCTACTGAACAATGATTTGTCGGATTATCAAGTATTCAAAATAATATAACAGAAGCTTTATTAGAAATAAAGAATAATAATAACCAAAAAACAATCAACAGAATTCAAGATGTAATTTCTAGAAGAGTTGAATGATGTATTTCAAGACAACGTGTTTGAGGTGTGCCTATTCCTATTATTTATGAAGATAACAAACCAATTTTAGACAATGAATTGATTTATAACATTATTGATGTTTTATCTATAAACGGAATAGATTCTTGATTTGATTTAGATGTGTCTAAATTCCTAACTTCAAAATATTTAAATACTAATAAAACATATACAAAAGAAACTGACATAATGGATGTTTGATTTGATTCTGGTTCAAGCCATAATATTATGAAGAAAAGAAATCTTTCATACCCTGCGGATTTATATTTTGAAGGTAATGATCAATTTAGAGGTTGATTTAACTCTTCATTAATAACTGGAGTTATTCAACACAACAAAGCCCCCTATAGAGATCTTTTATCTCATGGTTTTGTTCTTGATGAAAAAGGCCTTAAAATGTCTAAATCAAGAGGGAACATTGTTGATCCTCTTAAAGTATTTAATAATTATGGTGTTGATATATTCAGGCTTTGAGCTGCTAATTCAGAATATAGAGAAGATCAAAAAATTGGAGACAATTTATTAAAACAAACTTCTGAAATCTACAGAAGAATAAGAAATACTTTATTTAGATTCAGTTTGGCTAATTTAGAAGACTTTGACACAGTTAATGATTTACAAAATGAATTTGAATTAGAAGATAAATTTATTCTTAATAAATTAAGCATTTTACTTAATGAAATAGATGAAAATTATAATAATTATCAATTCAGTAAAATTATTAAATTAATTAATGAATTTACTTTGTTCTTATCAAGTTGATATTTTGACTTCATAAAAGATACTTTATATTGTGAAAGCACAGATTCTATAAGAACAAAACAAATAAAAACTGTTTTATATTACATTTTAATTAACTTAACAAAAGCATTAGCTCCTATAATTCCTCACACAACAGAAGAAGTTTATAGAACACTAAAAAATGTTAACGAAGAATCAATTCATTTAGAGTCTTGATTTGAATTAAACAAATTTGTAGAATTTAATGATGCAGAAATGTTTGATAATTTCTTTTCAATTAAGGATAAGGTATACAATTTATTAGAAGTTTCACGTAAAAATGAAATTTTGAAGAAAAATACTGAAGCACTAGTTTCATTCAAAAAAATTAATCTTGATCAAGAACTTTTACAAAAATATTTAATGGTTGCTAAAGTTGTTGTTGATCCTAGTCAAAAAGAAGAAATTCTTATTTCTAACTCTCAATTTAGCAAATGTGAAAGATGTTGATTATTCAAAGAACAAGAATTGTTCGCTAATGTAGATATTTGCATTAGATGTTTAGAAGTAATAGAAAAAAGGTAGTAATGAAATCTTATTTGAGTTTTCTTTTAATTACAACATTCAAGAGATGAAGTACATACATAGCATTCGGATTATATTTGTTATCTGAATGTATTTTGTACTTTCTAATTCCTCCACTTATTGATAAAACAATAGAAGGTGTATTGAGTTATGAAGGAATGGCACAAATGTTATTTATGTTTGGTGCTATTTCTTCTGCCATGTTTGGAATATTTCTATTTAGAAGTCCAATAGATGATGGAACTGAATTATTGATGCTTTCTAAACCATTAAAAAGATCAGTGATAATATGATCAAAAATAATAGTACTTTATATACTTATTATTACTTTATCTTTATTAGCCTGCATACTTGCAATATTCTCCTTTTTAAGGCCAATTGACGCTAATAATGCAACCAACTTGATAAGTGGTACGTTTATATCGAGCTTTATAACTTTTAATTTCTTTTCAGCCATCGCTATTCTTGTTTCAACTTTCTTTAAGAAGGTGATGATCTTTTTAATAACTATAGGAACAGCACTTGCTATGTCTATATATATGCTTATAGCATTTATGTCTACAGCAACTCCAGGATCTGAATTCGAAAAACAAAATATAGAAACAACTCCAATATGTTTAGTCTCTAAAAATAGTACTACTAACAAAATAAGTTATGAGTGATATATTGTGGCTAGAAAAGACAATGTATTACTAACCCCAAAATCATTAACTATTAATGGAAATCCTAAAGATAATCCTGAATTTTATAACTTCCAAAGCTATTTATCAACTAAATATGCTGAAGCTATAAAGAACACTAATATAAAAATTTCTCAGGCTTTTAGTTTGGGTTTACAACTTATTTATATGCTAACTACAAAGACTCAAAATTATTTCTTACAATCTCCAAATGATTTCTTCTCAAGTGATGATTTAGATAGTGCTTTTTCATATAGTTTTAATCCATTATTTAATAAAGAAGTTGATAAATATTTCACAACCAACTTTAAAACAGCTTCATATTCAGAAAACAATAATTCAACAACGTATGTTCTTAATTTAAATAATAAATTTAAATTTAAATTATTAACTGATGAAAAAACATATAAACTTTATTCAGATCTTCCAGATAACATGAAGAGCGGGACATTTGATTTTTCTAAAAAAGATTCATTAAGTTATGTTCCATTATGAAACTCTCAAGAGTTGAATAATAAACCGGCTAGTTTTAGTTTGAATTCTACTAATAACGAAGCCTTATTAACTTCTTTATACACAACATTCTTTAATAAAGAAATTCTTAATTTCTTAGTAAATGATATGCATTTGAATGAAACAAATTTCAATCAAACAATTAATTTACTTTATTCAACAATTTTTTGACAATCAAACTTCTTTGAAAATAATTCTTATAAAACTTTTATTAATAGTTCATCTAGAAGAAAAGCTTTTATGAATTTTTCTAACGAATATAGCAGATTTCAATATTTAACTTATCAATTATTTCAAACTAAAAATATTATTCTTAACACTCTAGCTCCACAAGAAAAAGAATTAATAGAAAAAATAATGATTTCTATATTAAATACTAATGGATTTGATATAGCTATTAACAGAGATTATTTATTTACTGGAGTTCCAACTCAATTCAAAGATCTATTCATTAAAAATGGTTCTAATCCTAATCAAACTGAAGCAAAAAGAAAAGCCAAAAAACTTTTAGCTACTTATAGCCCCTACTTTAATTTATTACCAACTGAAAAATTATCAACCATTAATAATTATAAAGTTTCTGGAAGTTATGATATTTCTATATTAATTCCTTGCTGAACAATAATAACAACTTTAGGGATGTTTTCTTCAGTTGCTATATACGCTAAGAAAGACTTTGCATAGGAGATAAGAGATGAAATCATATATAGTATTTTTATTTAACTCCTTAATTAAAAGAGTTTCTTTTTACATAACAACATTATTGTATTTCTTCATGGAAATATTAATTTTGTTTATAGTTCCATATATTATTAACGCTCCACTAACATATATTTATCTTTTAACTTGATTTTGAAGTATGTTAGTTGTTGTTGGCGCGATAATGACTGTTGTTATTACTACTAATTTATTTAGAAGTAGTATAGATGATGGAAGTGAACTGTTAATACTTTCTAAGCCAATTAGTAGGACTAAAATTTTGTATTCCAAAATTGTAGTTCTATTTAGTGTTGGAATATTAATATCAACAACTTCTTTTTTAATAGGATTATTTACAAGCATATCTCCTAGCAATCAAGATTATTTTTGATTAATAAGTGCTGGTCTATTTGTTGGTACATTAATAATATTCTTATTGTTTAGTTCAATTAGTGTTGTTTTATCAATATACTTTAAAAAAATAATAACAATTATTGGTGTTGTTGGAGTTAATACGCTTTTATTGCTTTATTTATTTGTTTCTGCTGTTACATTAACTTCTCCTTCTTCTTATTTTGAAAATAGAAATATATCTTTTGAAAAAGTTAATGTATTAGAAAAACAAAGAGTAAATATAGACAATAAAAGTGTCTTTAAAACATTTGATGGTGTAATAGGTTTATATAAAAACAAACCTATAAATAATAAGACAACTGTTGAAAATGGTTCACTTCTATTAGAACAAAATTCAGATCCAAGATTATTCTTATCTGATTTTTATAGAATGGCAGTTAAAAACACAAACGCAAGAACAATGTCCATTACTAATTTAATGTATCAATGATCTTCTCTTTATAATTTAATATCTGAAGAATATTTAACAAGAAATTGAGATCAATTCTTATATTTATTAAATGAAAATAGTTCTTCAGTTAATTTCTCTATAAAACCTTCAAAAGAAAATTTATTCATTAATAGTACTCCAGAAGAACTTGATAATAAATATTTTATATTTAAAATAAAGGGTTTTGAAACAGATCCTACTGTTGTTCAATCATTTACTATATCTAAACAAATAGAATCTTTAATATCTCCTGTATTCTCTAAATGAATACATAATGAATATGTTGAAGACAGTTCAAATATTGTTCTTAGAACTTTACCAAATATATATTTGAAATTTGAACTTCCTTCTACAACAAATCAAAATAAACCTAAAGTAAAAATTAATGTAGATTGAAAAACTACAAAAGAAATTGATTTTGATTTATCAAAACCTACTTGAAAAAAAGAATTTGAAACTAATTTCTTAAAACCATTAATAAAGCTTAACGACACTATTAACAATCATTTATTGCCACTTTTAACTTATTTAAATATACCAATAAATGAATCATGATTAAAATCTACAATAATGGCTTCATTATTTTGAAAACAGTTATCGAATGTAAGTTCAAACAACACTCAAAATGTCACTTATAAGAATTTTGAAAAACTAAATGAAACAAAAAAATCAGAAATAGTTAACAACTTCTATTCTGATGTTAATAAATTAGATATGTTGTTATTTAAATATTTAGAACCTCCTGTTGGTTCTTCAATACCTATTTTTGATCTTTCTAATAACATTTCAACTCCAAGTGAAATAGCATTAACTCTATTGGGCGTTTCAAAGAAAATGAATAAAGAAAATCCTTTGATTGTTTCTTTATTAAATCCAAATGAATTAACAAATCTTATTAACAACTTTTCAACACCCGCTGATATCAAATCAGAACTTAAAAAGAATTTTGCTATTGTTAAAAATTCTTATAAATTAATTAATATTAATAACTTAGAAACTGTTTCAAATTTTAGACCAGAATTATTTTTGAGTTACGATTCAATGGCTGCTGGATGAACCGCTTTTGCTATAATATTATCAGCATTCTCAATAGCACTATATTCTAAGAAGGACTTTAGATAATGGAAAATATAAAAAATACTATTAACAATGTTTTTTTAAAAGATAAAAAAGCAAAATTCATTGAAGAAAATTCTTCTTCTTTATTAAAAGTTACTAATCTAACTAAAAGATATAAAAAAAATATGCCACCAGCAATTTCTAATTTAAACTTTGAAGTAGGACATGGAGAGTTCCATGTTTTTATAGGTGGTAATGGTGCTGGGAAAACTACTAGTATTAAATCAATAGTAGGAGCTTATGCTAATTATGATGGCGAAATTAGAATCTCAGGATATTTAAATAACACAGTAGATGCAAAAAGACTGATTGGTTATATTCCTGAGGTTGCTAAATTCCCAGAAGGTATGAGTTCTTATACTTATTTAGTAAGTATGGCTGAACTTTCAGGGATTTCTAAAGAAGAAGCTAAAGAGTTTGCAACTAAAACTCTTAGTGATTTTAAAATGGACAAATTATCTAAAAAATCACCTAATACTTTTTCAAGTGGTCAGAAGAAAAAGATTCTTCTTGCTCAATCTTTAGTTCATAGTCCAAAATTATTGATTATGGATGAACCAGCTGCTAATCTTGATCCAAGAGCTAGAATTGATTTCTTTCAAACTATTAAGAAATTACAACTATCAGGTTGTTCTATCTTTATTAGTTCACATATATTAACTGAAGTTGATAAGTATGCAACACATGCTACTATTCTTGATGGTGGCAAGATTGTGTTTACTGGTTCTTTAAAACAGTTTAGAAACAAACGTAATAAAGATATTATTTTAAAAACAAAAGATAATAAAAAAATATTTGAAATTCTTGAAAAAGAAAAATATGAAGTGAACTGATCTACTTCTAAAGAAGATTGTTTAATAATTTCAAATCTTAATGAATCTAAAACTAAAGAACTATTAACTAAAATTAATGAACTTACAACTATTATGATTTTTGAAAGATTCTTACCCAATCTTGAAGACATATATAAAGAATATGTAATCAAGGGTTCAGTTCATACAATGACTGAAGAAAAAAACAAAATAAATTAAAGAAAAAAAGAATTAAAGCATATATATAATACGGTGGGACTTTAATTCCTTTTTGTTCTCACCAAATAAATTAATGCATAGATTTTATATAACAAGGTTGTTCCTTTCTCTTTGTTCTTTGTTATACGTTTCTTATTTTCTTTCTCAGAGAATCTATGCATTGTGATTCATAAAAAAAGCATTAGATGAATTCTAATGCTTTTTTTGTTACTCATCTAAAATTTTTCCAAATTTTTCAAAAATAAAAATGAAAAATTCAATGTTTTTTTTTAAAATTTCTATTAATGTTGTTATTAAAATATTAATTTGACCAAATTTACGAATTCTCAATTCATTAAAAAAAAGATGTTCAATTCTATTTCTAGTAACTCTTATTCCATTTTTAGTATAAGTAATTGTATCTCAAGGATTAATTTCTTGTTTGTTTTTAATTTTCTGATTATTTATTTCTATAGATTTTTCTTCTAAAAATCAATTTCAAAATTTATTATCAACTATGCCATATTCATTAATTAAATAATCATTTATCGTTTTTCCAAAGAAATCATAAGAATAATTGCATTTAGTTTTATTATTAAAAATTAAATCTTCAATTTTGTCAAGTTCATAATTAACAATCAAAATTGTTTCATTTATTTTCAATTTTTTATTTTTTTTGACAATACTCCCATCTACTAAAACGCTTTGTTTAGCGAAATTTTTGTTTATTTCTTCTATTGTCAAAAACGGAAAAGAATTCATTATGATATCATCTATTCTTTTGCCGACATTTTCTTCATTTATTTTGATACTAATGTTTTTAATTTTGGATATTCTTTGATTTTCTTGAACTTTTTCATTCTCATCTTCAATAATTTTATTTCCTATTTTTACCATCCTTCTTCTTATTCATCAAATCATTTCTTTTTCTGAATTTGGTTTAAAATTATTTAATAATATTGTTTTTATTTCTTGTCCATGGTCTTTTTTTTTAATAAGAAATTCTTCTTTAAATTCATCAAATAAAAATTCTTTATTAGGATTCGATTTTTTTTCAAACCAGTTTAATAGTTCAAAAAATTCATAATTTCTATTTTTTTGAATTTTATCTATTTCATTTTGCTCTATTTTTAGAAAATCTTCTATTTCAAAGGGTTCTTCAAAAAAAGAACCAAATTTAAAAAAATAAAAATTTGAAATTACACAATCAGAACAAGAATAAATATCTTTGATTATATATTTTAACTTAATTCAGACTTTGATATCTTCGGTAAAATTATTTTTTATATACTCTATTGTTTCTTCTCAATTTTTCATTTTCAAAATTCAATTCAAAAATAAAAAATCAAGATTTCAATTAAACATTTTTTCATTAAAGAAAAATTTTTCACTATTGCAATTACAAAGATTCAAATTTGATTCAAAAATTTTATTTCACTTTAATTTTTGACATTTTTCGCATCAAGCAAGCAACTCTTGTAGTTTTAAACGTTCTTTAACATATTCGTTATATTTTTTTCATGTGTTTATATATAATTCACTTTTTTCCAATTTTTCGATTATGTTTTTAAAAATTTTTGAAATTTCATTTAAAAAATCTTTTTTTTCTTCTTCGGTTTTATTATAGATATTAGTAATTTCATTTTCTATGTTTTTAGAAAACAAATCTTCAAAAATTGATTTATCTATTTTGTTTTTTTTCATAATTTATACACTCACATCAACATTTAATTTTCTATTCCGTGAAAATATTCAACTAAAAAAGAAAACAAACTAAAATTGATAAATAAAGCTAAAAGCAAATCGGATATAACTGCAACATCATTTTTAAGGTCTCATCTTTTATAGGTATTGAAAATATTAAAATTATATTCAGCATATTTGCTTCTAAGTTTTCTAATAAACTCACTTTCTTCCATAGTTAAAAAAACCATATCAAACATATTAATGATTTTATTTTCTTCTTGTAAAGAAAAATTTTTTAATTCATTTTTTTCTAAAAGTTCTTTGATTAAATTAAAAAATTTTTTGCTATCTTTTTGAACGTTTTTTAAATCTTTTCAATGTTTATTCTCTCTAAAAAGATCTTCTGAAATAAATGATTCATTTAAAAAATGATTTAATTTAAAAAAGTAAAAACTTGATTTTACAGAATCACTTGAAGAACAAACACTTTCAAATAAAGCCTTAGCTCTATAATTTATATTTGTTCTTGCTTCAACGTTTCTGTTATGGATGTTTGTAAAACTTTCAAAATCATTTTTAATTTTATAAAGTGAATTACTTCAAGTTCTTATTTTTAAAATTCAATTAAAAAATAATAAGTCAATATTTTCAATAAATAACTCTTTATTAAATTTAATTTTTGGTTCTTTACAAGAACAAAAAGAAAGTATATGTGATTTAAGATTATTTCAAATTATAAACTTATCATTTATAACTCATCCACAATAATCACATATTGTTAATAATTTAGTTATTTTTTTTATATTTTCTTCTGGTTCTTCAATTCTTGATTTCATTTTTAAAAACAAGTCTTGTTCTTCCAATTTTTTCGCAACATCTTCAATTTTTTCAAAAAATCTATTTAGTATTACAAACTTTTCTTCATATTCTTCTGTTTCCATAAAATCAGATATTCTTTCATATAAATAATCTGAATCTTTGAATTCTTTAAAAATTGAATTATTTAATTTATATCTATTCATAATCTATTTACTTCTTTTAATTGTTTCTATATAATATTTAATCTTAATAACATCGGTTAAATTAATTCCACTAATTCTTGATGCTTGATCAAGTGTTAATGGTTTTATTTTATTAAGTTTATCTATTGCTTCTAATGAAATATTAGGAACTTCTTTATAGTCACTTATTTTTTCTAAAGAAAGTTTCTTGTTTTTATTAATTCTTTTAATAGATTCTTCTTGTTTTTTAATATAACCTTCAAACTTAACTAAGATTTCAGTTTTCATTATTATATAAAAATCTATATCGAAATTATTAATATCTAAATAATTAATAATATCTTTTAGTTTAACATCAGTTCTTTTAAGAAAATCAAATAGGCTTTGATTAGTTTTTTTATAGTTATATTTAAGTTCTTCTACTTGTCCAACTGTTCTTTCTTTAAGAACAGAAATAATCTTATTGATTATGTTTGTTTGTTCTATATAAATAGAGTATTGTTTGTCATTTATTAAACCAACATCATGACCATATTTAATTAATCTATCATCAGCATTATCATTTCTTAAATATAATCTATGTTCTGCTCTTGAAGTTAAAAGTCTATAAGGTTCTGAAACTCCTTTAGTTACAATATCATCAATCATTACTCCGATATAAGATTCTTGTCTAGATAATATTAATGGATCTTTATTATCTAAGAATCTAACAGCATTAATACCAGCTATTAAACCTTGTGCTGCAGCTTCTTCATATCCCGAAGTTCCATTTATTTGACCAGCAGTAAATAAACCTTTGTATTTCTTAATCATAAGCGTAGCATTGATTTGTAGAGGATCTATGGCATCATATTCAATAGCATAGGCATATTTAACTATTACAGCATTCTCAAAGCCAGGAAGGCTTTTAATCATTTCATCTTGAACGTATTTAGGCATAGAAGTTGAAAAACCAGCCAAATATTTTGTATTCAATGATAAAGATTCAGGTTCTACAAATATTTGGTGTCTTGGTTTTTCTGGAAATTTAACTAGCTTGTCTTCTATAGATGGACAATATCTTGGTCCTATCCCATTAATCATTCCACCATACATAGCAGATTCGTTTATGTGTTCATTAATAATCGAATGAGTTTTATCAGTTGTATGAACTATATAACAATCAACTTGATCTTTAAGATCCATGAACTTTTTATCGAAATGAGAGAAAGATCATTTACCTTTTGAACCGGGTTCTATTTGCATATTTGAATAGTCAATAGAACTATCTAATATTCTTGCAGGAGTTCCTGTTTTTAATCTAATAAGGTTTAATCCAAGATTGGCAAGATTAGTAGAAAGTTCAGAAGCTCCTTTAAGGCCTTCTGCTCCTATTTTTTCATTATGATCACCTTGATGAACAACAGGCTTTAAATAAGTTCCTGTTGTTAATATGACCACTTTTGTATTAATAATAAAATTTTCAAGTCTTATGCCTTTGATTTCATTTTTATTATCAAACAATAATTCTTTGGCTTCTGTAATAATAAGGTCAAGATTTTTTTGTTTTTTAACTTCTTCTAAAAAAACTTCATGATATTTTATTTTGTCTATTTGTGCTCTTAAAGCTCAAACTCCTGGTCCTTTAGAAGAGTTTAGTAATTTCATTTGCAATTGGCACTTATCAGCAATCTTACCTTGCATTCCTCCAAGCGCATCAATTTCTCTTGTAACTACTCCTTTTGCAGGTCCTCCAATAGAAGGGTTGCAAGGGGTGAGCGCTAATGATCTTTCGTGTAAAGTAACAAGCGCTGTTTTTTTATTAAGTTTAGCTGCAGCAAAAGCGGCCTCTAAACCTGCATGACCAGCGCCTACAACTACTACATCATAATCTTTTGTTTTCATATAAATCTCTTTCTATTATCATTTATTTTGTAAATTTGAAAACACTCTATCAACTTGAAATCTTAATGCACTTATAACGCCAGTAAATAAGAATATATAAATTGGTGTTTTTACACATTCTTTAATGATTCTTGGCAATAAGTAATAAATAACGCCAAATTTAAGATAACTATTTGGTTGTTTTCCATTCATAAATTTATAGTATTCTATAGCGCTTATTGGTCCTAATAAAAATGAAAATATTAAAGTCATTATAATACAACACAAAGCGCCATACATAAAGTAAATAAAGGTTTTTGTATTACTATATGTTTTCATAAAATAATACTTCCTTATCATTATAGTTTCTACTATTCCTAAAAAAATTATTATTAGAGTTAATATGAATCATCTAACAACTTCGTTAAAAGTTTCAGATAGATGACCATATTTAACTAATCTTTTAAATAATTCAGAATTTGGATCTGTAAAGTGAAACATTAATCCCAAACACACTGCAGCAAAAGACAATATAACAATTTGAAAAAATATGAAATCTATTCATATTTTTTTATTAAGTTTAAAACTTAATAACGCTATAGCACCAATCAAACCAGATATGAAACCGACCATTGGCTCTTGAATGGCATATAATCAAAACCATAAATAACCATGCATTAGAAAGTTTAATGAATCAGTTATAAATCCAAAGAATAATCCAACAAAAGGACCAAAGAATCATCCAACAACCATTGTTGGCATTCACCCAAAACTCAAAGAAATACCAAAAGCAGGTATTGGTATTGATAAAGCACTCAAAACAAAAGACAACCCCATCATAGAAGCAATTATGACAATTAGGGTTGTTGATTTAAATAACTTAAATTTGTAAGTTGGAAAAAAGAAACTTAATATTAAATCTCTTTTTGTTTTTATTGTGTTTTCAGTTTGAACAAAATTATTTTTTTGTTTTCAAATCATAAGTTAAAAACCAAATTTAGAAAATCCAGTTTGATCATTGCTTATGTCGAAATCTCTAGTTCCAGCACGTATGTCTGAAATATAAGAAGATAATAATTCATTTAATCTTTCAACATCTGTTTTGGGGTTTAATACAAAACCTAAAACAATGATTAAACAAGACAAGAAACCAAAACCAAATAAAACATAATTTGAAATTAAATAGGCATTAACAGCTCATTCGTATTTCAAGTTATTATCACCAATTGTTGTTGAGTCATTAGGAGTTATGGGATTAGGATCACTCAGAGTTTGATCAAATACTGTGTTTAATTTAACTATTGTTGAAATATCAGAAAACATAGGCAAAATAACAAACATTAAAACTATTATTGAACTTATTAATGAAAATCTAAATCTAGAATTATCATTCTTTCATGATTTAACTAATGTGAAAATGGTAACACCAAGCGTTCCAAGTAATATTAATGAATCCAATGGGAACGGACTTCTTAAAAGAGGAATAGTTTGTGCATTAATATTTGAACCTGTTGGTGGAACAAATCAAATTTTAACATTTTGAGAGATTATAAAGTTGTAAGCAAAAACAACAAAACCAATTATAACCAAAGCAGCTATTAATCCTATAAAAATGAATTTAAGAATTGGTATTGCTTCTGGTTTTGATTTAAATTTATAAACAGAACCTTTTGAAATATCATAATTCAAAAGCATTTTAGCTTGTTGAGTTATCATTGCTTCTTCAAAATCATTTGTTTTTCAATTATTTTGATTATTGAAATTTGAATAATTAGAGTAATTTGAATCATCCTCTTTTTTTGATTCTTCATAATCTTCTAATTCAATAGGTTCTTGCTCATTAGAAACTTTATTGTTTTTATTTAACAATTCATCAAGATTAATATCTAAATTATTTTGAAGTTTAGTTTTTAAATAACCAATATCATCTTCAATAAGATCTTCATCATTTGTTAAATTTTCTGTTTTAACAAATTTTTCAGAAGTAATAGTTTCATAGGCAACAATGAATTTTGAACCTACATTACTTAGTTTGTCTTTTTCTTCGATATTAAGTATATAGCTTATATATCTAATAATATCTATTTTGAAATCTTTATTATTAGATAAATACTCTTTGGTTGTTTGGTTAATTACAATTAAATCTAAATAAGATATTAATTTATCATAACAGTTTCCATAAACATCATTAGTTTTTTTATCTGTGTTCATAAAGCATTCCTTTCTTTAAAAAACTCTTATCAAAAAGCTTTTTAACATTATAAACTTGTTTAAGTTTTCATTTTTTATTTTTATATCTAAACTATGTAAACCAGAAATAATAGATTCTATTTTTTCTAAATCTCAATTTTTTAATAAACTATTTTGTATTTTAATAACAAACGGATTAATTTTAAAAATGTTAGAAATCTCTGTATCAATAATATTATAATCAATTTTTGCTTTTTTGATAAGTCAAGAGTTAAAAAATTGTGTACTTAAAATGTTAATAATTTGAATGGGATCATGTTTTTGTTCATACATGTTTTCTAATAAATTTATTAAATTAGTAAGATCTTTTTTTAATAAATATTCATGTAATTTAAAAACATTTATTTCTTGATAAGATGAAATTAAATTTTTAGCTAAATCTAAAGTTATTTCATCATGAACTAATAATTTGTTGATTTCTTGCTCTATTATTTCTAAATTATTTCCAAGAGAAAGACTTAAGTAATTAATTAGGTTTTTATTTATTTTAATATCTTTTTCTATGAATTTATCTTCTATATAAGAAGAAATGTTTTTTGAATTATATTCTTTAAGAATTTTTATATCTTTATCATCAAATAAAGATTTAAAATCTTTGTTCTTTAATAATGTTTTATCAGTTATGAATATTATAGAAATTTCAGTTTGATTATTTATAAATGATTCAAGTTTTTTCAAAATCTTAAATTCTTTTTTGAATGTTTCTAATTTATTTAAAAAAGAAGAGTTTCAAACAACAAAAACCTTTTCATTATAAAATAAATCATTTTGAGAGATTTCTATTAATAACTCATTGAAATTCTTTTCATCATAATGAAAATTTATAAACTCTTTATTAGTTTTCTTTTTCAAATCATCTATATGTTTTTTAGTTAATGTTAAAGAGCTAGAATTTAAAATTTTCATTATTTATAACCTTATTTTTCTATTTGTTTAATTGGTTTTTCAGTTAATTCGTCTTTTTTAGTTGTTCTTAAAACATAAATAGCTATAAAGACGATAAGCAATAAGGCGCCAATGGAACCAACAACAATAGCAATTATAGTTCCTTTTGATATTATTTTTACTGGAATATTAGTTAAAGTAATATCCTTATAAATTTTAGGTTTTTTAATTAAGTCGCCTGTTTTATCATCATAGTAATTACTTAGTTCATAATCAAACTGAATAGTTTTTTTGTTTTTTGAAATTCTTTTATTTGTTATTTTTATTTTTATAGGAAGTTCAAAACCATAAAAATAATTAGTCAAAATTACATTTTTTAAATCAATGTCAGTGAATTCTTCTGCTCTTGATGGAATTTCAATAAAATTTTTCATTAATTCATAATCAAGTGTTTTAGAAGGTTCGCCATGATAAATCAAATTAAGATTTTTAACTTCAAATTTTATAGGTTCTGTAGATGAAGTAGTAACTATTCCATTATTCAATATGTTAGTTGCTCTTAATTCAAAACTGGTTGCTTGACAATTTGCAGGTTCAGAATTGTATTTAAGTTCTAATTTCGTTTTCAAAGATGGATTTTTGATTTCTAATCCTGTATATTTTATAAATGTAAGAACATCGTTGCTATATTTATCTTTGATATCATCTGAATTTAATTTATTAATTATTATTTGCAAATCATTATGAAGGGTTATAAAATTTTTATTTATATCTTTAAAATCAAAAATTAATTTTTTGGCAGTTATAGTGGTTTTTAAAAATGGCAAAGTGTTTGTTGGTATTTGAAACTCTAGATTACTACTTGTAGTATATTTATTGTTTATTTCAAATGAAACTTTAATTGTTTGTTTTTCTGTTGTTATATTTAAACTTCTTAATATATTCACATTATTAACTACATCATTTGGAGCAGAAGTTTTTTTGAAACTAAAATATGAATTTTTTTCACTATTTGGAAGTGATGTAAATACGGTTTGGAATTGCAATAAACTGTCACAAAGTTTAGCAAGATTTTTGAATTTTTCCAATTGAAAAACAAAAGATACATCAGTTTTTGAGGTTGGATAAAGTGAGGTTTGATTATTTGCTAATCCAATTCTTAATCATTCTTTTGAAGTGTTAAAAATATTTGGTAAATTGAAGTTCTCTTGATTAAAAGCGTTAGTTGTACCAAAAGTAGAAAGCTTAAATGCATTATCTCCTATTTTTTTACATGTTGAAGAAACAAAAGCAGAATTTAATTTAGTATTAGAAAATGCTAATGTTCCAATTTCTTCTAATATTTTTGCGTCATGTAAATTAATCGAAACCAAATCAAGATTATTTTCAAAAGCACTATTGCCTATTCTTTTTATAGTAAAACCATTTAAAGTGGCTTTTGTAATTTTATTTCCTTTAAAAGCACTATTGCCTATTTCTCTTATTTCACTAATTTTAAGATCTAAATTAGTTAAATTGCAATTTTCAAAAGCTCCTGCTTGAATTGTTCTTATGTATTTAGGAAATAATACCGAAGTTAAATTAGTAAGACCATTAAAAGCATTAGCAAACACATCTACTAATCAGTTCGCTTTTGACATGTCTACAATAGTTAGTGTATTTTTTAGTTCAGGACTTGAAAAAGCATTTTCTGCTATTCCTTTTACGTATAAATCATTAATTTTAAGCGGAATAGTAATTCTTGTAGGAGAAGGTTTAGTTATTGTATCAAATCCTGTAATCAAACCAGTAGTTTCATCAAAAATCAAACCTTCTGGTGTGGTGATTACTTTTTTAGTATTTAAAGTTTTTTCATTAGAATAATCATTTTTTGTCTTATTATTTTGATTAAAAGACAAAGCAGAAAAAATACTTATAGGTATTAATAAAGAAGTTGATAAATAAAAAAATCTTTTTAGTTTCATAATTTAACCATCCATAGATAATATAAATTATAATTTTTTTTTGATTAAATGCCAAAGTATATATTTTTTGAAGACTAAATATAATATAAAATATATTGGGGTGTCAGAATGAAAATTAAAGTTAATCATAAAAATTTAGAAAACAAATCTGATAAATATGTAATAAAAGATATGATTAGAAAAAATTGAAGAGTGGATTCATTTTTTTCTAATGAAGAAAATATAAAGAATATTCTAATCTTCTTTTATAAATATTTAGAAAAAACCGCAGATACAAAAACACATATATACAAAGACAATAAACTAGTGTCAATTGTTTATTCTATATGTTCTAAAATTGAACCAAAAGGTTTTAAATTTGAAAATTTTGATAATCTTGAAAAGAAGTTTAGAAATGTTGGTCATTTAAAAGACCTTAATAATTTCAAACACTTTAAACATTTTTTTTCTACGAAATTTTTATTTGAGTGAAATCACTCTCATAATTTAATAGAATCTGGTGTTTTATTAGCAAAATTTGTTGATTTGTCAACAAACGAAAACAATGATGTGCTTGATGCTTTCCATGAGCAAATCAAAGAACTTTATAAAAATAAAAAATGAAAAACAGCATATTATTTTGATTTTGAAACTCAAGATCAAAATTTCACAAATTATTTTAAAACAATATCAAGACTTAAAATAAAAATAGAATCTGAATTCTTTTGTTGATATGAAACATATGTAAATCTTAGTGATAAGATCGGTTTTAATGATAATTTCTTCAAACTTCAACCTAATCATATTTATTACGAAAAGCATATATCTCATGATAAATTTAATAGAGACAAAAACTTCTTACTTATCCATGGTTTAGCATCTTCTTCAGTTACGTTTAACAAAATGGTTGATTTTTTAAGAGGATATGGAAACGTTTATTTAATTGATTTACCATTACATGCTAAATCTAACGTTCATCCTCTTAATGAAATATATTGAGATGCGGTGAATATGGGAATATATGTTTCTACGTTAATCAAAAAACTTGACTTGAAAAATCTAATAATTTGAGGTCATAGTTTTGGAGCTGCAATTGCTATGGTTCTTTCATATTTTATGAAAGAAAGAATCAAATCAATAATATTAGAAGATGCATATAACCCCCAAGCTTTAACTAATAGAAGAGATTTTTTTAAATCTCTTTCTTATGCTGCCATTAAAGGATTTGAATTCAATAAAAAATATAATCTCTCACAAGTTCAAAAAGATATGACTGAACAATTTGAAGAACATAATCATAATTCAAATATTTACAAACCAATTACTTCTAGAACTATATTCTTTTTAAACAATTTATTATTTGAACCTGTAAGATATTTTTTAGATTGAATATATACAGAAAACACCAATATTGATACATTAGTTTTATATGGTGTGTATGATCATGTTATTAGCACAGACGAATCAAAGAAATATTTTGAAAGTTTAACTGATAATTATATATTTAAAACTATTAAATATGCCTCACACTCTGCACACTTAAATAATCCATTAGATGTATATAAAGAAATATCTTCTTTCTTAATAAACAAAAGTGGATGAACACAAAAAAGATAATAAAAAAGCATCAATACAACTTGATACTTTTTTATGTAGTATGTTACTGTTTTTGAGACTAATATCTTCTAGTTTTAAAATTACGTTTTCTAGATTCTTTAGCTTTTTCTTTAAGACGTAATCCAGGTCTTAAATAAAATTGATGACGTTTAGTATCTCTTTTAGTTTCATTAGAAATTCTCTTGAATCTCTTAATAGCTTTTTCTAGATCGCCATCAACGTTGATTCCTCTTGACAAAGTAACTCACCACCTTTCTATTGATTTACATGTTAATGATTATATAATAATTATTAATATGAAAACAAACTATTTTATAAAACAAATAAGTTCCAAAGATAATGATATTTTTAAATCTTTAGTCAAATTGAGAACTAAAAGAAATAAAGAACTGTTCATTATTGAAGGACATAAAATAATCTTAGAAGCTTTTGCTCATAACTATGAATTTGAATATATAGTTATTAATGAACAAAAAGAAACAAATATTATTAATAAAATTAATAATACTAAACTTATTTCTTTGCCTGAAAACTTATATAAAAAATTATCTATAAATAAAGATCCTAGCGAATGCTTGGCTGTTGTTAGAACTAAACAAACTGAATTAAAAGATTACGAAAATTATAAAAACATATTGTTTTTAGATAATCTACAAGATCCTGGTAATGTAGGAACCATAATAAGAACAGGAGCTGGACTTGGGGTAGATTTAATAATTTTAAATAATTGTGCTTATTTAACGAATGATAAAGTTATTAAATCTTCAATGGGAGCTATATTCAAACAAGATGTTTTAGAAGTTAATGGTATAGAAGAATTAAAAAATATCAAATCAAAAGGATTTGATTTGATATCCACTACATTAAGTGATAAATCTATTTACTTAGATGAGTTCAAACAAGAACTAAATAAGAAAGTTATTATTATAGGAAATGAAGGTCATGGAATTTCAAAAGAAATTCTTGATTTAAGCAATATACATATAAAAATAAGATTACATAATAATGTTGAAAGTTTTAATGCAGCTATTGCTGCTTGTATTGTTATGTATGAATTGATAAATAAGAAATAATATACAAATATTAATGTATATTATTTCTTTTATTTTCTACCTGATAAAATAAATTCATGAAAAATAAAATATTAAAGTTACTAACTAAAGATTTTAAAAAAAGTGAATCTTATTTTACTGAAGATGACAAATGAGATTTAACTAGATTTAACGTTTGTTCTGAATTTATTATAGATATGTTGTTAAGAAGTTTATTTGAAAACAGCATTTTAGAAATCAATGATGAATATTATAGATTGTCTAAAATAAAATACAAAGAAAAAGTTAAAGTTGGAACTAGAAAAACACAAGACATCAATGCAATTAAACAATGATGTGGAATTAATTTGAATTCTAAAGAATTAAAGAATATTGACAAGTTGGTTTTAGAAGAAATTTTAGTTGAGCTTGTAAATGAACATTTTGAAAATAATAAAAAATATTTACTTGAGCATTCTAATAAAAAAGCAAAAAGAATTTATTATGAATGAAGTGAATATTATAAAGATTATTTAAATAAAGATATAAACAATAAAAAAATCTTAAATCTTATTGATGAATTGGATGAAGTTTCAATATTATCTGATAAGAATTTTACTTATACGAGCGTTGAAAAATTAAAAAATGAAATAAATAAAAAAACATTAAAGTCAATCAAAAGAGATGAAATTGTTTCAATTTTGCTTAGAAACAATTATTCTGAAAATGTTGATGAATTTTTAAAAATGAAAAATGTAGAAAAAGATTATTTAAGAAACACTTATTCAAACAAAAGAAATCTTATTCATAAATGTCATATATTAGAAATTAAAACTATAAAAAAATTATATTTTGATGAATTGATAACTGCTTCGCAAGCCATAAAATACGCTCAAGATCCAGAAAATTGTTTAATGCTTGAATCAAATATTCACAATCTTTGAGATAGTGGAAATATCAAATTATTAGAAAATGGCATCTTTGTTAATGTTGATTTATCCCCAGAAGAATGAAATTTGTTAAACATAGAAAATAAATCTGTTTTTTCAAAAAATAATGTCAATTTCTCAAATCATAAAAAATATTTATTAAAAAGAATAGCTCATTAACAAGAAAAAAAGCCCACTGCCAGGCTTTTTTTATTACATAACTAATGTATTTAATGTTTTGTTTTTTTGTATTAAATAACAAAACAAGATATTTTAAGACAGATTTGTTTTATCAACTCTGTTTTTAAAATCGATTTTGGTGTTGTGTAAATAGCATATTCTTAAATATAAATTTATGAGGAATTTATATTTGAACATTATAACAATATGTTTTTTGTTATTTTATGATAAAAGGATGTATGAATTTTTGAAAAACAAACAAGAAGTTTTAACTAGTTGTCGAACGTTTTGAATTTAGAATATTCAATTTACACAATATTAAGAATAACACTTTTTTTAGTTTTAGATTAAATTATTTCATAAATATTTTTTAACATAGATATTAAGTATAATATAAAAATATAATTTTAATCAAAATTTGATTAAAAAATATAAGGATAAAAATGTCAAAAAAAAGAAAAATAGGTATAAGTATTTTTTTGTTATTTTCTATTGGAGTTATAATAACAGCAACTACTATATCAGTACTTAATAAAAATTCAAATAATTTTGTTGACGATTCAATTCCACCTGTTGAACCAGATCCAGTTCCTCCAGTTGAACCAGAAATTCCAACTCCAAATCCAGAACCAACCCCTTCAAAATATAATTTAAATCTAATAGCATCTACTTCAGATTTAAATTTACATTACGATCCAAAAACTCAAATAATCACAGACAGCACAGACAAACAAGTAAATAACTCATTAACAAATTCGTTAAAAACAGCATACATAACTATTGAAAAATATATAAATTTATTTATAGAACATTTAAAAACATTAAATAATATAGAAACTTTAAACATAAATGACGCTTCTACAAAATTTAATATTAAAAATCTTTTAAAAAAAAATCTTTGTTTAAAAAAGGTCAGTTTAATTAATATAAATAATTTTAATATGGAAACCGTTATGAAACAATATGATGGTTTTGATGGTTTTAAAGTAGTATTAGAAAATCTTGACAATAAAAACGATAGATATACCGTAACTTTTAAAAATAAAGTTGAATTAGATTCAAACAAAGAAGCATTTATTAGTTCAACTTTTGATCAAGATTTCAATTTTTCTATTAATTGAAAAACTAGCAAAGAGTGAAACGATTATTTAAATAACCAATTAGTAACGACAGAATTCAAAAACTTTTCTAATTTTTTAAATAAAAATGTAGCATCTATTGAATTAGAAATTCTACCAACTCAACCAACTCAACAAATGATTGATAATATTGATCAATTATATGTTCAAAAAACCATTTATCAAATGATGGCTAAAAATACCGCTGATTCTATTAAAAAATCAAAAGGATGATATCCTGGAAAAGATTTTGATATAAATTCATTCAGCAATATTAACTGAGGTTATATTAACGGTGACCTAATTGGTAGATGAGAACAAAATCCATTAATGATGGGTTGAGATCAATATACTGGAATTATGTCAACTTCTGGTCGTGGATCTAATTATTGAATTTCAGAAGTTGATGGAGAAAACAATGAACTTCATGAACCTAATTCAGTACTTAATATATTTAACATTTTAGGTTTATTTGGAAGTAATTATTATCAAGGTATGCCTTTTGAAAATAGTTTAAATTCTTATAAGCTTCCAGCCACTACTCAAAATAAAGTTTTGGGTTCAATATATAACCAACAAGTAGTTGATAAATTACAAAAAAATAAAAACTACAAAGGAATGAACACAGATGCTTCTGTATTATCACCTACTGGTCTTATTGGTTTAATGACTATGAATTCATACTTAATTCCAGAACAAGCAAACGGCATAAGTTATATTGGAAATAATTGAAACTTTTTTGGACTTAACATTAATGGGGCTAACGATGGAACTTCAATTAATGCAACACAAAAAGCAGAAGTTTCAAAGAATATAAATAAACTAGCTAACGATATTTTTGAAATGTATGATGTTTTTAATTTAAATCATATTGATTTTGATTATGAATATCCAACTGGAGCTCAATGAGATTTTAAGTTAAGTTCATATGTCGATTTAGTTGAAAAAGTTAGAAAAAAACTCTATTACTTATCTGTATTAAAAGGTAGAAAAATGTATGTTTCTATGGCTGGTTCAGTGAATATGATGGGTGGATGAGGAAACAATATAAATAGATTAGCTGATCTTTGCGATTATTTAAATATCATGACTTATGACATGACAAGATCAAGTAGTAAATTAACTGGATATAATTCTCAATTATTTAAATTAAGTTCAAAAGAAGCAGGAGATATTATAAATTCTAGCAATTCAACAGTTAATCTTGAAAACAGAACTTCTAAATTATTAACTGGTGTTAACAAAATAGATACAATAAGCAAGTCAAACACGCCAATTTCTTCTTCAAGTTCTTCATGAACTCAAACTTCGATTGAATCGTGAATAAACACATTGATTAGTTGAGGCATTGATTCTAAAAAAATAATTATAGGCAATGCTTCATATATGTATACATGAGATATTTCTTCTAATAAAAATGGTCCACTATCAGATAGAAATCTTGTAGGAGCTTTCACAAATGGTAAAAAAACTTCTGATTCTGATGAAAATAGAGGAATCGAAGGGTTCTTAGAAGATATTTATGCAAATAAAATAAAAGTATATTTCAATCCTTATCTTGGAGCTAATCATATGATTGCAGAAAACGGAAATAAATATTTAACTTCTGATTTTGTTTCTTCAATATTAGCCAAAAGAGAATTCATCAAACAAAAAAATCTAGCTGGAATGATGGTTTGAACTTTAAATTCACAAAGAATATTAAAAAAAGGAACAAACATGAAATATGATATTTCATTAGTGAGTGATCCGACTAAGTTAATAAAAAACTTTCCAATACTTTCAGCTTCTACTGGAAAATATACAAATCAACAAATTTTCGAGGCAATCGGCCCTTATTTAGCTCCTAATTTTAAAGAATATTTTTTAAAATAATATTAAAATTAATCTTTTTTTTTAAAAAAAAGTCTTTTGTACTATAATTATTCTCAATAAAAACTAAAAAGTAAGGATAAAAAATGAAAATAAAAAAGAAAAACTTAATTTTATTAGGCTCTACGTTTTTAGCAGGAGTTGTTTTAACAACCACTGCATTCACAGTAATTTCTAAAAATCAAAATAATGAATTATCTGTAAATAATAAAAAATCTTATTCGTCAATAAGAAACACAAAATCAATAAATGGCATTGATCCAAATACTAAATTCATTGCCGGACAAGTAGTTACTACTACAATTGATGGAGTTTCAAGAAAAGTTTATACTCCATTAGAAACTGAATTTAAGGACGTTATTAACTTATCAGAATTAAATTCTCAAAATACTTTACCAGAAGACATTTATTTCAATATTAATGTTCCTGCTGCGACTACTAATATTAACTTTGACAATGATGCAACTGCGACTGTCTCGCCTTCGCAAAAACAATTTTTTCAAAAAATTGTTAGAGTTGATTTTACAGGTTCTCAATGTTCTAAAATAACAGCAATTCGTGGTCTTCCAGAATTAAAAGAAATTGTATTTGTAAGTTCAATTTCAGATATGCTACCAAATTCAATGAGAAATAACCCAAAATTAGAAAAATTAACTAATTTTGAAAAAATTTGAATTTGAAACACTGGAATTGGCGACGGCATTTTCTATGGTTCAAATATTACGAACTTAAATAACTTACCTCCAAAATTAACTTATATTGGTAAAAGAACTTTTGGAAACATGCCAGGACTTAAAACAGTTGACTTATCGTATGCAACGATTTTAACATCTATTGGTGAAGGTGCGTTTGAATATAGTAATGTTGAACACTTCTATGCTCTTGAAAATTTAAACACATTGGGAGATGGCGCTTTCAAAAAACATCCTGATTCACCAAAAGGAGTTACTAAATATAATGTTAATTTACCCACAAAATTTATTAATGTTAATGATTTCATTAGATTAGGAATTCTTAAAGGTGATGGAACTGAATATAAACAAGGAGATACTCTTAAAAGAGATACTATTAATCTTTCATTTAATCAACAAAAAATTAATGAATTTATTGATAAAATTAACCCCGGAGAAGATGTAATGAGAGCCTTTGGTGCTCTTTCATTTAAACAAAAATCTGAATTTGTAAATGTAAGTTTAGATTCTGTTCCTGGTTTAACTGCTTTTGATGTACTTAGAAGTGTTGCTCTTGTTAAAGATCCAAAAACTAATGAAATTACTATTAGAGTATTTTTAAATAATATATTATACACAACAAATGATGCTAAAGAAACAAAATTTGAGAAGAAAGCATTTATTATTGATGTTCCCGAAGGAGCAGAACCCACTTATGCTAAAGGAAGTGTAACAAAAATTAAAAACGGAACAAGCTTTGCTTATGTTTACACTCCAACCGATAGAGAGTATGCTGCTGTTGATAATATTACAGAATTAATATCAGACCAAAATATTCCAGAAAACGTTTATTTTAATCTTGAGATTCCAAATTCAACAAATGCTGTTTATTTAGATAATAGTTCTGTAAACACTTCAAAACAATCTAATTTCCTTAATAAAATTGTTAGAGTTGATTTCTCTAAATCAAATTGTCCATGAATTAACATGATGCGTGATTTACCAGAATTAAAAGAAATTATATTTTCAGAAAAAATCAACAAAATATCTTGAGATTCAATTAAACAAAATCCAAAATTAGAAAATATAACTAATTTTGATTCAGTTCAAATTTCTGAACTTGGACAAGGTGTTTTTTATGGTTCAAATATTCCAATTATAAACAATATGCCTAATGGATTAACTTCTATTGGTAAATGAGCTTTTGGTAAAATGGCTAGTCTTAAAACAGTCGATTTATCTAATACTTCTGTTGTTTCTATAGGAGAAGGTGCATTCGAATATAATAATTTTGAACACTTCTATGCTCCTGAAACATTAACTACAATGGAAGGTAATGTTTTTACAAAAGATCCTGATTCACCATCTGCAAAAGGAATTAATAAATATCAAGTTAATTTACCTTCTAAATTTAATACTGTTGAAGAATTCATTAAATTAGGAATTGTTAAAGAAAATGGAGAACCTTATACAACAGCAGATAAGAGATTAGAACAAGAATATGTTTCTATATCTTTCAACAAAGCTAAAATTGAACAGTTCTTGAATAACAATAAAAATAAAACTATAGAAGAATTAAAAGATTTATTTAATAATTTACCATTTGCTTATAAATTATCAATGGTTGACGTTAAATTAAATAATCGTCCTCTTTCAAGAACTCTTGATTTAATTAGAACAGTTAATGCTGTTATAGATTCAAATACACAAGAATTAAATCTTGAAGTAAACTTGAATAGTTTATATACAAGTACTGATTCTAATGTAATTACTTTAGTAAAACCAAAAATCCCTCCAACGGTAACAGATAAAGTATCTATTGTTATTAATGAAAATAAATTTCAAGAAAAATTTGGTGAAGCCAAAGATGATAATTTATTCATTCAGGAATTTAATAATTTACCAATTGCTAACAAATTAGAATTATTCACTATTAATGGAACTACTAAACCTTCTTCTGAATTATTTGCTGATATAAAAGCAAAACTTATTTGAAATAAAATTCAATTTACTTTTACTACAAATCCAGGAATAATTATTCCAAATAATAAACTTGAAATTCCTGCAAACAATATTCATATTACAAATAATAATAGTAATAATACTGACAATACTGGAGTTATTGTTGGTTCAGTTATTGGTGTTTTATTAGCTATAGCATTAATTGCTGGAATTGTATATCTTGTTAGAAAAAGAAATAGCGAAGTAAATTAATTATTGAAAAATTTATATATTTTTAAGTTTACGAAACAAAATACATTGATAAAAATTAATGAAAAAGATAAAATCTAAGCTAAGTTTAATGGTCTTAGCCTTACCGAAAAAATTGATTTTGTTCCATGATTTATTATTGATGAAGATGTTACAAATGGCGGGTATGAAAATTTTAAAATTATTAGAAACGTTAAGGCATTTTTAAAAAAAATAATGAAATGTTTTTAAAAGCAGAGTTTAATAAATTGTTTAAATCTAATAATGACATAGTTATTTTGAAGAAGCGAATATTTATCCTCCGCAAAAAAATAGAACAACAAACCAAGCTGGAATTATTGCTGGTTCAGTTGTTGCCACCATTACAGTTACAGCTGTGGTTATTGGAATTGTCTTGTTCATGAAAAAAAGAAATAACAACAACAAAAACAATTCTAAATAATTTAAATTATCGTTAATACTTAAAATTGAAAATAAAAAATATGATTGTGGAAGAAGTACTTTCACTTTCATATTTTTTGTTGATCTTATCTATCAAGTTTTTTATACACAAGAATTGATTAATCAATAAAATATTTAAATGAAACATAATTTATACTTAATATTTTTAAAAAATTAATATATATGATTACATACTTTTTTTAAAAAAATAAGTAAAATAAATTTGAATAATATATTTTAAGTTTGTGAATTAACGAAGGAAGAAAAATGAAAAAATTAAACTCTAAGCTAGTTTTAGCAGGATTAACTGGAATTGCATTGACCTCTATTGTTGGGGGAACAATAGCATTAAATGTAAAAAATCAATCTATTATCAAAAAAACAAAAAAATCAGTAAATGAAATTACTTTGTCAGATGATAAAAATAATAAGACAATTAAAGAAATAACTTCTAATGTCCAACTAATCCCAGGTCAAGATGCATTTTTTAATTCTTCAGGGAAAACATACACTGTTTATACACTTGAACCTTCTGATTTTACAAATAAAGTTGAATTAGAAATAAATCTAAATTCTTTAAAAATCGAACAAAGAATAAATAATCCCGATATCTTTTTCAATGTTTTGGCTCCTAAGGAGACAAAAGGAACTACAAATGTTATTTCTAAATTGAAAAATAAAATCTGTAGACTTGATTTCTCGCAAGCAACTGGCGTTTCGATAAGTACTTTTATGAGTGGTGCAAAAAATTTAACCGAAGTTATATTTCCATCAGGAACTGGAAGTGAAATATTTCTAGGAGCATTTCAAAATGCAAAAAAATTAAAATCAATAAAAAATCTAGGATCTATTATAGATATTCCGCAATGAGCTTTTCAAAATACTGATTTAAGGTCAGTCAATTTATTAAATACTAAAATTGAAAGAATTGGTAATGAGGCATTTGCAGGAAATTCTAATCTTACAACATTTATTGCTCCTGATTCTTTAATGCAAATTGGTAATGCAGCATTTAGAGGAACTTTATTTAAAAGATCCACTATTAACTTGCCAGATAGATTTGTAAATCTAGAAACGTTTAATCGTTTAGAAATTAGTAATTGAAATGGTGGTTTATTTACTGAAAGAGATTTTATATCAAAACAAATTAATTTTAATTTTTCTGAAAGCAAAGTTATAGATTTTAAATACAAGAATAATAATTTATCTGAAAATGAATTAATGGCCAAGTTTAATAGTCTTAGCCTTACCGAAAGAATTGATTTTGTTCCATGATTCATTAACGATACAAGTATTCCAATTTATGGTGGATATGAAAATTTTCAAATAGTTAGAAACGTTGAAGCAGTATTAAAAAACAATCAAGTTGTTTTAAAAGCATCGTTAAATAAATTGTTTATGTCTGATAAATATATGATTAATTTTGATGGGGTGTATATTTCAGAACAAAACAATGGCGGAGAACAACCACAGCGAGAAATTATAACAATAGAACCTAATGTAAATAAACTTATTGAAATATATGGAAAAAACAAAGATTCTAATTCATTTGTTAAAGATTTTAATAGTCGTACAATTTATGAAAAACTAGAATTTTTTCAATTTCGGGGTGCAATTAAACAGCCGAGCGAAATATTTGACAATATAACTGCAGAATTTGTTTTTAATAATAATAAGGTTATATTTAATTTTTCTCCAAAATATGGAGTGAGCGTCTCACATGGTCCAGTAGAATTTTATGGAAACACTTCTTCAAATTCATATAATAAAACAAACCAAGCTGGAATTATTGCTGGTTCAGTTGTTGCTTCAATAGTGGTTATAGCTGCAATTATTGGGACTGTATTCTTTATAAAAAGAAGAAACAAGAGTGAATAATCACTAAATAATTTAAAATTTTTCAAAAAAGATTTTAAATTATTGTATAATATTTGGAATTTAAAATAAAAAATATGATTGTGGAAGAAGTACTTTCACTTTCATATTTTTTATTGATTTGATTCATCAAGTTTTTTTAATTTTAATAGATATTCATCTTTTGTTAAAACATTTGATTTATATAATTTAAATAAAATTTTCTTTTGGTTATCGATTTTCTCATATAGTTTTTCTTTATTAATAAAATCATATTCAATTTTATTGTAAATATTTCATTGTAAAACACCAAAAAATAAACATACAAAAATTGTGGAACAGAAAAAAAACGAAAATGTTATAGAAAAATTATTTATTATTTTTCAATTATTAGTTGGATATAGAAAAATCAAAAAATAAAAAATAAAACAAAGCCCTGTTATTATTGAAGGAATTAAAAAAGACAAGTTCAAAATTATTATTCTTTTTAAACTTATGTTTTTTCTATATTCTTCTTTATTTTTGATTAAATCAAAAATTTTAATAATTGCAAAAATTAATAATATAGGAAAAACAAAGATTAATCACCATCAATAAGTTATTTTTTTGAATCTAATTAGTTTTGAATAAAAATAATTATTATTCTGATTCATTATCGATTTCCTTTAATTTCTCTTCATATTCTTCCTTTGAAATAAGTCCTTCTTTTAATGAATCATGTAAAAATTCATATTTAAATTTTTTATTTATTCCCTTCAGTTTATCTTCGTATTCTTCTTCTGAAATGATTTTGTTTTCTAACAATTTATCCAAGTATTCACTTTCAGATGGTTCTTTTTCTTTTATTTTTTTAATTCTTAATTCACTATTTTCGCCTACTATATAAGCTCCATATATGTCTTCAAAACTATCCTTGCAAATTTTGACTAAATCAACGATTCCTCATATTATTGAAATTCCAGTAGGTCAAAGAAGTCAAAACAATATATTAGTTCCAATTTTACCTACATAAAATCTATGAACAGAAAAGAAAAAACAAACAACAAGAGTAGATTTTCTTTTTTCAGAAATTTTCACTTTACACCTCCGCACCAAATAATTATAAAAGATTCCAAATAAAAAAACAAAAAATTTGTTCCTTCTTATTGGGGTTATATTTTCTTAAGATAATTATATTCTTTTATTAACTCATTATTATTAGTGTTCTTTATTATTTTAGATAAGTGTTCCATTCTTTTATTTACTTTATCAAAGAAATTCCTATCTTTGTTTTTTAATAAAACAGGACCAAGAAAGAGATTCTTTTGAGAATAAATTACTGGAAGTAAAGATCTCTCAAAATGAATTATTTCATAATGTATATTATTATCTAAAACAACTATTTCATTTTTAATTTTATAATTAATTTTCATCATATATTTTCTTAATAAAAACATATTTGGATTATTAGATTGTAGTATGTAGTTTTTGGGTTTAAAAGAAACATTTGAAAGAATTTCAATTATAGTATTTGTTCCTAATCCACTTATGGTTATAAAATCAGGAATTTTATAAGGTTTATAATTTTTTAGACCATCATTTAATACAAATGAAATAGAGTCTTCTAATTCATGTTTTTTAACATTGGAAACACCAGCTTTTAATGGTTCTTCATTAATTTCAAAATTAATAACTTCTTTTGTTTTGTTTTTTTTAATTAAATCAATAGAAAGATAAGCATGATCAGAACCTATATCAAAAACAAGTTCAGAGTCATTTATTAAATTACTTATTTCTTTTATTCTTTTATTCATTTTTCAAGAATGATTTTAATTTCATAGATTTAGATGGGTGTTTTAATTTTCTTAATGATTTAGATTCTATTTGTCTTACTTTTTCTTTAGTTATTTTTAATCTCTTAGCAATTTCTTCAAGAGACATAGCTTTAGTATTGGTAGATAATCCAAATCTCATTCTAATTATTTCTTCTTCTTCTTCTGTAAGAACTTTTTGAAGCATTTCATCTATTTGTTCTATCATTAAGCCATGTTCTGTAAATTCAACAGGAGAAATAGAGTCGTTGTCTTCAACAAATAAAGCGAATTGTGATTCTTCATCATGTCCTACTGGTTTATCTAATGAAACAGGATCAATGTTGATTTTTTTAATGTAACTAACTTTTTTAGGCGTTATTCCAGCAACTTGACCACCCATTTCTTGAGATAACTCATCAACTGTAGGATTTCTTCCATAAAGCTGTATAAGCTTCTTTTCTGCCTTAATCATTTTATTGATAGTTTCAACCATGTGAACTGGTATTCTGATTATTCTAGCTTGATCAGCAATAGCTCTTGTAATAGCTTGTCTTATTCATCATGTTGAATAAGTACTGAATTTATTTTTAAGTTTGTAGTCGTACTTACTAATAGCCTTTAATAAACCTTGCGAACCTTCTTGAATAAGGTCTTCAAGATCAAGTCCTCTATTTAAATATTTCTTAGCAATAGAAGTAACAAGTCTTAAATTAGAAGTAAAGAATTGATTTGTTGCATATTTCTTTTCTTCTTCATCGCCCTCTAATAATAGTTTACCTAAATACATCTCTTGGTCAGTTTTAAGCATTTTAGAATCACCAAGTACTCCTAAGAATGATTTAATACCATCTTCAACTTTTTCATTAGTTGTAGTTTGGTAAGCATTTTTAGCAGTAATTGTTTTTTCAGTATCATCAATACCGAAATTAAGGTTTTTAGTTTCTTCTCTTTCTTTTTTCTCTTCTTCAGAAGGTTCAGAAATTATAATTTCATTCTCATCTAATGTTTTACAAATTTCAGCAAAATTATCATCAGTTAAATCTAAATGTTGAAAAGCTCTTTCAATCTTAGAAAAGTCTATTTGATTTTTTTGTCTTTTTTTCTTTTTTGCCTCATGAATTAAATTATTTAAAATTTCATCAGGAGATAAAAAATAATTGTTGTTTTTTGATAATGATTCTAATATGAATTTTGAAGAAATAGTTTCTTCATAATCTTTTGAAAAACTTAGATCAGAAATTTTTTCAACATCTTTTGATGGTTTTTTTGTTTTTGTTTTAACAGCAGTAGAAGATTTTGCTGTACCTAAAACTATAGAAGTTTTCTTCTTTTTCTGTTTTAGTTCAGAAACGTTTTCTACTTCTTTTGCTTTTTCAGTATCAACTTTTATATCTTTAACAATTTTAAGTTTAGTTGTTTTCTTCTTTTTTGTTAATAGTAGTGATTCATTTTTGTTGCTCATAACCCTTTTTGTTCCTTATTTAAGTTTCTTAATAATTATATTTCATTGAATATTCTTTTCATTAGTAAATGATAAATTATTAATAAATCTTTTGATTAATTCAGGATTAATTTCTTTTGAAGAATATAAACTAGCTATTTTATCGCCTTCTTTAATTTCATCATTATTTTTCTTATACAACTGTATTCCTGCTTCAAAATCAATATTATCAGCTTTTGTTAATCTACCAGCTCCCAATGAAGCACTTATCATTCCTATTTCGCTAGTTGATTTGAATTTTAGAAAACCAGATTCTGGAGAAATAATATCCAATTTATATTTTGGTTTTCAAAAATTTTTATTTATTAATAATTCTTTATTAGAACCTCTTGATTCTAAATAGTTTATTAATATATTTAAAGCTTTCTTAGATTCAATAACACTATTATACATATCAAAAGCTTCTTTTTCAGTTTCTGCTTTGTTAGTATCCATTAATATGTCTATAACAAAACTTGTAATTAGTTCTTCAAGATCTTTTGATTTTTCTTGATTATCTAAATAATTTATAGATTCTAGCACTTCATTTTTGTTGCCTATTTGTTTTCCTAGTGGCTGATCCATAGAAGTTAAATGAATAATTGTTTTTCTATTAAAATCTTTCGATATTTTTAAGATAATGTTACTTAATTCTTCTGCTTCTTCTACAGTTTTGCAAAAAGCGCCATCTCCTACTTTAATATCTAAAAAAATGTATTCTGAATTTATAGCTAATTTTTTAGACATAATACTACTTGCTATTAAAGCAAATGAGTCTACAGTTCCTGTAACATCTCTTAGAGCATACATTTTTTTATCAGCTGGCACAATATTTTCAGTTTGTAAAGCTAAGAACATTCCGTATTTATCAATGTTTTTTTGATGATCTTCGATATTTGAACTGGCATTAACTGATTCTAATTTATCTACTGTTCCACCAGTAAATCCTAAACCTCTACCAGACAATTTAGCAACATCATAACCAAGAGCTGATAAAATTGGAGTTAATATCAAACTAACTTTATCACCAACACCACCAGAACTATGCTTATCAACTATTATATTAAAAGAATTATTTGCTTTTACATTTATAGAAGTACCACTTTTTAACATTGCTTCTGTTAAATTATTTATTTCTTTTTGGTTTAATTCGTTTAAATATATTGCAGTCATTAGAGCAGAGGCTTGATAATCTGCTATATTGCCATTTGTATAATTTGAAACAAAAAAATCAATTTCATCTTTGCTAATTTCATTTTTTTTTAATTTCTTAATAATAATATCTATTATATTCATAAAACATCTCCTAAAAGATCAATCCTTAAAAATTATAAGGGAAAAAAACTAATAAATATTATTACTTTTAATACAAAAATTAACTCAATTTCTTTTTTAGTTCTAGAATAGAAATAAGTCCAAAAAAGAAAGTTTAAAAATGACAAAATTTAAGCGTTTGATCCTTTCGGGATCTGCAATTTTGGTGTGTAGTGCTTTTGTGTCTATAGCGTCTGTCGCGTGTTATAAAAATAATTATTCTAATAACAAAATAATCGGTACTAGTGATTTGTATTTAAATAATTCTACAAACCCAAACAACTTTGTTTTTAAAACTAATCAACACAATAATATAAATTTATCTAAATTAGCAGCAACTGTTAATATTAATACAATAAAATATATTTCTAAAGAAATAAATAATTTATCAAATTATAAAACTAATAATTCGATTTCGAATTTTCTTCATTGAATACAATCTCAAAAAATATTAGTTGTTAACTCAAGAATTCCTAATCCGAAGTGACCAGGAATTCCAACAACTGAACCTTCATCTAATATTGAAACAACAATCGAAAACAACTTTGTAATTGAAACACCTCAAATTACTCCATTTTTATATGCTTCAAATGAAAATGATACTTCACCAGGACTGGGAATGAAATTTGCTCTTCCTACGAATTCTGAAGATTTATTAAAATGAAATAAAGGAGAAATAATAGCAAATAAATCAGGTACTGATGTTTCATTGCCTCTATTTAATGCATTTAAATCATCTGCTAATTTAATTTTGTATTTATATCCTGATACTTCTAGCTGAATAAAATCTAATCCTTCAGAGCTTTCAAAAGCTCTAAATCCACTTTTAACAAGCGATTCGCAAAATCAAATAATTGCTTTATCGATTAAATCTGGTTTTGATGCTGAAAATTCAAATATTGGTATGTTGTATTTAATGTCAAGATTGCTTAATACTAAAAATATGAATTGAAGTTCTTCTTATAGTGGAAAATGGACTTCAAATCCTGTTGTTCAAGCAAACAACAATTTGAATCCTTTTAATAACACTCTTTCTAGCATTTGATTAAATGATAATAAATCAAATATAAGTCCAACTAATTTTATTAATTATGAAAAACAACTGAATGATATTTTTCCTTATTTATCGCTAAATATTAATCCATTTAATATTGATTGAAAATCAGATGGTTATATTGAAACTGATTCAAAATCTTCAATCCCAGTATTTCCATTTGCACAAAATTTATTAAAACCAATTAGTCAAAACAACAAAAAATCATTATCAACTTATTTTAATGCTGTTGATTTTTTATTAAGTTTAGGATTTATTCCAACATATACTACATATATACTTGATCCACATCAAGATAATAATTCAAAAGGAGTTTCTCTTCCTATTTATATAAAACAAGAATATCCAAATTTAATAGGAAATAAATCAAATCAAATAAGTCCTGTTAAGCAATCAACAACAGGAATATATCAACATCATATTGATCCGAACATAAATTGATTTATATCTGAAAAAATAAACACTGTATTTTCAGATGATTGATTAATGGGAAATGGTGCCATAAATGAACTTTATAATCATGGGAATAGTGTAGTTAATCACATTATTTATAATTCACAAGGTGATTACACTACTAATTCAGAAGTATTTTTTACAAAAAACAACAAATTAGCCAATTATGAATCTTCTGAAACATCTAATATTAATATTGAAGGTTTCATTCCTAAAAACTTATTAAATTTAAAAGGATATTATTCTCAAATAATAAAAGAACCAACAACGGGAATTAATTCTCAAAAAGGAAATTCAATAATATCAGTTTATAGAAATTTGCAATGATTTGCTAACCAAATTAACATGATAAAAAACAAAGATTTTCAAATACCTAATACTAACTTTAAATTCGTAAATAATTCAAATACAGGCATTAATGATTATGAATGAAACATTCAAAATAAAAAGATCACAAAAAACTAAATATAAATTATATTTTTTGTGATTCTTGTTATTCGGATTTTTGACAATTTTTTTCTTTTTTATAGGAATTTTTTATAATCCATCAAAAAATCAAATATTTATGATTTCTAATATAAGTTGAAACAATGTTTTGTTTCATTCACAGCTTATCTCAGAATTCGAAACATTAGTTTCTGGAATTAGTTTAGGAATAGTTGGTGTTTCTTTGCAAGCTATAACTGGAAACAAATTAGCAGGTCCAACTTCATTAGGTTTTTTTCCAGCAATTTTAACTGGTGTATATATAACAATTATTTTATTCTCTAAAACAAACATTATTTTCTTTAATACTATATATGCAAAGCTTATATTTAGTTTTTTAATAGGATTTGTTTTATTAACTATTAATTTTTTATTAACAAAAAAATTAAATAGAACAAGAAATGGATATTCAACTATATTATTAGGTTTTGGTTTAGGTGTTTTATTAATAATAATTTGTCATATATTGACTAATCTTTATTTGCCCATTAGAACAAGTCCTTATAGAGTTGAAAATTTATTTGGTAATGTTGATCATGTCAATGTTTCTAACAAAGTTTTTTATGTTTGCATTTTTATTAATTTATTTAGTTCAATATTTATATTATCTTTATCTAGTTATTTAAATATAGTCAACAAAGACGTATTATTAGCTAAATCATTAGGAATTAAAATAGATTTTTTATATTGAGCTGTTGGTATGTTAATTCTTATATCTGTATCATCGTCTTTTTTGATGATAGGAAATATAGCTCTTTTATCTATGGTTATTCCAAAAATAAGTCAAAAAGCACTTAAAAATTCTAATATACTTTTAGTTTCTTTATTGTCTGGTTTATTTGGTTCTTTTGTTCTTAATTTTTCATATTTAATAACAAGTGTTTATCAAAATTTATCACTTAACCTTATTCCGGTTATTATTTCATTTCCTTTATTTTTTATATTAATAAGGAGAAGTAATGACTAAAATTAGATATAGATTAACAAAAAATGATTTTTATTATAAAAAATTTATTAAAGATATTTTAATCATCTCTTTTTTAATTATTTCTTGTTTAATTTTTGTTTTAATTACATTATCGATTTTTCCTGTAAATAAAACAGAAAATCTCTCAATAATCGAAAATATAAATATTGAATGAATATATAACAAAACTAAAATAATAAGTATTTTAGTAGGTTGTGGAAGTTTAGGGTTTAGTTCTTTCTTAATTCAAAGAGTCAGCAAAAATAAACTAGCTGATACTAATATATTAGGGATATCAGCCAGCAATGCAGTTGTTATGATCATATTATTTTCATTAGGTGTTGGCGATTTTGTTCTTTTTAAATATTTAAGCCCGATAATAGTAATCGTGGTTTCTATTTTAATTACACTTTTAATATATTACATGGGTTTTAAAAAAAATAAACAACATTCGATGAAAATAATAATAACGGGAATAGTTATTAACTTTTTGATGATTGCAGTTGGTAATACATTTTCAAATTCAACAATGGCTAATAATCCAATTTTTGAGGCGATGCCATATTTAATTGGACAATTACCTATTCCTTCGGTTGGAAATTATGAAATTTATTTTGCATTAATTTTGTTTGTCATTTCTACAATTTGATTTTTATTGATAAATAAAAGATTTGTTTATTCTGAAATGAATTATGAAATATCTAAATTAGTTAATGCAAAACCATCATCAACACAATTACAAATAATGATAATCTCTGCGTTGCTAAGTTCAGCTTCATTTATATTGATAGGCAACATTTCTTTCTTAGGAATTTTTTCAGCAAACATTACTTTCTTATTAATAAATAGTAAAAAAAGTTCTTCATTTTTAATATCAATTTTCACTTCAATTCTTATAAGTTTGATTTCGAATTTTTTAGTTTCAAATTGTTTTTACAACATTTTTTTAAAAAATTCTTATCTAATAGCACTTATTTCAGGGCTTTTTATGGCAGTTGCAGTAATATTTTTTAAAAAAAAGAGTTCATTACAATATAATAAATAAAGTAAAAAAATTATTTTATAAAATAAAATTAAGGAAATAAAAAATGAGTAATTTCATGAATAAAATTAAAAACGTTTTTGCAAAACCATCAAAAGATAGCAAACCTGCTAACAAAAAAGATTGCAAAACAACAAAATGCGAAAAGAAAGAAACTGCTAAATCTACAGAACAAAAAGAAGATAAAGCAAACGCAACTAACAAATAATTATTTAAATAAAGCAACCTTTTTGGTTGCTTTTATTTTTATCTTAAAATCTTAAACACCAAAAAATAAGATTATAATTAATTAAATATGAAAATACTAATCTTTGGCGGTTCTTTTGATCCTATTCATAAAGGCCACACAAACATATTAAAAAAAGCAATAAAAGAATTATCTCCAGATAAAACTTTTGTTATACCTTCAAACAATCCTCATTTTAAATTAAGAGAATTAACTTCATTTGAACATAGAGTTGAAATGATTAAAATTGCATTAAAAGATTTCGAAAATATTGAAATTTCTGATTTTGAATACAAAACTAATCTTAAAAGCTATACTATAGACACCATTAATTATTTCGAAAGAAAATTTAAAGGCGCAGAACTCTTTTTATTAATAGGATCAGATAATTTAAATAAATTCAAATCATGAAAACAATATGACAAAATTTTAGAGAAAGTAACTTTAGTTAGTTATAAAAGAGAATCATATTGTAATTGTAAAACAGAGATGCCAAATTGTAATTGTAAATTACATATTAATAACTTTAATAACATCATTAATATTAATGATGAATTATTTGATATTTCTTCTACAGAAATTAGAAATGGAACTTGTTCTCTTTTGTCTATACCTGAAATTACTAATTATGCCAATCATCATGGATTGTATGCAGTTGACAGACTTAAAAAATTTATGAGTGAAAAAAGACTGACTCACTCAATAAGAACAGCAGAATTTGCCTCTAAAATAATGTCAAAAATAGATAAAAAATTAACATGCATTGCTTATACAACAGCTATTTATCATGATATTTGCAAAGAAGTTCCTGCTGAGAAACAAGAAAGAATAGCGAGAGAAGAACTTAACATAACCGATTATCCAAGTTGAAGGGTTCTTCATGGGCCTGTTGGCGCTCATATTTTAGAAACTAAATATGGTTTTAAAAATGAAATGATGTTAAACGCGATTAGAAGACATACAGTTCCTTATTTGTTCAATAACAATAAAGATTTAACGCCATTAGATATGGTGGTATATCTAGCTGATAAGTTAGAACCAAATAGAACAGATCATGACGTAGTTAATGAAAACATTGAATACTATAGAGAATTATTAGAAAAAGATTACAAAAAATGTTTTAAAGAATTATTAGAAGAAAACACTAATAGACATAAAGGAAAATAATAATGAATAAAAAAACTTTTTATATATTAACTTTAGGTATTGGATACATAATAACTAAAAACAAAATAAAGAAAATAAACAACAACAAAGAAAACAATATAATTGTTGATGAAAAGATTAAATTTGATATTAATAAATTATTAATATCACTAGGCAACAAAGAAAACATAATAAATGTCAACTCTTCTATATCAACACTTAAGATAAAACTTAAAGATATTAAAATCATTAATGAAGAAGAAATTAAAAAACTTAAAATATCTGGAATTTTTATTAATGATCAAGTTATCAATATAAGATTTGGTAATAATGCAAAAACAATAGAAACAAAACTAAAAGAACTATTGTAAATGATATTTAAATACAACAATAAACAAAAATTAAATAAACTTAATATGTCAATTAGTCTCTTTTTTTGTTTAATTAATGTATTTTAAATATAATGATAAAAATAATTTATTATGTGTACTTGTAAACAAAGTATGTATATGCGCTTTCTTATTTTTGTAATATGTCCAAGCCGCTCAAGAATAAAAAAGCAAAATTATGATAAAAATCAATATTTTCTAAACAGTCATTGATTTTTATAAATAAAACACAGCTTGTGAAAACACGCTGTGTTTTTAAATTAGATTTTTTTGAAATTCTTACATATTTAATATATAGGAGGATTTCTTATGAAAAAAGAAAACAACATGGAATTTTCTAAAATATATAAAAACGAATTTGTAGAATTAGAAAACGAAAAAATAGAAGTAGTCTCTACTGGTAATTTAGAATTAAATAAAAATCTAGGTATAGGAGGATTTCCGAAAAATAGATTAATAGAAATTTATGGTAATGAATCTTCTGGAAAAACAACAGTAGCATTGCAAGCTGCAAAAGAGGTTACTGCAAACAAAGGCAAAGTATTATTTTTAGATTTTGAATGTGCTTTAGATCCCACTTATATATCCAAAATAGGAATCGATTATAAAAATTTTCTTATAGCAAGGCCAAAATATGGAGAAATTGGTTTTTCAATAATTGAAGAAGCCTTGAATTCTAAAGAATATGATTTAATAATAGTTGATTCGGTTGCTGCTATGATGAGTGAAGATGAGTATTTAACTAAAGTCGATGACACATTGGTTTTGGGAACTCATGCAAGAATGATGTCAAAAGGTATTAAGAAAATTCAAAAATCATTATCTGAATCTGGAACTTCTTTAATTTTCATCAATCAAATTAGAGAAAAGATTGGAGTTATGTTTGGTAGCAATGAAACAACAACTGGAGGAAGATCTCTAAGGTATTATGCTTCTATGAGAATAGAGATTAGAAAAGTTGAATTAATAAAAGATGGAACAGAAAAAATAGGAATTAAAACAAAAGTTAGAGTTGTAAAAAATAAATTAAGTTCGCCATTTACTGAAACCTTCATAAATATTTATTTTGGTGATGGATATGATCAAACAAAAGATCTTATCGATTATGCTATTAATAAACACATAATTGATAAAAGGGGTTCTTGATATTTTTATGAACAAAAACAATTATGTCAAGGAACAAAAGCATTGTTTGTTTTATTGAAAGAAAATCAAGATTTATTTAAAAAAATTAAAAAAGAATGTTTTAAATTGCTTGATGAAGCGAATTCTTAACATTCTAAATTAATTTATTTATAAGCGACTCATAAAGATCAAAGTTTTTTATTCTTATAAAAGTTCCATTTTTTATAACATAGTCACTTATTATGTCTTTGTAGATTTCATAAGCTACTATGTTTTTATTGGTATTAAGTTCTATTCCATCTAACAAACTTAAACCACTAAATAATATTTGTTTATTTATTTGTTCTTCAGATAATTTTTCTTCTTCTAATACATTATTAAAAAGAATTTTATTAGAAGTTTTGTATATTGTGTCTTTTTCAAAACCATTTGAATTCAAACCAATAGCTATTATATCTTTCAATAAGCAACATTGTTTTAAATATAAACAATCATAATGTTTTGTTAATGAAAAATTAGTGTATTCATATCTTCTATATAATGAAAAAATTTCTGACAATTTGTTTATATTGTTATTCTTGCTGTTTCTTGTTAAATAGGAAATATGTTTTATATTATATTTTAGTAAAAATTCCTTTAGAATTTCTTTGTGATATAAATCATTAAAAAAATCAAAATTATAATTATCAAAATTTTCTTGAATTATTTCAATAGTGTTAATTAATTTTTTATTTTTTAAAGAAAAATTATCTTTTGAATTTAAAGTGTAATTAATTGATATTCTGTTTACATTATTTTTCTTAAATGTTTTTATTAAATTAACATCAAATTCAAGTGGATTAATTTCAATTGTGAATTCTTTTAAATTGATTAATTTATAATTAATGAATTTTAAGATTTTATTTAACATATAACTTGAAGTTAAAGAATTTTTAGAAATCAAAGATATATAAACTGCATTTACTTTTTCTATATCTTTGTTTTTTAATTTTTTTAGAATATGTTTGTATAATTTTCATTTAAATAAAATAGAAACAACAATACTAAATATTTTTGTTTCTATTTTTTTGTTTTCATATTCTAAATTTATAAATAAATTCATTAGATGTTTATTTAATAAATGATATTTGGAAGTTCTACAACAACTAAATATATTAATCCTGTTATTGAAGCTATACATAAACAAAATAATATTAAACAAAAAATAAATTTAGTTCTTTTTTCTCATTTTTTGAACTTTCATTTATCTTCAATAACTAAATCTTCGACTTTTTCGGGATGAAGTTCGTATCTATCTTTTTGATCAATCATTATTTGGCACCAGTTTTTCCATAATTAGTTTGTAATCATGTGTAGAATTCTGATGTTGGTTCTGTTTGAGTATTATTTGAAACAACTGCTCTTGTCGCTGGCGGTGTTGATGGAGTTTCTCCAGAAGGATCATCAGCTGGCGGTGCTTCAAATGAACCCGAATAATCAGAAACTTTTTGACCATTTTTGAATCCAATTATAAAACCAGAAGAATCAGCAATATTTTTTGAAGTTGGATAAACTGATTTAATAAATGATTCTAATTTTTTAAATATTTCATTAGATTTCGAATTTAAGAATTTAACGGTCTTTCCATTTCAGGTTGTATAAGTAGCATCGGGATTAAAACTAAAAGCAGGTGCTGACATCGCTCAATTATATTGTTTATATGCATCTGAATCTGGTTCTAGGAATTTATCATTAGCTCCAAGATTTTTAAATTTAATAATTAATTCATCATAGGAATGTTTTGCATTTAAAGCAGATGCATTTAAAACGTTGTAATAAGAAATGAATTTAACATTTTCAAAATCGTTTTTATTAGATTGAACTCATTTGATTGATTTTGCAAAATCTCCATTCATATCATAAATTTGATTTGATGCTAAATTTTCAGGAAGCAAATTATTTCCTGTTGATGTTTTAGAGAAAAGAAAATTTATATTTGATTGATATGCCATGTTTCCTACATATAGAACATAATTTCCATTGTTAATATTTCTTGTTCCCAAAAGTGCTTTTTCTATTCCAGTTCCAATAGAAATTGGTTTTTTGTAATTAAATTTTTGATTATTCGAAAAATCAACAATACCTGGTTTAATTGCTATTGTGTTTTGTAGGGTCGGCAAATAAACAGATGTTGCAGTTAATGCAGAAATACTTAAAATTATTCCTGCCGTCGTTAAGATTGCTTTTTTCATATATATTAATACTTCCGATATTTTATTTAAAATCTTTAATTATTTTAACATATTATAAATAAGATATTAAATATAAAGAAGAATACATATATGAACAAAAAAAATAAAGTTGTTGTGGGTTTGAGTGGTGGTGTAGATAGTGCTGTTAGTGCTTATTTACTTAAAAAACAAGGTTATGAAGTAATTGGACTTTTTATGCAAAACTGAGATAGTGCTGTAAATTCTGAGAATAATTTTGATTCAAAATTTGATGTATGTGAATCAGAAGTCGATTTTAAATATGCAAAAGAAGTTGCAAAACATTTAGATATACCAATTCATAAAGTTGAATTTGTAAGTGAATATTGAGATTATGTTTTTAAATATTTTATAAAAGAATACAAAAAAAGCAGAACTCCAAATCCTGATATTTTGTGCAATAAGCATATTAAATTTGATCATTTTTTGAATTATGCTTTAAAAACATTTAATGCAGATTATATTGCTATGGGTCATTATGCTGGTGTTGAACACTCTGTAGAGCCTAAATTATTATCTAATAAAGATGAAAACAAAGATCAGACTTATTTTTTGTGTCATTTAAAACCTTGACAATTACAAAAAACTCTTTTTCCGTTATCAAATTATTCTAAAGATGAAGTTAGAAAGTTGGCTAAAGAAATTAAACTTCCTAATTTCGATAAAAAGGATTCTACAGGAATTTGTTTCATTGGAGAAAGAAATTTTAGAAATTTTTTAGAAAATTATATACCAAACCAACCCGGTGATATTATCGACATAACAACTAAAAAAGTTGTTGGTAAACACATAGGTACTATGTATTATACAATAGGTCAAAGAAAGGGTTTAAATGTTGGAGGGCTTTCTGAAAGATATTTCATATGTAAAAAAGATATTGAAAATAAAATTATTTATATTGCACCTGATTCTTTAGAAGAAGAATATTTATTTTCAAATAAATGTCTTTTAATTGATTACAACGAAATAACAAAAATAAATTCTGATAAACCGATATATGCAAGATTTAGACATAGACAAAAATTACAAGAAGTTGAAGTCTTTTTTGAAGATAAAGAAATGTTTATTAAATATAAAAAACAAAAAAATATTGTTGAAGGCCAATTCTGTGTACTTTATCAAGATAATTATTGTTTAGGTGGTGGAATTATTGAAAAAGTATTTAAAAGCAATTTTTAATATTGATAATTATTTTTTTAGAAAATGTTAAAATAAATTTATGTTAGTAATAAATTTTTAAAAATGAGGTTTAATATGAGAATTATTAAAACAATATTATCTATAATTCTGGCCCTTGTGTTGGGATTTGGATTATTTGTGTTGGGCTCATATGTGTATAATACATATATAAGACAAAAAGTTTACTCTCAAACGGGTAATTTGGGACGTATTGGTCAAGAAAAATATAAAGTAGTAAATTATTATACTCAAAAAATTTATAAGTTGTCTATGCCTGTTTTTTTCCAAGTAACTCCTCCTGAATCTAATAGTGGATTAATCATATCAGGTACAGCTTGAATATTTGACGTAGCAAAAGATAAAAAAACACAAAACATTAAAACTTATTTAGCAACAAATCATCATGTTGTTGATTTTAAGGATGCTGTTTTAAAAAACATTGAACAACCTGATTCTATATTTGGTTCAAATCCGAATAATTTCAGTTTCACAGTTAAAATGTTAATTCCTGGTTATCAATTTTATCCAAGTCAATCGCATAAGCAAAGTTTAACGGATATCAAAATTGATCAATTGCCAGAAAATCCGACTCCAGAACAAGAAAAAGCATACAACAAGCAAGTTGCAAGTTATTTAGACTCTTATAGTTATAAATATCAAAATGATCTTGGAATATCTATACTAAATAATCGAAATGTAGTCGAATCACAAAACACGATTGAATACACTTATAAAAACAATGTATTATCTAAAACTATAGTTTCTTCAAATATTGGAATACCTGGTAAAGATTATGAATTCAATCCTTTAACTATTCCCGAACTTCAAAAAGACTCAAATACGAGAATTAACCAGGATCCAGATATTGCATTTATTGAATTAACTAATCTTGTAAATCCTGCGCTTCCGCTTGACACTTTAGCTTATAGAACTTTTAAAACTAATTACATTGATAAAAATAAACAATTAATATCAACATCTTCATTAAAAGCAAATTCAAAAGCATACATTGGTGGTTTTACTGGTTCTGAAAACTTCTCAGGTGTAGAACAGAAATACCAAAGATCTTCAATTTGAGTTTCACCTAATAATGTTTTATCTCTATCAAACAATAAAGATATTAAATTTTCAATAACTGATGGTTATTCAACTGCATCTAAGAAATATCCAATATATGAATTTAATGGTTTAGATTTAGGTCATGGAACATCTGGTTCAATGATTATGAATTCAAATGAACAAATAGTTGGAATTTATTGAGGTGGTCTTTCAAATGGCGAAAACTTCAATGGAGCAGCAGTTGATTTTAGTAAATCACAAATATTTAAATTGTGAAAAAATTATTGTACAACAAAAGGTTTAACAAACTATCTTAATCTAGAAGCAAGTGCTCAATAATATAATAAAAAAAATATGAACTCACAAGTTCATATTTTTTTATTAATAATCAAATCAATTCTTTTTCTTTAAGAAATATTCAATTTCTCATGCAACTCCATCTTCATTGTTTGTAAACTTCGTCATATGTCTAGCTGCTAATTTTGCAGGTTTACCTGCGTTTTTCATCGCGAATCCAAATTTTGCATAACTCAACATTTTCAAATCATTATCTCCATCACCGAATGCTAATATCATATCTGATGGTATTCCATAATAAGAAGATAAATATTCTAAAGCCGTTGCTTTATCTGAAAAGTTAGAATTGATTTCAATAATAGGTCCTAAATTAGGAATTGATCATTCTCTAACAACAAGGGTGCTAGCAACCGTCTTAATTCAATAAACAATGGTATCAAAATCTTCTTTGTTTTTCAAATACAATAAAGTTGAATGAACATCTTCTTTTAAATTTTTGACATCTTCTAAATCTTTTGAAACTATATTATCACTTAAATTTAATATTTTTTTTGAGTATTCTAAAACATTTTCATCAATTTCAGTGTTTAACATTCAAGTGTTTTCAGAACCTTCTATTAAAACATTTTTTATTAAACTGGTGATTTCATCATTACTTAATATTTTTTTAACTATGTCTGCTGAAAATTTAAGATGAATTTCTTTAAAATTTTGATTAGAAGGATTAGAAATTAAAGATCCATTGTGATTAACCATAATAGTGTCTAATTCTAATTTGTTATATATATCAATAGAACCCCTGAATGGTCTTCCTGTTGCAATACAGAATATATGGCCTTGTTTTTTTAAATTTTTAATAGCTTTTTCTGTTCTTGGTGATATTTCAGATTTTGAATTTAATAGTGTTCCATCTAAATCTGAAATAATAAGTAATTTTGGGTTTGTTAACTTATTTGCGCTCATTTATTGTTCCTATCTGAATCCTAAGGTTTTATATAAATTATCTAAATTGTTTTTAGATATTTCTTTAACTCTTTTTATAGATTCGTTGTTTATATCGTTTATTTCTTTATCTGTTATATTGTTAAATTTATTTTGATAATTCATTAAAAAACTTTCTAAGGAATTACAAATTGATAATTTGAATTCACCATAATTTCTGTTTGCAAATTCTTTTTCTATTTCTTTAACTGTTTTAGAAGTTAATAAACTATATATATTGATTAAATTAGATATGCCAGGTTTATTGTCAATATCAAATTTAATTAGATTTTCATCATCAGTAACTGCGGTTTTAATTTTTTTAAGTGAGGATTTGATTTCATCAGTTAAAAAAATGGTTCCCTTCTTTGTAGGTGATGATTTAGACATTTTCTTCAATGGATTTTGTAAATCCATTATTTTGGCTCCAGATTTATTAATTAGTATTTCTGGAATTTTGAAAATATCTTTTTTATATTTATTGTTTAGTCTTATGGCAATGTTTTTAGTTAATTCTAAATGCTGTTTTTGATCAGCACCAACAATGACATAATCTGGATTATATAATAATATATCGCTAGCCATTAGTGTTGGATAGATTAATAATCCAGTAGGAATCTTTTCGGTTCCATTAGCTTCTTTTATGTTTTGTGACTTATCTTTAAATTGTGTCATTCTATTTAATTCACCAAGGGTTGTGTTGCATAAAAGTATATGTGCGAGTTGTGTATGTTCTAAAATTTCAGATTGAAAAAATAAATTAGTATTTTTAAAATCCAAACCAGAAGAAATATAGTGCTTCATGATATTTTTTCTATTTTTTCTAAATTCTTCTGGATCAATATTATTAGTAGTAATTGCATGTAAATCAGCTACAAACAAAATTAATTCATGCTCTTTTTGATTTATTTTAATTAAAGGTTCAATAGCACCAAAATAATTGCCTAAAGTAAGGTCATCGGTGGGTTGTATCCCAGAAATAATTCTTTTCATTGATTTTACTTTCTTTTTTTTCGTCTTTAAGTAGTAGAATACTATATGATATGATTTTATGCTATAAAAGTGTTTAATGTTAATTTATAGAGAGATTTAATGATGATTTATTTGATTAGTAGCCCCAACTGTCCTTCAACTTTGAAAGTTAAAAAGTTTTTACAAAAAAACGAACTTGATTTTGTATTTATTAATACATTCAAGTTTCCTTTAGATAAACAAACACTTACTGATATTCTTTCTTTAAGTTCCAATGGATTAGATGATATTATTTCAGACAATAACAAATTTATATCTGAACATGATATTCAAATTAATGATCTAACAATGAACGAAGTAATTCATTTAATACAACATGAACCTGTTGTATTAAAAAAACCTATTATTTATCAAAATAAAAACAATAGACCTTATAGATTATTAATAGGTTTTAATAAAGGTAATATTAAAGTCCTTCTAAGGCCATAACATGAAATCATTAACATATACATTTGGTATCATTTCTTTTGATAAAGAAATCAATCAAAAGAAAATAATAACTGAAATTGAAAAAAAATTTAGAAATTTAAAATATGATGAAGATAATACAGATTATCTTTTTGTTTTTGGTGGAGATGGTACTTTTGTATCAGCTCTTAGTCGTTATAGAAATCTAAGAAAAAGATTTATTTTAATTAATACAGGTAATTTAGGTTTTTTATCTTCTGTATCGAGCATAGAAGAAATTAATGAAAATATTTTTGATGAAAAATATTTTAATTCTTACAATTCAATTGAATTGAAATCAAAAGAAATTTCGTTAAATGCTATTAATGAAATTAGCATTATTTCTAATGTTCCTTTAAATTTTAATTTAAAAATAAACAGCAAAGAGTTTTATGAACCATTTTCAAGTGGCTTCAGTTTTATTAGTCCAATAGGTTCAACCGGTTTAAATAGAGCTAACAATGGGCCTTTATTCTTACAAGAGTCTAATAATTTAATTCTTAGGGAATTAAATGTTGTTAAAACTAATAAAACTCAATTTTTAAATCAAGATTTAATAATTGATTCTAATAACAAATTAAATGTCGAAATCAAATCGAAATTCGAATCTGTTAATATCCAATATGATAATAATTTAATTCAAACTTCAAATAAGCAATTTGAAGTAAATTTGAATCTTTCGAACGCCAAAATATTTAACTATAATTTTGAAAATGAAAAAATTAAAAAACTAAGAGAAAAAATTTTAAATATAATTAAATAAGTTTTATTTGATTAGGAGATATATAAAAGATGAACAAATTTGACAATTTTTTTAATTTTTTAATAGATGAATTAAGTTTTTGTAATGATCTTATTTTATACAATAATTACAAAAAATCATTCAATCAGAATTCTAAAAAATTTAATAATTTAAATGAAATTTTAATTTCAAACAAAAATTTCAAAGAAGAAATCAAACAAGATATTAGGAATACAAAAGATTTTTGTTTTGAAATGCAAATGACAGAACAAATGACATATGAATTTTTACATTCCAATTTCATAGTCTTGATAGACGCCATTGCTAAAACAAAAAATATATCTTCTGGAACGTTTTTATCTTCACTTCGAAAGTCTGTGAATGAAAAAAAATAAAACTTTAGTTAATATAAAAAAAAGTTTAATTAAAAATAAAAAATTAAATTTTTTATATTTAGCTTTTACTGCTTTTATAGGTTTTTGGATAATTAATCTTTGTTCATCTTTAGATTTTAACTATTCAAGAATACTTACACTTTCTGGTGGGATAATATTTTTATTTATATCTTTAATTTTAAGTTGTTTTCATCTTTATTTTTTGTATAGAGATTATAAGGACATAAGTTTAATGAAACAAGAATTAATTTTATTTTCTATTTCTTGACTTCTAATTTTTATAAGTATTGGTTATTCTTGACATATATTTATTACTTTAATACCAGAAATTTTAATTAACAAAACTCAAGCCGGTGATTGAATAACTCCACCTACAACTTTACAAAATATCAAAATATCAGCTGCACAATGACTTGTTATATCTATAACTGCTATGGTTGTTGTTGTCTACGGATATTTATTACATAGAGAATATAAATATACACTAAACCTAGAAAATGAAAAACAAGAACTCATTCTTCAAAAAGAACACGAAGAAAAATATAATCAATAACTATTATTCAACTAAATATTTTCTCACAACAGAAAAAATACTTAAAAAAACAAATAAAACCGATATAGTTTCTGTTTTACAATTTTTTTCTTTTTCTGAAGAAGATATTAAAGTAACAGGAATAACAGAGATAATAGAATTAATTAATTTTTATTTGTCTAAAAAAGACAAAGAACTTATATCTGTTTTTGGTGTGAAAGAAGGAGATATCATTTCTCCTAAAACTCCCATATTAAAAATTAAGGGACCTTATTATTTAATATGTAATTTGGAAAATATAATAGATTCAATATTGAGTAGAAGATGTTCGGTTTCTACTAACGCAATGAATCTTATTAATGAACTTAAAGAAGATCAAGAAATAATTTATATGGCAGATAGAAATGATGATTTCAGATTATTGCCATACGATGCTTATTCTGCTTACAAAGCAGGAATAAGAATCTTCACAAATAATGCTCATTTAGAATTTATTAAAAATGACAAAACAGTAAAATTAATAGGAACAATTCCTCATTCGTTAATACATCAATATAAAAATGATTTAAAAACCTTAATAAAAGATTTTAATGAACACATTAATCAAAAACCAACTCTTCTTGTTGATTTTAACAATGACGTAATTAAAGCATTAGAAAGTTGTAAGAAAGAGCTTAATAATATAAGTGCTATAAGACTTGACACTTCTTCTAATATGATAGATAAATCATTAACTAGAACTAAAGAAAATTATGGAATAAATTCTAATTTAATTTTTTTGGTTAGAGAATGATTAGATATCAATAATTTCCAAAAAATCAAAATAGTTGTAAGTTCTTCTATATCAAAGTATAAAATTAAAGAAATGAACAATGCAAACGCTCCTGTAGATTTCTTCGGAATTGGACAACATTTTATTAAAAATTCAGTTCACATAACTGCTGACTTAGTCAGATACAACAATGAAAATTTTGCTAAAGAAGGAAGAGCTGAACTTAAAAACCCTAATAACTGAAAACAATATATTTAATTAAGAGCATAAAATGAATACAAACATTAATGAAAGAAAAAAGAAGATAAAAACATTAATTGATGATCACATCAATCTTAAAAATTCAAACGTATTTAATCTAAGTTTAGTAAGAAAACATAAAAAACTTAAAAATAGATTAAGTAAAGTTCAAAAAGAGATAAATGAAAAGTACAACAAATTCTTTTTAATTTTTCTTGTTTCATTAAATGTTATTTTATATTTGTTTTTAATTTATCCTGGTATTCTTTTTTATAAAAAAGCTTTTAAACCTTTTGAATCTAATAGAAATAAAAAATTAAGAGAATATTGAGACATACACGCAGATCTTATTAGAACTCAAAACAAAATAGTAGAGAGTCTTAATTTTGAAAAACTTTTAAATGAAGTTTTTTTATTTTTGGATTTAGATCACAATTCGAATATATCAACAGAATTTTTAAATAAAATTCCATTGAATGATTTTTTAGGTGCAAAAAATAAAAATCAAAAGAGTTATAGATATAATACATTTAATTCTTCTTGATCAGTATATAAACAAAATAAGATAATCATTAATCTAGCAATTAGAGAACTTTATTTAGAAAAAAAAACATACACTGGAACTACTAAATCAAACTATGTATATGTTTCATATAAATCAAGACAAGCCGGAAAAGAAGATGTAACGGCATCTATAACTAAATATGTTCCCGTTTTTAAAACAAATTATCAATCTATTGTTTTTACAAAAAATCAACCTAATTTAGATTTCCAAATTAAGGATGTTTTTGAAAGAAACTTTTTTGGTAAATTAAAAACAAAACCAACAAAATTAGATTTATCCAATGAAAAATTTAATGCGTTTTTTGATGTCCGCTTTACAGAAATTAATCAACTTCGTAAATTTGTTGATTTTAAAGCTCAAAAAACTTATGTTGACATTGTAGAAAAATCTAATTTCACATTAGATAATAGTTTTAAAGTTATTAAAAACAAAAACTTCATTTTTTCAAAATATAACGAAATAAATCTTAATATTAATCCAGATAAAATCGATTATATTATTGAATTCAAAAATAAATTTTTCAATGATCTTAGATTTCTTGAAAACAAACTACAAGAAGGTTTTTATAATTTAGCATCTCAAAAAATTGATAATCTAGCTTTCATTGAATTGTTTGATTGTTTAATCAAAGAAGATAATCAATCTTTAATTAAAGAAATAAATTCGCAAGATGAACCTACTTTAAATTACTGACAATTAAATAGAATAATAGCTAATTTTGATAGTTTTTATATTAATTCTAAGTTAATTTCAGATTGTTTTAACGAAATAAAGAATCACGAAGTCAAAAAAGTTGGGAAATATACGATAAATCAACTTGAAGTAAATACTATTTATTACGATAAAGAAAAAAAACAAGAAGTATTAAGCACTTATAGTGTTAAAGCAGATCAAACTGTTAATGTTGGTGTTGATTATTATGATTACAAAGAAATAATTCACAAAAGATTTATTTACATTATTCCTTTTAAAACAGAAGTAAAAATTAATTATAGTAATTTGAATTTACATACAAATATAAATGAATTTAATTTTAAAGATTTTAGAAATATAAATAATGTCTTTGAAAGTTTGATTCTTAAGAAAAATCTTATTTATATTTCAGCAAATAAAAAACTAACATCTGATGATATTAACAAAGTGTTAACTTTCATAAAAAAAATAAATAAAGAGAAATAAAATGAAAATTAAAAATAATTTAGAAAATGAGCAGACGCCATTTTCTACATTAGACATAAACGACAAAAAAACAAAAACTAAAAAAATTGGTTATCTATCAGTTATTCTTTTGGTTATAAGTTCTTCTATAGGTGCCGGAATATTCTTTAAAGCTGGTAATATTCTGGATTTAAATGGAAATAGTATTGTTTTGTCTTTGATGTCTTGATTTATAGCAGCCGTTGGAGTTATAGCAATGGCCTTAGCTCTAATTGAAATTGTTGGAGTTAAAAACGACAATTTAAGTATTATTGGTTGATGTAAAACATTTACCAAAAAATATGTTTATAAAGCATCTAAAAACTTTATGTTCTGAATTTATATGCCTTTAAACTTTTTCACAATTCCATATTATGTAATTATGTCTTTCCAAGACAGTTTAAATGCTTTTGGTGTTAAACAACCCTTCTTTGGCGGAGAGTATCAATGGGTGTTCTTTATGTTAATAGCATTAGCTATATCTTGCTGATTTATGATTTTTTCAGGCCTTAGTCCTAGGTTTTTTGGAACATATCAAAATTGAATCATATCAGCTGTTAAATTTTTGCCACTTGTTATTGTTGTGGTTGTTGGGTTTGCGATGATTGCTCAAACTGAACAAGGTTCGGGTAATTTTAATCCACCTCTTCCAAATCATAATGATATGTGAGATCCAAATGCCAAATCATTCTTTAAAATAACTCCTATATTTGGAATGTTTGGTTCATTATCAGCAATCTTCTTTGCTTTCGATGGGTTTTACACTGCGGTTGGTTTAAAATCAGAAATGAAATCGCCCAAAAAAGCTCCTTGAGCATTATTAATTGGTCTGTGTTCTATTACTATTATTTATTTAGCAATTGCTATATCAATGACTATAGTTGGAGATGGTAGTGTTATTGGACTTCAAAATTTCTTTATAAAACACAATATTGGTTGAATGGGAGGAGTTGTTAATTTATTCATTTCGGTTGGTATTCTTGGAATATTAAATGGTTTCTCAATGTGAGCACCTAAATATACTGAAGATCTTATTAAAGAAAAAGAATTACCTTTCTCAAATAAATTTATTGACAAAATAGACAAACAAAAAGTTCCTATGATAGGAATGTTATATTCATTAATTCCAGGAATTATCTGTTTAATATTGTTTTCTGTAATAGGAGCACTTGCATATATTCCTGGTGGCTATTTAAACTCAGGTTATGCTCCTATTGGTTACACAGGAATTGAAAAGTTGTATAATTTCTGTGACGTAATGACGAATTGAACTTCATTGTTTATATTCTCATTTATTGTTTTTGCTTTAATTGGCGGATTAGTAAACAGAAAAACGAATAAAATAAAAACAGAAAAAAGCAAGCTATTTTATCCATTTGCTATTATAGCTTCAGTTGTTGTTTTATCTGGTTTATTAATTCAAACCGTTCAACCTTTTGTTGATGTTTTCTTATTGATAAAATTCAAAATGACAAATGAAGAAATAATTAGTAGATCAATGTCAGTTGTTTTATTCATATTATTTATATTAGTTTCTTTCTTGCCAGAATTCTTAAAGAAAGAAAACATTAAAAAAATTAATGAACAAACTAAACTAACTTACAATAAACTGAAAACAAAACTTGTAAAAGAAAAACCAATAAATACATAATAAAAAATAAAAACCGTAATTCAAATTACGGTTTTTATTTGATAATATATAAAACATAATGAATAAAAAAGATTATTACAAAATACTTGATGTTTCAAGAACAGCAAGTCCTGATGAAATTAAAAAAGCTTATAGAAGATTAGCAAAGAAATATCACCCAGATGTTTCAAAAGAAGCAAATGCAGAAGAAAAATTTAAACGAATTAATGAAGCTTATGAAACATTATCAGATGAAAACAAAAAAAGAGATTATGATCTCGGTTTTAATACGTATTCGAATGTTCAAAACAATTATGATTATTCAAATACAACAACTAATATTAATTTAGATATTGTGTTAAATGTTTTTTTAACTACAGAAGAACTTCTAAACGGCACTGAAAAATCTATTACAGTAACAAAAAGAAACTATATGAATTATTTTGAATTTAATGTAGTTCAAACAACACTTAGAGTAAAAATACCTCCAAATTCAAAAGAACAAGATCACTTGAAATTATCTAATCAAGGAAATAGCCTTTTAAATAATTTTGGAGATTTGATTATCGTGTTAAAGAGCTCTAAAACTGCAAAGATTAATAAATTGCTAATAGTTATTCCGTTTATTTTATTAATTGGAATTACGGTTGTTCTGCTTGTTTTCAAAAAATTTTAAGTAATATAAAAATTATTTTGGCAAATCTTTAAAAGAGTGCCAAAATATGTTAAAATTTAATTATTATTCAAGATTTAGGAATATTATGTCAAAAAGAGATTATTATGAAGTCTTGGGTGTTGATAGAAATTCAACACAAGACGAAATTAAAAAAGCTTATAGATCATTAGCAAAGAAATATCACCCAGATGTTTCAAAAGAAGCAAACGCAGAAGAAAAATTTAAAGAAATTAATCAAGCTTATGAAACATTATCAGATGAATCTAAGAGATCAAATTATGATCGTTTCGGACATGACGCTGATCAATTTGGTCAACAAGGTGGATTTTCAGGAGCCAGTGGTTTTGGAGGGTTTGAAGATTTATTTGCAGATTTCTTTGGTGGTGGTTTTCAACAACAACAAAGACAATCTACTGAAGAAGTAAGTTATGATATTAAAAAACAAATAAGTATTTCTTTTTTAGATTCTCTTAAAGGAGTTTCTCAAAAGATTAAATTTGATCGTAAAAAAACATGTGGAAATTGTTCAGGAACCGGAGCACAAACTAGAAATGATATTAAAACATGTACAACCTGTTCAGGTAACGGTAGAGTTATAGGAATTAAAGAAACCATGTTTGGAAGAATGCAAACTGAACAAGTTTGTAGTCATTGTAGAGGTACTGGAGAACTTATTCTAAACAAATGTGTTGATTGTAATGGTAAAAAAATCAAATTAGAAGAAGTAATATTAACTGTTAATATTCCTGAAGGAATAGATAATGGTGAATATTTAACTATTTCAAATAAAGGTAATGAATTCCAAAATAAAATTGGTAATCTTTATTTAATTATTAATGTAAAGCCTTCAAAATATTTTGCGAGAAATAAAAATGATGTTCTTATGATAGCTTATGTTGATCCTTTAAAGGCGATAATTGGATCAACTGTGGAGATAATAACTCCATACGGACCAGAAAAAATTGATATTAAGCCAGGAACCGAACACGATTCAACTATTAAAATAAGTAATAAGGGTTTTAAATCAGAATCAAAATGATTTAAACAAACCGGTGATTTAGTTATTACTTTAAAATATGCAAAACCATCTAACTTAACAACAGCAGAAATTGAAAAAATTAAAAAAATAATAAAACCTATTAATAATGATGTTGAGAGTTGAAACAAAAAAATGTTAAAAGAGGTTAAATAAAATGAAAAAAGAATTTTTAGAAAAAATAGCAAGACAAGTTATTTCTGATATTGACATTGGTTTTAAATACAAATCTGAAATAAACTTATCTAATATGTACATAAACTTTTTAGAAGAGGCTGGAGCAAAAGTAAAAGATTTTTCAGATTTTGGTTCAAGAAAAGAAGTCTCAGAACAATTTATTTCTTATATATACGATGAAGATCTGATTAATTCTTTTTTAATTTGAATGATTAATACTGAATTATACAATCAATGTAATAATGAAGAAGAATATCAAAAAAAAGCAAAAAAAGTAATAGAAAATTGAAATTATCTTTATAAAAAATCAAATAAAAAAATTGTGAATAATGAAAAAGAATTTTACATTGAAGATATAAATTTTGCAAGCACTGAAGAAAGAAATAAAAAAACAAAAAATAATGATTCAAATAAATTTAAAAAAGATCATGTTAATAAGCAAGAATTTCAAAAATTAACTAAAGAATTAGAAAAGAAAAATAAAGATTTAATTGAACTTCAAAAATCATTTGATTCAAAAGTTAAAATCGCAGAAGAAAATTTTCTTAATAAAATAAAAGAAAAAACAAAACAAGCTCAAATTCTTGTTGATAAAAAGAAAGAAGAACTTGAAGAAAAATTTGCAGAAGAATTAGAATTAAAAAAAGAAAAAATTTATACTTCTGAGATTATTGATTTAATAGAAACTATAGAACAATTTGAAGCAATAATAAATAATCCAGTTGACAATGATATTTTAAAAAATTACTTAATGGGTTTTAAAATGATTAGCGATATGTTTAATAAAAATTTAGAACAAATGAAAATTACTAAAAAAATTATCAAAGTTGGTGATAAATTCGATCCTAGTTTCATGCAAGCTTTTGAAACAAATGAAGTTGAAGGATTTGAAAAAGACCAAGTTACATTCGTAATAAAAAACGCATATTTTTATAAAGACAAAAACATTAAACCCGGTGTTGTCAAAGTAAATAAATAATTTAAAAACACAATTTCATTTTTGAATTGTGTTTTTTTTTACACAAAAAAATAAAAATATATATAATAGTTGTATAGACAAGTTAATAATAATGAGGAAAATTGAATGATGAGGAAAAGTCTTTTAACAAAACTTACAACTGTTGGTGTTGGTTTGGTGGTAACTGCTGCTGTTGCTGGAGGAATTGCAGGTTCCTATTTTGCATTAAAATCTGCTAATCCATACAAAGATTATTACAAGCAACCATCAGGAGATTCTGTTTCTGATTTGGTTTCTTCTTTTTATGCTGCTGTTCATAATGGGGCAAGATTATTAAGTTTGCCAGGATTTACTCATAAATCTCCTTTAGAAGCTGCTGTTTATGATAAAGATCAAAGATTTATTAATACTGGATTTGTTTTGATGGATGATGCTTTAAGTACTGATAAACAAGCTTTTGCTCATCAAATTGCAACTATTGAATATAGAGTTGATCAAGGTTCATATGTAACTGGTATTGCTCTTGGCGTTTTTCTAAATGAACATCAAGAGACCTTCTTGAAAAAAGGTAAATTAACTTGAGCTACTTATGGTGGATTAAACTTTTCTTCTGTTACTTCTTATATGGGAGGACTACAAAAAGGAATTGATTATTTCAATAAAACTGTAGTTCCTGCTTACAATGAAAAAAATCCAACTATTAAATGGAAAGAACTTGAACAAGTGTTTCCTAAAAATTCTCCAGAATTTGTAGGTGGTTTTGGTCCTGATCAAGGTACCGAATTCATGGAAGATCTTTTAAATCAAGATGTTAGTGCAATTATGCCAGTCGCTGGCCCTCAAACTGTAACATTGGTTAATAAAATTCAATCATGAAAAAGAAAAACAGTAGTTATTGGAGTTGATTCTGCTTTTGAAGAAACTGCTGATGGAAAACGTTTAGTTCCTGGAACGAATATTCCTATTTGTCCTATGAGTAGTTTAAAGGATTTAGCAAAATCTTCAGATATGGTTATTCAAGACATTAATACAGGTTCGTCTTTTTCAGATGAAAATAACGATGATTATGGAGGCTTTGGTTATAGATCATTAGGAACATTGAGCAATAACGGCGTAGGAGTTTCAAAAGCTGGTCACAAATATGTTGTTAAAGCTATTAATATAATTAATGGAACAAATAATCAACAACCTGGAGTTAAAACAACAACAGATGTTACTAATGAAGAATACAAAAAAGCCTTAAATATCATATTAAAAACACAAGAATATAAAGATTCTTTATTAAAAACAAATATGTTTTATAAAGCAAAAGGTTATGCAAATGATCCAACAAAAAAAGAAGATTATTCTTCTATTCCAGAAAAATCTTCTGCATATAAAAAACTTGATTATTCACAAGTAAAAGATTCTATTCCTTTTATGTCACAAGAAACTTATACTAACGTAATAACTAATATTCCAAAAACCTTTAATGGATTAATTAAAAAAGACAATAAAAATGATTCAACAAAAATCAAAATTATCTTATCAACAGCAACTTCTGTTTTATTAGATAATTCATTTAGTCAATCAGCTTATATGGGATTGTTGCATTTCTATAAAAGATATGGAATAATAATACCTATGCCTAACAACACATAAAATAAAAAACCTTGTAAACAAGGTTTTTATTATATTAATGTCAATAAAAATTTAAATACTTCATAAGCAAATAATTCTCTATTTTCATTTCTATTATTTGTATTTTTTAATATTATTTCTTTCTCATATGTATTTTCATTAACACATATACAAACATAACTTTTGCCGTTTTCTTTGTTTTCTATGACATTAGGGCCAGCATTTCCTGTTATAGAAATGGATATGTTTGTGTTCATTATTTTTTTGGTGTTTAATGACATTTCTTTTGCTGTTTCTTTTGAAACTGCTCCATATTTTTTAATGGTTTCTTTATTTACATTCAACAAATTAACTTTAGCTTCATTTGAGTATACAACAAAACCACCTTTATAATAAGAACTTATTCCACTTATATCTCCAATGTGTTTAGCTATTAAACCACATGTAACAGATTCAGATGTACTTACTGTTAGGTTTTTATTTTTTAATTTATCAAATAATTTTATTAATATTTCATTCATGTATTTATATTACTAATTCTTTTTTTAAATAATATATAATTTTATATAAGATACATATAAAAAATAATTTTATATCTATATAACAAGGCAAGAGAAATGACAATATACACAATAGTCGCCCTATGTATAATTGTAATAGCAATTATACTTATTCTTATTTTTGGAATGTTCTTTTATTTTCAAAAAAAACTAAGAACACTTAATCTTATTTTAAAAATTTCAGAAAACGTTTCTAAAACAGCAAAATGCCCTAAGTGTTCTAATAATCTTATTGTTAAAAAACAAGAAGAAACTGATAACTTTTTTATTATTTGTGAAAATCAAACAAATTGCGGATTTGTTATTAAAAATCCAAATGATAATAATATAGATGAATTCTTAAGGAAAGTAATAGTTAAAGCCGCAAAAGTTCCAAAAAAATATTTCAGTGATCATTTAAATTACAAGGATGTAGAAAAAAATGAAGCGTTATTAAGTAAAATTGAAGGCGCTGAACAATCTAATAAAAAGTTCTTTGAGGAAATTACTAAAACTCAATTAAGTGTTAATAGAACTAAAAAGAAAGTAGAGTTTTCTACTTTATCTATTAAAGATAGAATAATAGCAAGAAACGTTCTTGAGCGCTTTAGAACAGAAGCTAATTTTTTAGATAAGATAAAAATTAAAAAATTCTATGATCAAGAAGTTAAAAAATTCGATAATGAAGTAATCTTTATAGGAAAAAAAGTAATTAAAGAACACTTGAATCTTAAGAAAATAGATAAAAAACTTTATTATTATGTTGGATTACTGAATTATAGAGAAAGTTATCAACAAAACATTCTTCAACATTCTATAGAATGTGCTTTAATTGCTGAACAAATAGCAGAAAGACTTAAACTGAACACAACCACCGCTAAACTTTGTGCTTTTTTCCATGATATAGGAAAAGCAACAAACATAGAGAGTAAAGTAGATCATGTTAAAGAAGGAATAAAAATAGCTAAAGAAACAAACCTTCCATTAGTTGTTTTTAAATCCATTAAATATCATCATGAACAAACACAAACATTAGACGCTACAAATAATTATGTTCTTATAACAAAAATAGCTGATAGAGTATCAGCTGCCACTCCTGGCGCAAGAAAATCTAATTCTCTTGAAGAAATATCAAATAGAAAAGAAAAACTAGAAAATTTAGTTTTAGATTCACAAGAAATTAGAGATATGGTTGAAAAGGTTAGAGCTTCTAAATCAGGTTGATTGTTGGAAGTCTATATTAAAAAAGAATATGCTAAAAACTCAAAATTGGTAATAGACACTGTTTCTAAATCTATTGAAGAAGATAAATTTTTATGTAAATTTGCGATTGATGTTGTTGTAATTTACAATAACAAGACAAAAAAAATTACAATAAACTATAAATAAAGTGTTATTATAGATATATGTTTTTTAAACATACAAATATTAAATAAATATAAAAAGTAGTAAATTGTTACTCACCTTTATTCTTGAAACATAGAAACTGGTCCAAACATGATTAAAATATAATCATCTACTTTTTTGTATAGTAGATGATTTTTTTCTACTTGATTAGGAGTAATTATTCAACCAAATAATTCAAATAAAGCAAACAACAATAACAAAAATAAGAAAAAAGTTGTTCTTCTTAATGAAAAAATTAGATATCCAAATTTAGATGTTATTGATCCTTCTGGAAAAATACATAAGAATATGCCAAGAAAAGAAGCTTTAGCATTAGCTGAAAGATATGATCTTGATTTATTAGTTATTGCTGCTCAAGGCGATAAAATAATTGCTAAAATTCTTGATTATGGTAAATTCAAATTTGAATCTCAAAAGAAGAAAAAAGAAAATAAGAAAAACCAAACAATTGCTAAAATTAAAGAAATTAAAGTAAAACCATTAATTGGTGATCATGATTTGAATGTAAGAATTCAAAATGCAAAGAAATGATTAAGCCAAGGAAACAATGTTAAATTCGTTATTCAAGCAAGAGGTAGATTATCAACTAAAAAAGAATTAATTGATGATTTATATAAAAAATTTATTGAAGCTGTGAAAGAAGAAGGTGAAATTCAACAGGCCAATAAAACTTCTAATGGTTGAAAATACGAAACTGTAATCGTACCTAAATAAAATAAAGGAGTATTTATGAAAATTAAACATAAAACAAAACGTGCTGCTGCTAAAAGATTCAGCAAAACTAAAACTGGTGAATTAAAAAGAAAACATGCTTACAGATCACACCTTGCACACGGAAGATCAACTAAAGCTAAACGTCATTTAGAAAAAGACGCAATCTTAACTAAATCAGATAGACAAAGATATACACACTGCCTATAAGAGCATATTAAATACATAAGGAGTTTACACAATGAGAGTAAAAGGTGGAACAGTCACTAAAAAACGTCATAAGAAGATTCTTAGACGTGCAGAAGGAACTTGAGGTACAAGACATACTTCATATAGAGTTGCTAAACAAACATCTATTAGAGCAGATCAATATGCTTACAGAGATAGAAGAAACAAAAAACGTGATTTTAGAAGATTATGAATCTCAAGAATTAGCGCTGCTTTAAGAGCTCAAGGCTATACATATTCAAGCTTCATGCACAATATGAAAGAACAAAATCTAGATATCAACAGAAAAATGTTATCAGAACTTGCTATAAGCAATCCAGAAGCTTTCAATGCATTAGTTAAAAAAGTAATGAAATAATATTATTAAAACTTCTTATTAAAGAAGTTTTTTTATTCTAAATTAGAGTTTTTTAAAAAATTCACATATTTAATAATTAGATAGATTACACTTTTTACAAAAACCCATAAATATCAAATATAATTTTCTTAATAATTAAAAAATTATATCACTTGTGGTAGAAAGTCTTAATGGATTATAAAGATTTCAAAAAACGAGTAAATAAACCTGAATGATTTGAAGCTACTATTAAAGAACTTCCGAACAAGATCTTTGAATTTAGTGGAAGATATAAAGAACCTGACGAAAGAGAAGAAAAAATGACTATTAAAGAACTCCACAAAGTTATAGTTGAAATGAATGTTTCATTTAATAAATCTTTTGAAGAAATGAATGATTCTTTTACTAAACGTTTAGATAAAGTAGAAGAATCCTTAAAAGGTTTTAACAAGCGTTTAGACAAAGTAGAAGAATCTTTAAAAGAAACTAATGAATCTTTTACCAAACGTTTAGACAAAGTAGAAGAATCCTTAAAAGAAACTAATGAGTCTTTTACCAAACGTTTAGATAAAATGGAGAAATCAATTGATTCAAGATTCGATAAAATTGATTCAAGAATTGATAATTTAGTTAAAGTAAATAATTTGAAAGAATAAAAATTAAATTCTATGTTCAATGGAGCATAGAATTTTTATTTAACTTAATATAATTAGAATGTTAGTATAAGGAATAAAAATGAATAAAGAGAAAATTGATAGCATAAAAAATAATTTTAATCAAATTTGAGATGCGAAAATAAAAATAACAGAAGAATTTCCTGATAAAAAAAATTTTAAAAGGAATAATTTTATAAAGTGCTGAGTAACATGTATTTTTATTGACATTTGTGGTTACACAATATTTTGTGACAAAAACAATGATGAATTTATTGGAAAAACAATCAGAACTTTTCATGAGGGCATATTAAGTATAATGAGAGAATATGGCATAAAAGATATTCAAATTCAAGGCGATGGAATTTTCGGAGTTGTTCACGCTCCAGAAGAAAATGATGTTAATGATCAAAAAATATTTAATTGCGCAATGGACATAAAAGGTTTCTTAAAATATTTTTGAGAAATAGAAAATTTTAAAATAGGAATAGAATCTTCAGAAGAGCTTATGATTGTTGTTGGTAATAAAAATGAAAGAGAAATAGTTTTTGCCGGCGGTGCTGTTAATAATGCAAAAAAAATGTTAAATAAAAAAAGCAAAATAAATCAAATAAAACTTGGAATAAATTTCAAAGACAATAATAAAGAAATAAAAAAATGAAATGAAAAGAAAATTAAAGAAAGATGAATTTAAAATGATAAATCAAGAAAATGAATTACAAATAATAATTAATCAGCAATCGATTTTATCTCAAAAGGTTGGTATATTATTGGCTGTAAATACCTTAATTATTTCTTCAATAATAAGTGGAACTCTATATTTGGTTATAGGTGCTTCTTTATCATTTTGATATTTATTTTTACTATTTTTATTAATTCCTTCTCTTATTTCTTTATTTTTTAATTTATATATATTATTTCCTAATTTTAAAAATAACGCAAACACTAAATATTTCATTGATTATGCAGATATGTCGAAAGATGAACTGAAAACATTTTTTAATGAAAATAAAGAAAATACAATTAAACAAATTCAAGCAAATTCAAAAATTTTAAAACAAAAATATAATTTATTCAAACACGCATTGGCTGTTACTTTTTTTCTTTTACCGTATCTTTTTTTGTTGAATTTTAAGTAAAAAAAAGAATAATTTCAGATATATAATTTATTTATATATAAATGTAAATTGAAGAAACAAAATCGGAGCTTAAATGAACAGAAATTCAAGAAATGAAATAAAAAATTATATTGATCAAATAAAAAATCAAGAAATAAAAATAACAGAAAAATTTCCTGATAAAGATAAATTTAAAAAACACAATTATAGAAAATGTTGAGTAACATGTATTTTTATTGACATTTGTGGCTATACAGAATTTTGTGATAATAATGATGATAAAACAATTGGAAGAACAATCAGAACCTTTCATGAAGGAATATTAAAAATAATGAGAAATTATCACATAAAAGACATTCAAATTCAAGGCGATGGAATTTTCGGAGTTGTTCACGCTCCAGAAGAAAATGATGTTAATGATCAAAAAATATTTAATTGCGCAATGGACATAAAAGGTTTCTTAAAATATTTTTGAGAAATAGAAAATTTTAAAATAGGAATAGAATCTTCAGAAGAGCTTATGATTGTTGTTGGTAATAAAAATGAAAGAGAAATAGTTTTTGCCGGCGGTGCTGTTAATAATGCAAAAAAAATGTTAAATAAAAAAAGCAAAATAAATCAAATAAAACTTGGAATAAATTTCAAAGACAATAATAAAGAAATAAAAAAATGAAATGAAAAGAAAATTAAAGAAAGATGAATTTAAAATGATAAATCAAGAAAATGAATTACAAATAATAATTAATCAGCAATCGATTTTATCTCAAAAGGTTGGTATATTATTGGCTGTAAATACCTTAATTATTTCTTCAATAATAAGTGGAACTCTATATTTGGTTATAGGTGCTTCTTTATCATTTTGATATTTATTTTTACTATTTTTATTAATTCCTTCTCTTATTTCTTTATTTTTTAATTTATATATATTATTTCCTAATTTTAAAAATAACGCAAACACTAAATATTTCATTGATTATGCAGATATGTCGAAAGATGAACTGAAAACATTTTTTAATGAAAATAAAGAAAATACAATTAAACAAATTCAAGCAAATTCAAAAATTTTAAAACAAAAATATAATTTATTCAAACACGCATTGGCTGTTACTTTTTTTCTTTTACCGTATCTTTTTTTGTTGAATTTTAAGTAAAAAAAAGAATAATTTCAGATATATAATTTATTTATATATAAATGTAAATTGAAGAAACAAAATCGGAGCTTAAATGAACAGAAATTCAAGAAATGAAATAAAAAATTATATTGATCAAATAAAAAATCAAGAAATAAAAATAACAGAAAAATTTCCTGATAAAGATAAATTTAAAAAACACAATTATAGAAAATGTTGAGTAACATGTATTTTTATTGACATTTGTGGCTATACAGAATTTTGTGATAATAATGATGATAAAACAATTGGAAGAACAATCAGAACCTTTCATGAAGGAATATTAAAAATAATGAGAAATTATCACATAAAAGACATTCAAATTCAAGGTGATGGAATTTTCGGAGTTGTTCACGCTCCAGTTCAAAATCATGAAAACAATCAAAATATATTTGATTGTGCAATGGAAATAAATGGTTATTTAGATTTTTTTTGAAAAGTTAAAAATTTTAAAATTGGAATAGAGTCTTCAGAAGAACTTATGATTGTTGTTGGTAATGAAGACGAAAGAGAAATAGTTTTTGCTGGCGGCGCTGTTAATAAAGCAAAAAAATTATTGAAGAAACATGATGTGGAAAATGTAATATTATTAGGGGATGTATTTGTTAATAATAATGAAAATGTTTTATGAAATGAAGAAGAAAATTGCTCATATTATTCAGTACTAAATGGAATTAAATATTCTAATTGATATTACAAAGATTGAGAATAATAGACACAAAAAATTAATATTTTTTATATTAATTAATTTTTTTAAAAAAACAGAGAAAACAGCTCATTTTGCAAAAAATATTTCATTTTATTGTTAATTATAATAAATTTATCCCTTGATTAAAATATAATTAATATATTAATTACTAGGATAAAAAATGACAGACGGAAAAAGAAGAGATATAAAGAACATAATTAATGAAATTTGAAATGAAGAAATAAAAATTACAAAAGAATTTCCATATAAAGATAAATTTACAAAAGACAATTACAGAAAATGCTGAATATCATGTATTTTTGTAGATATTTCTGATTATGCAAATTTTTTGAATAACAGTCAAGATGAAACCATTGGTAGAACTATTAGATCATTTTACGAAGGTGTGTTGAAAATAATGGCTGAGTATAATATAAAAAATATACAAATACAAGGCGATAGAGTTTATGGCATAGTACACGCTGATGCCCAAAATCACATTAACAATCAAAATATATTCTTTTGCGCAATGGACATAAAAGGCTATTTAAAATATTACTGAAAAATTAAAAATTTCAAAATCGGAATAGAAACCGAAGAAGAACTTATGATTGTGGTTGGTGATAAAGATAATCGTGAAATTGTATTTACCGGTGGTGCTATAAATAAAGCTAAAAAATTATTAGAAGATTCTAATAAAGAAAATGTAACATTATTGGGAAACACATTCGTTAGCAACAATAAAGAAGTATTATGAAATGAAACTGAAAACAAATGATATTATTCAGTTTCTGATCAAAACGTTAAATTTAGTGACTATTATTTTAAAGAATGAGAAAAATAATCTAATAACATTAGATTATTTTTTTTAATTACTTTTAATAATTCTTTTAATAGATTTATGGTTATACATGATTCTTTTGCTATTATGTGGAGAAGCAAATAATATTTCTAGTATATCTCCGTCAATAGAAGAAATTATTCCCTCTCCAAAAGCGACGTGAACAATTTGCTCTCCAATTTTATAATCATTGGTTTCTGATTTAATATATTGTTCTGATTCTTTGATTCTTGGTTCTTTAGAATTAAATCACCTTAAATCATAATCTGATTTCTTTTTAAACATTGGTTTAGTTTGTTCATAATTAGATACACCGATATCTTTTAAAAATCTAGACAATAGTTTAGGTTTTTTTGTGTAAAAATTGAATCCAGTGTTTGCTGTGATAAATAAATTTCTCTTCGCTCTTGTTAAAGCAACATAAGCAACTCTTCTTTCTTCATTAAGGTCTTCTTCAGTTGTTACTGATCTTGATGATGGAAATATTTCCTCATTAAAACCAAAAACAAAAACATGTTTAAATTCTAGACCTTTTGAGGCATGAACCGTCATTAAGGAAACTCTTTCTTTATTAATTTCTTCTTCATCTCCATTAGTAAATAAGCTTATTTCTTGCAAGTAATGATTTATAGGATCTTTTAAAGTTTTATTTTTAGTTTGAAAGTTTAACATACCTTTTTTAAGTTCTGCTAGGTTTTGAGATACTATTGAAAATCTTGAAGCATCTCTATCTTTAGAATAAGCCAAGTAATCAGTTTCTTTAATAATTAAATCATAGAGTTCGGTTAATTTTAGATTATTTAATTCTTTTCTTAATTTTTCAATTAAATCAACAAATGAAGAAATTGCAACTTTTTGAGAATCATTCAATTCATCTATATCATTTGATTGTTTTAATGAGTCATAAAAAGATAATTCATTAATTAATGAGAAATCAATAATTTTTCTAACAGTTTGAGGACTTATTCTTCTTTTTGGAACATTAATAATTCTTCTAATACTAATTTCATCTTGATTTGATATTGCATTGAAATAAGCGATGATATCTTTTATTTCTAATCTTTGATAGAATCTAATACCACCAAAAATTTTATAATTGATATCTTCAAACATTAAAACTTGTTCTAATTGTCTTGATAAGTTGTTATTTCTATATAAGATAGCTATGTCGTTTTCTTTTTCTTCTCTAGATAATAAATTTTTTATTTTATTCACTACTCAATTTGCTTCTTGTTCATCATTGAATGCAGAATGAAAAACAGGCTTTGAACCATCCATATTATTAGTTATTAATTCTTTTTCAAATCTGTTTTTGTTTTTAGAGATCAAATTATTAGCAGCATCTAAAATTTGTTGAGAAGATCTATAATTTTCTTCTAAAAATAAAACTTCAATTGGCTCTTCTAATTCTCTAACAAAATTTTTAATTATGTCAGTTTTCGCTCCTCTGAAACTATAAATAGTTTGATCTTCATCACCAACAGCAAATACATTAAAATTATCTCCACCTAATATTTTCAATAAATCATATTGAACTTGATTAGTGTCCTGAAATTCATCAACTAAAACATAATCAAATTTATTGCTTCAGAATTCTCTAGCTTCTTTAAAATTATTAAGAATAACATCAGTAAAAATTAAAATATCATTGAAATCAAGATAATTTAATTCTTCCATTTTTTTAATATATCTTTTATAAATTTCATATACAACTTTAGCAAGTTCTAAGGAATTTATATTTAATTTTTTACGAAGATTTTCTTCCATTAAATCTTCAAATTCCAATTGTTGAGATTTGATTTTATCTATAGAATAAAAAACATTCTTATAACTGATATCAGCATGTTTTATGCCTAATTCTAAATATATATCTTTAAGAATTGAAATTCCATCTTCTTCATCAATTATTTTGAAGCTGGATTCTCTATTCAGGTGATGAATTTCCCTTCTTAAAATTCTTATACAAATATAATGAAAAGTACCTATTCATTTTAAAGGCTCATTTATTAAATCAGTTATTCTTTCATTCATTTCTCTAGCTGCTTTGTTAGTGAAAGTAATAGCTAGAAGATTTTCATTTGGAACTTCTAATTCTTTCAATAAATATTGAATTCTGTGTGTTAAAACAGTTGTTTTACCAGTTCCAGCACCTGCCATAACCATTACAGGTTTCAGAGGGTAATTAACAGCTTTTGCTTGTTGTTTATTAAGATTTTTGGACATTAATTCTCCTAATCCGGTTTATAAAGCCCAGGCATTTGAGTCGGGTTTTTAGTATCAAATTTAATATTTTCTTTTTCTTTTTTTGGTTCTTCTGGTTCATAAGGCAATGTAGAGATTATATACCCATCTCCAACAATGTCATGAAGACCCCTTTTCTTTTTAAAACCAATCATGTAAAAAACTATGGCTCCAGGAATTATTCCTGAAAACAAATAAAGTGATTTTATTACCATTCCATAGTAATAATAAAATTCCATTTCTTTTGTTATTTCTTTTGGAGTTGAAAAATCAAATGCTCATTGCATTAATAAATTTGGTTCTTTTACTGAAGCAGCAGTTACTCCTAATATCAAATTAACAAACAATATAGGAAACAGCATTACAAGTTCTCTTTTAAGAATACATCAAAATCTATTAACTTTTTTGTTAGGAATAACATATCTTACATTAAAAACAAATCTGAATGGAGTAAATCCTTTTCAAAAATAAGGAATAAGCACAAAATAAGAAAAGAATATGAACATAGTCAAAATAGTAATGCCCAACATTCTTCACCCATCTATCTTGATTGCTTCACCAGCAACCTGTGAGCCAGGATTCAGTATTTCTCCAACAGATTTCCCCATTCCTAAGAAGAATAATAAAGAAAATGAAAAAGTCAATAAAATAACCAAAGCAAAATCTATTAAAGTTGCTCCAAACCTTTTTGGAAGGCTTGCAATAGAATACTTATTTTTCATTATTTTAAATTTCCTAATGCTTTGTCAATCAATTTAATTTTTGACAAAATTTTTTCATCTAATTTGCGTACATATTCATTTTTTAAAAAATTAGGAATGTATATATCTTTTTGTCTTTTGATTCTAGAAAGTAAATGTAATAAAGAAATATTTTTCTTTATTTTATGATTTGTATTTCTTATGTCAAAATCAAATGAATATTCAACTTTGTTGAAGAAAGAGAAAAAGATTATTAATGACATTCAATATTCAATTTCAGAACTGAAATCTTTAAATTCAGAGTTTGATGATGTGAAATCATACATATACTCAATTTGAGTCAGATAATCATAAATATTGTAAGAATAGTTATAAACGTTGTTATAAACAATCACAGCATTAACAGAACTTAAAGTTTTTCAATTTTTGAAATGTTTAAAGACTTTTAATAAAAAAATCATTGGATATCAATTGTAATTATCAAATTTAATGTCATTTTTAATTAGAAAAGCTTTTCTAAAAATTAAACCACTAAAATGATTTCCAGAAACTGATAAAATAATATCTTTTTCTAATTTTGTGAATTCTTTTGTTTTAAGATCATAAAGTTCATTTTCTTTTTTAACTTTTACTTGAAAAACATCTATCTCTTTGTCTTCACATAGATTTTTTTCTATTGTTTGAATTATGTTCTTATTTATTTCGTTGTTTGATGAAAGTAAATGAATGTATTTTCCTCTTGCTAATTTAATAGCACTATTAAAAGAAAAACTCATTCCTAATGTGTTTTTATTTATTAAATATGAAACATTTTTTAAATTAATGTTTAAAAACAATTCCAAAGTTTTATTAACTTCAACAGAGGGATTGTCAAGTATAAGAATTATTTCAGTTTTATTTTTATCTAATTTGACTAATGAACTTAAAGTAGAATCTAAATCACTTAAAGCATTGTTTAAATATAAAACTATTGATAGTAATGGAGTATTGTTCATAAAATTCCCTATTTTTTTAAAAACATAATTAATATTAATTATAAACTTTAAAGTGTTAATTAACAAAGTAAAAAAAATATTTTAATATAGATTCATATTATGTTTTTAATGTTTTTCTTTTAGTATAATTACATTAGATTTTTAAAATAAATCAGGAGGTATTTAATGGCAAAAAAAATTAAATTTGATATAGTCGATAATAAGGTTATATTAACTGAAAACGCATCTAAAGATGATTATATTGATTTAGGTGATGATACATTAAAAAACAAGATTATTAATCAATCAAAACCTGAGCTAGAAAAAGAATTTGAAAAAGAATTCAAAAGAGAAAATCCAGATTTCTTAAAATATAAAAAATTGTATGACGATTTTGAAAATAAGAAAAAGATAATTGAATTGGAATCAATAGAGAAATTTAAAAAAGATAAAGAATACTTAGATTTCAAATCTTCAAAAGAAGAATTAGAAAAACTTGAAATCAAATATCAAAATTTAAAAAACAATATTGAAGATAAAGTCACTATATCTTTTAATAAAAAAGTAAGTGAATTTGAAAAAGAAATTCACAATTTAAATTCTCAAATTGAAAAAGAAAGAGAATTACAAAAAGAAAATGAATTAAATAATATAGAAATTCATAAAGTGAAACTAGAAAAAGCAAAACTAGAATCTATAAACGAATTCAAAAAAACAGAAGAATTTATAAGTTTAAAATCAGCTGCTGATAAATACAGTAAAAATTTATCAACTATGAATTCAAAAGTTCGTGGCGAAGACCTTGAAGAATGAATAAGTAATGAATATGACAAGACAATAGGGATGTTAAGAACTGCAGAGTTTCAAAAAGACAATAAAGTTGTAACTTCTTCTGAAGAAACAAAAGGTTCAAAAGCAGATTTTATTTTCACCATTTATAACAAACCAATAGATGATGAAACTAAAGAAGTTATTTCAAGAACTGTTATTGAAGCAAAAACTGATTCAGAAGAAACTAAAAATAGAAAAAAGAATTCTGATCACCTACCTAAGCTTGAAAAAGATAGAGAGAAAAAAAATGGTGACTATGCTATTTTAGTAACAGAGCTTGAATTGCATGAAACTAATAATTGATCCATTAAAAGAGATCCTCATTTTCCAAATATTATATTAGTTAGACCAGAATTTTTAATTTCAGTTCTTAATTTAATAATTGTGCTTTCAGAAAGCACAATGAGTCTTAAAGAAGCTCTTAATAGACAAAATCATTCTTTCAAAGAAACAGATGAGATAATGACTGAATTTGAAAAATTCAAAAATGGTTTATTAGATAATTCTTTGAAACACATAGCAACAAAACTTGAGGATATTAAAAAATCAGCAGAAGCTATTGAATCTCATTCTAAAAAAATATTAAATGCTTATGATTTAATATTGAAAACTCATCTAACTACTGTACAAAATAAATTAAATGACTTTAAAATAACAAAAATTACAAAAAGAATAGATGGAATTGATAAATTAAATGATTCTAATAATACAATTGCTTCTAAAGAGTTTAAAACTGAAAAAGATTTAATAAAGAACGAAAAAACAAAAGAAAAAGAATAACTATTTTTTAGCTATTCTTTTGCAATACTCTTCTTCACTGATTCCTAATTTTTTTGCTTCTTTCATATTTTTTTGTTTCACAAATAGAACATATAATGAAGTAACTAAAGCATATATATCAAAAATAGCAACTGCGAATCCAGACGCTACAAGATTAGGATCTATCTTTTGTCCTTCATAAACAGGAATTAATTCACTAACTCCCAATAAAGTTCCATACAATATTCAAACAGCAGCACATGCTGAAGCGCCTATTCAAGATCATCTTGAAATACCAGAGGTTTGTTTAGTTTTTCAAACTTTATATAAAGGGGGCGTATGAGCAATAATTATTAATACTGATAATGTTCAAGACAAAACATTAAGAGTTATTCCTATTCATCCAGGAACATGAAAACTAGAATTCATTTCTATCTCCTTTATTTAATTTTTTGATAACTTCTTTTTTCATAAAATATTTAGGAAGATCTTCTTCTTTAATATTTAATTTTTTAGCTAAATATAAATTTCTAGCTTTATAGTACATAATTCAAGCGCATAATAAACCTGCTATAAAATCTATTAGCGCAGTTACAAAACCATTCATATATCCAGTAGATATTTGTCAGTTTTGTAATGATTCAGTATAGTTTGGATTATGTGATTCAAAATAACCATTAACAATATAAAGAATACCTCATAAAGTGAAGCCCATTTCCATTACAAATGTTACAAAATATAATAAAAAACTAATCCCAGCAGTGTTCTTAGTTTTATATATTTGTATCGCTTGAGCTGCGAAAGCTCATATTAATAAAAAAGTTCCTATGATATTACTAATTAATATCAGGACTTCCATAACAATCGAACCAGTACTTGGTCCATCGTGTTTTATATTGTTTATCTGATTTAAGAATTCAATATTTATCATATTTTCTCCTTACATTTACATGTTAAACTATTTGATAATAACACTTTATAATGCTTTTAAAATTTTCTTATTGTTAAATAAAGAAATAAAAAATAGCTTTTTATAAGTTTTAAGTTCTAAAAAAAGCACTTTCATAATAAAATTAATATTATTATTTAATTTTATTTTTATGAAATATTATTTGGAGATTTAATTGAACAAACCAATTTTAAAACTTAGTAATATCGAAAAAACTTATGAAGACGGATTCACTGCTATTGAAAATTTTAATTTAGAAATTTTTAAGGGTGAATTTGTTACTTTGTTAGGGCCTTCAGGGTGTGGAAAAACTACCATTTTAAAAATAATTGGTGGTTTTGAATCACCAACAAAAGGTAAAATTTTATATAACGGATTGGATATTAAAGATTTGCCAATTATTGAAAGACCAACTTCAACAGTTTTTCAAGATTATGCTTTATTCCCAAATATGACAGTGGAAGAAAACATCAAATATGGACTTAGACTTATGAGAACACCCTTAGAAGACGTTCCAGAAGAAGTTTTTAAACAATCCATAAAAGTTATGAAGGATGCTAAAAAGCATGCTGACAAACAAATACAAGATGTTAACAAGAAAAGAAAAGTTCTAGCCAAAGAACTTAAAAAACTTGACAAAAAATATGAAAAAAATAAATATTTGAGTTCTATTAAAAAAATGAGAAGAACTCAATATTTAACTGAACTTGAATATTTAGATAACAAGTTATATGAAAAATATGGTGATGACTATATTACAAGCATTAAATTCCAAGATAAATTATTTGATTTCATTAATGGTTGTTTTTCAAGAATAGGAATTGAAAAACGTTTAAAGATTACTATTAAAGATATGAATGAAATCGAAAAAGAAATCAATGAACTTAAAAGATGATATAGATTTAAAACTAATCTTGATAATAAATATGACAAGATTAGTGATAAGTACAATGATTTAGATTATTGAATTTCTTATTGAGAAAATTATCCACAACTTAAAAAAGAATCTTTTGAAAAAAGAAAAATAACAAGAAAATTAAATAAAGAAGAAATAGATAAAAGATTTAATGATGTTATTAAATTAGTTGGTTTAGAAAACAAAGAAAAAAATATGCCTTCTGAATTATCTGGCGGAATGCAACAAAGAGTTGCGCTTGCTAGATCTATTGTTATAGAACCAGAAATCATTTTATTAGATGAACCATTAAGCGCTTTAGACGCCAAAGTTAGAAATCAATTGCAATCAGAATTAAAAAGATTGCATAAAGAACTTGGAATTACTTTTATACTAGTTACTCACGATCAGGAAGAGGCGTTAATGTTATCTGACAAAATAGTCGTTATGTCAGAGGGTAAAATTGAACAAATTGGTAGTGCTAATCAAATATATGACATGCCAGAAAATCTTTGAGTTGCTTCTTTTATTGGAAGAACTAATATTTTTGATGCAAAAATAACAAAAGAAGACAAAGTGGTTTTCTGTTCTAAAGAATTTGACAAAATCAAGGATTATAAAGATTTTAAAACTTCTGACAACATAAAATTAATGATAAGACCAGAAGATTTCATAATAGTTAAAAATAAAACCGGATTCTTAAACAATGTTAAAGTAAAAGAAATAACTTATAAAGGTCTTTTATACGATATTGTTTGTGAATTTGATAAAAAAGTAATTACAGTAGAGGGCATTAAATATTTTGCTCCTGGTTCTTTAATAGGATTAAATATAGATCCTGAAGACATACATTTAATAAAGGTATAAAATTGAACAAAACAAATAATAAAGACAATCGTTTTAGTATGCAGTCTAGATTTGTAAATAAATTTACATTTTCAAAAAAATTGCTATTAACTATTCCTTATTTATTATTAACAATCATATTTTTGGTTGTTCCTTTGATCATAATCTTGATTCTTTCTTTCAAATCAAATGGAACTTCTGTATCTGATAATTTTGATGTATTAACTGGATTTGTTTGACAAAAAATAGGAATGTCTATATTAATATCTTTAGCTACTACTATTTTTTGTATAGTAATAGCTTATCCATTTACTTACTTTTTGAGTTTGTCAAAAAGTAAGTCATTAAAATTTTTAGTGATGTTATTAATATCAGCACCTATATGACTGAACATGTTAGTTAAACTTATTGGCCTTAAAACAATGTTTGATTTAATGTGTGGCGGTATTAATAGTTCATATGGAAACATATTTACTATATTAGGACTTACATATTTGTATATACCATTTCTTATAATGCCTTTATACAATTCTTTAGAATTGCTTCCTAAAAATCTTATAAATGCTTCAAAAGATTTAGGAAGAGGACAAATATATACATTTTTCAAAATAGTTATTCCTTGAACCAAAAATTCTTTGATTTCTGGAATTGTGTTAATAATGCTTCCTGCATTAACAAGTGTTGCTGTTCCTAGTTTTTTAAACAATTCTAATAATGGGTCAATGATTGGTAACATAATTGATTCTCAAGGACAAAGCGGATTAAATAATCCAATAGCTCTTTCAAGAACATCAGTTCTTGCTTTAGTTATTAGTGCTGTTATGTTCTTTATGTATTCAAGTATTATATTTGCTCCTAAACTATATTCATATATAGCTAGAAAGGTGAAAAATGAAAGATAAAATAATAAATGGATTAAGAAAATCTTACATTTTTATAATCCTTAGTTTAATTTATATTCCACTTATTGTTGTTGTATTTCTATCTTTTACAGATCCTAGTATAAAAGGAAATATAACTGACAGTTTTAATTGAAATAGTGGCGAGAATTTCTTAAATTTATTTAAAAACAACGAGTTTTTAAATGCCTTATCAAATACAGCAATAATAGTAGCTATTGTTGTTCCAATATCTACAATAATTGCTACTGTAACTTGTTTTGGTATTTGAAACTCTAAAAAAGTTTATGAAAGTTCAATTATTTCAACTTCAAAAGTTAATGTTGTTATTCCGGATATAATTACAGGAATAAGTTTAGCTTTATTATTTTCTGTTACTTGAATAAGCTTATTCAAGTCCTCATTGGGCTTTAGTACTATTATCTTATCTCACATCAGTTTTTGCACTCCATATGGTATCTTAATTATTTATCCTAGAATGCTAAAATTAAATAAAAACTTAATTTTAGCTTCTCAAGATTTAGGTTATTCAAAAATAGTAACATTCTTTAAAATAGTATTACCGTTCTTAGCTCCTGCTATTCTTTCAGGCGCTTTGATAATATTTGGAATTAGTTTTGATGATTTTATAATTACAAGATTGGTTGGTGGAAATATTACAACTATAAGTTCAGAAATGTATACAATGGCTAAAGGAATCAAAGCATGAGCTGTAACCTTTGGTGCATTAATAATAATGATTAGCTTTGTAGTTATAGGAGCTCTTGCTATAAGAAAATCATTAAAACAAAGAAAATTAAATAAAGAAATTAGTATGAAAGGATATGTAAGTTGAAAAAAACAAATAAAAAAAACATAGTTAAGATTTCAATCTTTTCTTTTCTTTCTATATCACTAGTTACACTAACTCCTTTATTAACATCTTGTGCAAATAGTTATGGAGTTACTTTTGGAAACTTCCAAGCTTATATTTCACCAACTCTTTGAAATAGATTAAATAAGAAAGTTGTAAAAACAAATTCTTATTTTTATGATTCAAATGATCCTATTCCTACTCTATTACAAAACAAAACTATTAATTTAAGTGTTTCTACTGATAATATGGTTGCTAAATTAATTAAAAACAATTTAGTATCTAAAATAAATTGATCAGATTTTGGTTTATCTTCAAACAACAAATTAGTAACTAATGCTAATGAAGCTTTAGCTTTGTTTTCAAAGACCACTAAAATGATTTCAGAAGCTTATAAATCTATAGGAATTAATAATTTATTAGAATATGCAATTCCTTATTTCACTCAAAATTATGTATTTGTCTATAGAGGTAATTTAATTAGTGAATTAAGTTCTTCTAATGTCACATTCAATGACATTTTTAGATATATTACACAATTCAATACTAAAACAAATACTTATGAAATAAACAATCCATATAATAGATTTGTTAATAAATTTAAAGAATCAAAAAATCCTAGTGTTGGAATGGTTTCTGGACCTAGAACACTATTTGATGTTTCTAATATTGTTAAACAAGAAAAAGAAGGTTCTAACAATGTTAATGTCAATCCAACAACAGGATTGTTAAATCAACAAAGTGTTTTATCAATTTCTGAACTTAATACTATATTTGGTTCTTTAAGTTCTTATTTCAAACCTTTTCCTGATTTAGTATCTCTTAATTCTAATTCAAATGTAATTCTTAATAAAATAGCACTACAAGATTTTGAAGGTGCATTTATGTATAATGGTGATGCTTTATATGCTTCACAAGGGGGAGATTATGGTGTAAACACTATTTCTCCTGATAATTTTCATGTAGTAATACCAAAAAACAACTTATTAGCTATGGATGGAATTGTTTTTAATAACAAGAATAATTCTGAACAAAATTTATTAAGTTATAAATTAGCTTTTAATATTGCTTTATCTGGAAGTGATTTACACTTACAAAATGATGTTAATAAAAACATATTTCCAAATCAAACTAATAATCCAAACATAGCTGATACTGTTAGTTCAACTGATGATTCATATTTATATGGTTCTATGAGTAATTTTGATTATGTTAATTACACTCCTGAACTTAATAAATTATTAAATTATATAAATAATCAAAATTATTTTAGTTCTAATATGAAAGAATTACAACTAAAGTTATTAAATATAATTCCACCAACTATCCCTTCTCATTCAGTTGAGTTTCCTCTTAATGATCTATCTTCTTCTAATTTAAATATTTCTTATTTAAAGTTTAAAAATGAAATGTAAAAAAGCAGCAATAGTTGGTTCGTTTGATCCTTTTCACGAAGGACATTTATTCTTATTAAAAAAGGCATTAAGAAACTTCAAAGAAGTTGTGATTGTAATGTCTATTAATCCACATAAGGATTCTAATGATTTAGAACATAGATATGGTCAAATTAAAAGTTATTTAAATGATTTAAACATAGATGTCCAAATCATTAAGAATTATGGTCTTACTGTTGATTGTTTAGAGATGTTAGAATGTTCTTATTTAATAAGAGGAATAAGAAATTTAGAAGATTTTAAATATGAATTAAGAATGAAAAAGATTAATAGAGTTCTTAATAGCAATATAAAAACAAAAGTTTATTTCAATTTAATGAAATAAACTTTTGTTTTTGGGATTAATTATTTATTTTAATATTTTTAAAATTTAACTCTCTATCAAATTCATAATATGAAACATATTCTTCTTTTCTTCAAATAAATATTTTATACTTAGTTTCTCTATAATTTTCTTTTTCAGAAAATCAATTCCCTATTCAAAAAGTAAGTTGTGGAGATCCAGCAATATATATGTTTATTTCTTTAATTTTTTTATTAAGTGTTTGATTTAATAAGTCTGTTAATTGATTTAATTCTTTTTTGGTTTCTATTCCGCCTTGAATTAAATGCTCCCTTTCAAAAACAAAGGTTTTTAATTTTTTGTTTCTTATTTTTTGAAAATTTATTTTATTTATTTCTTCAAATAAAACATTAATTTCATTTTCTGGTTTTTCTTTATTTATTACATGAGAAGTTCAAAATGTTTTTTGTTTTTTCTTATTTTTAAGTTTTTTAATTTTTTCATCTTGTTTGTTTGTTAATAAAACAACTTTTTTAATATCTAATTCTCAACCTTGATAAAAAATAAAAGGAACTTCAAAAGTTATATTGTAATAAATTTTAGATTTATTTTGTTTTTCTTTTAAAAGTTCAGTTTCTTTTTTTAAAATTTTAATTTTAGTAGCTTTTTTATTTTTTATTTCAGATTGAAAAATTTTTTTAAAAAAAGTATTTTTATAAGTATTTGAAGAAAAACCCCCAAAGTATAAAATATTTTTTTCTAAAATTCATTCTTTAAATACAGAAAGTTCTTCTTTGGCAAAGTGCCCTATTGCTTTATTTATATTAAATTCATTATTGCTCAATTTTCGCCTCTTAGTTTATTGTATTTATAATATAAATTTGTCACTATTTATTTTTTAAAATTTTATTTAAAAATAAATATTTTTCATTTTTATTAAAAATATATTTCGCATTTTCTAATTGATAAATGAAAGCGTTTATGTTTACAATTATCTTATAAGTATTTTTATTATTTAAAATATTATTTTTTGGTTCGACGTCAAGATTATAAAGATTTTTTTCTGTTTCCCTTTTTATCAAATTCATTAATAAAATCAAGTTCTCTATGCTATCGTTAGTTGTAAAATTATTTAATTTAAAATGTTTTTTGTAATGCAAACAAATTTGTGTAATCATAATGCTTGGTATTTTTTCTTTTTTGTCAAATTTATTAAATCAAATTTTTGCTAATTTTATATTTTTTCTCAATTCTTCTCTTACGTTTTTTTCAAGACCTTTTCATTCATCTATTTGTCTTAAAACTCCAGTTTCAAATGAAGAATATTCTCTTAAATTATTAACATTGTTTTTTTTAATTAAAAAAATTTTTTGATTTTCTTTGTAACAAACAGAAAAATCTATATGATAATTTATTTTTTCGTCTTCGAAAATAAAATTAGTTTCTATTACTTTTTCTTTATCAACTATTTTACAATTTTTTGTTTTTTCTCCATAACTTTTCAAAACACCGAAAATAATTTTTCTAGCGTCTAAAATATTGTTATATTTATTTTCAATTATTAGCATGCAATCAATATCTAATTCTTTTGAATTATATTTTGTTTGAGTTTTATAAGCAAAACTTCCAATAAATCTTCTGTCAAAAGTAAAATTAATTTCGCTTTTAATAAAATTTTCTATTCTTTCTATTCTATTTCTTATTCTTTCTCTTTCCGTCTTTGAAAGAGAAATTTCATCTAATATTTTATTAATTTGATTCATCTTATTTCCTATTTTTTATAGTTTATTTAATAGAATTATATCTTATTATTTTTACCAATAGAAATCAAAGGCAAAATCCTAAAATAATATTTATTTTTAAAAAAAATAAATAAAAAAATATCCTTAAATCAAATATGTTTAAAAATCAATTTAATAAAAAGAACTTAGAACAATCTCTTCTTTTGTAATAACCTATTGTAAATTATTTTTTTAATGTTCTTATGTAAGATAACCTAAAAAATAAAAATGAAACTAAAACCAAAATTTTTATTTTTTTTCCTAATTAATATTGCTTGATAAAATCAAATCATGAAAAATTATAAAGAATTAAAACAAGAATTAATTAATCCTAAATTAGAAAAAGCAAAAAGTTATTTTGTCAATGGTCAATGAAAGTTAGAAATATTTTTGATGAGGGGTGATTTAATTGTCGATATGCTTTGTGAATATTATTTGACTGAAAAATCACCTTCAGAAATTAGTGATTGTTATTTTTGAAAATCTAAAAGTGTTGCAAAGAAAAAACCAATAACAAAAAGCGGCACAACAAAAAACGGTCAGGAACTTTATGCAATTATAAATTGATGTGATTTGCCGTTGCGTAAAAAATGAAATAAAGAATTCAAAAAATATGAACATCTTTTAAGAAGTTTTCTTGTAAGACATATAAATGAATGTTTTCAAGAAAAAAAAGAATTTCTTTTAAGCAAAGAAAGAGGAATAAAACTTTATACAGAATGAGAAAATTTTTATAATAACCAAGAAAAATGATTTGATTTTGTAAATGATTTTGATGAAAATTTAAAAATAATGAATTCAGATAATGAAAGCGTCTTTTCAAAAGATTTAAAAAATGAGTATAATGATCTGAACACAAAACCAATTAGAAAAGAAGAAATAATATCAATTCTTTTAAGATATAACTTCTCTAAAAATGTAAATAAATTTCTTAAGAATAGAAAAATTGAAAAAGATTATTTAAGGAACATATTTAATGTCAATAGAAGCGCCATTAATAAATGTCACATACTTGAAATAAAAACAATTAAAGATATGTATTTAAATGATTTGATTGACAACGATGAAGCAATTAAATATGCTCAAGACCCTGAAAATTGTTTATTGTTAGAATCTGATATACACAGTTTTTGAGATAATGGCGATATAGAACTGCTTCCTTCTGGTTTTTTTGAAAATATTAATTTAACTGATGAAGAATGAAGGTCTTTAGACATAGAAAACAAATCTGTTTTTTCTAATAATAATATTGATTTTTCTAAACAAAAAGAATATCTAGAAAAAAGAAACCAAAAATAAAAACAAAAGCTTATGCTTTTGTTTTTTCTTTCTTATCAAATACTTTTATCCTATTGTTAGGATCAAATTTTCTTTCTGTTTTGTTGATTAGTCTTTCAATGTTTTCTTTATGTTTATATATGACCAAACTAGAACAAAGACCAAACATACAAAATAAAGGAAGTACATTAATTGTGCTAGTTTTTAAATCACTTACTACTCGATTTAAATCATTAATTAAATAAAGTCAATTAATACCGGGTATTAATATTAAAAATGGTATTGACAACACTGCCAAGATAGCACCAAGCGATACATATCTAGTTAATAATACAGATGCAATAATTATTATAGAACCTACTATAGTTAAAAATGGATTAACAATAATTAAGAACCCACCAAAACTAGCAATTCCCTTTCCGCCTTTAAATTTATGAAACATGGGGAATAAATGTCCTATAACAACAAATGTTGTTGATAAATAAATAAAAACACCATAATCGAAAGAAGTATTAGGTAAAATATATTCTTTTAATCAAAAATGATACATAAATCAAATTATTAAAGTAGCTATAATAGATTTAAAGGTATCACCGACTAAAACTAAAAAGCCTAATTTTTTACCCAAAACTCTCGTTGAGTTTGTAGCGCCTGGATTTTTAGATTCAAATTCTCTAACATCCTTCTTAGCTACAAACTTGCCAATGACTATAGCAAACATGACACTTCCAAAAGTATAACCAATAATTATTGACAATACTATTAAAATGGCCAACGCTGAACCAAAATTCATTTTTTGCCTTATATAAAGTTAAATTTAATTTAATTATACTTTTTTTTACTAAGAAAAGTATATGATTTTTTAGCAAAAAAAATTATAAAAAAAAATATTCATTGTTTAGAAATATAATAATAAGGTTATAAATGATTAAAAGCAAAAGGTATAAAATGCAAAATAAATATACTTCAGATAATATTAAAGTTTTAGAAGGACTTGAACCAGTACGTAAGCGTCCTGGTATGTATATTGGTTCTACTGATTCTAGAGGATTGCATCATTTAATTTGAGAAATACTAGATAATTCCATTGATGAAGTAATGGCTGGGTTTGCTTCTGCCATTAAAATAACTCTTAGAAAAGATGATTCAATATGTGTTGAAGACGATGGTAGAGGAATACCAGTTGATATAAATTCAAAAACAGGTAAATCTGGAGTAGAAACTGTATTTACTGTTTTACATGCTGGTGGTAAGTTTGATGATTCTGTATATAAATCATCGGGTGGATTACATGGTGTAGGTTCTGCTGTTGTTAATGCTTTAAGTGAATCATTAATTTGTAGAGTTCATAGAAATGGAAAAATCTATGAAGCCGAATTTGGAAATGGCGGAAATATATTATCATCACTTAAAGAAGTCGGAGATACAACTAAAAAAGGAACAACAGTAATATTTAAACCAGATCCTTTGATTTTTGAAAATACTACTTTTAATGCTCTTACAATTAAAGATAGATTACAAGAATCTTCTTTCTTGTTTAAGAATCTTAAAATTATTTTCAAAAATGAAAAGACAAACGAAAAAACAGAATTTGAATCAGCTAATGGTATTAAAGATTATGTTTCTTTCATAAATAAATCAAAAACTGTTTCAAGTTCAATAATAGATTTCAAAGGTAGTTTACATGCAATAGAAGTTGATGTTGCTTTACAATACACAACTTCTATTAATGAAACTATAGTTTCTTTTGCAAACTCAGTTAAAACCAATGAAGGTGGTTCTCACGTAAATGGTTTTAAAACCTCATTAATGCAAACTGTTAATGAATATGCTAGAAAATGAAAACTTTTAAAAGAAAAAGAAAAGAATCTAGATGGTGATGATGTTAGAGAAGGAATAGTTGCTATAGTTTCTGTTAAGGTGCCTGAAAGTTTAATAACTTATGAAGGACAAACCAAAAACAAACTATTCACTCCAAAAGCACTTGAAGCAGTTAAGAAAATAACTGATGAAGAGTTAAGTTTATGATTTGATAAAAACAAAAAAGAAGGAACTTTAATAATTAAGCAAGCTATTTCTTCAAGAGAAGCAAGATTAGCGGCCAAAAAAGCTAGAGAAGTTACTAAAAAAACAAAAAACAAAAAAATTGAAAAAATTTTATCAGCAAAACTAACTCCTGCACAATCTAAAAAACCAGAATTTAATGAATTATTTTTGGTTGAGGGTGATTCAGCTGGTGGTAGTGCCAAACTTGGTAGAAATAAAAAATATCAAGCTATTTTACCTCTTAAAGGAAAAGTTATTAATGTTGAAAAAGCAAATCTAGCAGAGGCCTTAAAAAATGAAGAAATAGGTACAATAGTTACTTGCTTAGGTTGTGGTGTTTATAAGGATGTTGATCTTAAAAAATTAAAATACCACAAAGTAATAATAATGACTGATGCTGATGTCGATGGTTCTCATATTCAAGCATTATTATTAACTATGTTTTATAGATTCTTAAGACCATTAATTGAAAACGGAAACATTTATATCGCATTGCCCCCTTTATATAAAATTACTCCAACACACAATAAAAAAGGTTTTAAGTATGCTTGAACTGAAGAAGAATTAGAAACTTATAAACAAGAATTCAAAAAGTATGACATACAAAGATATAAAGGTCTTGGTGAAATGAATGCTGATCAATTGTGAGAAACTACAATGGATCCTGTTAATAGAAAGCTTATCAGAATCAATATAGATGATGAACTTGAATCTGAAAGACAAGTAAGTAATCTAATGGGTGATGATGTTTCTGTTAGAAAAGAATGAATCACAAATAATGTTGATTTTGATTATGATGAATAGGATTTGATAATGGATACTAAAAATAACATTAAAAAAGAAAGTCTGGCCTCAATAATTGGTGATACTTTCGGTAGATATGCAAAATACATAATTCAAGATAGAGCATTACCAGATATTAGAGATGGTTTGAAGCCAGTTCAAAGAAGAATCTTATATGCTATGAATGGATTAGGGCTAGTTCATACTAAGCCTTATAAGAAATCAGCTAGAGCTGTTGGTGAAGTAATTGGTAAATATCACCCACATGGTGATTCATCAATTTATGAAGCTATGGTTAGAATGTCTCAAGATTGAAAAAACAACATGCCACTATTAGATATGCATGGTAATAATGGTTCAATAGATGGCGATTCTGCTGCTGCTATGAGATATACTGAATCAAGACTTTCAAAAGCTGCTGCTTTAATGCTTAATAATATTGAAAAAAATACTGTAGAGTTTGTTAATAACTTTGATGATACTGAAAAAGAACCAACTGTTTTGCCCTCTTTATTGCCAAACTTATTATTAAATGGTTCTGTTGGTATTGCTGCTGGTTATGCAACAAACATACCAACTCATAACCCAACAGAAGTATTTAACTCTATTATTCATAGAATTGATTATCCTAATTGTTCTGTAAATACTTTGATGAAAATAATTCCAGGGCCTGATTTTCCAACCGGTGGAATTATTGAAGGAATATCTGGTGTAGAAAGTTATTTCAAAACTGGTAAAGGTAAATTTGTAATTAGTTCTAAATATAAATTTATTACTGATAACAAGAAAATAAATCAATTAGTTTTTTATGAAATTCCTTATGATACAAACAAATCAAACATCATTAAACAAATGATGGAATTATTCGCTGATGAAAAAATTTCAGGAATTCTAGAAATAAGAGATGAAACTGATAAGCATGGAATAAATATAGTTGTTGATTTAACAAAAGAAGCAAATATTGAACAAACAAAAAACTTTTTCTTAAAACATACTCATCTTCAAATTTCATATTCAACCAACTTTATTTCAATAGTAAATAGAAAACCTGTCTTAGTTAATCTTGAAACCGCTTTAGATAGTTATATTGCTCATGCAATTGAAATAATTGTTAAAACTGCTGAATTTGATCTTAACAAAGCTTTAGATAAATTTGAAATAGTTGAAGGTTTAATTAAAGCCATTAACATTATTGATATTATTATTGCTTTAATAAGAAAAAGTGATTCAAAATCAAATGCCATTGAAAATCTTGTTAATCTTCATCAATTTACAAAAAGACAAGCTGAAGCTATTGTTAATATGCAACTTTATAAATTAACAAGAACAAATATAGAAGATCTTAAAGCTGAACTTGAAGAATTAAGAAAAATCATTAATGATCTAAAAACAATTCTTAATTCTGAAGATATTCAAAGAAAACACTTAAAAGAAGTTTTAAGAGGATTTAGAAAAGAATTAGGTTATGATAGAAAAACTTCTATAGTTTCTGAAATAAGAAGTTTAGAAATTGATGAATCATCATTAATAGAGAAAAAAGAATTAATATTATCTGTTTCTAAAAACGGTTATATTAAAACATTCTCACAAAACGTTTATGATTCTAATAAATTAGAATTCTTTGGCCTTAAAAATAATGATTCTATTTTTTATTTAAATAAAGTTTTAAGTACTGATCATTTGGTCATTATCACCAAATTAGCAAAAACTTTTGTAATTTATCCACACAAGATAAAGCCATCTAATTGAAAAGCAGATGGTGTTCATCTTAACGAATTTATTACACTAGAACCAAATGACGAGGTTGTTTATGTAAAAACTTTTAAAGATATTAATGAAACTGATGAAATAATTTCTTTAACTAAAGATGGTTTAGTTAAAAAAACACTTTTAAAAGAATCTTTAAACGTAAAACAACAAAAACTTTCTTCAATAATGAAATTAAAGAAAAATGATGAAATCGTTTCTTGTTTATTAAACGACCTTAATGAAAATCAATTCATTACTTGTTTAAATAACATTGGAAGTTCATTTACATTTTCAACTGCTGAAATACCTCTAAGCGCTAAAACTGCGACTGGAGTTAACTCTATGAAACTTAAACCAAATGAATTTGTTGTTTCTGGTGTTTTAAGTTTAAGTCTTAAAACCAAATTATTCGTTGTTGCTAATAATGGTTATAAATTAATTAAACTTACAGAACTTCCTGTATCTAAACGTTATAGTTCTGGTAAATTTATAGCTATAAATGTGAAATCTAATCCTTCTAACTATCTAAATATATTTAAAGTAACAGACGAAGATATGATTAGCTTATATAATATTCATAATGAGTTAATAAGTTTAGATTTAAATAATATTAAACATACTTCAATAGATACTAAGTTAAATAAATTATTTAATTCAACTCCACTTAAAGAATCATTAAGATTAGATATATTAAATAAACCAATAATTCAATCTAATAAAGATGACATTATAAAGCCATACGTACCTATAAAGTAAGAAAAGAAAATAAATGAACAAAGAACTAAATATAAAGTGTTTAGGTTGTGGTGTATGACTACAAACAGATCCGAATTTATTAGGTTACATTCCTGAACTTAATAAAGATAAAAAACATTGCCAAAGATGTTTTAAATTAATAAATTATAACCAAATTGATAATTCAAAAGTAACTGGCGATCTTATAAACAAAGAACTATTATCTCTTGATTTAGATAAAAAAGTTGTTATTTATCATATTGTAGACATTCTTAATCTTCCACAAACTATTTCAAAAGATTTAGTCAAACATGAAGAAAAAGTAGTATTTTTAATAAATAAAGTAGACTGTTTGCCAAAAAAATACAATTCTGAAATAACAAATGAATATATAGTGAAAACTATATCTTCATTTGGTTTTAAAAATCCTAATATCATGTATGTTTCTATTTACAATAAATCATCAATCAAAAGACTTTATAATGACGTTTTTAATCATAATAAAGAAAACAAAAAAGCAATTTTTGTTGGTAAATCAAATGTTGGTAAATCGTCTTTAATTAATGCTTTATTTAAAGTTAATAATCTTAAACCACAATTAACTGTAAGTCCTTTTATTAATACAACTATTAATCTTAAAAAAACTAAGATTAACAAAATTGAAATTATAGATACACCTGGAACATATAGTGAAAACAATATATTAAATCATATTGATCTATTGCAAACAAAAAAAATAATATCTTTTGACAACACTAAACAAAAGAATTATTTTTTAGCTAAAAAGAATTCTTTAAAAATAGAAAACTTGGCTCTTTTAAATGTATTAGAGACAACTAAAGAAAAAATAAGCATTACTTTTTATTTAAACAATATGACTAAAATCAAGAGAATCAAGACTCCTGATGACTTTACAATTAAAATGAATGAAATTAATAACATTTCTTACAATATAAACCCTGAATGAGAAACTAAAACATTTAAATTAAATCCAAACAAAAAACATAACATTTCAATATATGGCTTGGGATTAGTTTCAATTAGTCAAGGAGTTTCAGAAATAAGTTTCAATATTCATAAAGAAGTAGATGTTGCTTTGAGTGAATTCGCCATTATTTAAAAAAATATAACAAATAATATTACAATATATAAAAACACTTTAATTACATTGAGTTAAATTAAAATATGGATAGGATATAAATGAAAATCAAAGCATTGATTAAAATGATCAATTTGCATTTTTGAAAATCAATTTTTGGACCTTTTTTCGCTTTTGTATTTCCGATAATATTTGTTGGAATATTAGGTTCTTTATTAGGTTATTATGCAATGTTTGGTGGAATGTTGTTAATAGCTTCCACTGCTGTTTCATTAACTGCTATGCCACAAGCAGTTTTTGAATTCAAAAAATCAACACTATTAAAAAGAATAGGTGTAACTCCTATTAAACCATGAATGTTTATATTGATGACTGGTTTATTTTATGTAGTCGTAATGATTCTTGGAACAATATTCACTTTGATAATGGGAATAGCTATTTTTTCTGGTAATTTATATGAAGGTAAAGAAATTTCTAAAGGGATCATTTCTTACACATTAAGTGACATGTTGGCCAATGTTCAATGAGGCGGTTTAATATATGGTTTATTATTAAACATATTAGTTGGAACTTCACTGGGATTATTAATAGTCTCTTTAACTAAATCAACGCTTGCTATTCAAGGAGTTGGAATACCAATATTAATATTATCTCAATTCCTTGCAGGACAAGTTTTGCCATTAAATATGATTCATGGTTCTAGCGCAACTGCTAGCCCTATGTGATGACTTGGATACATTTCTCCATTTAAATCAACAACAGCTCTTGTTTTACAATCTTTCAATCCTTCAATGAATAATCTGCAAGAAACTTTTGAAACTACAAAAGTAATTGGAAGTTTACCAAACAAAAATATATTGCTTTCTATCAATAAAGGTTTCAACATATTTGATATAAGTGCTGATTATACTTATGGAAAATCAACAATAAATGCTGTAAGTATTTTTACAAAACCTGAAAGAATATTAAATTTAATACTCCCCTTTGCTTGAATAGGATTATTTAGTTTTATTACAGTTAAGAAATTCAAATGAAGCGCTAGATAGGATCGATATGATAAATATTTTTAAAAAGAAACAACATAAAGAATTTATTATTAATGAATCTGAAATCGAATCTAAAACAATAAAAAACAGTTTAAAAAATATTGAACTTGAAAAAAATCAAAAATTTAATAATAAATTAAGTTGAATAAAAGAAAAAACAGACAAAAAACCTTTAATGAAAATAAAAGGTCTTAATAAAAGCTTTAATACTGGAACTAATAAAAAAGATGTTTTAAAAGAAATTTCTTTCTCTATTAATGAAAAAGAAAATATTGCAATACTTGGTGGTAATGGTGCAGGTAAAACTACTTTAGTAGAAATTTTAGCAGGTCTTAATAAACCAACTTCTGGAACAATTGATATTAAATATGATTATGAGGATTCTTATTTAGAAAAAATAGGAATACAATTCCAAGATTCTTCTTATCCTCCAGGAATATCAGTAAAGAACGTTATAGATTTTATGATCGATGTTTATAATATAGAAATTTCAGATGAAGAAATGAAATCTCTATTGAAAATCTTTGCAATTGAAGAATTTTACAATAAAAGAGCCTCTTCTTTATCAGGAGGACAGCAACAAAGACTTAACGCCTTTGTAGCTATTATTCATAAACCTAAAATAATATTCTTAGATGAATTATCAACTGGTTTGGATATATCTATTAGAACTAGAATAAAAGAATTTATTAAATCATATGCTAAAGAAAACAATATGTCTATAGTTTTGGTTTCTCATGACATGGGAGAAATAGAATTCTTATGTGATAGAGTTATTTTCTTAAAAGACGGCAAAAAAGTAGTTGACGTTTATATGGAAGATATATTAAAAAAATACACATCACTAGAAAAATTCGTAACTTATTATTTAAATAATTAATATAAAAAAAATCAGACAACGCCGTCTGATTTTTTTATATTTCGAAAATATTAATTATTCTTTTGATTTAGTTTTTTTGTCGAATTTAACAGAACACACAGCAATTAACAATAATAACATTATAAACATAATACAAGCAGAAATTAAAGTCATTACTAATCCTGTTGTCATTTTATTATTAACAGATAAATTACTGTTTTCATTTGGTTCAGGAGTTGGTGGAGGTTCTGGATTAAGGTCTGGTGCTGGTGGAGGTTCGGGTTGTGGTTCTGGTGGAGGGATTGGATCGGGCTCTGGTTGTGGATCTGGATTAACCGGAGGAGTTGGTTCTGGTGGAGGTTCGGGTTGTGGATCTGGATTAACCGGAGGAGTTGGTTCTGGTGGAGGTTCGGGTTGTGGATCTGGATTAACCGGAGGAGTTGGTTCTGGTGGAGGTTCGGGTTGTGGATCTGGTTGTGGATCTGGTGGACCATCTGGATTTTGATTAGAATTGTCACCATCTATAGGCGGTTCTGGTGGAGGCGGAGGCGGCTCAACGGGTTTTTTATAATATAAATTAAAATTAGGAAATATAAAATCCTCATGCGCAAAAGCTAATTTTATTCCTGCAAAATAAGGATCAGATTTAAGTCCTTTTAGAGTGATTATTCTGCATTTAATTTCTAAACGAGCCTCATCTATATATTTATTTAAATTTCAAGCGGCAGCACCTCTTGAAATAGTTAAATTATTATTATTGACAAGTTGAGGAAATATGTCATCTATAAAATCATAAGCCCCATTATATGTAGCCCCTTCTATACCAACTGAATTGTTTATATTTGAATTACTGTAATCAACATCAACAATATAATCAGTTTTTGTGAATTTAATTCCCATTAATTCAAATCAACTCTTGTTATTTGTTTTTTTAACATTTGAAAATTTTAAAAGAAAATGATCATGTTCTATGTAACCTTCTTTCAAATAAATTTCAAAAATAGGTTCACCAAAAGTTTTAAAATCATCAGTTGTAATATATTCTATATCAAAGATGAAATTTTTATTTTGTACGAAAGTTGGTTTTGTTTTAAAACTAAATAAATTCAACAATGGAGTGTTTATGTCGGTTTTTCTATTTTTGTTTAGATAATCGAACTCTTTCTTAAGTTGTCTAGATATAATCGGAGTAGATACTTTGTTGTTGACTGAGAAATTCATATTAGTATATTCAAAATAAGAATTTGAAAATAATGGACTATTATAATTTATTTTTTTTGAAATTGTCGATTCAGAAGAAACCAAAAATAATGCAAACGAAGTTAGCATTGTTATCGCCAATAATAATTTAATTTTCTTATTTTTCATATTTAATGTATTATATACTAAATAAATTGTCTTTTTGTCTTTAGAGAACATTGAGTTGAATTTTTCTTTTCTAAATAAAAAAAAGAATTAGAGAAATCAATAAAATTCATAAAATAACGCCTGTTAAAGTTTAAATCATGCTGGTAAAACTACTTTGGTAGAAATACTAGCAGGACTTAATAAACCAACTTCTGGTACTATTGATATTAAATATGATTATGATAATTCTTATTTAGAGAAAATAAGAATACAACTCCAAGATTCTTCTTATCCTCCAGGAATATCAGTAAAGAACGTTATAGATTTTATGATCGAAGTTTATAATATAGAAATTTCAGATGAAGAAATGAAATCTTTGTTAAAAATCCTTGCAATTGAAGAATTTTACAATAAAAGAGCCTCTTCTTTATCAGGAGGACAGCTACAAAGACTTAATGCCTTTGTAGCTATTATTCATAAACCTAAAATAATATTCTTAGATGAATTATCAACTGGTTTGGATATATCTATTAGAACTAGAATAAAAGAATTTATTAAATCATATGCTAAAGAAAATGATATGTCTATAGTTTTGGTTTCTCATGACATGGGAGAAATAGAATTCTTATGTGATAGGGTTATTTTCTTAAAAGACGGTAAAAAAATTTTTGACGTATATATGGAAGATATAATAAAAAAATATACATCGTTAGAAAAATTTGTAACTTATTATTTAAATAATTAATATATAAAAAAATCAGATTCAGTTATCTGATTTTTTTATATTAATTAAAATATAGATTATTCGTTTTATTAAGACTTTGTACTGAATTTAACACTACTTACAGTCACAAACAATAATAACATTATAGACATGACACAAGCAGAAACTATTGTTAAAACAAATCCACTAGACATTCTATTATTAATATCTAAATTATTATTATCATTTGGTTCGGGTTGTGGATCTGGTTGTGGAAGGGGTTTAGGCGGTTTTGGAGGAACTGGATCTGGTTTTTGATTATCACCACCACCAGTGTCTGGATTGGGAGGTGTTGGTTCATTACCACCGCCTTGATCAGGCGCTGGAGGCACTGGGTTTGGTTCTGGCGGACCATTTGGATCTTGACTAGAATTATCGTTATCAATTGGTGGTTTTGGTTCTTCTTGTTTTTTATAATGCAAATTTAAAGCAGGTAATTCGAAATTTGCATTGAAATCTAATTCTATTCCTGGAAAATAAGGATCATTTTCAATTCCAGATAAAGTTAAAATACTATAATTTATTTTCAAAATATTTTTTTTTCAATCCTTTAATAAACCCGTAAAATAACCTTGTATTTTAACAGTTAAATCATTATAAAAAAATTCTGGGAATTGATCATCTATGAACTTTCAAGCTCCATTATAATCGGCCCCTTTTAAACCGACTGAATTATTTATATTTTTATTACTGTAATCAACATCAACAATGTAATCAGTTTTTACGATTTTAGTCCCTACTAAATCAAATCAACTCTTATTATTTGTTTTTATAACGTTTGTAAAATTAAAAAGAAAATTATCATGATATTCCATACCATTTTTAATTCACAATTTAAAATTAGGATTGTTAAAAGTTTCGAAATCATCAGTTTTAATCATAGATATTTCGAAGCATAATTTTTTATTTTGAACAAAAGCTTGTTTTGTTTTAAAACCAAACAAATTTAATATTGGAGTGTTGTTGTCGGTTTTTCTGTTTTTGTTAACATAATTTAACTCTTTAATAAGATGTTGAGAGATAATCGGAGTAGATGCTTTATTATTAACCGAAATGAAAGTTTTAGTATATTCAAAATAAGAATTTGAAAATTTTTGTTTCTTGTAGATTATTTTTTTCGAAATCGTTAATTCAATGGAAATTAAAAAGAATCCAAACGAGAAGAGCATTATTGATGCTAATATTAATTTATTTTTCTTAAGTTTCATATATACATTATACTTTAAAAATTTTGAACTTGAATTGATTAAGACTTTGTACTGAATTTAACACTACTTACAGTCACAAACAATAATAACATTATAGACATGACACAAGCAGAAACTATTGTTAAAACAAATCCGCTAGACATTTTATTATTAACATTTAAATAATTATTATCATTTGGTTCTGGTTGTATAGGAGTATTATTATCACCTCCTACATCTGGCTTTGGCGGACCATTTGGATCTTGACTAGAATTATCGTTATCAATTGGTGGTTTTGGCGGTGGTGGCTGAACAGGTGGTTCAGAAGGCGGAAGTAATGGTTTTTCGTAATAAAGATTTATAGTTGGAAATGGAACTCCATCATCAAATTTCAAAGACTCGATACCATAAAAATATTTTGATTTTTTAGTTGCAGATAATTCTTTAATATTGTATAAAATTTCTAACTTATAATTAATTTTATCTTTTTTCAGTTTTAAAGAAGAAACACGAACACGAAATTCTAAATTATTAATATATAAATCAATAAATACTTCTTGCATAAAATAGAAGGCTCCAGTATCTGTTGCTCCATCTAAACCTACAGCATTATTTATATTTGAATTTGAATAATCAACGTCAACAATATAGTCATACTTAAAAGTATCAAAACCAGATGATTCAACTCAACTTTTGTTATTGGTTTTTATAACGTTCACGAAATTAAAAGAAAATTTCTCAAGGGTTGTTAAATTTTTTACTAAATTAATTTCAAATCTTGGATTGTCAAAAGTTTCAAAATTTTTGGTTTTAAGTGAAACAACTCGAAATTCATATACTTTATTTTCCACAAAAGTTTTTTTAAGTTTAAAACCAAATAAATTTAACAATGGAGTGTTGTTATCAGTTTTTCTATTTAAATTAACATAATTAATTTCTTTGACCATTTGATTAGCTAACATAGGAGTGTAGGTTTTATTTTGAACTGAAAAACTGGTTCTGTTGTACTCAAAAAAATTGTTACCTAATTTCTGTTTGCTATTATTTATTTTTCTTGAAAATGTATATTCAGTAGAAAATGCAAATAAACCAGATGATAAAAATGTTGTTGTTATTAATATTAATTTAATTTTTTTAAGTTTCATATATACATTATACTTTAATAATTTTTGAACTTTAATTGATTAAAATAGACAAAAAAACAACCCAATGGTTGTTTTTTATTATTAAAATATTAAATTAAAATTTTATATTGTTGTTAATCAAGATTTTGCATTGGGAGAATCAAAAGATAAAAATTCTTTTCAATATTTAATTGTTTTGTTTTTTGAAAAATTAACAACAGCTCCTAAAAAAGGAGTATAAGCTGTGGGTTTAAAACCACCTCAATAAATACCAACTATTTGTCCTTCTGAATTCATGACCATCGAACCAGAAGAACCATAACCTATATTCAAGTTAGGAAATAAATAATTTCAATATTTACTTGTTTGAGATAGACCCGGATAAAAACCTGGAGTAAGTATTTGTTCATTTTTTGGTGGTGTATTGTTATTCATTGAAGATATGTTAAACGGAGTCACAAATAATGAACTTTCTTTATTTTTTAAATTAGGGAATTTATCTGGTCAATTACTTATACTTGGAAATCCACCGATATACGTTTCATCAAGATAAGCTAATTCTTTAGTTGCGAAGGGAGAAATTTTTTTATTTATTCAATTTGTTATATAACTATCAAATACATTCATTTTTAGAGGATTATTTATTGAAGTTTCTAATTCGATTAAACCAAAATCAGGGTCAGGAATATTAGCTAATTGTGGATTTTGTTGAACCAAAAACACTTTCATTATTGATGATGATATTGGTTTAAATTTAAATGTTGAATAAACATCAGTATTGTTAGGTATTTGACCTGTTTCTATATTAATTGTACTTTCTCCATTTCCATTAGGAACGGGAACAACAGAAACTTTAATAAAATTGCTAGCATAAACGATATTCTGATCATTTCTATTTAAATATGTTAGATTTTTAGAATTTTTTTCTTCTCACTTATCTTTGTTGTCTGGTCCGTTGAATTGATAAGTTGGAATACCCATTCTTAAATAATATGAAAAATCATTATAACTTGTTCCAAATCAAGGAATCATTGAATTGTCTTGATGCAAAGCGTTCATAATTGGTGTTGTTGTATCGATCACATGATGATTTGTTGCTAAATAATATTTAAGAGTATTGTTTTTAATATCTTTTGCTATATCGAAAGATCATGCAGTTCCAGACATTTTGAAAAGTCTTCTTTGTCCTAAAATCTCTTTTGAAGAAAATGCCTCAAAGAAAACAGGAGTTGATAAACTATATATTTTTTGAACTATTTCTACTGGAGTTTGCTTTTGAACATTTCCATCGCCGCCTTGATTAGGTGTTGGAGGAGTTGTGTTATTCTCTCCTTGATCTGGTTTTGAAGGCGCAGGTTCTAAAGTGGTTGGTTTTTTATTTGCAAAATGAATACCAACTGGAATCGATACTGCCAAAGCAACAATTGTTATAGTCGTTGCTATTATTAAATTTCTTACAATTTTACTAATTTTCATTATTAAATTCCTTGCTTATTTTGTAGTTTTTTTGATATTGATTATCATGATATATAAAATTAATATTGTTTTATTTAAGAGTTAAATAACTTATTGTATTTTGTTCCAAATTAATAAATGATTTTCATTTTGATAATAGATTTAATTTATGGAAATCAACAACAGCTCCTAAAAATGATGATTCGTTAGGAAATCCTCAACCACCTCAATAAATACCAACTATCTGGCCTTCTGAATTCATTACCATCGAACCAGAAGAACCATGACCTAAATATAATCCAGAGAAAGTATAATTAAAATAATCGCCTTGCTTTCCTTTATATCCACCAGTTGAACTTATGGAATTTTCTTTACCTGTTACATTCATTGAATTAGTGTTTTCAGGAGCTACGAATATTGAACCAAGTTTTTTTGGATTAAAAAAATCTTTGCTTTTTTGTCAATTACTAATAGCAGGAAATCCTGCGATATATGCAGTTTCTTGTCCTTTTAATTCTTTATCGGCTATTGGTGTTTTATTAAAATCCAATCATTCCTTTTTATAGTTATTAAATACAGTCATGTCCAATCATTCTTTTTTATTGGGTGCTTCTAATGTTATAAAAGCCATGTCTGGATTTTGTTCTTTGTTTGCTTTTTCAGTTGTCTTTGAAGTAGTTTTATTTATTTCTTCAAAAGTAGTGTAATTAAATTTAGGAGATTTCGCAGTTGCATTGAAATTATAAACATCTGTTTGGTTAATCAATTGATCATTTCTATATTCAAATTTAATTAAATTTGAAGAAAATAAGTTTTTTGGTGATTTCATATCATAAAAATATTTTGTTTTTTTATCTGTTTGGTTTCAAGAAACAAGAGGATCAGTTTTATCAATTTGATTATTTGGAAATGAAAGACTAACGTAAAAATCAAAATTTTTAATATTTGGTTTTAATTCTTTTTTGATAGAACTTAAGAAATCAACAACATGATGATTTGTTGCTAAATAATATTTTAAATCACCAGTTTTTTCATTTTTAGAAATATCATATGCTCAAGCTGTTCCTGACAATCTTATTTTAAAATTTCTCATAGAAAATTGATCGTATTTGAATATTTCAAAGAAAACAGGAGTTGACAAACCATATATTTTACTAATTAACTCTTCTCTCGTTGGAATTGATTCAGGTTGTATTGGAAGTTTTGATTGTTCGCCTTGTTCTGGAGAAGTTTGTTCTGGTTCAACTTTAGGAATTTCGGGCATAACTGGAATGTCTTCTGGAAGAATTGGTTTTTCAACTTCAGGGGACGATTGTTCAGGTAGCGTTGGAATTTTTGATTCACTTGGGGGATTTGGTTTAAAAGACTGTTCAGGTTTTATTTCTAAAGGAAAATCTGTTCCTTTCACAATATTGCTTTCATATCTATTCAAAAGAAAATAAGTGGTAGGAATTATTATTGCTAATAAAATTATCACAACACTAGAAATAACTATTGATGTTTTAATGCTTTTTTTGATTTTCATACAATTCCTTAACTTTATTATTTGTCTTAATTATAAAGTTTTTATAAAAAATTTGTTTCAAATGTAAATAAAAAAAGACCGTTATGGTCTTTCTATTTTTCCAATTCTGTTATTATTTTTATAGTTTTTTCTAAAGTCTTTTTTCAAGAATTTAATTTTTCTTTTTCTGTATCTATTTTTTCTTTAGGAGCTTTTGAAACAAAATTTTGATTAGATAACATAGATTCTGCTCTTTTAATTTCAAACTTTATTTTTTCTAATTCTTTTTTATGTTTATAAAGTTCTTCTTCAGAATTAAATAAATTTTCTTTATTTACCAATAATTCAAAATCATTAAAAACAGTTTTTATTGCATTAGAGTTATCAAAATCAGATAATGAAGAATTAACAGAAGTAATATATTTTTTAATCAAATTCAAATTCGCTTTGTAATTGGTCTTCAAATTTAGAAATATTTCTTTTTTGTTCAAAATGTTTTTTTCTAATCTTAATTTTCTTATTTCATCAATGATAGATAATGAAATTTCTATTTCTTTAACATCATTTTTTTTAAGTTTTATTTCTTTTGGTCAAGATTCATTAAGAATAGATAATTTTTTATTTTCGAAATTTTGATATATTTCTTCGGTAATAAAAGGGGCTTGCGGATGGAGAACGATAAGAATATTTTTCAATAAATATTTTAAAGTTGGAACAGAAGAATAATCATTTTGTTTGAAATCGATTTTTAATAAATCTAAATAAATATTAAAAAAATCATTTCAAACAAAATTTATTATTTTTTGAGTTGAAACTGAAAAATTATAATCATCCATATTGATCTGAATTTCTTTTAATAAACGATTAAATTTATTAATGATTCAAGAATCAACTTTATTTAAATTATTGATGTCAAATTCTTTATCAGATTCTAAAGAAAATACATAAGAAGAACCGTTTCAAAGTTTATTTAAAAAGTTTCAGTTAGATCTTAATTTTTGAGTAGAGTAATTAAGATCCTCTCCTCTTGAAGAAGAAGAAGTCAAAAATAACCTTAAACTATCTGCTCCGTATTCGTCTATAACATCCATAGGATCTATTCCATTTCCTAAAGATTTTGACATTTTGTGGCCATTTTCATCTCTTATTAAACCATGTAATAATACTTGATTAAATGAAATCGATTTTTTTAAACGTTTAGTTTGCATAATCATTCTACTAACTCAGAAGAATATTATGTCATAACCTGTAACTAACACATTCGAAGGAAAGAATTTTTCAAATAACAAATGTTCTTCGTTTGGTCATTTAAAACAAATCATTGGTCATAATGCTGAAGAGAATCAAGTATCTAATACATCTTCATCTCTAACATAATTTTCTATGTCATTTGGTTCTTTTTCAGAACAATAAATTTCATTAGTTTCTTTATGATATCAAATTGGTATTTGATGACCCCATCAAAGTTGTCTTGAAATACATCAATCTTCTATATTCTCAAGTCAAGTTATAAGAGTTTTATTAAATCTTGATGGAATAAACTCTATTGTATTGTTGTTTTGTTGTTCTTTTATTATTTCATTTGCAACGTCTTTTGTTTTTAAAAATCATTGTCAAGACATATAAGGTTGTACAACTGAATTTGTTCTTTCAGAATAACCAACATTATTTGAAATGTTTTCTATTTTTATTAAAGAACCTTCTTTTTTTAATTTTTTAACTATTAATTCTCTAGCTTTATCAACATCAATTCCTTCAAATTCTTCACATTTTTCATTTAAAGTAGCATCATCATTTAATATATTAATTAATTCAAGTTTATGTTTTTTATAAAGTTCAAAATCATTAAAATCATGAGCTGGTGTGCATTTCATTATGCCAGTACCAAATTCATAATCCACATATTCATCAAATAATAAAGGAATTTCTTTATTATTTATTGGATTAATAAATTTAATATTTCTTAATTTTTCATATCTTTTGTCTTTTGGATTAGCAAACAAGCAAACATCACCATACATAGTTTCTGGTCTAGTTGTTGCTATTTCTAACTTTTTTTTCTTATCAACTGAATAATAAGTGAAATAATACATTTTCGAATTTGTTTGCTTATGAACAACTTCAATATTGCTAATAGCTGTTTTAAGTTCCGGATCTCAATTAACTAAAGTTTTTTTTCTATAAATTAAATTTTCTTTATAAAGTTTTACAAAAACATCCCTAACAGTATTTTGTATATCTTTATCCATTGTAAAAATTTGATTTTCATAAGATAGACTTAATCCTAATGAACTTCACTGTTTTTTAATAAAATCTTCTTGTTCTTTTGCTCATCTAGTTAATTGATCTAAAAATTCTTCTCTGCCTAAATCAAATTTAGAAATTCCTTTTTCTTTTAATATTTTTTCAAATTTGGTTTGTGTTGCAATTCCTGCATGATCAGTCCCTGGAATGAATAAAGTATCAAAACCTTGTAATTTTTTATATCTAATTATTACGTCTTGTAACGATGAATCTCAAGCATGACCTAAATGTAAATGTCCTGTTACATTTGGAGGTGGCAATAATATTGAAAAAGGTTTTTTAACATTATTATTTTCTAATTCAAATAAACGATTTTTTACTCAAAAATCGTATTTATTTAATTCTATTTCTTTTGGATTAAATTTTTTATTCATAATAACTCTTTAAAAATAAAAGTAATGTGAATTAATTCTCATTACTTGATAAATATTAGGATTAATTTTCTCTCGATGTCATTGCTTTAATTATAGACAACAATTTGTCTATATTGGTCTTGTTTTTCACACTAACTGCCAATATATCTTCTTCATTGTGATTTAAATATTTAACTATTTTTTTCTTATTGTTATCAAAATGGCTTTTGCTAACTCTATCGGATTTAGTTAAAACGATTAAATGTTTAACATTTTGTTTTTTTAAAAAAGAACACATTTTTTTGTCTTCTTCAGTTATTACATCAATGTTAATCAATTGAACTACTAAGTTTAAGTTATGTCCATAATTTAAATATTCAACTATAAGGTTGTTTATAAGATCTTGTTCTGCCTTATTAGTTTTAGCAAAACCATAACCAGGAAGATCAACCAACACAAATGATTTAAAATCAAAAAAATTAACCAATCTTGTGTGTCCTGGTTTAGAAGAAGTTTTTGCTAATTTAGAATTATTAGATAAAGCATTTATCAACGATGATTTACCAACATTAGATCTTCCTACAAAACAGACCTGTGATCTTTTATCTTTATGATATTGATTTACAAAATTAGCCGATTTTATGAAAGTAGCATTCATTATTTTGTTTTAGACACTTTTCTAAAAATATCATTAACCTGTTGTTCTGTTGGTTTTCTACCTACTTGACTATAAATCATTCTTATAGTTTGTTTTGAAATTGGTGGGTTCTTTTTAAGTTGTTTTTCAAATACTTTTTTAGCACCATAAAAACCTATTATTAAACCGATAATTAATGCTCCTATGAAACATCCTATTGCTATACCCGCTATTGCGCCTGCTGACATAATTCATCCTTTATTTTCTATAATAATATACTAATTTTATAATATTTTATATTTGCTCGAATATAAAAATTGGTTTGATTGAAATTGGTTTATTAGTTTTATCATCAATTTCAATTAATGCAGCATTAAATTGGTATTGACCTTCTGCATCTTCTAATACAAAAAAACTTTGATTACCTTTAAATTTTTCTATTAAAGTGTCCGGTTTTGCTCCAATAATACCATTAGCAGGACCCGTCATACCAAGATCAGTTAAATAAGCGGTATTGTTTGTTATTCTTGCATCATTTGTTTGAACATGAGTATGAGTTCCTACAATAACTGTAGCTTTACCTTGAAAATATTTAAAAAATGCATTCTTTTCACTTGTTGTTTCTGCATGTAGATCTACAATATTTATATCAGAATCATCATTTTCTAAAATTTCATCATAAGACAAGAACGGATTTTCTTGCAAATTTCTAAAAGGAATGCTTGAACCTAATAGATTAGTAATTCTTATTTTTTTGTTTTTAAAGTTAATAACTTGTGTACCGATTCCGGTTTTTCCATATTGTGAAGTCGAAATCATATTGTGAGGTCTAACAATATTATTTTTAGTAGTTAATATGTCATAAATCTCTTCTTTGTTTCATGTGTGATTTCCCATAGTAAAAAAATCTATTCCATAATTAGATAATTCATTGTAATGTTTAAGATTAAGACCTCTACAATGTGTAGTGTTTTCAGCATTTGCTATTACTAAATCTACATTATATTTTTGTTTTACTTTTGATAATTCTTTTGAAACTGATCTTCTTCCAGTTTTTCCAAAAATATCACCGATCATTAAAATTTTCATTTTATTAAATCTTTCTTCTTTATTATTGTACCATTGAATGAATATTTAATTCATTCATTAAATATTGTTTATAATATTAAAATATAAAAAATTAAAAATAAGGATAAATAATGTTATATTCTGGAAAAGAAAAACAAGAAGAGAAAGGGCATTCAACCACTGTTAATAATAATATGGGAATTGTTGAAGCCTCAAAGGGTCAAAAGATCGCTTTTATTTTATTTATAGTATTTACTTTAGGTTTTTTCTACATTTGAAAAATCGTAAAACACAATCAATTAGTTGATTTACAAATTAAAATAAACGAAAGTGCTTCTAATATAGATGTACAATTAGAAAAAAGATTTGCCACCTTAACAAAATTAGTTAGTGCAGTTAAATCACAAGTTAAATTTAATAAAGAAACTTTAGAAAATATAGCAAAGTATCGTTCAGGAATTTCAGAAAACACTTCAATAACTGAAAAATCTGCAGCGATTGACAAAATTTCAAGTGGCATTAATATGTCATTTGAAGCTTATCCACAATTAGGTGCTGATATTTCTGTTGGAAAATTAATGAATGAAACAACTTTAATAGAAAAAGAAATAGCTGCTACTAGAAGACTATATAATGCAGATGTTACTATGTTTAATGGTCAAATTTATAATTTTCCTTTAAACGTTGTTACGGCTAAATTAAAATATTCTGCTATTCCTTTATTTGCTGCAAGCGCTGAGCATAAGAAAGACGTAAGTTTAAATTTTTAATTTAAACTTATTTTTTCTTAAACAAGGATAAAAATGAAAATATGAGATAAGGAATTAAAGCCCTCCGTCGAAACGTTTCTAAATGATTATGAAAATCTGTTTCTTTCAAAAGAACTAAAAGAAGAATTTCTGATTGCTTATGATGAATATATTGAATCATTAAACAATTACAAGACAAAACATAAAAAATTTAAGCATTGACTTTACAAATGAGTATTAATACCGCTTAGTGTTTTTCCTGGTTTTTTTATTTTTTTTAAAAAAGCAAGAACAAAATACAAAGAGTTAGATAATATAAAAAAAGAACTTTTGTTGATTATAAAAGAAAAAAAAGAAAACAAATTAAATGCAAACAAAAAAATCTTTGATAATTTTGACGAAATGAAAATTTTAAAAGGAGTTAACAAAGTTCTTAAATATGAGAAAAAAGGCCCTTTAACTTCTGCTTTTATTAGAAACATCAGGCAATCTACTTTGTTTGATATACCTAATAACAAAAATATAAACTCTTCAAGTAGTCATTGGGGTGTAATTAATAACTCTATTGTTATTCATTCAGCTCAACAGTCGCACAAAGAATATATGAAAACATACACCGGAAGCGAATGTGTTTCTTATACTGTAAAAGATTTTAATGGAAATGTAAAAAACAAAACCGACACTGTATATGCTTCATATCAACATATTGCTTATGACATTTGAGATGATTATCTTTCATATACGTTTGTTGAATCTTGTCAAGATCTTGAATTTGATTTCAAAGGCGATAAAAGACTTATCAGTAATTTTGATAAAAAAAATGATTTTTCACCTTTGGAAAATGCCAAATTTAATAAAGAATTTAAATGATGAAGAACAAATGAAGTTCAATTCAGAATGTTCTTTACACCATTTACACAAGAAACTTATTTAATAGAAACAGATAATTCAAAAAATGTTCTTCCTGAACACGAGTGAACTAAAACCAAAACTTTTATTAAAAATAAATTCGAAGAATCTAATGTATTTTTTAAAGAATTATTTTTAATGTTAGAAGAACTTATATTAGAACCCGAACTTACTTTAGATGAATTATTAGAATCTATCAAAGCTAAGTATTTGCTATATGCAAATGGAATGTACAATGCCAATAACTTCAATTGAATGACCACTCTTCTTCAATCAGAAGATCATAGACATTTAATTCATCAAATAGAAAACGATGAAAAAGAAGAAGAAAACCTAGTTTCTATTTCTCATTATATATTAAGAGAAATAATAAATAAAAAAGTCATAATTGGTGACATTGACACTTTCAATGAAGTTACTTCTGTTAACAGAGAGAACATAAATAATAAAGATATATATCATTCAACTTTTTATGGTAAAAGTTATACTTTAGAAAAAAGATATACTAGCAAAATGGTTTATTCTGTAAGAGCAAAAAAATTAGTAAGAGTTGAAATAGAATATGATGAATACATTCCAATAAATGATTATTTAAACATATCATTTATTAAAATCAATAGCGACAAACATTTCTTTAGTATGTTTTCTAAACATATAAGAAACAATACAACAGAAAATGTTTTAGAAGCTATTGAAAATTTAAATAAAAAAATTAACGTAAGTTTAGTTTATGGTTATATAGCTATATCTTATAAAGATGAGTTAGAACCAGAATTAAAAAATGAATTTATAAGAATTGCAAAATTATTAGAAAATAAAAAATAAACGCCTTGATATTAGTCGTTTATTTTTTTGTTTTTTATAATGTTTTTAAGTATGTTGTTATTTCTTGTTTTGTCGATAGATAACTTTTTCAATTTCTTAAAATATCCATTTTTGAGAAATTAAGAACATGTCCGATTAATTTATTATTTGTACCGTTATGTGATTCAGAAGAACCAATATAAATACCAATTATTTGTTCTTTTTCATTAAGTAACATTGAACCTATGGCGCCTGAACCTATTTTCAAATTATTAAAATCATACGTAACGCTTGATGTATTGTTGCCTTCTGGGATAATAGAGAATTTTTCGTCACCAACTCTTGAACTAACAAAAACAGAACCAAATTTATTTTTGAATTCATTTTCTAATATTGGTCAATCTTTAATTGAAGGTAAACCAGCAAGTATCGCTTCATCGTTTTCTTTCATTTGACTTTCAGATATTGGAGAAATTCTATTTTTTATTCAATATTCATTATAAGCTTTAAACATTTTTGATTTTGAAAGTTTGTCATCAGAAGTTATAGAAATTATTGATAAATTAGGATCTATATTGCTTGAAGTTGGTTTGTTATTTGTATTACCAAAATTAATAATTTCAACAAATCCTGGAATTTTTTCTGGAACTTCTATTGGTTTTCTTGTTGTCGCTGTTTGTAATACACCATTTACATATTTATATGTAATTAAATCTCCAACGGCAAAAGTATCTTTATTAGCATCATAAAAATATTTAAGAACTGGCAAATTAATATCTCAAGGTGAATTTAAGAAAGAGTTTAAACTCTTATTGAAAAGTGATCTTGATAAAGAAGTTTTCACTGTAAATTCAAAATTATTTATATCAGTACCAAATAACGAAGTTGGGTTTGTTGAAATGTCGTTTTTAATTACAGAAACAAAATCTGTTGCTTCTTTGCCGGTAGCTAAATAATAATTTAAATCATTTGTAGTCTTGTTTTTACCAACGTCAAATGCTCATGCAGTTGACAAAGTACTAATTGCAGGACTAGATATTTCAAGTGGGTTTGGATAAAAATCAAATTTTAAAGGTGTTGATAATTTATTAATTTTTTCCGAAAGTTTTCTTTGATCTATTTTTTTAACTGGAAATGAGAAATAAATACTATATTGTTGTGGTTCACTTTCTAAAAAGTATTGACCATGTTGAATCGCTGGATTATTTGCATCAACAATAGAAGTAAAAAATGGAACTGTAAAATCAACAGAAATAGCAAAATCTGATATTTTTGTTTTTTTAACTATGTTTAAATAGAATTGCTCTTTAGGGAAATATTCTATCTGATTCTTATCAACTACTGATTTACGTATTCATTCTTTGATCAAAAGATCATCTGAAATCATCATATCAGCAGTTATTGGTTTTTTAGAATCATAAACTTTGTGAGCAGCTCCCGGACCAAAGAAATTTGAATCAGCAGGATTTAATAATCTAGAATTTAATTCACTACTTAATGGTCTTAAATTAGTAACATGAATTATTTCTGTAGAAAGTTTTTCAACATAAGAATTAGAAGTTACAAAAAACTTACCTGTAGTTACTATCTTAAAAGAGATTTCTGTTAAATTAGAAGTAGAAATTCTTGCACCTAGATTTCCGGCACCAGCATAAGTTTCTTGAGGTAAATCATCAATATAATTACTAATAGATAATTTTCCATCTGTTTTTGGTCAATTCTTAACTTGAATACCAAGAACACTTAAAATAGGCATTTTTTTCTCATCTATTATTCCAGATTTAGAAAAATTACTTAATTCAAGATTTATTTCTTTAACAAAAGTATTGTAGTCATAATTTTTATTTGCATTTATTATATTTTTTTTAATCGTTAACGTCGTCGCTTTGTTTTTAAAAGGTACTATATTTGCATTTGTAACAACAATTGGAGTAACTATTACAACACCGGCTAGTATTACCGATCCAAAAGATATCAATAATTTATTCTTTAAATTCATCGAACACACCATTCTTTTAACAATAATTGTTATATATTACTTTATTATAATGAAAAGATTGAAACTTTTTTACATAAGATAATAATATTTAAAAAATAATATTAACTATTTTATTGATTACAATAATGATTTTTTTAATTTCTTTATTTTTTATTTCTTCTTTTACAACATTTAAATCAAGAACGATTTCTTGAATTTTTTCTTTTTTTAAATCTTTTTTAATTTCTATTGTTGTTTTTAATTTGTTATTTAACATAATAGGAATTTGAATTGTAGATTGTTCTAATTTAGAACTGTCATAAATTGGTCATTCTTGTTCAAAAACCAAACCATCAAAGTTGAAGGCCGTTCCTAATTCTTCAGCAATATGAGGACAAAATATAGATAATATTATTAAAAAATCTTTTTGATTTTTAATACTTGTAGTTTTTGTTTTATATAGATGATTTATATAAATCATCATATTAGATATAGCTAAATTAAATTCAAAGTTTTCAATATTATTTGAAACGTTTTTAATTAATAAATTTGCCTGTCTACTATCTTCTTCTTTTAATTGATTCTCAGGTAATATTGTTAAATCAATTTCTTTATATATTCTATAAACTCTATCTAATCATTTTCTAGTTCCATCCAAGGCATCTTCTTTTCAAGGCAAGGAAGATGTTAAAGGTCCCATAAACATTTCATATAATCTTAAACTATCTGCACCATGTGAATTTATTATTTCATCTGGATTTATTACATTTCCTTTTGATTTAGACATTTTTTCATTGTTTTCACCAAGAATCATTCCTTGATTAATAATTCTTTGAAATGGTTCTTTTGTTGGAACAATATTTATATCGTATAAAAATCTATGTCAAAATCTTGCATATAACAAATGAAGAACAGCGTGTTCTTGTCCGCCTATGTATAAATCAACAGGCAATCATCTTTCAAATAATTTTTTTGCTTTATTTGAATTCAAATCAATATAACTACCATCAGGTTGTTTTAAAATGTATGCTAAGTAATATCAACATGAACCTGCTCATTGTGGCATTGTGTTTTTGTCTCTTTTATATTTCTTATTGTTAAGTTCAAATTCTATTCACTCTGTTTTAGTTTCTAATGGAGTTTTGTTTGATCTTGGTTTGAAATCTTCAAGTTCTGGTAATAATAATGGTAAATTTTTTTCTATAAAAATATTATTATTTTCGTCATAATAAACCGGGAAAGGTTCTCCTCAATATCTTTGTCTACTAAACAATCAATCTTTAAGTTTATATTTAGTACTTAATTCTAAATTAAGTTGTTTTGAGTATTTAGAAATATTAGATTCTTTTTCTTTGTTAGATAATTCTTTAGTTTCTGTAATATTTAATTTGAATAGTTTTGCAAATTCTGTATCTTGTTTATCAAATGGAATAATAGCTAAATGAGAAGTAGAGTTTTTAACTCCCACAACATAATCACTAACATAAATAGGTAATTCCTTTTTAGTTGTGGGATGAATAACATTAATATTCAATTTAAAACATTGTTTATTAATTTGTTTTAATAAATCTCTATCTGTTTTATTTTTGAATTCTTTAATATATTCTCTAAGATCTGAATTCAATTCATAATCATTAAGCAACTCATGAGTAGGAGAAATAATAACAAATGAAGCTTCGTTTAAATGTTCTAAGTTCATATTGAATATGGTTAATTCTTTATTGTTAGATGTTTTAAAACTAAGATTATATCCTTCTGTCCTACCTATTCATTTTCTTTGAAGATTTTTAAGACTTTCAGATCAATCTAAATTTTCAAGTCCATCTAACAATTTATCAGCATATTCAGTAATCTTTAAAACTCATTGCTTCATTGGTTTTTTAGTTACTAAAAATTCTCCTCTTTCAGACACTCTTTGACCTTTGCTGTTTATAAGAATTTCTTCGTTGGCTAAAACCGTGTTTAAACCTTCACATCAATTAACTTCAATATCTTTAAGTTCTGCTAAATTGTTTTCAAGTAATTTAGTAAATATTCATTGAGTTCATTTAAAGTATTGAGGATCTGTTGTGTTTACTTCCTTGTCATAATCAAAATAAAAACCAATATCTTTTAATTGATTTCTAAAATTATTAATATTTTGTAAAGTAAAATCCTTTGGGTGATTGTTAGTCTTAATTGCAAATTGTTCAGCAGGCAATCCAAATGCATCTCATCCTATTGGATGAAGCACATCAAAGCCTTTTAATAATTTATATCTACTTATAATATCAGTTGCAGTATATCCCTTAGGATGACCAACATGCAAACCCGTTCCAGAAGGGTATGGAAACATATCTAAAGCATAATATTTTGGATTATTAGAATCCTTAAATTGAAAAGATTTTTTTTCTTCTCAAATTTGTTGTCATTTTTTTTCTATTTTGTGATGATTATACATTTTGTATCTACTTATTTTTATATAAATATTTAATTTAATTATATTAGATATTTATATAAAAATCAATCGAGAACATAAAAAAAACCGTTGTTCTTCAACAGTTTATTTTTTTTCTATAATACGTAATTTTGCTGAAATAGCTCTTTTATTATTAGAAATTTCATCAGCTGAAGCTTGAATAGGTTTAAAATTAATCAAACTGAATTCAGATCATACTTCATTGAGTGGTATTTCTTTGGGTAACTTGTTCTCTGACAAATTCATAAAAGTTTTTTTGATTATTCTGTCTTCGATAGAATGAAAGGAAATTATAGCAAGTCTACCTTTCTTCTTAAGAAGGTAACGTGAATCTTCTAAAAATTTCTTAATAGAATCCAATTCGGAATTAGTAGCTATCCTAACCGCTTGGAAATATACCTTTTCAGGATGCTTATTTTTAGCATTCAATTCTTTAAATGACAAAGAATCTCTAATAATTGCTTTCAGTTCAAAAGTCGTATCGATAGTTTTTAACTTTCTGTTTTCAACTATGCTGTTTACAACACGTAATGGATTTTTTATTTCTCCATAGAATTTAAATATTTTTGATAATTCATTAAATGGAAACTCATTTACCACTTTTCAAGCAGTTAATGATTGTTTCTGATCCATTCTCATATCTAATGGCCCATTCTTCATATAACTAAATCCACGTTGGTGATTGTCTAACTGTGGACTTGAAACACCTAAGTCTATCACTATACCGTCAACTTGATTAATTTTTAAATCGTTCAAAATTTGTTTGATATTAGAGAAGTTATCATTTTTTAGAATTACTCTCTTATCATTTTTGAATTTATTTTTGCAGTATGTGATAGCTTCATCGTCCAAATCTATACAGATCAACAAGCCATCTGAATTAAGTCGAGATAATATCTCTGCCGAATGTCCGCCTCTTCCTAGAGTGGCATCGACATATATTCCTGAGGGATTGATATTTAAAGAATCAATAGTCTCCTTTAATAAAACACTTATATGTAAATTGCTATTAAAAGTCATCAAATTCTTCCATTATGTTTCATAATTCAGGCACAACTTCATCTCTATTTTTGAAATGAGTTTTTGAATCTCAAACTTCAAGTTTGTTTTTAACACCAAGTACAACCACCGATTTTGTAATCTTGGCATTTTGTGTTAAGAATTCTGGTAAAAGTACTCGATTAGAAGAGTCAATTTTGACTTCATACGTATAAGCTGAAATCATTCTTTGCAATTCTCTAACTTTCTTTTTTAAAGCGCCCAGCGCACTTAATTGTCCATAATAAGCTTCATAGTCTTCAGGAGTTCTAATTTCGATGCAATTATCAACGCTTATAGAAATCATAACAACTTCGTTGAAATCGTTTCTAACTTTGGATGGTAATGTTAAACGATTCTTTGAATCTATTGTATGTTCATACGTTCCTAATAGCACCACTTTCTCCCACTATTGCCCACTGGACAATATTTATTATACATAAAATGAATATAATTTCACATTTTTTTTAATTTTTTTGAGTTGTGATAAAAATATAAGAATAAAATAATATGAATAAATAAGAAATGAATTAACAAAATTTATAGTTAATATAAAGCTAAATTTAATGCTTGAATCGACCATATATAGTAATAATGTATAAATATTGCTTTGAAATTGCATGATGTCAGGTATTCAAAAAGTTATTAATAATCAGAAATAATAAATTGCAACAAATGAAGAAAAAAACAATGAAAAAAATAATGAAAATACATTATATTTTCCTGTCATATCCAAAATAATGGGCAAAGTAATTAGATTACAACATATGTTTATTAGCAAAATTTGCATTAAAAAATTGATTTTTTGTTTCGAAATATATCTAATAATACAAACACACAAATACATCATCAAAAAACCATAATTAGTAGAAATCCTATAAAAAATAAAAAGCAAAGTCAAAGCCGATAATAAATCAGAAGATTTTTTTGTTACTTTGAACCTCTTAAATAAAAACATAAAAAATATTCTTAAAACAGATAACGAATAACCAATGAAATAACCATAAAAAAGAATTATAAATAATTGAATATTAATTTGAATTTTTTTGATTTTTTTAAAACATAAATAATCAATAACTTTGAAAATTAAATTAATGTGAAAACCAGAAACAACAAACATAAAACTTATTCCAAGATTTGAAAGTTTTTTATACAACACATATGAATTTTTATCTTTAAAGTTAAATAAAAAAAATTTATAAAAACTAGATAAATTATTTTCACTAAAATTATCGTCTAGATAATCAAATAATTTATTTCTAATAATAAAAAAATGATCATCGAATTTAATTAAATGAGAATACTTTTTATATGTATATCAATTAGGCAACAAACAATAAATTAAACAAAAAATAAAAAATAAACTAAAAAATATGGTTTTTTCTTTTATAGTTTTTTTCATACAAAGAAATATAAAAAAATATAATAATATAAAGAAAATACCAATATAAAATTGGTTTTTAACTACAAATGAAAAAGTAACAATAGAACTTATCAATAAAAGAATAATATCTCTATCTATTATGTATTTATTTTTTTTAATTTCCATACATAATAAATACGCAGGAAAGTAGCTTTTTACTAAATTATTTAATACAAAAAAAGTGATAAAATCAATTTATCAAGAAGGAACAAACAAAATGTTAACAGTAGCCATAGTGGGTAAACCAAATGTTGGTAAATCAACTTTATTCAATAGAATCATTCAAAAAAGAAAATCAATAACTTTAGATAGTCCAGGAGTAACAAGAGATAGAATATATGACACTGTTACTTGACTTACTAAAAAGTTTGAACTAATTGACACAGGAGGAATTTCTAATGAAAACAACATCTTCCAAAAAAACATTAACGAGCAAGTTGATTTTGCAATAGAAGAAGCTCAACTTATTTTGTTTGTAATTTCATATAAAGAAGGCGTTGATTCAAATGATCAATATATTGCAAAACTATTAAAGAAAAATGCAAAAAATAAAAAAGTGATGGTTGTAGTTAATAAATCAGAATCAACTAATTCATTAGATATACAAAATCAATATTATGGATTGGGCTTTGGAAAGCCAACCTATGTAAGTTCTGAACATGGAATTGGTATTGGTGATTTATTAGACAACATAATAAAAGAATCTGAAACTTTGTTGACTACAAAAGAAGAAGATGAAGACGCTTATAAATTTTGTATTATAGGAAGACCAAATGTTGGAAAATCAAGTTTAGTAAATTCATTATTAAACGAAAATAAAGTAATTGTAAGTGATATACCAGGTTCAACCAGAGATAGCACTGATAATAAATTCATTTATAACAAAAAGAAATATATAATTTCAGATACTGCTGGAATTAGAAGAAAAGGAAAAATTCAAGAAAAAGTTGAAAAATATTCTATTCTTAGGGCCGAAATGGCAATTGCAAAATCTAAATTGATAATATTAATGCTGGATTGCTCAGAAGATTTTAAAGAACAAGATGAAGTTATTGGTGGATTAGCTTATAAAGCAAATATTCCAACAATAATAATTGCAAACAAATGAGACCTAGTTGAAAACAAGACCTCTAACACCATGGATGAAATTACCAAAAAAATAAGATCTAAATTTAAATTTTTGGCATGAGCGCCAATTATATTCATTAGTGCTTTGGATAAAAAAAGAATACATCTAATATTTAATACTATTTTTGAAATTGAAGAACAACTACAAAAACACATTTCAACTTCTATATTAAATGAAGTTGTTCTAAAAGCACAAATGATGCAACAGGCACCAATTTTTAAAGGACAAAGATTAACTATAAGTTATCTTACACAAGTTAAAAGTCAAATACCAACCTTTGTAGTCTTTTGTAATAATACAAAATATTTACACTTTAGTTATGCAAGATATATAGAAAATAAAATAAGAGAAACTTTTGGGTTAAATAAAATACCGGTCACTCTTTATTGAAAAAATAAAAATGCAAGAGAAAGAAACAAAAATTAGGATGAGCAAGAATGTTTTAGTTATAGGTGCTGGCGCTTTTGGAATTTCAATAGGTCAAACTATTCAAAAAAATAAAAATAATGTTTATTATTTAACTTATAAAAACGATATAAAAAATGAACTTCTTAATAAAAAATCAAAAGCATTTCAAGATATTGAATTATTAAGACCTAAAAACGTTTTTGTTTCTTATGAAGAAGCATCGTCTATAAAATATGATTTCATATTAATGGCTTTGCCTTCGAAAGTAATAACATCAACATGAGAAGAATTCATAAAAATTTATAAGCATAAAACAAAATTAATAAATCTTTCAAAAGGAATTAATGAAAAAGAAAGTTGATCTTCTTATTTTTTAAATTTTGATAAGGTAACAGACTATGCTTTTTTAAGTGGGCCTTCGTTTGCCAGAGAAATAATATTAAATCAGAAAACTCTTGTTAATCTTATTTGTAGTTCAGATATTATTTTTCATGAATTTGAATCAATAATAAATAATGATAATTTTAAAGTTTCTTATCTAGATTTAAGTTATGAAACATCAGCAACTTTAATAGCTAGCATGAAAAATATTGTAGCAATTGGAATGTCAATAGTTAAAAACAAGTATCAATCTCAAAATACCTTTTGTGCTTTAATAACTATTTGTTTTAAAGAAATAAAAACAATAACCAATAGTTTTCATAAGGTTTCTGATTTTGAATTAATTGAACCTTTCAGTTTAGGTGATATTTTGTTGACGTGTTCAAGTGATGAATCAAGAAACTTTAAATACGGACAGTGTGTGGCACAATTTGGAGTTAAAGAAGCAAATGAAAAATGTGCAAATCTCACAGTTGAGGGACTTAACGCAATCTCCTCTTTGGAAAAACTTTTAAAAGACAAAAAAATAAAAACTATATTCTTTTCGAATTTAATTGATTTATTGAATTTCAAAATCGATGTTGATGATTTCTTAAAGAATATTTGAGATAGTATTTAAAAAAGGAAAAATATGAAATTAATTTATACACCAGGATTGAATCCAACACCAATGTTAGCTATTGAAAATACAAAAAACAAAGAAGTTTTTAACGGAATAATGGAAGAATCAAATTTTAAAAAGATATTAAAAAACAAAAAATATATTGAAGAAGGAGAGCATTTTTTCAATATAAGTGCTTATATAATAATAAAGAATAATAATGCAATTTCTTTTGCTTTCACTGATTTTATGTATTTAATTTTCATTTTAAGAACAATTAACAGAGAAATTGTTTTTGAACTTTCTACAGAAGTATATAATGAATTTAAATCAATCATCGAAAATAATCTTAAAAATGAATTTAAAAAAATAAACTAATTAGGAGAATATAATGAGCAATAAAAAAAGAATAATATTGGAATTTAATGATTCAGAATTAACAAAGCTTCATGAATTTTATGAAGAATTCAAAAAAATAGAATATTTGGAAGAAGAACATACGTTTGAACAATTTTTAGCAGATATTTTAATAAAAACTACAGATGCAACTAAAAATATGGAACAAGCCTCAAAAGAGATGAAAGATGTTCAAAATATGATGAAAAATGTTAACAATGTAGAAGATTTATTGACAAAATTTAAAGATGTATTTGAGGGTCTTGATCCTGATTTATTCGAAGAACAAATGAATAATATGAAAAATTCAAATACTAAAAAAGAAGAAGCAAAAGATTCAAAAAAAGAATCAAAAGAAACTTCAAGAAAAACATATAAATCATAAGCACTAAAAGACTTATTACAATAAATGTTTTTTATATATAATATTTAAATGACAAGTGGTTAATTGCTGCTAATAAGCAGAGGAAAGTCCGCACTAGCACAACCTGAGATGGTTGTAGTGATTGTTGTATACTCAAATAAAGTATAGTAACTTGATCAGTTAACGTCAGAAAGTTTTGGAGTCTATGACTCAACAACTTTCAGTAAAGTGCCACAGTGACGAAGCCATAAAGCAATTTATGGAGTGAAACGGGGTAAACACCGCAAGCTAGAAACCAAAATTATGGTATGGGAACTTTTGAATTCGAACTGAAGAAAACAAAAGACATATATTCAATATATGTAGATAAATAATTAACGATGTTCATCATTACAGAATGCGGCTTATATCTTGTCAAGATCAAACACCTTTAAGGTGTTTTTTTTAATATAAAATATTTACAAATAAAAAATCACCTGCTTGTAAGGTGATTTTAATTTTATTCTGTTCAATACGAAAGAACATTGAAGTTTTTGTATTCAAATCTGCTTGTGCCGCCCTGTTCATATTCATTTGGGGCATAGTTCATTTCAACAATTACAGGTAGTGTATAAACAAAAGATTTTGTTGAAGGAGTATAAATTAAAGTGGGTTTTTTATTTTTATCTATTCTTATTCCTGCAGATTCAATGAAAAACATATCAGAATATAAACTATCTGTAGGTTGTATTGATTGGAAGAATCCTAAACTATTAGAAAAATTAAATATATTTATTCTTCTAGCTTCAAATAATTCCTTTTTCATTTGAATGTTGCTTATTCTATTTTGAAGATCTGCTTCAGAATTATATAAATTCAAATAATTATCACCAGGTTCAGTTCCAATTAAGAATGAGGCAGGGTTTGTCGCTGTTAATGGTTCAGTTTGATTATTATTAGTTAATGCTAGATCTTTTAGTTCCTTAATATCTTTTTTAAGAGCACGTTTTGTATTGCTTAGTCTTTTAGAATCAGTTATAAAATTTCCTTTAGATTTAACAATTGAATCTGCTTTTTCTTGAACTGCATTTAATTTTTTGAAATCTTTAATGTCGAATATTTTTTCATTAGCAGATAAATATTCTTTAGTATTTATATCTCCAAAATATGCATAGGCGTGAAATTTCATTTTTCCATTAAAATCATCAATAAATAATCAATTGTTTGGAATTTCAAAATGAATTGAATATTCTTTATTTTCGTTAGGGAAATATTTATTCATAAATGCTTTTTTCTCATCAGTTGTCATGCTTAATTTTAATAAAAGATTTCCAACTTCAACTTCTGAAGAATTTGATAAATTTTTGTATTTTGAATAATATGAGCTTGCATATTTAGTAGAATTGTCTTTTGAAATTAAATCAGTTTTATAATCAATAATATAATTCAACGCCTTTTTCTGATTAATTACAAGATCAGAGATTGGATTAGTTTCTTTATATATTAATTTCCTTTTCGTTCATACGTTGTTAATCATTTCTTGAGTATGTATCTTATATTTAATTTTCAAATTAGTAGAATTTAATGTAATAGTCTCTAAATATGTTTTATTCAATAGAGCTATTGACTGTTCAAATGTAGTAGAAACACTATCAATACTTGTTCTTAAATTTAAAACAATTCCTGTTGAATAATTAATTCAATCTTGCTTTTGTCATTTTTGAACATCAGCTTGAGTTTGCAAATCGTCAAATATTTTCTTTTCATCTAATCCATAACTTCTAAAGTCAATAGCATTTGGCGCTGAAAAATCAATAAATCCTTTAACAGTAATTATTGTATTGGCTGGTATAGGTATAGATTTATATTGGCCATTTAATTGAAGTTTTAAAATACCACTGTAATCAGAAGAACCATCGACAATTTTTACTGTGATATTTTCAAAATTAGGATTTTGATTTAAAGTTGTATTTAAAATTGTTTCATCATAATTAGAAACTAGATCAAGAAAGTTTAATCCTAATTTTTCAACAACTGATCAATAAGCAGAAGAATTAAGATTATTACCTTGACCAGATGAACTGATCTCTTCTAAATAATTTTGTGTTGAAGGAATTTTGGGGATTGTTTTTAAAACGATATTAAACTCTTGTGAATAAATAGAAACAAGCACTTTTAATTCATTATTAATAGTATCTAAAACTTTGTTTTTGATAATAATATCACCAGGATCAACTATTGTTCCTTTTGAAAAAATAATTTTCTTATTTTTAAAAATTGTTGTTTTTATAATATCGTTAGCTGAATTTAAGTTATTGTCAAAAGTTGAATCAAGTTTAACTTCATAAGTTTGATTCAATTCAAGTTTTTTATTAAGTTTAGTAATTTTAATTTTTAAATTTGTTACGGGTTCATTTTTAATCATGAAATTTAAGATTATTTCATCATTTGGAACAACCATAATGTCTAATTTAGTAATATCTTCAATAGTTTCTAAATTAGTTTTTGTAAATAATTTATTTTTATTCAATAAAATAAATTCCTTTATAGCCGGATGATTTGTAAGTTCTATATTTGATGGTAGAACAACATTATTTAAATTATTTATTATATTTTTTGCGTTGCTATTTTCATTGGGTTTTTTCAAAGAACATGCAGTTGCAGTTATAACAATACCTGTTGTTATTAATCCAACAGACAATGCAGCAAGTATTTTCTTTGTTAGATTTTTATTAATTTTTTTCATTTTACACACCTTATATTTATAAATTTATTATACATTCTTAAAGAAAATAGTGTTTTAATCAGTACAAAAAGACTAATTGCTATATAATAATTTTTAAATAACACAATGTAATTTTCAAAGTTTAATTCATAGTTTCATATATTTTTTTGAATAGGAAATATTATGAAAAAAATAACAATTGATAGTGTTGCTGACGAACTTTTTGAAGAATCTAATAAAAAAAACTTCAAAACAAATTGATTTCAAATTTGAAATACTTTATACGAGCATCTTAATGAAATTAAAATTTATAAAAAAGAATATAAAATATTGGGTTATAAAATTTGATTTAACGATTTCAACAAAAATTTTGATAAAGATTATTACTACATTGAGTTTGAAACAAAATATTCAAACAATGTCGGTACTAGAATAATAAATTTGAAAATTAATCAATAATTAAGTTACATTAAAAAAAACCATCCGTTAGATGGTTTTTTTATTATTTAATTAGAAAATCAACTATTTTATTTTGTAGAATTTCTTCTGAGATTCTTGAAGTATCATCACCAATCATTTTTCTTATTGATTTTGAATCACCACCATAAACTTTTGTAAGTTTTTCGATATATTCATCAATTTCTTTTTCTTGAACCTTAATTTTTTCAATTTCAGAAATTTTATCAAATACTAATGAAATAGTAACGGCCTTTTTAGCTTCTTCAAGGATTTGTTTATCAAATGCTTCTTTAGTAGAATTTGTTAATTCTAGATATTGATCTATTGTAATGTTTTGTTTTTTAAGTTCTTGTTCATAGTAATTCATTAATTGATTTTTTTGAACTTCTATTAATGAATTAGGCAAATGAGAGATAGTTGTATTTTTAACTAAGAAATCAACAATTTCTTTTAATGCTTTTTCTTTGTATTGTTGATGTTGTTCTCTATAAAGAAGATCAGAAATATATTTTTTGAATTCTTCAACAGTTTTTACACCATCGATTTTTTGTTTAGCAACAAATTCTTCTGAAAGTTTAGGTAATTTAGCAGATTTCATTTTATTCAATTTAACTTTAAACATAACGGGTTGTCCTGCTAATGTTTTTTCATGATAATCTTTAGGAAATTCTAATTCAATTTCTTTTTCTTCATTAAGTTTCATTCCTACCATTTTATCTTCAAAACCTGGTATGAATTGATTTGAACCAATTTCTAATTCAAAATCTTTTGCAGTTCCGCCAGGGAATGCTTTCTTGTCTTTAAATCCTTCAAAATCAAAAATAGCAATGTCGCCTTTTTCAAGTTTACCTTCTTTTTTATCTGAAATATTTTTAGAATATTTCAACATTTTTTCAATTTCAACATTTACTTCTTTATCGTTTGATTTAGTTGGTTTTTTTTCAGTAATTTTAATGTTTTTATAATCTTTTAATTCAATTTCAGGAACTTTATCATAAATACATTCAAAACTGAATTCATCTTTAGATAATTTAACAACATTTACTGTACTTCCTTCAAGAATGCTTGAATTATTGTTTTTGTATTCTTTAGATTCTTCAAGTTTGGCTATATTGTCATTAATAACATCATTTATGATTCTTGAAATAGCTTCGTTATCATTAATATATTTTTTAGCAATTTCATAAGGAACTTTTCCTTTTCTGAAACCTTCAATTTTAATATTTTTAGCTAGACCTTGTCTTTTTTTCTCAACAGAAGCTTGTCATTCTTGTTTATTAACTTCTATTTCAAATTTAACATTTGTTTTTTCGTCATTTTGTTTAATTATTTTCATATTAATTCCTATGGATTTTTATATATTTATAAACCATTATTATTTTACAATATTTTTAACTATAAAAAGAGCATTAATTAAATCTTTTAATTTTAAGTGTTTTTTTTATTTTTATATTCATAATTATTTTAATGAATTCTATTAATTAACTAATTCTATAAATTAAGTAATAAAGAAAAAATAAACACAAATGTGTTTATTTTTTTGCTTCTTCTAGTGCCTTTAAAAGATCATTAAGATTCTTAATATTAACTAATTTTTCATCATCAATAGTTACACCTAATTCTTCTTCGATTTTAAAAATCAAATTCATCATAGCAAGTGAATCTATTCCGATGTCTTTTAAATTAGTATCAAGATTATTAACATCTAATTTTATTTGGTTTTGACTAGCGATTTTTTGTATTATTTTTATAATATCCATAATAATCTTCTTTTTTATTTTTAATTAATTATATATGAAATTTTATAACTTGTTAATAAACTATTTTGGCTTGTTCATCTACAATTGAACACATTCTTTTTAGTATTGATCCCATGAATGAAAGAGAACCAGTTTGAAGACCTGGAGTAATAGCATGAGCAGCAGAACCTATTCCGTTTTTGATAATTGAACCTTGTTTTTTAGATTCTGCAGCTAAGAATGTGAATAATATTGTGCTTATTCATATAAATAATCAAAACAATAAACTTTGGGCACTATTTATAAATGAATCTTTGTACCCAGGAGCACCTACAATTAGGTTTGTGCTTCCAAACTCAGTTAAATTACTGAAACCTAAAAATACAGTAAATACAGTACCTATAATAATAGTATGAGCTATATTAAAATAATGTTTTGAAGTTTTATAGTAATTATTTTTTATATCTTCATCTTTGAAATAATGTTTTTTGTTTATTAATGTATTAATAGTTAATAATAAAAATTCTTTTGCAAATGTTTTTTTGTTTTTAAATTTAAAAATACCTTTAGCAAACATTAATAAACTTAATAATAAAACAACAATAACAACCATAGTGAATACAACACCGATGTGTGTAAATAATTCTCTTATATTAAACATCATAAATGCCGTAAAAAACATATATAAACATATACTTCCAAATGCATCAAAAAATTTAAATGGAGTTTCTGTATATTTTAAATAAGATTCAAAAGGGCTTTTTGGAATATCATTAGAAATTGTTGCTTCGTATTCTTTCATACTTTTAATAAGAATTTTGTTTTTCTTCTTTTCCACCAATGCGATAGATAAGAAAACAACAAAATTAATAACTAATCAAAGAGTAAAAGCAATAGCATATCACTGTGTCAAAAATACTTTTTGATAAATTGTTTTAATAGTTTTGAAAAATATATCATGATTATTTTCTAATGAAAATGGTCATAAACTAGTATCTTGATTATTTAATCCAATTACAAAGAAAAGACAAGATATTGCTAATACCAAACCACTAATAAAAGTGATTCAAATTAATTTTTTAATTATTTCGTTTTTAGAATTTGTTGCTATTATTTTTCTGAAACTTTTTAATGATGCAAAAGGAATAGCAATAATTAAAGAAAATAATATAAATGCCACTATTCAAGAACCAAATGCATATTGAAATGAAATGATTTGTCAAACTCAATCAGGAGATTTTCCTGAATAGTAATTGGCATAATTTGTAAAAGAACCATATATTAAACCCATAATGATAGCTAATATTAAAGAAATATAATTAGCATATGAGGTTTTAAATATTTTGTTTACAATTTTTGATTTTGATTTATTCTTATTCAAAAAATAACTTGTTAAATAATACACACCTATTAACAACATTAAAGCTGAACTTATACACACAAAAGAAATAGATTTCGGATCTGTTAATCAAATTGAATAATGAGATATTATATTTTGAGGAATTGGAGTTTGAGTCATAATAATTAAATAATAAATTTGTTTATAGCAACAGAAACTGCATTCTTCTGTTTAGAAGTTATGTGTTCATCTGTTAGTAAAAGAATATTTTTGTTTTTAGGTTTTCCGATAAGAATATTGAATCCTGTTTTTTTAAACATTTCATAATCATTACCTGAATCTCCCATTGATGCAAACAATTTTGCTTCAACATTAAGCAATTCGCTTAAAAATTGAATAGCTGAACCTTTATTAATGTTTTTAGGAGTTATTTCAACCACATAATCAGTAGTTATTGAAACATCAACTTCATTTGAAAATTTTTCAGCAATTTGTTTAGAAACTTTAAAAAGTTTATTAGTTGAAAACTTTTTAATTACGTTTATTTTATAAGCATCAGAAATTGTTTCTTCTCATGAAACAATCTTTGTTCCGCCTTTAAAAGAAGAAATAATATTTGGAAAAAAACCAAAACCATATACAGGCATTTTATTTTCTTTTAAGACTTTTTCTGAATAATAACTTATTCCTAATTTATTCTTTTTAACAATTTTAAAAATTTCTTCTACAATAGCCGCTTTAATTTTTCTTTCATAAAGAATTTTTTTATTTACATTATCATATATTAACGCTCCGTTTAAAGAACATAAATATGGAATTGTGTAATCTATACTATTTTCAACTTTTTCTGAAACAGAAGATGCAGAATTTAATGATCTTCCCGTTACAAAAATTACCATTCCACCTTTAGAAATATATTTTTGTAAAGATAAATTATTTTTTTTAGAAACATTATTTCTCTTGGTAACTAATGTTCCATCAAGATCAAGGGCTAAAATAGAAAATCTCATAATATTTTTATTTACTCTTTTATTTTTTTAATTAATGAATCGAAATCTAAAAATCCAACATGTCTTGAATGTTCTTTTCCGTTTTTAAAGAAAACAGTTGTTGGAATACTTTTAATATCAAACTCTTCTGCTAGAGATGGAGCTTCATCAATGTTGATTTTACATACATTGATTTCTGAAGATAATTCTTCGTTTACTTTTTCAAAAACAGGTATCATCATTTTACATGGTCCACATCATGTTGCGAAAAAGTTTACAACAGAAATTTCTTTTGATTTAAGAAGTTCTGTTAATTCTTCTTTTGTTTTAATAAAAATCATATTTATGACCTTTCTTGTTATTAATAATGTTATTTAATAATATCATTTATTAAAATATTAATTTAATTGATTTAATCATATAAGTTGAAAAAAAATAATAATTAGAATAGTTAAATAAAAAAAATAAACACAAAAATTTCATTTTGTATTTATTTTATTTACCTTTTTTATTCTTTTGATTTGATAAATCTACATTTAGGAAAACCAGAACATCCAATGAATTCTTGTCCTTTTTTAGATTTTCTTTCGATTAATTGTGATGAACATTGGGGACATTTTTCTTCCAAATAAACTGGTTTTTCAATCGATTCTAAATGTTTACATGCAGGGAAGCCTGAACATCCAATAAACTTCTTTTGGTATCTAGAAATTTTATAAACAAGTTCATTAGAACATTCGGGACATTTTCTATTAACTAACTCATCTTCTTTTTTAATTATATTTGAGTAAGCATTTTTAAGTTCTTTTTCAAATATTGGCGAGAATTTATTAAGTCTTTCTTTTCAATCGTATTCACCTATTGAAATTTTGTCTAAATTAGCTTCCATTTCTGCAGTGAATTCTTTTGAAATAATATTAGAAAAATTTTTAACTAATGAATCTATTAAATTCATTCCTAATTCATTAGGAATTAACTTTTTATTTTCATTAACAACATATCCTCTTTCTTCTCCTATTCTAGCCATTGAAGAATAAGTAGAGGGTCTTCCGACACCTGAATCTTTTAAAGCAGCAATCAATGTCGCTTCTGTATAGTAAGGAGGTGGTTGTTTTTCATGTTCTGAAAGAACTATATCTTTTGTTTTATAAATAGTATTTAATGTAAGATCTGGAAAAGCTTTGCTTAGTTCTTCTTTTAATTTTTTGAAATTACTTAAAACTAAATAACCATCGAATTCAATGGTTTTATGATTTGTAAAAAAATCATGACCATTATTTTTGAAATATAAACCACAATTTAGGAATATAGGTTTTTTCATTAAACTCATTAAAGTTCTATTTCAAACAAGTTCATATAATTTTTGAATATCAGATGCATTAATTCTAGAACTTGCAGTTAAATTTAAATTAGATGGCATTATTGATAAATCAATAGGCCTAATAGCTTCATGGGCATCTTGTATTTTTTGTTTAGATTTAACAGTTGCCTTTAAGCCTTCATAATAATCAGGACCATATTTTTTATCAATGAATATTTTAGACTGATTAATAAAATCTTCGCTTAATCTTTGAGAATCAGTTCTAGGATATGAAATTAATGCAGTTTGCTTGTTGTCTATTTCAACACCTTCAAACATAACTTGAGCAACAGAAGTTGTTTTTTTAGCACTTCAACCTAGCGAAGTTGCTGCTATTTGTAACAATTTATCGGTTGTTAATGGATTATGATTTTCTCCTGTTGTTTTAGTAGGTTTTGCTTTTTTAACCAATTCAAACTCATGGCCTAATGAATTATAAACTTTTTGAGCTTCTTCTTTAATTCCAAACTTGAATTTTTTAAGACTGTTAGGTGCATCTTTGTAAGGAGTGAATTTTTTTTCTAAATCAACAAAACTCAATTTAACATCTGTAAAAATTTTTGCTTCTATTTCTCATCAGCTAGAAGGAACAAATCTTCTTCTTTCCAATTCTCTTTCAACAATAAACAATAAAGCAACAGATTGAACTCTACCAGCAGAAATTGCATTCAAGTTTTTTCTTACATAATTAGAAAGTTTATATCCGATCATTCTGTCTATAATTCTTCTAGTGAATTGAGAATGAACAAGATTAAAATTAATGCCTGATTTATTTTTAATGGCTTCCAAAATGGCACTTTTAGTAACTTCATTAAAAGTTATTCTTTCACATTTCTTTTTATCTTTTTCAGTCAATATATCTCAAACGTGTCAAGAAATAGCTTCACCCTCTCTATCCGGGTCAGTTGCTAAATATATTTTATTGGCTTCTTTAGCATGTTTTTTAATGTCAGAAATAATAGCTTTTACTTTAGCTTGTTTTTTTGAATCAGTAATAACTGATCAAATAGGATTAAATTCTTCATCATAACCCTTTTTCTTATTTAGCTCTCTTAAGTGTCCACTAGTCGCTAGAATATTGTATTTATCTCCTACATACGATTGAATAGTTTTAATCTTATTTGGAGATTCAACAATAATAAGATCTTTTTGATTTTGCATTTGTTTTACACCTGTCTATATTTACGCTTTATATTTAAAAGAATGCTCAATTAGTTTTATTTTATTAATACTTTTGTTTTCTTTTAAAAAATTTTGCTTATTTTTGCTATTTTCTTCACTATTATTGTTTAAGTAATAGCATTTTCTATCATTATTCATAGTATTTCTATGAATTTTATCAAATTCAGTCAATACTTCTTTAATAGGCTTATCAAGAATTAATCTATCACATAAAGCATATAAAATTCTATTTGTTGTTTGAAACTCTTCAAGATTTACTTCATTATAATAAATTTCTGACAATATTAAATCAACATATTTTGAATATTTTTCCAAAGACGAGTCTTTGATTGATTTATCAGAAATTAAAATAATTTTTAATTTTAAACTTCTTATTTTTTCTAATATTTTCATATTTATCTGCGATTCTAAAACACATAACAATTCTATTTTCTCTTTTGTTTCTTTTAGTTGTTTTATTATTTCATCATCAAAAGTCGAATATAAAGAAAAAACTTTGTTGTTAATAATCACATCAATATCGCCTTTATAAAATATTACAAAAGGTGGAAAATCTATATCTTTAAATTTATTAAAATATTTATCATCTGTTATTGGAATAGCTTCTTTATAAGTTCTAATAACAAAATCATTCTCTTTGATTTCTTCTTGCTCACTAAGAGCTTTCATGACAAGTTGCCAATTTTGTTTGTATTTTTTTAAAAAATACATCAGTACATTTATCATAATAAAAACCTTTCACTTATATATATGAAAGGTTTTTATTTTTATTTAATTTTTTATCAAATAATGTCTTTTATTTTTCCTTGTGATATATCTTCATACAACATATTTAGAGCTCTATTAAAATCTAGTTCATTATTTTTTGAATAAAATCTATATTTTTCACATATAGATTTTAAAAATTGTTCATATTCTTCAGAATCTTCTAATTCGTAATATTTTAATAATTTGTCTTTTATTTTTATAAAAGCAAATTTAATAACATCATAAAGATCAAGGATTTCTTTTTTGATACATCTTATTAAAGCTAAAGAATAAGCTGTTTCAATATCATCTATGTTTTTTAATAAAACCCCAGGAGTATCAATAAGATTAAAGTTTTTGTTTAAACTTACAACGTTTTGATTTTTTGTAACGCCTGGTCTGTTTTCAACTTTTGTTTGTTTCTTATTTTTTAAAAAATTAATTAATGAAGATTTACCAACATTTGGCAATCCTACTATCATTACTAAGAACTCAGGATTAACGACCCCTTTATTTTTTAGTTTATTTATTTTAGGTTCTAAAGTTTTATACATAAAGTCTAATATTTCTTTATTAAACTTTTTGTCTTTAATAGAACCTATAAGAACATTGTCTTCTTTAGTTTTTAAATTAGTTAAATCTTTTTTAAGTGCTATTTTAAAAAATGGTTTGTTGTTTAACAATGAAAGTATTTCATTGTTAGATGATTTAGAAATTGCTCTAGAATCAACAACTTCAATTACAAGATCAACGGTTTTCAATCTATTTCTGATTTCATCAGTTGCTTTTTTCATATGTCCTGGAAATCAATTGATTTTTTGTAAATTCATAATTGTTTCTACTTTTGTTCTATTTGAGAATTTTCAGATTCATTATTTTCTGTATAGTTAGTTAATTTTATTTCACCATCTATACCTAATATTGGGTGAATATATACAATAGAATCTTCATCAATTTTTTTGATTTGTTGAACTAATCACGGTATGTTTTTATACAAACAAATAGTTGAAAAACTATTTGCTTCTTCATCAGAATCTAAAGTTTCTATTACTGTATCTTTCATTCTTATTTTGTGAGTTCAATTTTTATAAAGTAATCTTGAAACAATTTCGGTTGATTTTTCTGAATCAACTTGAACATTCACAATTTTGTTTTTTGGAAAGAAATAACTAATAACCAAACTGAATATTACAGTATCTAAAATAGATACAACTAAATTAGGAGAAAAAATTGCTTGAACTGGTTGAACACCAGCGAATTGATTTGGATCTAAAAAGTATGAACCAATTGATCCGATTGAAACACCTATTAGTAATGAAGCTAAGTTGAAATAAAGTAATAAAACAGAAATAGATTTATTCTTTTTCTTTTCTGTGTAGTAAGCTAAGAAATCAGTTCCTGCCATAGAAGAACCAACTATATATATAACAGCTGATAATAAACCATCAAATAAACTCATAATGATTCCACTAACAAACATAACTAATATTGAGTTCGGGTTTTGGTTGTCTCAAGCAACTATTGCGGCTACATCTAGACCTACATTTCCAAATAATTTGAATGTAGAAGCGCCAGGAATATTATCAATTACCAAACCTGTACATTGTGTGAAAACAATGCAAACGGCAGTTAATATTGTAAATTGTTTTCCAAGTTTAAATCACGAAAATACTAGTAACGGTATGTTTGCTAATAGATACATTCCATAAAACATTAAACTATAAATCAAATCGACAGTTGACTGATTCATTCCTTCTTTTGTTAAAGCCGTTTTAACAATTCTTGCAATACCTTGCAATGAACCACTAATACCAAAACTATATATTCCAGTTTTTTGAACAAAAAATCAAACTAAAACTGAAATAAAAGCAGAACAAAAAGCAACTATTAATGCTTTTTGTCATAATTTATTAACTCTGTAAAATGATCCTAACTTAATTGTTCTTGCTGTATATTTAGTTTCTTTTACAAAATTGTCGTCTCCATAATAAGATTGTATTTCTTCGTTAAGAGAATCGACAGAAGTGTTAAGATGTGATATTCTATTGTTTATTTTTTCAAGATATTCTTGATCGACATTATCTTCAGAAATAATTTTTTGGATTTCATCATCAAGTATTTTTATATGATCTAAAAGTTTATTTCTTTTCTTTTTACAATCTCACAATGTTTTAGGAACTTTAATTTCTTTACATGGTTGAGAAAGAACATATTCAACGTCAATTACTATTTCGCTTTTTTTTGTTTTCATTTTAATTTTTCTTTCTACAATATTTTAAATCTTTAATTTAAAATATGTAAATTTTATAAATAAAAAACCTGAAAAAATTCAGGTTTTGTTGTGAAATTAAACTCTTTCTTTAATTCTAGCTGATTTACCAGAACGACCACGCATATATGATATGTATGCTCTACGCACTTTACCACGACGTATAAGTTCAATTTTTTCAATCATAGGACTATGTAAGTCAAAATTTAATTCAACTCAAACTCCATTAGATTCTTTTCTTACAATAGCTGATTCTGATATTCCTGAACCTTTTCTACGTAATACAACACCCTCGAATTTTTGAATACGAGATTTCTTACCTTCGACAATTCTGTTATGAACAATTATAGTATCACCTGAATCAAACGGAGGAATATCTGTTTTAAGTTGTGGGGCAACAATATCATTAAGTATTTGGCCTTTGTTTATTTTAAAAACACCCATTTTATTCTCCTTTATTTTTTATATATTTTTTGTAAAGATCTGGTCTTTTTTCTTTAGTTCTATTAATTTGTTGATTTAATCTGAATTCTTCAATTTTCTTATGATTACCACTTAACAAAACAGAAGGAACTTCATATCCTTCAAAATTATTTGGTTTAGTGTAAACTGGATAATCTAATAAATTATTTTCAAAACTTTCGTTTTCAAGACTTTCTTTTTTAATAACACCATCTATTAGTCTAATTATGCTGTCTGCCATTATTTGTGAAGCAAATTCTCCACCAGTAAGAACAAAATCGCCAATACTCATTTCTTTATCAATGAAGAATTTTATTCTTTCGTCAATTCCTTCATAATGACCACAAATTATAATCAAATCTTTAACATTTTTTGAAGTTTTCTTAGCTATTTCTTGATTAAAACTAATCCCTTGAGGACTAGTCAATCAAATTTCAGAATTTTCTGTTTTGATTTCTCTTAAACAATTAACTAACGCTTCAATACCAATAACCATTCCCGGTCCACCACCATATTGATAATCATCAACTTGACGATGTTTATTAGTACTATATTTTCTAAAATTAATTATTTTTATTTCTATTAAATTCTTGTCAATAGCTTTTTTGATTATTGAATGTTCTATGAAACTTTCAAAAGCTTCAGGGAACAACGATATAAATGTTACTTTAAACATTTATTATTTTAAGTATGCAAAACCTGATGGCCCTCTAGTCATTGAGAACTCTGAAATTTGTTTAGGTTTTGAATATTTAATAAAACCATCAATTTCCATCATTTTAACACCATCAATTGCAGCATTTTCAAAGTATTTGTCGAATTGTGATTTTGAGAAGATTGATTTAGGACCAAATTCACTTCAAGCTTTGTTTCTTGATAAAGCTTGTGTAGATTTAAGATCAAATTCACCAATAACTAATCCAACTGGTTTAATTGCATAAATTAAAACACGTTGTACATCTCTAACTGGTAATCTTTTCATGAATAAAAAGATTTTGTCTTCTTCAAGAATTTTTTGAACATCATTAATTCCTAATGAAATAATAATGTTAACTTTTTCATCTTTACTTGCATTAACTGCAATTTCTTCTTCTTTAGCAACTTTTAAAGTTTCAGTTTCACGTTTTTTAATTTCTTCTTCAGTATATTTAGAACTTAATTTAGATTTAACTGAACCTAATTTAGATAATAAATCATCTTTTGATTCTTTTTTAACAGGATTGTCTTTAATTGAAAGAGTTTTCTTGTCTTTTTTAATAATTTGAGTTTCTGTACCTTTTTTAAGGTTAACAAACTCTTCCATAATTTTTTCTTTTCTTAAAATTGATCTAACAGTGTCAGTTGGTTGAGCACCAGTTGATAATCATTTTAGAATTGGTTCTTTATTTAATGAAGTTGTTTCATTTAAAGGATCATATTTTCCTAACAATTCAATATATTTACCATTTGATTTTGTTTTTGAATCAACAGCAACAATTCTATAAACAGGCTCTTTATGACGACCTTTTCTTAATAATCTTAATTTAACCAAAATAATTCTCCTAATCGGGTTTTATAGTTTTTTTTATTTTAACTAATAAATTATACACATTTTTTTAATAAAGTGTCAAGTATTTTTTCTTGACACCTAAAAAGACATACCAAATGGGTTTTTTCCAGACTTAAGCATCTTAGAAACATCTTGCATTTTGTCTTTTCCTACTTCTCATTGTTTTAGTAATTTATTCAATTCGTCCATTTTTCTACCAGATCCTTGAATAACTCTAATTTTTCTGTTTGGTTGTTTTTTGAATAGTCTTGGATTTCTTCTCTCTTTCTTAGTCATAGAAGAAAGAAGAATAGTTCAAACTCTCATTTGTTCTTCTGCTATTTCTACTTTAGATTCACTAATTTTGTTCATTCCTGGAATCATATTCATAACTCCTCCAAGTGAACCAAATTTTGACATTTGTGACATTTGATTTAAAAGATCTTCTAAATCAAATTTACCAGACAACATTCTTTGCAAAGTTCCTTTTGCTTTTTTTTCATCAAAAACTTCTTGTGCTTTTTCAGCTAAAGTTACTATGTCACCTAATCCTAATATTCTATCTGCCATTCTTGAAGGATGTCAAACATCCAATTTATCAACAGTTTCACCAACTCCTGTGAAAAATATAGGAACGTTCAATAAAGACACTAAGCTAAAAGCTGCACCAGCTCTAGCATTAGAATCTAATTTAGAAATAATCATTCCAGTAAGTTTTAATTTATCATTAAATTCTTTAGCAACATTAATAATATCTTGACCAGCCATTCCATCAACAGTTAAAATAATTTCTGTCGGGTTATAAACTTTTTTGATTTCTATTAATTCATTCATTAATTCATCATCTGTTTGTAATCTCCCAGCAGTATCTAATATCACAAAATCGTTTTCTTCATATTTGTCTAATGCGTTTTTAACAATTGTGCTTGGATCAATTTGTCCTTCTTGATAAAAATCAACTTTAATTTGTTTTGCTAAAGTTTCCAATTGTTCAATAGCAGCAGGTCTATATATATCTGCGGCTATTAATAAAGGTTTCTTGTTGTGTTTTTCTTTATAAAAATTAGCAACTTTTGCAACAGAAGTTGTTTTACCAGAACCTTGAAGCCCAACAAACATTACTCTCGTTTGTTTTTTATTTATATTAATCTCTCTAGTTTGAGAACCTAAGATAGAAATTAATTCATCTTTTATTATTTTTAATACATATTCTGAAGCATTTTGATTTTTAACTAAAGTTTGTCCTACAACTTTTTCTTTAACATTATTAATAAAAGTTTTAACAACTTTAAAATTAACATCAGCATCTAATAAACTGATTCTTATTTCCCTAAACAGATCTTTTACATCTTCTTCTTTTATAGTAGAACCTATCAATTTTTTTGACATATTCTTAGAAACTATATTAGAAATCATTGATTTCAACATGTTTTACCTTTATATTTTTTTAAAAACTATAAATACATTTTAATACACTAAAATGAAGTTTCCAGAAAATAACTTTTAAAAAAGAGTTTTTGCTTTATAATTTAAACGTTAATCATCTAGGGGTGTAGTTCAATTGGTAGAACAGCGGTCTTCAAAACCGCCTGTTATGGGTTCGAGTCCTGTCACCCCTGCCATTTAAAATTTATATTTCAAAACAAAAAGTAACTGCTTTTACAGTTACTTTTTTTATATAAAAAAATATGAGAATCGAATAAGTTCAAACTCATATTATTTATTTTAATTAAGCAGCAATTTTCTCTTTTTTAATTTTATTAATAAAAGAAGTTTTGTTGCTTTTTTCTTTTTTTGTAGCTACATAATCAATTAATAATTGATCTTCTTTTATTGATGATCACATTTTTGCAACTTTTGCAATATATAGTAAGAAGATTACTGAACCATATGCAACAAATGCAACAGTTCATCCATCCATTACTCTAAGAGTCGAAGTTGATTGGTAATGAACACCAAGAGGGAAGATTGTAATAATAATTAAAAGTTGAATTAATATTGTTGAAATCATATCTTTAACATTATGATATTCTTTTCTCAATACTAATGTAGTACTAAATAAAGCTAAACCAGTTGAGTAAGTTAATGTTCAAGTTACTAAATAGAAGAACACATTAAAACTATTTGAAGAACCTAGTGTTCCATCAAAATCATATAATAGGTTACCACCAACACTTGAAATAGAATTTAGTTGAGCAGATAAATTTATAGGCAATCCATTAAGATCAAATCAATAATCATTATAAGTCATAGCTTTCATTATAACTTCATTAAAAGCAGCGGGGTTTGAATTGTGAAGTTTTTGTAGAACTCCTTGAAGAGACTTAATTTTGTCAGTTTTTTCACCAAGATCAGTATAAACATCTATTTTGTTTTGAAGAACACTCATAATATAGTTGTAATCAACTGAATCAACTTGGAATCATTTTGAAGGAATTTCACCATCTTTAATTGAGTTGTTTCTCATTAATCATTCACCGAATGGTTGCATTGTATGATACATACCACCTGCTATTCCCATTTGTAATAAGAAAGCAACAGCTAATGAACTTATTGAAACTTTAAGGAAAGTTAAAACACTTAATTTTTCATTGTGTTTTTGTAAACCATAGAATAATATAGCATCTGATAAACCAAATGTAATAAACGGCATTGAATACATAGTACAGTATCATACTGTTCTAGTTAATTGCATATTTAGTGGTAATGGTTGAATTAATAAAGTTGAGTTTCAAATGAATAATGACATTAAAGCAATACCTTTGAACACTTGGATAGCAATTAAAGCACCAGAGTGTTTGATAGTATCTTTAAATAATCTTCATGAATTTGAACCAACATTTTTTAAATTAATGTTTGATAATATTGTTTGTTTAAATACATAAATACCTAAACCAATAACTGATATAATTGCACCTAAAGTTGTACCAATACCTATTAAAGTACCATATTGGTTCGCAAAATTATGATCTGCAATTTTAACAGGCAATGATAATAAAGCAGCAAAACCTACAACAAATAATGACATTATTGTTAAAGATATAATAGCAGCTAATATTGATTTTTCGAAATAAATAATCATTATAAAGAAAATTGAGAAAGTGTTTAAGAATAGATAACCAGTAACTGATCATATATAGTTATTAGCAGCGCTTCTTGCTAATAGAGTATTAATATGCCCTGAAGCAAAGAAGTTGTATGCATATGAAGAACCTTGGAAAACAGGAATCATTAATAAAGAATAAATAAATATTACAATTAATGAAGTTCCTAAGAATTGAGGATCAAGAGAAAGTTTTTCACTTCTCTTATTGATCATGCTTGAATTTAAATTGTATTTTTGAATCATGAATAATATTGAAACAACAATAGTTAAACTTAATTGAGTGAATGCAATTTGAATGAAAGCAACAAAACTAATACCAGCAGCAAATTGTGCACCAAATGGATTAATACTTGATGAAATTAAAACTATCGATATAGGTATTAGTGAATTAAATAAGAAGAATAAAACAAAAAACAAAGCGTGTTTTAAAAAATCAAAATAAGCTTTTGAAGTTCTCAAAAATTGATTATTTTCATTTTTTACTTTGGTAGTGTTATTCATTTTAATCTTCATGTTTTGAAGAGATTTCAATTTCTACCTTTTTAAACTAATATTTTTAAAATATTGTAATTTTTCAATTACTAATTTATTTTAACATACAAGCAAGTAAAAAACTACCTGAAACTACAAAATCAGATTTGTCTTCTACTAATGAGATTGTTTCATTATTTATTCCACCATCGAATTCAATATCGATATTTTTCTTATTGATTTTAAATTGATAAACATTATCTAAATTTTTTATGCTTTCATTTATAAACGATTGTCCACCTTTTCCAGGTTCTACGCCCATAATAGTAACACAATCACAATACTCTAAAATATTTGAATATTTTGAGTATTCAGTATAAGGAGAAATGGCAATTCCTGCTTTTATGTTTTTAGATTTTATTGTTTCTAATGTTTTTATAATATATTGAAAATCTAAATGCTCAAATTGAAAAGTAATACTTAGAGTATTTTTGTCAAAGAAGTTTCTACTATCTTTTAAAGGATCAACAGTCATTAAATGAACTTTCATTTTGAAATTGTTTGAAGATAATTTTTTCAGATCATTTTTAGTAAAGGCAACATTATTTACAAGTTCTTTGTCCATTATGTCTAAATGAATTATTTCAAACTTATTTTTTTTAATCAAATTAACAGATTCATTAAAATTAATTTCTTTGAAAGCTAAAAAACTAGGAATCAAATTATTTTTGAATTGCATCAATGATAATTTCTGAAATTGAATCTGTATTATTATTCTTAATTATTTTATCCTTAAAGAAAGCCTTAAAATCTTCTCCTGCATTTTCCATACAGAAAGAATTTTTTGCTTTTTTAAGCATTACATAATCATTAAATGAATCACCGAAAGCAAAAACATTTTTTAAATCAACATCAAATTCTTTAATTATTTTTTTTATTGCTGTTCATTTATTAACATCTCTTGCATCACCATCAATAAATACTTTTGAAGTTAAGTTAATATCTACATCATGAATTTCTTCAAGTAATTTAAATTTAGGAAGTTCATAATTAACAATTTTCTTTTCAGCTTTCATAGAAATATGAACTATATTTTCATTTAAAGCAAATCTTACACCAGATCTATCTTCAAAACTTGAAACATTAACTCCTGCTATAAAATAATCTTCATCTTTAATGTCATATTCTTCTTGTGAACCAAAATAAAATCTTTTGACTTCTGTTTTGTCATTAACTAAAACCAATTGACGTTTATTTATTAAGGCTTTTTCATAGAAGAAATCAACAATAGCTGGCAATAAAACTTTTCCAGTACATTTGATTTCTTTTGTTTTCATGTTGTACATGAAATTTCCATTAGAAAATATAATATAAGTATTACATTTAATTTTTTTAGCAATTTTTAAAAGATTTTCATCAAATGATCTTCCTGTAGCTATACAAATTAAGTGTCCATTTTTGTTAGCCTTTTTTAAAGCTTTTATTGATGATTTATTAACTTTTTTATCCCCATTTAATAAGGTTCCGTCTAAATCAAAACAAAATAATTTTTTCATGTGTGAATATCTCCAATATCATTAATAATAATTGTATTATAAATAAAAAATATCACTCAAAAAGTGATATTTTTTTAAAATTATTGTTTTCTTAGAAGTAGTTCGTTTAAAGAAAAGACTTTTTTTCTAATGTAATTATTAATTAATTTAAAAACGTCTTCAACTTCATAAGTTTCGTTAGATAAAATTCTAAGACCAAAGCCTGAAGTTTCAAAAGCAGATATGCCAACTCTTGTGTTTGTGTCTTTAATAAAAGAATTAACTTCTTTTTTTAATTCTTCAATGTGTTCAAATTTTATTTTTTCTGAAAAATAAAAACCTGTTCCACACCTTTTAAAACCGTTTAGAACACCAAATTGATTTGGGTCTTCTTTTTTAGGTTCAAGAATTAAATTATCAAAAACTTCTAACTCTGAGTCAATATATAGTTCAGTTTTAAGATGCATTAAATCATATGGATGATTATCATCTTTTTCACTATAACCTGAAGAAAATATTTCATTGAAAATAAAGTTTGAACTTTTTTCTAAATTTATTATGTTTTCTTGACAATATTTTGAGTCCTCATATAAAATTATTGAATCATTGTAAAATTCTAACATTGAATTTTTACCAACTTCAACATTAACTTTATACAAAGCTTTTTCATTGTCCTTTTCACATTTATAAATTTTCGTGGCTGATTGTGATGAAATTATTGTTTGAGAATCATCACCAACTGTAATATCAGTTTGGAACGATTCATTTTGCATGATACCACCACCTAAGTGTAGTAACTGAAAATATGGTCTATTTTTTTCATCTTCTAGAAACAAAGGCGCTGAACATCTACCAAGTTTTGTAAAAAAGTAATCACTTTTTGGAGCAATTGTTTGCTCTTCATTAATGCCTTTTTTAACTGATATATAAATATATCCAGCTAATAAATCATATTCTTTTTGGCTTAATCTTTTTAGTTTCATTTATTAAGAATTAAAAACATCCAAACGTTTTTGTAATCATTCAACGATTTCAACCAAACCTTCATCTTTTTTAAGATTTGTAAAATAGAAAGGTTTTGCGCCACGATGTTCAATAGTATCTTTTTTCATAATATCTAAATTAGCGCCAACATATGGTGCAAGATCAGTTTTATTGATAATGAATAAATCAGATTTGATCATACCTTGTCCGCCTTTTCTAGGGATTTTTTCACCTTGAGCAACGTCAATAATGTAAATACTAAAATCAACTAGATCTGGACTAAAAGTAGCGGCTAAATTATCACCACCTGATTCTAAAAATAGAACTTCTAAATCAACATGTTTTTCTGATAATTCTTCTATAGCAGCAAAGTTCATACTTGCATCTTCTCTAATGGCTGTATGAGGACATCCACCGGTTTCAACACCGATAATACAATCTTCTGGTAATATAGAATCTCTTTTTAAGATTTTAGCATCTTCTTTTGTGTAAATATCGTTAGTGATAGCTGCACATTTCATTTTTTTGTTTGTTATTAAATAACGTGTTAGACGTTCTAATAACATAGTTTTCCCAGCACCAACTGGTCCACCAACACCAATAACTAATGGTTTTGACATAATAATTCCTTAATTAAGACATAAATAATCTGATAGCAATGTCTTCATGTTCCATTTGAGACATTTCAAATTCAGTATAATTTTTACAAAAATATAAACTAGCGTTTATTTTCAGAGCTTTTTTAGCAACGTCTTCATAATATTTATTTTTAATATTAAACATAGCTCTTTGTCCATCAAGTTGACCTAATGGAATAGCTCTGATTGAATTCTGTATTAACGCTGAAATTGTAGAATGAGTGTGGGTTAACAATGTAGCTTCAAGATCAATTTTTAAATAATCACATAAAAGAGCATAACAAATGCCAGGGTTTCCTTGTGCTTTGTTTTCTTTAATAGCTTTTTGATATTTTTTAAGATTTTCACAATCTTTATATATATCCAAATAAACTTTTAACATTTGTAATGCGATTCTTTTATTACCTTGTCTTGTTTCTTTTGACATACCTTGAGCAAATGATTTTTTATCAATTTCTCAAATTTTTTCAAAACTATTATTTTTCAAAAAATCATATGTCATAACAATTGCTAATAAATCAACATGTAGAAAAGGACCATAAATGTAAGATTTTAAAATCTCATCTAGTGTTTCTTTGTTGTTTATAATGTTTTTGTTTATGTAGGTTTCTAAACCAAATGAATGAGCAAAAGATCCAATAGGAAAGTTTGCATTTGTTATTTGAAGAACATGTAATAAATTTTTATTTAGCATCGTCAACGTGTCTGAAAGCTTTTTCAAGCTTTATCTTAGTAACTTCAAATGGAGTTTCCATTTTAACTAAATATTCTTCAATTAAATAATCATAAGGAATAATCATAGTGTCATCTTTAAATTGAGCTTGAGCGTGTCTATTGCCTAAGTTGTGAGCAACCTCAGCAATTTGATTTATTGATTTAGGTTTAATAATAATAACTTCAGCTTTTTCAAGAATTACTACAAGAGCTTTCTTATTTCTTTCATCGATTTCTAAAACATCACCATCAAAAATATCTTTGATATTTTCTTTTTTGATGCCTATTTCTGTACCATGATCAGTAGTTTTAACAATAACTTTTTTTAGTAGATCATCAGCTGATAATGAAATTTTTTCTAAATGAAATTCAGAGTAATTTTCAACATCTTTAATGTTCTTTAATATAGTTGTAAATATTTTCATATTTTAGTATAAGAAGTAAAGTTGAGCTAATGCTATTTCTTTTTCAGGATTTGCTAAAATATTTCAGCTTCCTGATTTATCTTTTTTAAATTGTTTTGATCAAACTGAATCAGTTGATAATCAATTTTGTAATGATTTTTCATCAACAGTAACTGAGAATGTTTGAGGATCAACATTTAAATTAGGTAATAAGCTATTGTTTTTCATGCTTTCTTTGTTTACAGTTCTACAGCCTTTAACTGGTAATACATTTCTCTTTAAATTGTATTTTTTTTGAATATTATTTTCAATTGAAAGTTTTGAAACAAATGATAATGAACCAAAAGCAGCTAATGCTTTAGTTGCAGCATATTGATCTCTTAAAATTAACGGTTCACAAGTAGGAATTGATCCATTTGCATCACCAGATAATGCTTTAGCTAATATACCAGATTTGAACACAGCGTATGGTTTTGCACCAAAGAATTTAGGATCTCAAACAATAATGTCAGCAAATTTTCCTTCTTCGATTGAACCAATATAGCTATCAATACCATGAGCAATAGCAGGATTTATAGAATATTTAGCAATATATCTTTTAATTCTGTTGTTGTCATCGAATTCTGTATCATTTTTTAAACTACCGAATTCTTTTTTCATTTTGTCTGCAACTTGTCATGTTCTAGTTACAACTTCGCCTATTCTACCCATAGCTAGGGCATCTGATGAAGTAACTGAAACTGCACCAATATCATGTAAAATATCTTCAGCAGCAATTGTTTCTTTTCTAATACGAGAATCAGCAAAAGCAACATCTTCTGGAACTTTAGGGTTTAAATGGTGACATACCATTAACATATCTAAATGTTCATCAATTGTATTTACAGTATATGGAAGTGTGGGACTTGTAGAAGCAGGGATAAAGTTATTTAAACCAGAAACTACTAAGATATCAGGAGCATGTCCACCACCAGCACCCTCTGAGTGATAAGCATGAATAGCTCTACCAGCAACTGCATCAATAGTATGGTCAACAAAACCACCTTCATTTAATGTATCAGTATGGATTGAGACTTGAACATCTGTTTTATCAGCAACACGTAATGAATGATCAATTGCAGATCAAGTTGCACCTCAGTCTTCATGAATTTTTAATCCACAAGCACCAGCAGCTACTTGTTCTAACATAACTTCTTCATTAGCACCATTACCTTTACCTAAGAAACCAACGTTAATAGGAAAGTCTTCTGCTGCTTGTAGCATTTTTTCTAATCAGAATGCACCAGGAGTTGTAGTAACAGCTTTTGAACCATCATTTAAACCAGCACCACCAGTAATTAAAGTAGTAGTACCATTTTCCAGAGCTACATCTGCTATTTTAGGTTCAATAAAGTGAACGTGAGTATCAATAGCACCGGGAGTAAAGATTTTACCTTCTCCAGCAAAGATTTCTGTTGAAATACCAACAATCATGTCAATATCATCAGAAATAGAAGGATTACCAGCATGACCTATTTTTGCAATTTTACCGTTTTTGATACCAATGTCAGCTTTGTAAATACCATAGTAATCTAGAATTAAAGCATTAGTAATCACTAAGTCCATTACTAATGGATTTGAATGTAATTCAGTAGAACTCATACCCATACCATCACGTAATGTTTTACCACCACCAAATACAGCTTCTTCACCATATTTTGATAAGTCTTTTTCAACTTTAGCTCATAAGTTTGTATTACCTAATCTAACGCTATCACCAACTGTAATACCATATAGATCAGAATATTGTTTTCTAGTAAGTTTTTTCATATTTGAGTACCTCGATTATTTTTTACTGTTTTTCTTAACTTTTTCGTTTCTTAAAGTTACAGCTTTTGAGTAAGGAACTTTAGCTTTTCCATCTAGTTTTCCATCGATCATATTATCAAATCCAAAGATTTCTCTTTTTCCTTGCATTGGGATGATGTCAACTTTTTTGGCTTCTCTAGGTTCGAAACGAACTGAAGTAGATGATGCAACGTCTAAACGCATACCATATACCAGCTCTCTTTCTTTGTCTTCTTTTTTATCTTCAGAAAGAACCTTGATTGATGAGTTTACTTCAAATAAATGGAAGTGTGAACCAATTTGGATTGGTCTATCACCGACATTTTCTAAAATAACTGTTGTTGCTTCTACATTTTCATTAATAGTGATATCTGTTGAAGCGTAATTATATTCACCTGGAATTATATATTTTTTCATATTATTTCCTCTTATTATTCAGAAATTGGATTGTGTATTGAAACTAATTTAGTTCCATCAGGGAATGTACATTCCACTTGGATTAAAGGTATTAAAGTTGCTACACCAGACATTACATCTTTAGAGCTTAAAACACCTCTTGCGCTTTGCATTAATTCTGCAACAGATTTTCCATCTCTAGCGCCCTCAATTACATGATTCGTTATTATCGCAACAGATTCAGGGTGATTTAATTTTACACCTCTGTCTTTTCTGTTTTGTGCCACCATAGCAGCAACTGAAATCATTAATTTTTCCGTTTCTCTTAATGTTAAATACATGATTGCCTCCCGGACTTTTTATGTGTGTTTATTTAAACACCTTTATTATAGTACTTTATTACGTACGCGCGCATAAATAATCCAATAAAAAATAAAATAATTTACATTTTATTTAAAGCAGTTATTCCCAACAATTTTAAAGCGCTTCTTATAATGTCATTTATTGTCATAGTTAAAAGGATTTTAAACGCCTTAATTTCTAAATTATTTTCTTTAGAAATTTGTTCATTTGTATAGAAATGATGGAACAATTTAGACAAATTAACTAAATAATTTGTTAGTTTTGTTGGATCATATTCAACAGCTGATTTGTATATTGTTTGTTCATACATATGAATCAAATTTAGAAGCTCTCTAATGTTATCGGTTTCTTTTATTTTAATTTTAGTGAAATCTATTTCTTTAATATTTATTTTTTCTAATAAATTATTAGATCTTGCATGAGCATATTGAACATAATAAATTGGATTCTCATTAGTATTCAATAAAGCTATATTTATATCTATTTCTAAATGAGTATTATATGAAGTTCCAATCATGAATCATCTAGCAACATCTTTAGTAAGTATTTTTACAAGATCTTGTAGAGTTATAGAATTTCCAGAACGTTTAGAGAGTTTGTATTCTTCTCCATCTTTTGTAAGTCTAACCATTTGCATACATATAACATCCATGATGTCTTCATATCCCAAACATTTAAGAGCAATTCCCATTCTAGTTATGTAACTATAATGATCAGCACCTCAAATGTTTATTAGTTTATCAGGTTTTGGTTCTGAAGTTATTTTTTGTAAATGATAAGCAATGTCTGGAGTGAAATATGTAAAACTCTTATCACCTTTTATCAATACTCTATCTTTATCATCCCCATACTTAGTTGTTTCTAATCACAACGCTCCGTCTTTTTCATATGTAGAGTTTTTAAGTTTTTCAAGAACATTAGGAATTGCATTTGATTGATGTACCTTTTTTTCTGACGAATATTTATTAATTTCCACTCCTATGCTTTTTAAATCTTTTTTTATTTGATTTAATAAATAATTTCCTGAAAATTCTTGAATTTCTTCTCTTGCTTCTTTTTTAGAAATATTAAAATTTTCATCGATTAATTCATCAATGAATTTTTTATCAAATTTTTTATAAAGTTCTTTGGCTACTAATATTATTTCTTCTCCGTGATATGAATCTTCTGGTAAATCAATTTTCATATTATTTTCTTGTTTATATCTAACAAGAACACTAGAAGATAATTTTGACATTTGATTACCAGCATCGTTTACGAAGTATTCAGTATTAACTTCATAACCCACTTTTGTTAATAAGGAATTAATAACATCACCCAATACTGCATTTCTTGCATGACCTAAATGCAAATATCCAGTAGGGTTAGCAGAAACAAATTCCAAATTTATTTTTTTATTTTTCTTTTCAAATATAGGATATTCATCTTTAATCGAGTTTATAGTTTCTAAAATTTTAATATGATCTTCATCTTTAATGTAAAAATTTATAAATCCGGGTTTTGAAATTTCTATGTTTTTAAATGAATTGCTGTTTATTTTAGAAACCAATTCTTCAGCAAATTCAATAGGGTTTTTATTATTTTTCTTAGCAAGCATCATTGCGATGTTTGAACTGAAATCACCAAATTTAATATTTCTTGATTTTTCTATAACTATGCTCGAAACGTCTTCAATCTTCATTAAAGAAAGTGCGTTTTTAATTTCTTTTTTTATTTTTTTAATTATCATGTTTTATTTACCGTTTTCATTTATTACAAAAATATTTCCATTAAACAACTTTTCAATAATTCTTAATAAGATATCAGCCGATATTTTATCTTCTAAATTATTTGAATAATGTCATTTTAAATTTGGGTAGCTTCTTTTACTACTAAAAATAGTCGGTTTTCGTTTTTGTAGTCTATATTCTAATATTTCTAAAAAGAAAGATAAATGGAATCAGTCTTTTGGTCTTTCTAAACCAATATCATCTATAAAAAGATATTCTATATCTTTAAGTTGTTTAATTAATTTTTTTGTTTTTTGTTCTTTAGCATCAAAAGAAAGTTTAAAAGTTTCTATTAAATTTTTAATAGAACAATAAATTACATAACCATTTTCAAAATGAATAATTTGTTTAGAAATGTTTATAGATAATATAGTACTTAATTCATGTTGATTTGAGCTATATATAAAATTGTTTTCTATTTCTTTATTAATTAGTTGTTCATGAATTCTTTTTTTGAAATAATTGTTTTTTAATTCGTTGTCAATTTCTGAAAAATTAGTATCTAAAAATGGTTCAAATTTTTCATCAAAGAAAACATAACCATTATTTAATAATTTGTATTTAGTTTCTTTTGGTTTTTTAGGACAATCTGTAGAAACGAAATATAGATTATTTGTTTCTTTTTCTCTTTCAAACAAATAATGAAGTTCATTACAAAATTCACTATTTAATGAACATTTTTTTTCAACATCAAGCAAAAGCAATATATCATTCTTGAATTTTTTAAATTCTTGATCTGATATAGAATATTTTTTAATAATCGATTCTAAATTAGTTTTGTTCATAGCATTCACCTATTAATACTATTTTAATATATCTATCAATGTTAATTGCTTAGATTCTTGATTTTCAAGAGATTTTGTATTTAAAGAAACTTCATTAAGTATATCTTTGGCAAATGAGTCAATTCTGTCAGATAGAGCGTAACTTAAATACATAATAACATCTTCTATCTTTTTAACTCCTGTTCCTGAAATCGATTTAGCAAGTTTAAGAACATAAGCAGATTCAAATCTTCCTTTATTTTTAAACAAGGTGTAATCAATAATTACATTTATGAAAGAATCATCTAATAAATATCTCTCTCTTAATGTTTTTAGCATTTTATTAATAGTTAGGTTCACGCTATTTTTTGATGCTAAAGAATAATAGTTTTCAGAATTAAAAAGTTGATAATCATTAACTATCGTTTTATAGTTCTCTAAATTAGCGTTTCTAGCAAAGATTTCATAATTTCTATTAATCTTAATTTTTGTTCTTAATGAAAGATTTACAGAATCGATATATAAATTATTAAGATTCTTTTTATAAACAACATCAGAAACCTTATATTGGCTTCCATCTTGTGAAATCGAATTCATAATTAAGTTAAGAATTTGTTTTTTGCTTAATTCTTTAGATTTTAATGAATCAAATATAGAAGTTTTAACTAGATCGTCGATTACTACATCTGTTGTTTTAAGTTGTTTTGTTAATTCTTTATAAATGAAATCTAAACTTATTACTGATTTCATTTGAACATTTCCGACTTTTAAAAGGAAAGTATCCTTCTTAGATACATTAATGTAATTAGGCTCTTGAACAAATCTTTCGAATATAAATTCAAGCTTAAGATAATCTTCTTTTGATATTTTTTCTTTCAAAAGATTTACTAATAATTCGTTATTTTGAAATTCATAATATTCTAGATTGTTATTTAATAAAAATATTATCGGTTCATTTGGATTATTGTGATTTTCATATTTAGATATAAGATTTATTGCTTCTAGTTGTTCTATGTGATTATTTAATTCCTCAGCAGAACAATCAAACACTTCTGTTAATGATTCAAAGTTTTTTGGAATTTTGTTAGAAAATGATAAATTTGTATCAATTGAGTGCTCTTGTATTAAATATAGATATATACTGATAGATTTATACCCTATTATAGGCATATATAATTTATATAAAATCGTTTGATTAGGAACAAAAATATTGTTCATTTTAATTAAAAAATTATTATGATTTCTCACAGTTTTTGCTCCCATCCAAAATTAAGTTTTATTTACTCATACATAAGTTTTAAAAAGAAATTGCAATCATATTTAAAATAAACTCGATTATTGTTTTTTGTTGGTTGTTATTAACAAATGTTATTAACAATTAAAGCACATATTTAGCATTGATTATAGAGTGTTTTATGACAATCAACATAAAATGTTGATAAGTTAATGACTGCTTAAAATTTGTTATTATTTTGTTATCAATTTCTTATAAATTTTTATTTAAAAAAACATTAAAAAAAATAAATAATATTTTTCTTTTTTTGGAAAATTTTAGTGTACAATATATAAATTTTGGAAGTTTTTTAGTGAAAACTGATGCATTTAATATAGAAGTTCTAAAATCTATCATTTGATTAAAAAGATCATCAATTTTAATATTCCTATATATAAGGCATATTTTCCATTTAATGTATAAAAAAAATCAACTTTTGTTGATTTTTAGTTGTTATTCGTCTTTTTTAAAGTCATTTCAATTATGAACAAATTTTTCGCCTAATGTGTTAGCTATTCTTGCATCATATACTGTAATCTTATTAATTGATTCTTCTCTAAATTTAGTCATAGCATCTGTTGCTAATTTTTGAATATTTGAATTCATAGCTAATAACACAATAGCGTTGAAGAATGTTTGAGGAGGTAAACCTAAATATATATCTTTACCAGTTGTGTTTAATGTAGCTGGTTTATCAGTGGTTGCTTTTGTTAATAAATTGTTAACGTCATTTTTTGAGAATTGACTAACAACATATTCTTTTCTTAAAGCACCAGTACTTTCAAATAAAGTTGTTGAAGTCCCATTTTGGTTATTTCATAAATATGTTCCTCTTAATGGTTGATAAGCAATTGAAGGAATGTTTTTAACAACTGATAAGAAGAAGTTCTTTCTTTCTTCAAATTTTAACGTAGTAACAATACCATTAGTAGTTGTTTGTCCTGTTTGGGCTTTTTTAAGATCTTCTAATGTTTGAGAATTAAAATCAAAATTACAATTTTTAATGATTTGAACAAAATTAGTTAATTCTGAAACTGAATTTATATTACTTATTAATTTTTCAAATTCAGTTTGTGAACCATATTGATATAAAGCGCCTTTTCAATTTAGTGTTTTGTTATTTGAAACATTATTTCCAAAAATTGATGAATCATATGCGCTTGATGGAAGCTGATTGTTTGTGTTTGAATTACTTGAAGATTGAAAACCAAGAAATCCTGTTAATTCTTGCATTGTTCCTCCGATTTTCATTGATGAAGTATTTCAGTAATTTGTTAATGTTGTATATGAAATATCATTTGACGTTGTAGAAGATGTATCAAAAGGATTTTTAGCACCTCGATAAGAATAAGGGTTTACATTATTTAGATAAATGGGGTTTGATTTAAACTTGCCATCATTAGTAATAGAAGCATTAATTTGAGTTTCAGTGGTTTGTCCAGTTATTCCAAATGTGTTATTTGTAGTTTGGTTTTTTATTGTTGATTCAAAATTTCAAGCGACATAAGCTGTTTTGTCAAATTGAACCATTTCATTTAATTGTGAAACTAAATTATTAAATGAAAAATTATTATTTTCTTTATTAAGTCCAACTAATCAAGATAGTGAAATTAAGAAAGTTTTTAAATTACTTAAATCAAAATTACTAAATGATTTATTTGATGATATAGAATTTTTTCAACTTTCAATTTTACTTGTTTGTAATTCTTTTTTAAGTTGATCTAAGGTTGTTCAATCTCCGTTAGCAAATTTGTTTGCTTGAGAGTTGAAATTATAAGTGAAATAATTATTTTTAATAGCATTAGCTAAATAGTAATATATTAAATCATTTGTCGCAGCGGGCTCAGAAGTAAGTTTTGAATTTTTAGTCAATCCTGTAATAAATGGATTTAATAAATTTCACTCTTGATAATTAGTAACAATGTTTGTTAATGTAGAATCATTAGTTTGGCCTAATTCAATAGCTGAATTTACTAATGCATTGTTTGTAAATACATATGTACTTGAACCAGTTCTTGTTTTATTAGTTCAAAAAGCATCTGTTGCCGGTAAAACATCAACTAAATAAGAAGTCATAGCACTATTTAAAAGAATTTCTTTTTCATTAATTTTGCTATTTAATTGTTGAATTAAAGATTGAGAAGTTGAAGAATTTTTTACAGTCAATGAATAACCCTTGACAATTAATTCATCTAGAGAATTATAATTACCGCTAAAAGTATTTCTCTTGTAAGGAAGAATTCCAGCAATACCATTTTTATATCATGATTCAGGATCTATGTTTGAATTATATTTTGATTGATTATCTAAAATCTTAGTCTTAATAGTATCTAAATAAGTTTTAGTTTTTTTAAGATCTTCAATTTCTTCAAAATTTGTAAATATTGTTTTGAAGTTTTGATTTATTGTTTGAGGTTTAGTAGTTCACTTATTTGAAGTGAATAAATTATCAGAATTTGTTGATGTATCTTGTGAAGAAATATATTTAATAATCAATGATGAAAAATTAGAATTTACATAATCAGTGACAGCTTTATTAATATCAACATTGTTTGTAGTAGGATTTATTGAATTTATCTTTTGAGCTTGTCTTCAAAGAATTGTATTAGCTAATTCATTATCAACGTTTTTGATTTTTTGAGCAGCAGTTCCTGCTTTTTGTGCTGCTTCTTTAATTTGTGAATATCTATCAATACCTATTATATGGACACCAAATTCATCTCTAGTCATAATATAAGGTGTATTTGAAATATTTATAGTATCTCTTGATCCAACTACTCCGGTATAATTTCCTGAAAAAGCTTTAATTGATCCTCTTGTTTCTGAATAAGGAAATAAAAAGTCATTTTGAGTAAGTTCAGAAGAATTAACCAAAAAGTTTCCCATAATTGTGTCTTTTAGTTGTGTAAGCGGAATTGAAGGAACAAAAGAATATTGATTATTAAATATACCTTTGTTTAATTTATACATTACAGCAGCAGTATAAGGCGCAACATATGTTGTTCATCCATCACTTACATTCGTAGTTAAATCATAACTACTGTCTTGAGTTAATTTAACAGCGCCATCTCCACTAGGAAAATTTATAGCACCGGTTGCTTGATCAATATAAGTGTTTGCTTTTTGTTTGAATATTTTATAAAGATCAGTTGTACTTAAAGTTTGTTCGTTTTTGCTTGAAGGTGCAAATCATTGAAAATTATATGAAGCTTCTTCAGTTAAAGAATCTCCAAAAAATTCTTTATTAAACAAACCAGATGTATTAGGATTTGCTTCTGATTTAAATAATATTGAAGGAGTTAATATCGGCATTGTGTTTTTGATTCATTGATCAAAAGCGAAATTAATAAAGTTAACATAACCAACATCAATAGATTTTTGATCGCTTGTTGAAGGAACAGAAAAACCAAAGTTATTTCTAGAACCTGCACCATTTGCACCATTGACATTTGTAGATGAATTTAATACTGAAGTTTGAATTCCATCTTTAACCAATACTTTTTTCGAACCATCATTTAAAGTTAAAAAGTTTTCTACAAAATTAGAAAAAACTTGATTAACAAATGAAGATTGTAAATTTGATACTACTTTTTTATAAATATAAGATTGTTTTGAACCACCAGAAGGATCTAATACTTCTGCTTGAAATTCTTGATGTCAGTTTCCTGAACGTTTTGAATAAGAATCGTATTCATTATCATAAGAATCGTTTGCTTGTTTTTCGAATTCTTTGAATTTAGATTGAATTAAAGGATTGTTTGAATTTTTAAATCAATTATAAAGAAGATCATTAACATAAACTTCTCTTAAAGATTTAACTCCAGATGTTGTTGAAAAGAATTTTTCTAACATTTGTTTGTTGGTTAAATTAATCCCTCCTGTGGAATTTTTTTGAGATTTAGTGAAATCTTGATTTTTGTTATTTAGAATCGTACCATTTGTATTGTTATTATTTGTATTTTGTGCACAACTAACGGCACTGATGGTAGTTGCCGCTGCAATTGCTGTAAGACCTAAACCAACAGTTACATATTTTGTAATTTTAGTTTTTTTCATTTTTTTCCTTCAAATTTAATTATTTGATATTTTTAATCGAATAAATAATAATATTTTATATCATTTTTTGCTCTTTTAAATCATTGTTTTTTTATAAAATAACATATTGTTGAACATATTTAATTATAAGAAATTTTTTTAAAAACAAAATATGTATGAAAAATGATATATTTTTTTGAAAGGTCTTAATTATTTAAGAACTCTTATTTGTGTATAATTTATAATATAAAATTCAATTAAAAATGTATTTTTATATTGAAAATATACTTAAAAAAGACAAAAAATGAAAAATATAAAAAAACAATTCAAATGATTTGAAAAAAATAAAAATTTAATTTATTTTGACAATGCTGCAACTTCTTTAAAACCTAAATCTACAATAAATGCAATTGTTGATTATTATGAAAATTACAGTATGAATTCTCATAATGAAGATTCTGATATTTCTCTTAAAATAAATGAAAAAATATTAGATACAAGAATAAAATTAGCCAAATTTATTAACGCCAATAACGATGAAATTGTTTTTACTAGTGGTGCAACTGAAGGTTTGAATTTATTTGCTTTTGGACTAAAACATCTTCTTAAAAAGGGAGATGAAATAATATTAACAACTGCAGAACATAATTCAAACATAATCCCTTGATTAGAATTAAAAAGAGAAATAGGAGTTGTAATAAAATTTGTTAATACCATAAAAAAAAGTCCAACTTTTGAAGATTTCAACAAATTAATAACTAAAAAAACAAAAATTGTTTCTTTTTCAAATGGTTTTAATTTAACTTCTACAATTCTAGATGAAGAAAAAATAGTCAATTCGATAAAAGCTAAAAACAAAAATATTTTAGTTATTTTAGATGTAACTCAAAGCATAATTCACAAAGAAATAGATGTTAAAAAAACAAAAGTTGATTTTTTAACATTTAGTGCTCATAAAATTTTTGGTCCAACTGGAATCGGTGCTTGTTATATCAAAAAAGAACATTTTCAAACTTTAAAACCGATTAAATACGGAGGAGGAACAGTTGTTGATGTTCATTTAGAAAGTTATGTCCCATATGAAGATCACAGAAAATATGAAGCCGGCACTCCAAATATTTCAGCTATATTTGGCTGAAATGCAGCCTTAGATTTTATTAACGAAATTGGTTATGAAACTATTAAAAATATTGACAAAAAATTATTTAATTATGCATATGATAAACTTAAAACAATAAAGAATTTAGAAATTTACAAACTAGACAACGAAGTATCGACTTTGGCCATAAATTTTAAATCTATTAATTCTCAAGATCTTTCAAATTATTTAGGAAGAAATAATATCATTGTAAGAAGCGGAATGTCTTGCGCTCACTTGATGAGTAATATGATAGATACAGATAGTGTTGTTAGAATTTCATTTGGAATATACAATGATTTTGAAGATATTGATAAACTTTATGATTGTTTAAGAAAGTTTAAGAAAGAAGATATATTAGATGGACTATTCTAATTTAACTATAGAAGAATTTAGATCGCTTGTAATGAAGAGATGAGAACATCCATTAAATAAGTTAGAAAATCAAAACACTTCTTCTTATAAGAAGTTTAGAAACAAAACTTCAGGTTGTAGCGATGAAATAACTATTTATATAAAAATAGAAAATGAAAAAATAAAAGATTCGTTGTTTGATGGCAAAGGATGTATAGTTAGCATTTCGGTTGCTGATTTTTTAATAGATGAAATAAAAGAAAAAGAAATTAGTGAAGTTAAAATTATTATTCAAAATTACTTTAAAATGATTAATGGTGAAGAATATAATAAGGATGTATTTAAATATTTAAACATGTATAAAAACATTCACAAACAAAAAAATAGAAAGAAATGTTCTAGATTAGCAGCAGATGCTTTATTAAATATAATTGGAGAATAAAATGAGTAAATCATATAAATTAGAAAAAATTGTATCAAGAGAAGAAAATTTTGCTAATTGATATACAAGTGTAGTAAATCATGCAGAATTAATTTTATATTCGAATGTAAAAGGTTTCATGATCTTTCAGCCAAATGGGTGAGCAATTTGAGAAAATATAAAAAATATATTGGATAAAGAATTTAAAAAATTAGACATTAAAAATGTTTATATGCCATTTTTAATTCCAGTAGCCGATTTTGAAAAAGAGAAAAATCACATAGAAGGTTTTAGTCCTGAATTATTTACTATTACAAAAATAGGAGATAAAAACTTGGATTCTCCACTTGCTGTTAGACCGACAAGTGAAATATTGTTTTGTAATTATTTTGAAAATAAATTAAATAGTTATAAAGATTTGCCTATGAAATTAAATCAATGAACAAGTGTATTAAGAGCCGAAAAAACAACTAAGCCATTTCTAAGAAACTCTGAATTTCATTGACATGAAACTCATGCTATTTTTGAAGATCATAAAAGCGCTTATGAATTTAGCGTTATGTTCTTAAATTTATATGCAGATTTCTTTGAAAAAGAATTATGTATTCCTGTTGTTAAAGGCGAAAAAACTATAAATGAAAGATTCTCAGGCGCTGATGTTACTTTAACAATAGAAACTATAATGCAAGATGGACAAGCTCTTCAATCTGCAACTTCACATTTGTTAGGTGAAAACTTTACAAAACCCTTTAATATAAAATTTCAAGATAAAAATAATAAAGTTAAACATCCATTCTCTACTTCTCATGGATTATCAACAAGAGTTATAGGTGCTTTAATTATGGTTCATGCTGATGATAATGGATTAATACTTCCACCAGCAGTTGCTCCAAATCAAATAGCGATATTGCCATTATTTATTGATAAATTTCCAGTAACCTTAGAAAAAGCAAATGAATTTAAAAATTTATTTAGTGATTTTAGAATCTTTATAGATAAATCAGACAAGGGAATGGGTTCTAAAATAGCTACTCAAGAAATAAATGGAACACCAATATCTATAATAATAGGTCCTAAAGATATAGAAAACAACAATGTGACTGTTTATAGAAGAGATCTAGGAACCAAAACTAGTGTTGCTATCAAAGACATAAAAGAACATGTTTTAAAAGTATTAGAAGAATACAAAATAAATCTTTATTCAAAAGCTAAAAACAGATTAGATAATTCAATTGTTGATTGTAAAAATATAGATCAATTAAAAGAAATACTTGATAACAAAAAATGAGCTAGAACTTATTTTTCAGCAGAACCTGAAGATGAAATCAAAATCAAAGAATTAACTGGTGCTACTGCTAGATGTATTGTAAAAGAAGAAAAAGATGAAAAAGAATGCTTCTTTAGTAAGAAAAAAACAAATAAAGTTGTAATTTTCGCAAGATCATATTAAAATTAAATAATACATTTATTACAATGTATTTATTTACAAAACAAAATTACGAAGAAAGTTAACAAATGTTATCTTTAATTAATTATCATGCACCAGGTGAATTGCCTACGGAAAATCCATCTGGTCCGACTTTAACTGAAGTTGCAGGTAATTTAGGAATTCTATTAGCGCTAATAATTGGTATACCATTAATAATTACTGCTATATTAACATTATTTAAAATCAAATTCACTAAACTAGTAAGAATGAGTCTTTATGCTTTTTCTTGTGGATTAATTATGATGATAGGAACGGTTGGTTTTATAAGTGAAGCGATTCATCACTTACAAGAATCTCCAGAAATCATAACAAATTCTGTTGGTGGTGCTTTTACAATAATAGGTGTTATTCTTGGTGGTTGTATTGTCGGAGTACTTCTTATTTTTTCAATAAGATGATTCTTTATTATTAAAAATAAAAAAGAACTTCACAATAACCACGATCATCATGAACATAGTGATATCATTATAAATTTTGCTGATATTGAAACAAGTAGTTCTCAATCAAAATGAATGGGGATCATATTATTACTATCTCATAAATCAATAGATGGTTTAAGTATAGGACTTATAGTATCAGGATCTCATCTTGGTCAATTAAATTGAGGTTTTATAATTGCTTTTTTACTTCATATTGTTCCACTTACAGTTGTTGTTTATTTAACACAATATGATCTTTACAAGAGTAGAAAAAAAGCATTCCTTTATTCAACATTATTGTTACTTATGGGAATACCATTTGTATTTATTGGGGGATTCTTAGGTCATTCAATAGAACACGTTTTCTGATTAATGCCATTCCTGTTTTCGATATCAGGAATAATATTAACAGTAATGTCCTTTATAGAACTAATTCCTGAATTTATAGATAATAGGTCAATGGACAGAAAGAATTGATATATAACAGTAGCAATGTTGATATTTGGTATCATTCTTGCAATAGTCTTATTATCTATTCATCATCATTAAATTATTTCGCCTAAGTTAGTTACAACTCATTGAACATCATCATCGTTTTCACAAGTTTCTATAAACTTGTCTAATCTTTGGTCTTCTTCTTCTGAAATATCAACTAATGAATTAGAAATTAATTTAATTTCTGAAGAGTAAATTGGAAAGTCTAGACTTTCCAATTTTTCTTTTACTAAAAAGAAATCATTTTTGTCTACTAGTAAATTAAAAGCAGTTTCATCAGAAGTTAAATCTACAACATTAAAATCAAGTGTGGCTTCAAGAATTTCATCTTCTGTTTTTGTTTTTTTAATAATGAATTGTCCTAATTCTTCAAACAACATCATAACACTATTTGGTTTAGATATTTGTCCCTTAAGTTTTGAAAAATAACCTCTTAGAGCACTAATAGTTCTTTGTTCGTTGTCAGTTAGGGTTTTGACTATAATAGCTAATCCGTTAGGACCATAACCTTCATAAGTTAATTCTTTTAAATTGTCAGTGTCTTTTTTAGCACCTTTAATATTTTTTTCTATTGAGTCTCTACTTAAGTTATGAGCAAGACCTCTAGCAATAGCTGCTTTTAATCTTGGGTTTGCTTCTGGATTATCTCCAAGTTTAGCAGCAGCTTTTATTTCTTTAGCTAGTTTCATTCAAACTTTAGCTTGCGATTGTTGTTTTTTATTTATTCCAGATGCTATTAAATGTTTTCTAGGCATGTTTATTTCTTCTTTCTTAATTGTTAGTTAAAATGTTATTTATTTCTTTTTCTATTTTTAATATTTGATCTTTAGTAAATGAATGATTTAATTTAGATATTTCACATTTAAAAGTATAAAAAACTTTATCTTCTTTTTTGAATATATCTATTAATTGAATATCAATAACTTCTTCAATTAATTTAATTTTATTAGTTAATTTATTAATATTGATTTTTGAGTTTGATTCTAAAGTAAAGTTTCTAAAAGTAGAATTTATAGAACTAATATTTTTAATTATTGGTTGTGTTAATTTATTGTTTGTTAATAAATCAATATTTAAACTAAAGGCAAATATTTTATGGTCTGATAAATCATATTTTTTCAAAACGTTTTTTCTTAATTGGCAAATAGTACCAACATGCTTAAATGACACAAAAATATCTAAGGAATTTTCTTCATAAGCTTCTTTTAGTTTAACGTCTTTAAATTCAAAATTATATTCAGTCATTTGATTTAATAATCCTACAACTATTTCTTTTGCATTTACAAAATTGTTTTTGATACTTGAATTTTCCAAATTATTATTAAAAATCTCTTTGCAAATAACAGCTGAAAGATTAGTGAATTTTTCTTTTTCAGTTTGAATTTTTTGAATTTCAAATATATTGTTAAGTTCGTTTTTTCTATTATTGTTATATTCGACTACTGATAATAATGAATGAATTAAATTAGTTCTTAGAAATTCTCTTTTCAAAGATAAACTATTAACTATTTTGTAATTATTTTTTAATTTAAATCAATTAAAAGCCAATGATTCTTCTTCTGAAACTAAATTATAAGTTTTTGTTTCAATAAAGTTTTTTGTTAAGAAATAATTTCTTATTTTTTGTGTTTGTTTATAGTTTTGATTAATATTCAAATCAAAATTAAATTCAGTTTTAATAGGTTTAGGTTTTAAAGTGTTAATGTTAATTACTTTTATTACTTCTTCACAAACATCTGATTTAGTTAATAAATCAGTTCTGTTAAACGGAATTTCAAATTTATTTTTTGAAAAACTTGATTCAATATTCTTAGCTAATTCTTTAATAGTTTTTTCAGTAATCTCAACACCTAAAAATTCATTAATATAATTAATATCAATGTTTATGTATTTTGTATCATTTGTTTTAGATACTGATAAATTAGTAATACTTGATGAATAATCAGATAAGAATTCTTTAAAAATATTTATAGAGTAATTAGCAATATCACTTGACAGCTCTTTTGAAAAGATAGTTTGTGCTTTATTAACTATTTTTAATCTTTCACTAGTTTGTTTTATTTGATAATGATCAAAGTTAGCAATTTCTAAAATAAGTTCTTTTGATTCACTAGTTACTTTTGTATTATCAGAACCTAAAATACCAGACAATGAAATTATTTCATTATCTGACTTGGTTACTATGTCACCTTTTTTTAATTCATAACTTTGATTATCAAGACCTATAAATTTTTTATTTGATTCTAATTCTTCCACAATAATGTTTTCAATGTTTATTTTAGAAGCATCATAGAAATGAATTGGTTGAGAAGTTAATAAAGTTAAATAATTTCCAATATCAGCAAAAGTATTAGTGATATTTATTTCATTTTTAATTAATACTTTTCTTACATATCAAGGTGTTGTTTTATAAGGTTCGTTTAAAATTAATTTAATTAAATTAAAAGATTTAACTTTATTAGAATTAATTTTAATGTTCTCTGAATCAAGTTTTTTTGAAGATTTAAGTTTAAATTCAAATTTATTATTTAAATAAATTCTCAATTCTCTATTTAAAAATAAATAAGAATTCAAATCATTTCTATTTGTAGGAACAAATAAATCATACACGATGTCATCTAAATCTAGAAATTCAGATACTGAAATATTTGGTTTATTATCTAATGAAATAATATGATCATGTTCTTCTTTAGGAAAGAAGTTAAGGGTGTTAGGAACTATTTCGTCATATGAACACAACATTCCTTCAGACATTATTCCATATAATTTTGTCGGAGTTATTTCAAAAGTAGGAAGTTTAGTGCCAGGAGTCGCGACTATTACATATTTGTTAAGTTCTACATTTTTAGCAGAACAAATAATATTAAAATTCTTATTTTTAACTTTAACAGTAAGAATATTAATAGTTTTTTTAGTAGGATGAGATTCAACTTTAGTAATTTTTCCAAATTCCAAACCTTTAATTTCATTAAAAGTTGTTTTGTTTTCTATTTCTAAACCGACCGCATTAAAAGCTTCTTCAAGTTTAGAAATTTCTACATTTTCTAAACTAGGGTTTAATTTAGTTAATAATTTATAAGAAATCAACATTTTCTACTCCTTAATGAATTGCTTTAATACTTTAAAGTTGTTACTATAAAGATCTCTAATATCAGTTATTTCATATTTTAACATTGCAAGTCTTTCAACACCAATACCAGCAGCAATTGCTCTTGCATCTTTTATTTTAGTATGTTTCAAAACGTTAGGATGCAACATACCAGCACCTAAAACTTCAATTCAGCCCGTGTTTTTACATATTGAACATCCCTTGCTTTTACATTTAAAACATTCAATATCCACCTCAAAACTAGGTTCAGTAAATGGAAAAAAACTTAATCTATAATTAGTTTTTAAATCTTTTTCAAATATATATTTTAAAAAGCCATCAACTAATCATTTTAAATTTGACAAGGTAATGTCTTTTTTTATTCAAACAAAATCAATTTGCATAAATTGATGACTGTGTGTTGCATCGTCATCGTCTTTTCTATACACGTTTCCAAAAGACATAGTTCTAATATCATCTTTTGTTTCGTTTTTTATTCTTTTTGCAGTTGAAACAGTACAATGAGTTCTTAACAATAAATTCTTGTCAATAAATAATGAATCTTGCATATTTCTGGCAGGATGATTTTTAGGTATATTAAGATTTTCGAAATTAAATTCATCAGTAACAATTTCATCTCCATTAATAATTTCAAAACCAAGCTTATCAAAGAATTCATATGCTTTATGAACAACTTCATTCAATAAATTGGGGTGCTGTTTTTTAAAAATATTCATATTTATTGAATTATTAAAAACATCTTCAGAACTTAATAAATCTGAAGCGATTTCCAAATTCGAAATAAAATTATTAAATAATAAATCTAATTCATTTTTAAGAATGTTAAGTTTTTTACCAAGTTCTTTTTTTTCTTCAATTGAAGCTGTTTTTAAATCTTTGTATAAAGGTGCTACATTTTTTTTAAAAAATATGTTTTTTATTTCAATAGCATTTTTTTCATTTTTTGCAGTTTCTAAATCTTTAAGAAATAAAGAAGATAATTCTTTTATATTACTCATTTGTTTCTCCTATAGATTCTTTTTTAAACATGTTTTTAAATGAACGTTGTCATTTATCTTTATAGTATATTAAATAAGAAAAATTAACAAAAATTATAAGAGAAATGAACAGTGGAATAGCAATTAAAAGAGCTCCTTTTAATATTTCAAATTTAGTAGAATTAGTTCCAACAATAACCGCTCCTCATATCAATAAACCTAATAAAGTTAACAAAATCAAAATAATTAATATTATTATTAATTTTCTGTATATTGGTTTATTTATTTTTTCGTAAGTTTCTTTTTTCATTTAAACTCTTTCTTTAAAATATAAATTAAACAAAGAAAATTTCAATGCAGCTTGTTTGTGTTTGTTTTTCTTATGAATCATTTCTATTCTATTAATAATTTTTGAATTATTTAACTTATTCTCATGATATAAATCCAAATCAGAATAAGTTATTCCAAGTTCTTCTTCATCATAAACATCCTTATATCCTGGAGATGGTTTTTGATTTATATAAATATCTTTAACTTTAAGAATTTTAGCTAATTCATAAATATCGATTTTTCTAAGACCACTTAAAGCCAAAACATCTGCTTGACTATCACCAAATTTAGTAAAATATCCTAAATAATATTCATCATAATTTATACAACCTAAAACTAATCCTTTATGTTCTAAGGCTTTGTTATATAAAAACATTGATCTTATTTTTGATTTAATATTATTTTGATTATATTCAATGTCTATTTTTAATTCTTTGTTAAAGCAATTAAAAACATTAGTTAAATTTATTTCTTTTATGTCAAAATCTTTTTTAAGTTTTTGAATTAAAAAAATTTCTGAGTCAGTAGAATCTATGTTCAAATGATAAAGATCGAATTGATCTTTATTAAAATGAGTTTTAAGTATATAAGCCATAAGAACACTATCTATTCCTCCGCTTATTCCCAATATAAATTTATTTGATTTAGATTCTTTCAAAAGTTTTTTTAATTCATAAACTATATAATCTAAATAATCATTAAGATTATTAATCTTCATATTCCACTTCTCTTCCATATATAGAAATAATATCTCCACGAACTGCGCCCATTTTTTTAAGTGTCGGTTCAAGTTCTACTGTTGCTAATTTTTGATTATATCTAACTAAATTATCGTTAGTAGTTAATGGGATTCTATGAGTTCAATATTTTAGAAATTCTGATTCAACAACTCAAGTTGTTTCATTAGATTTTTCTATAAATAATTCTTTTGAATATTCTTTTTCGCTAGTAGAATTATCAAAAGTTTCTATTTCTTCTGGAATTTCGTTTTCAGTTATATCTTTATAAGTTTCTAAAATTATTTCTTTAATTTGTTTAATATTTGTTCCTTCAACAGAAGAAATTTTAATAACATTATTATTTCCAGAAACCACTTTAAGTTTATTGAAATTTTCATCTTCTATATCTTGATCTAATTTAGAACCCACTAATACCATTTTTTTGTCTAATAAATGTTCTGAATATTTACTTAATTCATTCATTATTACATTATATGAATCTTCTATACTATTTTTATGATCCAAAGTATCTAAGGAAACTAAATGAATTAAAATTTTACATCTTTCAATGTGTTTTAAAAATTCATGACCTAGACCAATTCCTTCAGAAGCTCCTTCAATTAATCCTGGAATATCAGCAATTATTACTTTTTTATTGTCAAAATCAATAGTTCCTAAAATAGGATTTAAAGTTGTAAATTGATAATCTGCTATTTTTGGTTTTGCATTAGTTAATTTTGAAATTAATGTTGATTTACCAGCATTAGGTAAACCAACCAATCCAACATCGGCTATTTGTTTTAATTCTAATTTTATTTCAAATTCTTCACCAATTTCACCCAATTCATATAAAGTGGGTGCTTTATTAAATTGTGATTTAAAATGAGCGTTTCCATGGCCGCCTTCTCCGCCTTGTGCTATTAGAATTTTTTGATTTCTAAATTTAATATCAGCCAACACTTCGTTTGTATCATGATTAATAACAACAGTTCCTAAAGGAACTTTAATAAAAGTATCTTCAGCATTTGCTCCGTGCATACTTTTAATCATTCCTTTAACGCCATTTTTGGCTACTATTTTTCTTCTATATTTAAGATGTTCTAAAGAAGTTTCGTTATGATCACCAACAAAATAAACACTTCCTCCGTGACCACCATTTCCACCAGCTGGTCCACCAAGTGGCACATGAGCTTCTCTTCTTCAAGACATCATACCGTCTCCACCATTTCCAGCTTTAATAGTAATTAAACATTTATCAATAAATGCCATATTTTATTCCTCTAATTCTACAAATTCTTCATCATCAGAATGATATTTTTTCATTCCTTCTTTTTTGTTTGTTTCTTCAAATTCTTTCGATTCTTTCATTTCAGATAACAAATCAAAATAATATAAATCGGCATTTTTTGAATTAACAATAATTTGATTAAATATTACATTGAAACTAACAAAAGAAAGCATAAATGAAAATATTAAAACGATAATAACAACAGGTATTTTATAACTAGCGTTTGAAGGTATTAGTCCTGAGCATATCATACAAAATAAAGCGGTTCAAGAACTCAATAAAAACGGGAACGAATCAAGATGAAATATCTTAGTAAAATAATTAAGAATTAATAATAAAACTATATCAAATACTAGTATAGAACAAGCAATAACAAAAACTCAAGGTTTTAATAAATAATATTCTCCTCACCCCGGAATTATTCCTCTCAAAGTTTGAACCATCAATGGATCTTTAAGAAATTCTTCAGTCAATGATCATCCGTAAAAACCTGGATTTTTATTTCATCCAGGAAAATTAACATGTAATGAATTTAATGAATTGGCTTCTGCAGAATCTACAAAATATCTTCCGCCAATAGGCACAAACCAATTATTGCCAATAATATTAAACTCTCCTGCAAACAATCAACATAAAATCATAGGAACTAAACAAAATAAGGCAATAAAACCAAACTTTCAAAGTCCTGGCGTAACTGCATTTAATGTTGATTTAGTAGAAAAGAGCTTTGAATCGCTATATCTAGCGCTAGAACCAAAATTAGACATATATTTCCTTATATAGAATTTCAACATTAATATTATACTTTAAACAAAAACAAAATAAAACCTATACTTGCGTATAGGTTACATAGATGCTTAGATTATAAATTAAATTAAAATTGGAGCGGGTGATGGGAATCGAACCCACATTAATAGCTTGGAAGGCTATAGTTCTACCATTGAACTACACCCGCGTATCTGGTGCTGGAAGAGAGACTCGAACTCTCACGTACTTAACGTACACGGGATCTTAAGTCCCGGGCGTCTACCAATTCCGCCACTCCAGCAAAACAACAATATATTGTTGTAAATATTTTTTTTAAAATGGTGCCCCATGCAGGTCTCGAACCTGCGACCCCTTCATTAAAAGTGAAATGCTCTACCGCTGAGCTAATGAGGCGTTATGGCTGGCCTGGTAGGAATCGAACCTACGCATGGAAGAATCAAAATCTTCTGCCTTACCGCTTGGCTACAGGCCAATATGGTGGATAGTGAAGGATTCGAACCTCCGAAACTTACGTATCTGATCTACAGTCAGGTGCGTTTGGCCAGACTTCGCTAACTATCCAAAAAGTGTTATCAATTTTGCTAACACTTTAATAGTATATAACAATATTATTAAATTTTAAAATATTTTTGTAATTTTAATTTTATAAGGTTTTTCAATGCTCTTAACTTCTACAACATCGCCTTTTTTATGATCCAATAAAGCAACAGCTACAGGTGATTCATAAGATATTTTATTGTTACTAGGATCAGTCTCTTCTGATCCAACAATTTCAAATCATTGTTCTTTATTAGTTTCTATATTTACATATTGAACTTTGTGACCAATTGAAACTTGTCCTTCTTTTTTTGTTTCATCAGAAATTAACTTTGATGTATTTAAAATATTTCTTATTTCTGATATTCTTTTTTCAATAACACCTTGTTCATTTTTTGCAGCATCATAATCTGCATTTTCAGATAGATCACCTTGTGCTCTAGCTTCTTGAATTTGTTTAATAATTGCTGGTTTTTTTTCGTTAACTAAAATATTAAGTTCTTTTTCTAATTCTTCTTTTAGTTCTAGTGATATTAATTTTTCTGATCTCATTGTTTATATCCTTTATGAAGTCGTTATTAATATTATATAGATTTTAATATAAGTCTTTAAGTTATTTTCTATATTTAAAAATTTGTTTTTTTATATAATAATTTTATGAATGACAAAAATAAAAAAATTTATAGTAACGAATTATTTTTAAAGTCTAATTTAACTAATCCAAAGGGAACAATTATATTCATACATGGTTTTACATCTTCTTATGTAATTCACAACGAATTTACAAAGTCAAAAAAATTAGTAAATTACAATTATTTTGCTATGAATTTAAAAAATCATACATTTCAGGATTCTGAAGAATTAAATATTGATAACATAAACAATTATGTAATTCAATTAGAAAAAAGAATTCAAGAACTTAATTTAAAGAATTTAATTATTATAGGTCATTCAATGGGTGGTGGAATCACCGCTCTTTTAGCTGAAAAAATTGAAAGAAAAATTAAAAAAATAATATTAGTTGCTCCAATAAGTTTATCCATTTATTGAAGTAGAGTCGGTTTTAAATATTTGTTTGCTACTTTAAAAAATAGATCTAAACTTATTAAAGAAATTGAAATAGGTAAATCTAAAATTAAAAATGAAAAAATTAATGACTATTTATATTATGAAATAGCTAGATTCATGAATAACAAAAGAAAATATTTATTAATAGGAAAAAAATTGATTCAACCATCTTTCTTATTAAAAGTAGATTCAGCATATAAAAAACTTAAAATTCCAACTTTGGTCGTTTCTGGTGATAAAGATAGAGTTGTTCCATATAAAGAAACTAGAAAATACTTTTTACACCATGTAAAAAACAGAAACATAACTTTCAAAACACTCAAAGATGTTAATCATGTTCCTTTTGTTGAGAACTTTGAAAGTTATCAAGAACTAATATGAAAATTTATAAAATAAGTTTGTTTAAAGCAAAATTTTAAACTATAATCTTATTTGTCTTGCAGATGTAATTCAATGGTAGAATGCAACCTTGCCAAGGTTGATACGCGGGTTCGATTCCCGTCATCTGCTCCATTTAAAACATATTACTCATTTACAAACTCCTAAGGGAGTTTGTTTTTTTTATTATGAAGATTTTTAAAGTTTTTGTTTTTTATTGCATATTAATATAGTGAGGTGAAAAATGAAAATTATTGATCAAAATACTGAATATGAATGTGGTGTTTGTTGTGTAACAATGTTGATTAAACATTATAAAAACAAAAAGATTACAAAACAAGATGTTCTTTCATTAACCGATTTGACCGATAAAGGTTTGAATTTATTGGATATTGAAAATTTAATGAAAAATTTTGGTATTGAATCTGAAAGTTATGAAGCTGATTGAAATGAACTTTTTGAATTAAAAATTAACAAACCATTCATAATTCTAATGAAAAATGAATTAAATTCTAATCATTATGTAGTAGCTAAATTAGTAAATAATGAAACAATTGAAATATACGATCCAATCAATAAAAAATATTTATTTAAAAAAGAGCAAATTGATAACAATTATTTGGGATATATATGTTTAATTGAAAGCATAAATAAATCAAAATACACTTCTTTAGATATTTCAAAACCAATTTTCAATCAACTTTTTTCACCTAATTTAATAATAATTTTTTTGATTGAATTATTTTCATTTGCTTTAAGCATTTTTTCAAGTTTTTTAGGAACTAAGCTTATAAGTTTATTTAAAGAAAATAAAGGTTTTTTATATGTTCTTATATTTACTATTTTATTATTATTTTCTATATTATTTTTATTAAATAAAATTTCATATTTATTAAAAAATAAATTTATATTTAAGTTTTACATAAAAACATATTATTTGTACTTAAATTCCTTAAAAGAAAAAAGCGATAATTTTTTCAGAGTTACAAAAGAAAACGAATTTGTTAATTTTAATGAATATTTAAAAACATATATAGAATTTAAAACTAATTTTTATATAAATATTACTTTGCAATCCATTGTATTTTTTAGCTGCTTCATAATAATAATTTTTAATAATTCTTTTTTCTTATTATTCATCTTATTACTACTAATAATTAAAATAACAATAACAACATACAAAACAAAAATAAATAATAAAAATAACAAACAAATACTAGAAAAATCAAATCTATTTTCAAAAAACATAATCAATTATTTTGTAAATAAAAAAAATTGTATATATACAGATATTAATTTAATAAAAGAAAATATTTACAAATTAGAAATAAAAGATTACAACAATACAAATTGAAATTTAAACATTAATAATATAGAAAGTTTTCTTTTTAAAATAATTAATGTCTTAATTTTTGTTTTTTGTTTTTTAAATCCAAAGAATGAATTCGAAAAAATATTATTTTTATTAACTATAAATAATTTTTTATGAAATGCTTCAAGTTCTATTATAGATATGATAAGTAACAATTTAAACATCAAACTTTTAAAAGAAATTATTGATTTTCAATTTAATAGTTCTAATGTAATTAGAAACAAACTAAAAGAAAGTTTGTTTCTCGTTAATAAAGATCTTTTTTATCAATCAGAAAAATTATTGTCTTCTAATATGATTATTTATAAAAGAAATACATTAGAAAACAATTTTAAAATTTTTTTAAACAAAACTACAAATATAAACAACACCAAACTTAACGAAATAAGTTCTTCATCATTCGTTTTATTGACAAACGAATTAAATCAGTATGAAAAAAATATTCAAGATATAATAAAAAATCATGATTTTAAAAATCTGTTTTCTATTTTTTTATTAGAAACTAAAATTAATTTTCTTGATTTTGAAAATTTGAACAATTTAGATGACGAAATGAAAACAATTATTAATTTATTTGCTATGAATTCAAAAGAAAATAAAATAATAATCATTGATTTGAAAATAATAAAATTAACAGATATTGGAATTAAATTTATAAGTTTATTAACAAATTTGATTTCAAAAAACAACAAAGTGATTTATATAACTAAATCTAAATTGAATATTAAAACTGAAAAAATAATTTATGATTAAAAAAACAAATTTTATTATTTTAAATTTTTTAACATTTATTGTTTTATTGTTTTTCATCATAATTTTTTTTGGATATAAAATACAATCTTATTACATTACTAATATGTATAAATTTGACAACAAACAGATTGTTGGTGTTAATAAAAAAACATACAAATACTTAATCAAAAATAAATCATTTATAGTTGAATATGAAGACATTTTATATGAATCAAAATCAATGTTTTTAGATAAATACGAAAGTAATTATTTTTTCATGATATCTAACAGAATACAAACAAACAAAAATATTTCATTAAAAATATTTTTAAATAAGATAAGCTTATTTACTTTTTTAGAAGGATATTAAATGAAAATAATAAATAACAAACAAAAAATATATGCTAGTGGATCAGTTTCTAAGATTCAATATGGATGAAATAAAGTAATGTATACTTCTATTTTTGGTTCATCTCTTAATGGCGTTATGAACTTAATTAATCAAATTGTTTATAACAATAATCCAAACCCTCAATATAGTGTAAAAAACACTTATAGAAATGCTGGAAATACTTTATATTTAAGAACAGCAATGATGCCAGGCAAATCTACTATGAATTTTGGTAGTCCGTTTATTTAAAATGAAGATAATAAATAACAAACAAAAAATAGATATATTTGCAGGAAACGCGTGAATGCGTTTTTTATCTCCGCTAATTACAGGCATGGGAGGCCCGGCTTTTGGTAAATGAAATACTGCTATGTTGTTAGGGAGCGGAATTTCGATTGCAACCGATTTTTTAACTAATAGTTTAAATATTGCAAATTCAGCAAAAAGAGCCCCAGAAAAAGCTCCTCCTAACATACTTATGAATAATAAAAAAACATACATTACAAAAGTGTTTTAATTATTAATAAATAATTAAAAAACAAGAGTTATTACTCTTGTTTTTTTCTTTCGGTTATCATTCTATTTTTAAAGATTTCAAGAATTTTTAGTGTTTTTGTTCTATACTTCAAAACCTCTTTTGTTTCTTCGGTACTATAAGTTCATTGAACAGCAAAATTTGTACACAAATATATAAATTCTAATAATTCTAAATAAGAAACTCTTAAAAAATTAGCTATAAATTTAATTGATGCTACTTTTAAGTTTTCTTCTCTTATAAAATTAGAAATATCTCATAATGGGTGATTAATTCTAGTTCATTCAAAATCTATAAAATAAATTTTGTCTTCTTTTTCATTAAAAATTATATTTCTTCTATTAAGGTCGTTATGTGAAAGAACTCAATCATTAGTAGCAATTTTTTCAATCATCTCTTTATATAATTTTTGGTGTTGTTTTGGTAATTTTTGATTTTCTCAGAATAGATAATAATTATGAGGAATTATTCTCACATTGTTAGGGATTTTAATTTTATGGAAATCATCTATTTCTTTCAATATTTTAATTATGAATTCATCAGTGTAATCAGAAGTTGTTAAAGTTCTTCCCTTTATTCATTTTTTAATAGCATTTCCTGTTTCTAAATCGTAATATATAAACAGATCTTTATAAGTAAGATTTAAGACATTAAATTCGTTTTCTCTTGAAACAATATTGTTATTCATTCCAAATCTTATTTGATATTCTTCATTGTTAATTAATTTGACATAAAAACTAATATTTGTAAAACCGTGATGTAATTTTTTGAAATTTAACAAATCAGATTCTAAATCTGATAATTCAATCATTTTTTTTATATTTTTTTTATTTATTGTCTTCATAAAATGATATTATCAAAATACAATGAAATTTATAACAAAACAATATAACTCAAAAATCAATTTAGTTGTATTTGGTGAGTATGATAATCCCGAAAGTGATTATTTAACATTTTTAACTTCTAATTTTGAAGGTATTAATCTTCATATTTTTGATTGAAGCATTTTATATAAAGAAACTGAATATGATTATAAAGATTTTGTAAAATATTTTTACGAAACAGTAATAAAATATTCAGAACTTTTATCAAACTCAATAATTATAGCTCACGGAATATCAGCAACAATTCTAAATCAATTATCTAAGCAATTTGAGTGTCTAGAATTGGTACTTATATCTCCAATATGACACACAAGTTACATTAATCCGTTTATGGTTCCTAAACCTACATTTCAATCTGACATAAATACCTTCTATAGAAATTTAAGCAATCTTTATTATGATTCAGAAAATATTTTTGGATTAATAAAATCAGATGTCTTTTTTAATAGATATATTTATTATCAAAAAAATCTTGAATTTTTCGAAAATCTAAGAAATAATATTTCATTATTTGAAACGTTAGTTCATATAAAAGATTATTCAAGAAAAAATAGAAAAAATACTAGATTATTTTTAGGAAAACACGATGGTGTTGTTTCGTTAAGAGAAACTAAAAAATTAATAAACAGTGGTCATTTTCAACATAAATTTATAACTACTTTTTTTAATATTTCTGCACATAACTTATTATTTGAAGAGAAAGAAATATTCAATAACGAATTAAATGAATTAATAAAAAACCATAAAAAATAAAACTTGGAATTGTTACTTTTTTTACATGAAATCAAAATAATTTATTTTGGATTCATGTTTTTTCAATATAAAAACTATCATTTGAAAAGCGCTTATGCTTATTATGATAGTTTTATAAAATAGATTTTGATTTATTTTAGTTATTTCTTTTTCTTCTTAATAAGAAAATTGTTAAGGCGACAATAATTGCAATTATAAGAATTGCACCTATTGTGCCTCCAGCAATTGCAGCAGTGTTATTGTTTTTTGTCGTTTCTCCGCCATTATCTGGTGTTGGAGGAACTGGATTTGGTGTTTGGTTGTCACCGCCACCTTGGTCAGGTGCTGGAGGAGTTGTGTTATTGTCTCCGCCTTGGTCAGGTGTTGGAGGGGTTGTATTATTGTCTCCGCCTTGGTCAGGTGTTGGAGGAACTGGTGTTGGAGGATTGAATTTAAGAACGAAAGGTATAGTGTCAATTGTCTTAGTAGTTCCTTCTGGCAAATATGTCGATGAATTTTCTAATAATGTTTTAATTTCAAAATTAAATAAAGAAGTATCTGTGTTTGTTTTTTCTACCTTTTCTAATCTAATATCTGAATTAATATCAGCAATTGATAATTTCAAAGCTTTTAAAATTTTAAAATTAGCAAATGGGTCTCTAAAATCAATTGCTTTTTGAGCCATTTTTTCATTGAAAGAAGTAATTTCAGAATTTAATTCTGTGTTAAAAGCCGTTACTTTAGATTCATCATATTCTCCGCCATCAAGTTGATGATTTGCTAAATTAGAAGTGAATGTCATATTTGGAATTAAATTAACTTCACTAGTTGCAGTTAATTTTCCGTTAGCGATACTATTAACAACAGCATTTCTTAATGATAAAGTTGCAGTTACAGTATTTGAATCATTAGTTTTCACAAAAGAATCAATTGCTAATTGCGCCCTTTCAGGAGCATATTTAATATCAAAACTGAATCCATACATTAACATTGGAAAGTTTCTTTGATCAGCCCTAGAAGGAATATTTGTATTTCATTTATATATTTCTTTCTGAAGTTGAAATTTGATGTCATTAAAATCCTTCTCTTGAACATTGATTTGAGTTGCTTGTTGATTATGGCGGTTAAAAATTGTTTCTTCAGGAGGTTGTGTTATTCAAACAAATGGAATTGAATAATTAAATGATGGTCAATAATTAATTGTGTTATTTTCATCAAATTCTACATATCTAAAATACAAATCAGCAGACAAAGTTTTTGCTTCTGGTCCAGCCAATATAAAGTATTTAGCTTTTTCTGACATTGATAAAGAATTAAATTTTATTCTATTTCATGAATCGGATCATGGAAAATCAAATTTAAATTTATTTACATTAATGTAGACTGTTAAATTTTTTTTGCTTGTTGGTGAATTTTTTCTAATACCAATAAAGTTTAATTTTTCATTCGTATAATATTCATCTGGCAAATTAGCAAAGTAAGGGTCTAAAGAGTTGTCAGAAGTATAAAAGGCATTTGAACCTATTATTACATTATTTGGAACAAAGACTTTTTTAATAGGAGAATTGTAAAAAGCTGATGTTTTTATTTCTTTCAATTTAGTATTACTTAAATCGATTGAATTAATTTTAGATTCTGCAAAAGCATAATTATCTATAATTTCTAAAGTAGTTGGAAATTGAATAGATTCTAATGCTGTAAATTTAAACATATCTCTTGAAATGTTTGTTGACATAACATTATTAAAATTTAAAACTCTTTTTAGAGAACCACAATTAGTAAAAATACTTGGTTCAAAATAACTAATTCGATAGTCGCTATATTTATCAAAGACAACTTCTTCCAAACTAGAAATTTCACGGAAAGAATTTTCTTCCACTGCTGTTAAATTAGTGGCATTTGAAAAATCAGCTCTAATTATTTTATTATTAACAACAGTATACTTGTCTTTATATAAGCCGTGCATATGAGCCATATGAGCAGTGTTTGAAGCAAATGCACCATACTTAATAACTGTCGTGCTAGCTGGAATTACCATATTAATATAAAAATTTTTTCTACCATATCACTCTTTAACTTTTTTGATTTTAAGCCCCATTAATGAGTGAACATTACCACTTACGTTGATTTCAAAATCTGATTCAAGTGTAGTATAAATAGTGCTCGTTGCGCCATTTACCATTACTTGAGTTTCTTCTCCTGCTGCTGGTCAAGTGATATTTTCAAGAGAATTTGTAGCTAATTGGTTTTTAATTTTTTTATTCTTTTGAGTAGCGTTTAAATTAGTAACAAGAGTTGAACTTAAGACTCCAGTTGTTAATATTAAAGCACTAGTCATTAAAATTATTTTGTTATATTTTTTCATTTTTTCTCATTTTTTTAAATCTAAATTAACACTAATTAATTTTATCAATTAATTTACTTTAAAAAATAAATTGATATATTAACATCAATAATTATTAAAAAACTATCACATTAAATGACATCTGCATTTTTTTGATAGTTTTCAAAAAATAAATTTTAATCAAAATCTCTGTTTGCTTTTTTTCTTTTTCTTAATAAGAAAATTGTTAAAGCGACAATAATTGCAATTATAAGAATTGCACCTATTGTGCCTCCAGCAATAGTTCCAGCACTATTATTTTTTTCAACATTTCCACCAATGTCTGGATTTTGATTATTCTCTCCCTCTTGATCTGGTTCTGGAGGAACAGGATCTGGATCTGGCTTTGGAGGAACAGGATCTGGCTTTGGAGGAACAGGATCTGGTGTTTGGTTGTCACCGCCACCCTGATCAGGTGGTGTAGGAGTTATATTATCGTTTCCGCCTTGGTCAGGGTTTGGTGGACTTGGAATGTTAAATTTAACAGAAAACGGAATTGTGTCAATTGTTTGTACAGCTAATTCTTGTAAATAAATTGAAGGATTTTTTATCGCTTTGATTTCAAAATTTATTAAAAGATTATCATTATTTGGTTTTTCTACTTTTTCTAATCTAACATCTCAATTAATATCAGTAATTGATAATTTTAAAGCTTTTAAAATTTTGAAATTAGCAAATGGGTCATTTAGATCAATTGTTTTTTGAGTCATTTTTTCATTGAAAGAAGTAATTTCAGAATTTAATTCTGTGTTAAAAGCCGTTACTTTAGATTCAGCATATTCTCCGCCATCAAGTTGTTGATTTGCTAAATTAGAAGAGAATGTCATATTTGGAAGAATACTCATTTCACTTGTTAAAGTTATATTTTTATTAGCAATACTATTAACAACAGCATTGCTTAATGTAAATGTAGCTGAAACAGTAGATGAATTGATTTTTTCAAAGGTGTCAAGAGTTATTTTTGATTCATTTGAAGCATCTTTAATTTTAAGATTAAATCCATCCATTAAAATTCTAAAATTACTTGGATCGTTTCTAAGAGAAATGTTTGTATTTCATGTATTAATATTTTGTTCAAGTTTGATTTTAATTTGATCTAAATGTTTTTCTTGAATATTTGATTGAGTTGGTCTATCATTTCAAGTAACAAAAACAGTTTCTGGCGGAGGCATATGATCAATGTAATTTACTTCAAAAAGTTCTGAAAATGTCATATCAAACTTATTTGTATTTTTATTAATACTTAGTGTTCTAAAATACATTTCAGTTGATAAAATTTTTGTTTCAGGTCCAGCAACTATGAAATATTTATTTTTTTCAAATAACGTTAAATCATTAAACATTCTTCTATTTCAATCTGTTGAATATTTAAAATCAGATTTAAAACGATATTCATTAAAATAAACTGTTATTTTTTTCTTGCTTGGAGCAGCGGTTAAGTTTTTAAAACCAATTTTTTTCAATTCATTCAAATTGTAATATTTTGCAGGCATATTAATTTGATAAGGTTTAATAGAATCGTTATCAGAATAAAACGCATTCGAACCTATTACGAAAACACTATCAGGAATATAAAGACTTTGAATAGAAGAATTTTGAAATGCTCCTTCTTGTATTTTTTGAATTTTAGTATCTTTTAAATTAACTGTTTTAAGTTTAGTTCCTGAAAAGGCATAAATACCAATATTTATTAAATTAGGTTGTAATTTTATATATTCTAAACCTGAATTTTTGAACATATCATTTTGAATATAACCAATATTAAGACGATCAAAATTTATGACTTTTTTTAATTTTTTACAATTTTCAAAAATAGCATTTCCTAAACCATCAATATAATAAGTTTTATTTTTATCAAAAAAAACTTCTCTTAATTCTTGTAATCCATTAAAAACTTTATGATTAATGTTTTTTAATCCTGCGGTCTGCGTAAAATCAACTCTAATTATTTTGTTATTGGCGTTAACATATAAATCGCCTTCTATAGAATGCATATGGGCCATATTACTAGAAACAGAAGTGAATGCACCAATTTCAATGTCTGTTACATGAGAGGGTATCATTACATTAACATAAAAATTTTTTCTGGTAGATCATTTTTTAGCAGCAGATTTTTTAAATCCCATAAGACTATTTGTATTATGACTTCCATTAATTTCATATTCTGCTGCAAATGGAGTATAAATGGTACTCATTACACCATTTATCATAGTTTGTATTTCTTGCCCTTCTGCAGGTCAAGAAATATTCTCAAAAGAATCTCTGGTGAATTGTTTTTTCAACACTTTATTCTTCTGAGTAGCATTTAAATTAATAGCAACAGTTGAAGCCAAAACTCCAGTTGTTAATAATAAAGCACTAGTTATTAAAATTATTTTGTTGTATTTTTTCAAAATTTTCCCTTTATTTTTTAAGAAATTACAAATTATATTTTAATATTTTATTTATTTTTCTTATTGTAATAAATATCAAAAAATAATTTCAATAAAAAAATAAAAGATATATATTTTGACAAATATCATCAAAAAATCATCACTTGAATTTTTTAATTTCTTGTGATGATTTTTTAAAAAAATAAATTTTGATTAATAATTTTTATTTGTTTTTTCTTCTTCTTAAGAAGAAAATAATCAAACCAACAATAATTGCAATAACGATGATTGTGCCCACCGTTCCTCCGGCAATTGCAGCAGTATTATTATTTTTTGTTGTTTCTAAATTTTCTTCAGGTTGTTCTGGTCCTGGAGGTGTTGTATTATTGTCTCCACCTTGATCTGGGTTTTGGTTATCTCCTCCACCTTGATCTGGTCCTGGAGGTACTGGATCTGGGTTTTGGTTATCTCCTCCACCTTGATCTGGGTTTTGGTTATCTCCTCCACCTTGATCTGGTCCTGGAGGAACTGGATCTGGGGTTGTAGGGCTAAATTTAAGAACAAAAGGTATAGTTCCAATTGTTTGTACAACCAATTCTTGTAAATAAATTGAAGGGTTTTTTGTCGCTTTGATTTCAAAATTTATTAAAAGATTATCATTATTTGGTTTTTCTACTTTTTCTAATCTAACATCTCAATTAATATCAGTAATTGATAATTTTAAAGCTTTTAAAATTTTGAAATTAGCAAATGGGTCATTTAGATCAATTGTTTTTTGACTCATTTTCTCATTAAAATAAGTAATTTCGGAATTCAATTCACTATTGAAAATTGTTACTTTGTATTCATCATAATTTCCACCGTCAAGTTGATTATTTGTTAAGTTAGAAATTAATGTCATATTTGGAATTAAATTAACACTGCTAGTTGCGGTTAATTTTCCATTAGCAATACTGTTAACAACAGCATTGCTTAATGTAAATGTAGCTGAAACAGTAGATGAATTGATTTTTTCAAAGGTGTCAAGAGTTATTTTTGATTCATTTGATGCATCTTTAATTTTAAGATTAAATACGTCCACTAACATTTTAAAGTTACTTGGATCATTTCTAGAAGCAGGGTTCGCATTTCAAAAATCAATTTCTTTAATAAGTTGTGCTTCGATTTTCAAGTAATTTTTTTCTTGAATTTGAGTTTGAGTTGAAATTTGATTATTAAGTTCAAAAATAGTTTCTGCTGGCGGCATTTGAGCAAAATAATCAATATTATAATTATGTGCAGGTGTGATTGAAGGGAAATCAGATATATCATTCATAACTGCATTTCTAATGTAAGCTTCTCCTGGTAAAGTTTTTGCATCAGGTCCCGCTAATATAAAATATTTAGCTTTTTCTGACATTGATAAAGAATTAAAATTATCTCTAAAATCAACTCCTAGTCCAAAATCAGTTTTAAATTTATTCTTGTTGAAATATACTTTTATTCTTTTTCTAGAAGAAACAGTAGGCTTAAGACCAATAAATTCTAAAAAATCACTCCTATAATTATTTGCTTCCATATTTACTTTGTAAGCATCTAATTTGTTTTTATTTTTATAGAAAGCATTTTTTTCAATATGAACTCAATCAGGAATTCAAGCTGCTTTAATATTAGAATTATAAAAAGCACCTTCTTTAATTCTTTCTATTTTAGTATTGCTTAAATCGGCTGTTTGAAGATTGGTTCCATCAAAGGCGTAAATTCCTATGGTTTTTAAATTAGAAGGAAATTTTATATGTTCTAATTTAACAGCATATTTAAACATGTCATTTGAAATTTCATCAGATTGAAAATTATCAAAGTTAAAAACCTTTCTTAAAGAACGACATTCTCTAAAAATAGCATTTCCCAATCATGTAATATTATATGTTGCATTTTTAGCAAAATAAACTAATTCGAGATTTTGAAGACCATTAAAAGCATTATTATTAATTGCTGATAAATTTTTTGAATTTGTAAAATCAACTCTTAATATTTTATCATTAGAAAGAATATAATTATTTGAATCTGTTTTATGATTATTAGGTAATAATTGATAATTAGAAGTAAATGCTCCTTCATCAATTATTGTAATGTTAGAAGGGATTTCCACATTAATATAATAATTTTTTTCGTTACTAATTCTTTTAATAAATTCGGTTGTAAAACCTTTTAAAGTATTACGATGACCATAAAGCTCAATATCGTAATCTGATATAAATGGAGTATAAATAGTACTCATAACACCGTTTATTTCGGTTTGAATGCTTTTCCCTCTTTTTGGTCATTTAAAATTATTAGAATCTATCGAAGTAAAATTCTTTTTAGTGTTTTTTTGTTTTTTGTTAACATTAGAGTTTAATGTGGTTGTTAAAGTTATAACTGAAATTCCAGTTGACAAAATTAAAAGATTGCCAATTCAAAACTTTTTGTTTATTTTTTTCATTTTTAGATATCCTTGATTTTTAATTTTTAAAATTAATTTAAAGTGAAATTAAAAAGTTATTAAAAATGAAATTATAAAATTATTTTAGCAATTATTATTATTATTTGTTTGTTATCTTTATTTAAAAAAACTATCGGTTAAGAACATAAATATTTTTTATCCGATAGTTTTATATAAATAATTTTAATTAATTTTGATTGTTTTTTCTTCTTCTTAATAAGAAAATTATTAAACCAACAATAACTGCAATAATAATTGCACCTATTGTACCACCAGCAATTGCAGCAGTGTTATTGTTTTTTGTTGCTCCTTCATTATTATCAGGCGTTGGAGGTACTGGGTCTGGGTTTTGGTTATCTCCGCCATCTTGATCTGGTCCTGGAGGAACTGGATTTGGGTTTTGGTTATCTCCTCCACCTGGGTCAGGTGTTGGAGGTACTGGATCTGGGTTTTGGTTATCTCCGCCACCTTGATCTGGGTTTTGGTTATCTCCGCCACCTTGATCTGGTCCTGGAGGAACTGGATCTGGTGTTATAGGACTAAATTTAAGAGCAAAAGGTATAGTTCCAATTGTTTTAATAGTTACTGCTGGTGAATAAGTTAATGATACTAATAATGTTCTAATTTCAAAATTAAATAAAGAAGTATCTGTGTTTGTTTTTTCTACTTTTTCTAATCTAATATCTCAATTAATATCAGTAATTGATAATTTCAAAGCTTTTAAAATTTTGAAATTAGCAAACGGATCATTTAAAATAATTGATTTTTTAGAGATTTTTTCATTGAAAGAAGCAATTTCAGAATTTAATTCTTTTTTAAAAGCCGTTACTTTAGATTCAGCATATTCTCCGCCATTAAGTTGATGATTTGCTAAATTAGAAGTGAATGTTATATTTGGAATTAAATTAATTTCACTAGTTGCAGTTAATTTTCCGTTGGCAATACCATTAACAACAGCATTGCTTAATGATAAAGTTGCAGTTACAGTATTTGAATCACTAGCTTTCACAAAAGAATCAATCGCTAATTGCGCATTTGCAGGAGCATATTTAATATTAAAACCGAATCCATACATTAACATCAGAAAGTTATTTTGATCAGCTCTTGAAGCAACATCTGTGTTTCATTTTTGTATTTCTTTTTCAAGTTGAACTTTTACTTCATTTCAATCTTTTATTTGAAGATTAATTTGAGTTGTTTGTTGATTATGACGCTCGAATATTGTTTCACTAGGTGGCATCTTATAAACAAAATTATTTGCATAATTAAATGATGAAATAAAAGTCGATATATTTTGTTGATGAGTTTCTTGTCATTCTGCAGGTCAAGTTATATTTTCAATAGAATTTGTAGCAAATTGATTTTTAGTCGTTTTTTTATTTTTAGTAGTGTTTAAATTAGTAACAAGAACTGAAGTTAAAGCTCCAGTTGTTAATATTAAAGCACTAGTCATTAAAACTAATTTATTATATTTTTTCAAATTTTATCCTTTATAGTTTATACAAAATAACAATTATATTTTAACATTTTTTTACATACACATATTATATATTTATGTAAAAGTAATATTAAAATTAAAAACTATCACTTGATAAGCAAAGCTTTGCAGGTGATAGTTTTTATTAAAAAATGAATTTTGATTAATTAATTTTAATTGCTTTTTCTTCTTCTTAATAAGAAAATTATTAAACCAACAATAACTGCAATAATAAGAATTGCACCTATTGTACCACCAGCAATTGCAGCAGTATTATTGTTTTTTGTTGCTTCTAAATTTTCTTCGGGTTGTTCTGGTCCTGGAGGTGTTGTATTATTGTCTCCACCTTGATCTGGGTTTTGGTTATCTCCGCCGCCTTGATCTGGTCCTGGAGGAACTGGATTTGGGTTTTGGTTATCTCCTCCACCTTGATCTGGGTTTTGGTTATCTCCTCCACCTTGATCTGGTCCTGGAGGAACTGGATCTGGTGTTATAGGACTAAATTTAAGAACAAAAGGTATAGTTCCAATTGTTTTAACAGTTCCTTCTGGTAAATAAGTTGATGAATTTTCTAATAATGTTTTAATTTCAAAATTAAATAAAGAAGTATCTGTGTTTGTTTTTTCTACTTTTTCTAATCTAATATCTGAATTAATATCAGTAATTGATAATTTCAAAGCTTTTAAAATTTTAAAATTAGCAAATGGGTCATTTAGATCAATTGCTTTTTGAGCCATTTTTTCATTGAAAGAAGCAATTTCAGAATTTAATTCTGTATTAAAATCCGTTACTTTAGATTCGGAATATTCTCCACCATTAAGTTGGTGGTTTGCTAAATTAGAAGTGAATGTCATATTTGGAATTAAACTAACTTCACTAGTTGCAGTTAATTTTCCGTTAGCAATGCTATTAACAACAGCATTACTTAATGATAAAGTTGCAGTTACAGTATTTGAATCATTAGTTTTCACAAAAGAATCAATCGCTAATTGCGCATTATCAGGAGCATATTTAATATCAAAACTAAATCCATACATTAACATAGGGAAGTTTTTTTGATCAGCTCTAGAAGGAACATTTGTATTTCATTTTTGTATTTCTTTTTCAAGTTGAACTTTTACTTCATTTGAATCTTTTATTTGAAGATTAATTTGAGTTGCTTGTTGATTATGACGCTCGAATATTGTTTCACTAGGTGGCATCTTATCAACATAATTAATTTCATAATTAAATGATGAAATAAAAGTCAATATATTTTGTTGATCGAATTCTATATTTCTAAAATAAATATCAGCTGATAAAGTTTTTGTTTCTGGACCAGCCAGTATAAAGTATTTAGCTTTTTCTGACATTGATAAAGAATTAAATTTTGTCGAAGCTGCTGATTGAGAACCCGGGAAATCAAATCTAAATTGATTTGTATTAAAGTAAACTGTAATATTTTTTGCTTTTGTTGGCGCACTTTCTTTAATGCCAATGAAATTTAATTTTTCATCTGTAAAGTATTCCTGTGGCAAGTTTGCATAGTAAGGATTTAGAGAATTAGCAGTAGTAGAAAAAGCGTTTGATTCTATTATTACATTATCAGGAACAAAAACTTTTTGAATTGAAGAATTTTCAAAAGCTGATGCTTTTATTTCTTTCAATCTAGTATTACTTAAATCGATTGAATTAATTTTGGATTCTGCAAAAGCATAATTATCTATAGTTTGCAAAGTGATTGGGAAATCAATAGATTCTAATGCTGTAAATTTAAACATATCTGTTGAAATGTTTGTTGACATAACATTATCAAAATTTAAAACTCTTTTTAGAGAACCACAATTAGTAAAAATACTTGGTTCAAAAGAATTAATTCAATAGTCGCTATATTCATCAAATACGACTTCTTCCAAACTAGAAATTTCACGGAAAGAATTTACTTCCACTGTTGTTAAATTAGTAGAATTTGAAAAATCAGCTCTAATTATTTTATTATTAACAACTGTATATTTATCATTATATGAGCTATGCATATGGGACATATGAGCAGTGTTTGAAGCAAATGCACCGTACATAATAACTGTTGTGCTAGCTGGGATTACCATATTAATATAAAAATTTTTTCTACCATATCACTCTTTAACTTTTTTTATTTTAAGCCCCATTAATGAGTGAACATTACCACTTACGTTGATTTCAAAATCTGATTCAAGCGTAGTATAAATAGTGCTCATTACACCATTTATCATTGCTTGAGTTTCTTGTCCTTCTGCAGGTCAAGTTATATTTTCAAGAGAATTTGTAGCAAATTGATTTTTAGTCGTTTTTTTATTTTGAGTAGTGTTTAAATTAGTAACAAGAACTGAAGTTAAAGCTCCAGTTGTTAATATTAAAGCACTAGTCATTAAAACTATTTTGTTATATTTTTTCAAATTTTATCCTTTATATTTATAAAAATTAACAATTATATTATAACTTTTTTTTACATACATATATTGTATATGTATGTAAAAAGTAATATTAAAATTAAAAACTATCACTTGACAAGCAAAGCTTCACATGTGATAGTTTTTATTAAAAAAATAAATTTTGATTAATTAATCTTAATTGTTTTTTCTTCTTCTTAATAAGAAAATTATTAAACCAACAATAACTGCAATAATAATAATTGCACCTATTGTACCACCAGCAATTGCAGCAGTGTTATTGTTTTTTGTTGCTCCTAAATTTTCTTCAGGTTGTTCTGGTGCTGGAGGTGTTGTATTATTGTCTCCACCTTGATCTGGGTTTTGGTTATCTCCGCCACCTTGATCTGGTCCTGGAGGAACTGGTTCTGGTGTTATAGTACTAAATTTAAGAGCAAAAGGTATAGTTCCAATTGTTTTAACAGTTCCTTCTGGTAAATAAGTTGATGAATTTTCTAATAATGTTTTAATTTCAAAATTAAATAAAGAAGTATCTGTGTTTGTTTTTTCTACTTTTTCTAATCTAATATCTGAATTAATATCAGTAATTGATAATTTCAAAGCTTTTAAAATTTTAAAATTAGCAAATGGGTCATTTAGATCAATTGCTTTTTGAGCCATTTTTTCATTGAAAGAAGTAATTTCAGAATTTAATTCTGTATTAAAAGCTGTTACTTTAGATTCAGCATATTCTCCGCCATCAAGTTGGTGATTTGCTAAATTAGAAGTGAATGTCATATTTGGAATTAAACTAACTTCACTAGTTGCAGTTAATTTTCCGTCAGCAATACTATTAACAACAGCATTACTTAATGATAAAGTTGCAGTTACAGTATTTGAATCATTAGCTTTCACAAAAGAATCAATCGCTAATTGCGCATTATCAGGAGCATATTTAATATCAAAACTGAATCCATACATTAACATCGGGAAGTTTTTTTGATCAGCTCTTGAAGCAACATCTGTGTTTCATTTTTGTATTTCTTTTTCAAGTTGAACTTTTACGTCATTTGAATCTTTTATTTGAAGATTAATTTGGTTTGTTTGTTGATTATGACGCTCGAATTTTGTTTCACTAGGTGGCATATTATTAACATAATTAATTTCATAACTAAATGCTGGAGATATAACCATTTTGTTTGTTTGATCTATTGTTGCATTTCTAAGATATATTGCCGGTGATAAAGTTTTTGCATCAGGTCCAGCCAATATAAAGTATCTAGCTTTCTCACCAAGCATCAAACGATTAAAACCATCTCTAATTAAATTTATATCTCCTGGGAAATCAAAATCAAATTTATTTTTATTAAAATAAACTGTAATGTTTTTCTTTGTTGTAGGTAAATTTTTATTAATACCAATATAATTTAATTTTTCAGTTGTATTGTATTCTTGTGGCAAGTTTATTAAGTATGGATCAATTGAATTGTTTAAAGTTTGAAAAGCATTTTGACCTATTGTTACATTGTCAGGAACATAAAATCTTTCAATAGTAGAATTTTTAAAAGCATTAAATTTTATATCTTTAAGTTTTGTGTTTTCAAAATTAATTGTTTTAAGCTTAGTTCCTTCAAATGCTGAGACATTTACTGTTTCGAAATTAGGTGGTAATTTTATATGTTCCAATGCAGTGTTTCTGAACATATACATAGGAACATAAGTTACTTCAACTCTATCAAAATTTCAAACGTTTTTCAAAGATGTACAATTTTCGAAAGTTGATTGGCCGATTGAATTAACGAGATAATTAGCACGTTTGTTAAATTCAACATCTATTAGTTGACTTGCAGATTCAAAAGCATAGTGACCAATTGTTTTTAATCTTGTTGAATTTTTGAAATCTACTCTAATAATTTTATTATTTACATTAGAACGAAGAGATTTATTTGTACTATTAGATGGCATATGAGCTTCATTAGAAGTAAATGATCCATCATGAATGTCAGTTATAGATGAAGGGATTACTGCATTAATGTAAAAATTTTCTTTAGTAGATCATTTTGTAATAGCTTCAGAAGTAAATCCAAATAAATTATCAATATGAGAAGCACCATAATTATCTTTATCGTATTCTGATACAAGTGGAGTATAAATAGTGCTCATTACACCATTTATCATTGCTTGAGTTTCTTGTCCTTCTGCAGGTCAAGTTATATTTTCAAGAGAATTTGTAGCAAATTGATTTTTAGTCGTTTTTTTATTTTGAGTAGTGTTTAAATTAGTAACAAGAACTGAAGTTAAAGCTCCAGTTGTTAATATTAGAGCACTAGTCATTAAAACTATTTTGTTATATTTTTTCAAATTTTATCCTTTATATTTATAAAAATTAACAATATATTATAACATTTTTTTACTTACATATATTATATATTTATGTAAAAGTAATATTAAAATTAGAAACTATCACTTGATAAGCAAAGCTTTGCAGGTGATAGTTTTTATTAAAAAATGAATTTTGATTAATTAATTTTAATTGCTTTTTCTTCTTCTTAATAAGAAAATTATTAAACCAACAATAACTGCAATAATAAGAATTGTACCTATTGTACCACCAGCAATTGCAGCAGTGTTATTGTTTTTTGTTGCTTCTAAATTTTCTTCAGGTTGTTCTGGTCCTGGAGGTGTTGTATTATTGTCTCCGCCTTGATCAGGTGTAGGAGGTGTTGTATTATTGTCTCCGCCTTGATCAGGTGTAGGAGGAACTGGATCTGGACTTTGGTTATCTCCGCCACCTTGATCTGGTCCTGGAGGAACTGGATCTGGTGTTATAGTACTAAATTTAAGAGCAAAAGGTATAGTTCCAATTGTTTTAACAGTTCCTTCTGGTAAATAAGTTGATGAATTTTCTAATAATGTTTTAATTTCAAAATTAAATAAAGAAGTATCTGTGTTTGTTTTTTCTACTTTTTCTAATCTAATATCTGAATTAATATCAGTAATTGATAATTTCAAAGCTTTTAAAATTTTAAAATTAGCAAATGGGTCATTTAGATCAATTGCTTTTTGAGCCATTTTTTCATTGAAAGAAGTAATTTCAGAATTTAATTCTGTATTAAAAGCCGTTACTTTAGATTCAGCATATTCTCCGCCATCAAGTTGGTGATTTGCTAAATTAGAAGTGAATGTCATATTTGGAATTAAACTAACTTCACTAGTTGCAGTTAATTTTCCGTTAGCAATGCTATTAACAACAGCATTACTTAATGATAAAGTTGCAGTTACAGTATTTGAATCATTAGTTTTCACAAAAGAATCAATCGCTAATTGCGCATTATCAGGAGCATATTTAATATCAAAACTGAATCCATACATTAACATCGGGAAGTTTTTTTGATCAGTTCTAGAAGGAACGTTTTTATTTCATTTTTGTATTTCTTTTTCAAGTTGAACTTTTACGTCATTTGAATCTTTTATTTGAAGATTAATTTGGTTTGTTTGTTGATTATGACGCTCGAATGTTGTTTCACTAGGTGGCATCTTATCAACAAAATTAATTGCATAATTAAATGATGAAATAAAAGTCAATATATTTTGTTGATCGAATTCTATATTTCTAAAATAAATATCAGCTGATAAAGTTTTTGTTTCTGGACCAGCCAGTATAAAGTATTTAGCTTTTTCTGACATTGATAAAGAATTAAATTTTGTCGCAGCTGCTGATTGAGAACCTGGAAAATCAAATCTAAATTGATCTTTATTAAAGTAAACTGTAATATTTTTTTCTTTTGTTGGCGCACTTTCTTTAATGCCAATGAAATTTAATTTTTCATCTGTAAAGTATTCCTGTGGCAAGTTTGCATAGTAAGGGTTTAGAGAATTAGCAGTAGTAGAAAAAGCGTTTGATTCTATTATTACATTATCAGGAACAAAAACTTTTTGAATTGAAGAATTTTCAAAAGCTGATGCTTTTATTTCTTTCAATCTAGTATTACTTAAATCGATTGAATTAATTTTAGATTCTGCAAAAGCATAATTATCTATAGTTTGCAAAGTGATTGGGAAATCAATAGATTCTAATGCTGTAAATTTAAACATATCTGTTGAAATGTTTGTTGACATAACATTATCAAAATTTAAAACTCTTTTTAGAGAACTGCAATTAGTAAAAATACTTGGTTCAAAAGAATTAATTCAATAGTAGCTATATTCATCAAATACGACTTCTTCCAAACTAGAAATTTCACGGAAAGAATTTGCTTCCACTGTTGTTAAATTAGTAGCATTTGAAAAATCAGCTCTAATTATTTTATTATTAACAATTGTATATTTGTCATTATATGAGCTGTGCATATTGGTCATATGAGCAGTGTTTGAAGCAAATGCACCATACTTAATAACTGTCGTGCTAGCTGGGATTACCATATTAATATAAAAATTTTTTCTACCATATCACTCTTTAACTTTTTTTATTTTAAGCCCCATTAATGAGTGAACATTACCACTTACGTTGATTTCAAAATCTGATTCAAGCGTAGTATAAATAGTGCTCATTACACCATTTATCATTGCTTGAGTTTCTTGTCCTTCTGCAGGTCAAGTTATATTTTCAAGAGAATTTGTAGCAAATTGATTTTTAGTCGTTTTTTTATTTTGAGTAGTGTTTAAATTAGCAACAAGAACTGAAGTTAAAGCTCCAGTTGTTAATATTAAAGCACTAGTCATTAAAACTATTTTGTTATATTTTTTCAAATTTTATCCTTTATATTTATAAAAATTAACAATTATATTATAACATTTTTTACATATATATATATATATATATATATGTAAAAAGTAATATTAAAATTAAAAACTATCACTTGATAAGCAAGGCTTCACATGTGATAGTTTTTATTAAAAAATGAATTTTGATTAATTAATTTTGATTGCTTTTTCTTCTTCTTAATAAGAAAATTATTAAACCAACAATAACTGCAATAATAATAATTGCACCTATTGTACCACCAGCAATTGCAACAGTGTTATTGTTTTTTGTTGCTCCTTCATTATTATCAGGCGTTGGAGGTACTGGGTCTGGGTTTTGGTTATCTCCGCCACCTTGGTCGGGTGGAGGAGGAACTGGATCTGGGTTTTGGTTATCTCCGCCACCTTGGTCGGGTGGAGGAGGAACTGGATCTGGTGATATAGTACTAAATTTAAGAGCAAAAGGTATAGTTCCAATTGTTTTAACAGTTCCTTCTGGTAAATAAGTTGATGAATTTTCTAATAATGTTTTAATTTCAAAATTAAATAAAGAAGTATCTGTGTTTGTTTTTTCTACTTTTTCTAATCTAATATCTGAATTAATATCAGTAATTGATAATTTCAAAGCTTTTAAAATTTTAAAATTAGCAAATGGGTCATTTAGATCAATTGCTTTTTGAGCCATTTTTTCATTGAAAGAAGTAATTTCAGAATTTAATTCTGTATTAAAAGCCGTTACTTTAGATTCAGCATATTCTCCGCCATCAAGTTGGTGATTTGCTAAATTAGAAGTGAATGTCATATTTGGAATTAAATTAATTTCACTAGTTGCAGTTAATTTTCCGTTAGCAATACTATTAACAACAGCATTACTTAATGATAAAGTTGCAGTTACAGTATTTGAATCATTAGTTTTCACAAAAGAATCAATCGCTAATTGCGCATTATCAGGAGCGTATTTAATATCAAAACTAAATCCATCCATTAACATCGGGAAATTTTTTTGATCAGCTCTTGAAGCAACATCTGTGTTTCATTTTTGTATTTCTTTTTCAAGTTGAACTTTTACGTCATTTGAATCTTTTATTTGAAGATTAATTTGGTTTGTTTGTTGATTATGACGTTTGAATGTTGTTTCAGTAGGCGGCATATTATTAACAAAATTAATTTCATAACTAAATGCTGGAGATATAATCATTTTGTTTGTTTGATCTATTGTTGCATTTCTAAGATATATTGCCGGTGATAAAGTTTTTGCATCGGGTCCAGCCAATATAAAGTATTTAGCTTTCTCACCAAGCGTTAAACCATTAAAACTATCTCTAATTAAATTTATATCTCCTGGGAAATCAAAATCGAATTGTTTTTTATTAAAATAAACTGTAATGTTTTTCTTTGTTGTAGGTAAATTTTTATTAATACCAATATAATTTAATTTTTCAGTTGTATTGTATTCTTGTGGCAAGTTTATTAAGTATGGATCAATTGAATTGTTTAAAGTTTGAAAAGCATTTTGACCTATTGTTACATTGTCAGGAACATAAAATCTTTCAATAGTAGAATTTTTAAAAGCATTAAATTTTATATCTTTAAGTTTTGTATTTTCAAAATTAATTGTTTTAAGTTTAGTTCCTTCAAATGCTGAGATATTTACTGTTTCGAAATTAGGTGGTAATTTTATATGTTCCAATGCGGAGTTTTTGAACATATACATAGGAACATAAGTTACTTCAACTTTATCAAAATTTCAAACGTTTTTCAAAGATGTACAATTTTCAAAAGTTGATTGACCGATTGAATTAACGGGATAATTAGCCGCATTATTAAATTCAACATCCATTAGCTGACTTGCAGATTCAAAAGCATAGTGACCAATTGATCTTAATTTTGTTGATTTTTTGAAATCTACTCTAATAATTTTATTATTTACATTAGAACGAAGAGATTTATTTGTACTATTAGATGGCATATAAGCTTCATTAGAAGTAAATGATCCATCATGAATGTCAGTTATAGATGAGGGGATTACTGCATTAATGTAAAAATTTTCTTTAGCAGATCATTTTGCAATAGCTTCAGAAGTAAATCCATATAAATTATCAACATGAGAAGCACCAAAATTATTTTTTTCATATTCTGATTCAAGTGGAGTATAAATAGTGCTCAATTCACCATTTACCCGCACGTTGTGAATTTCTTGTCCTTCTGCAGGTCAAGTTATATATTTAGGAGAAATTGTAGCAAATTGATTTTTAGTAGTTTTCTTATTTTGAGTAGTGTTTAAATTAGTAACAAGAACTGAAGTTAAAGCTCCAGTTGTTAATATTAAAGCACTTGTCGTTAAAATTACTTTGTTATATTTTTTCAAAATTTTATCCTTTATATTAAAATTTATAAAATTTATTTTAGCATATTTTAAAGCTGTTACAATTTTTCCATGAAATTTTTAAAAAAAATATTCTTAATTAAAATATTTGTTTTTCATCTCAATATATAAGTCTAATATTTGATCAACGACATCACAAGGTTCTAACATAGAACTATCTATTTCAATAGCATCTTTCGCTTTTATTAAAGGGGCAATTTTTCTATTTTTATCTCTATAATCTCTGTCAATTATTTCTTTATGAATTTCTTCATAAGAAATCTTATCATTGGATTCTTTTAATTCTTCGAATCTTCTTTTTGCTCTAGTTTCTGAAGAAGCGGTCAAAAATATTTTAATATCAGCATTTTTTAAAATAACCGTTCCAATGTCTCTTCCGTCCATTATTACATTATTTTTATTTGCAAGATCTTGTTGTCTTTTTATAAGATAATTTCTAACTTCTGGGATATTAGCTATTTTTGAAGAAAAAATAGACACTTCTTCTGTTCTTAATTCATTAGAAAGAATTACTTTATTTTTATTGTGAGTTAATATAACATTATTTTCATCAAGTTCAATTTTTATTAAATTTTTTGACAAATAATCTATTATTTTGTCTTCTGGTATTTTATTAATTATTAAATGATAAGCAAGCGCTCTATAAAACAGGCCTGTACTAATATACACAAACCCATTTACAAGAATAGTAAATTTTTTAGCAATAGTGGATTTACCAGATCCTGCTGGACCGTCTATTGCTATACTTCAAAATTTATTCTTCATTTTTTTCCTTTATAGCTATTGAGCTAGCAATTATATAATTATGTTCAATGCTAAGAGAAAGCATTAATTTAATATTTTTTAGATTACAAATAGGCGCTCTATTGTGTTCTAATAATATTTCGATTTCAGAGAAAATATATTTATGATTTACAGACTTAATAATTGCTTCTTTTAAAGACCAAATAGAAGCTAAATATATTTTTTTCTTATTCTGTTCTTTGATTTCCAAAAAAATATTATATTCTTTTTTTGTCATAAATCTTTTTGAAAATGAAAGATTTTTTAATTCTTTTCTTGTAAGGTCTATGATATCTATACCGTGTCCAATTATCAACATTTATTTTCTCTCTTATTATTTGAATTATAATCATAAGCAATATGAATACTATAAGTTTAATTTTAACCAATGAAGAAATTAAAAAATATAAAAGTACTTATAAAGATTTTTTAATTTCTAACAAAAATCCAAATGTAAATTTTATTTTGAAAATTAACAATGTAACAATAACGTTTTATTTTTCGAATAAAGTTGTTTTTCAAGGTAAAGACGCCGAAAGGGTCTCTTTTAATTATTTTAATACAAAACAAGAATCAAACAAAACAAAAAACAAAAAAGATTTAAATAATTTTGATTATTTTGTTGGAAGTGACGAGGTCGGTGTTGGAGATTACTTTGGAGGCTTGGTTGTTTGTGCTGTTCTTGTTAATAAAGAGCAAATAAATTTTTTACAAGAATTAGGAATTGATGATTCGAAAAATTTAACTGATAAAAAGATGTTGGAAATATATGAATCTATTAAAAATAAGATAACTCATATGGTTTGTGAATTTGATTCAGAGCAATATAATAAATTTTTTGATAAATATAAAAATTCTCATATGTCTAAAACATTTTTACATCATCAGGCTTTGTCTGCTTTAATAAATAAAAAACCAAATGCTTTTTCTGTTATTGATCAGTATGTTAATGAAGATAAATTCAATGATTATTTAAATAGAATGAATTTGTCATCAATCAATATTAGTGAATTCACTCCAAAAGCTGAGAGTGAATACATTTTCGTAGCAGCGGCTTCTATTATTGCAAGAATACATTTTTTAAAACAAATAGAAAAAATAGAAAAAAAACTTGATGTGCGAATTCCTTTAGGGGCTTGAAATTCAAAAATAGAATCAACTTGTAAAAATATAATTAATAAATATGGTTTTGATAAATTAAAAGAAAATGTGAAACAACATTTTTCGAATACTGAAAAATTAATTAAATAATAAACATATGTAAAGTATTATATATATGTATTTATTTTGCTCAGATGGCGGAATGGCAGACGCAGCTGACTCAAAATCAGCCGGTTAATACCTTGTGGGTTCAAGTCCCATTCTGAGTACCATTTAAAAACCTCTTGATTCAAGAGGTTTTTTTTATTTTATTTTGATTATTTTATTTAAACTTTTTTTGAGTTCTTTTGAATCTAAAATTATATTTTTAGAAAAATTTGTCCAATTAATATCTTTATTATTTGAATTTCTAGCCAAATAATATTCATTCATTGTTTTGTCATATTCTTCAACTTCTGTTTTAACTAATTGAAGATCATACTTTTCATCATAAATTTTATTAAGTTTTGGCTTGATATCAGAATCTTCTTTTGAATGTCCAATGGCTACTGCAATTATTGGAACTATATTATCATTAAGATTCAATACGTCTTTTATAATTTTATTATTTCTGTTAATAGAATAATTAAATCCATAAGATAATTCTAAATAAGAAGCCATAGTAGTAAGATTGTTTATTGATATTCCAATATTTAATAAAGACATTGAGTATTTATCAAATTCAGACATACCTTTAACTTCAACTCTATTCACATCTATACAAAACACAACTAATAAAGAACAAGAAGTAATCATATCATTAGTGCTTATTTTTTCTTTTGTTTTTTTGTCAGTTACAAATATTGCACTAAAGTTATGTAAATTAAACGAAGTTGGTGATAAATTGATTGATTGTTTTAATTCATCAATCATCTCTTTATTTAATTCAATATCCTTAAATAATCTTGAACTTTTTCTTTTTTCTAGTATATTTAAAAATTTCATTTTGTTTTAGTTGCTTTTTTCTCCATAAATTAAATAATATTCTATACTATTATATGTGATATTAAGGAGATAAATTATGAATAAAAGCACTAAAATTCTAACTACCAAAAATGCTTTGTTATTTAGTATATTTGTGTTTTCAATAATGGCAATAGCCGGCATAGTTTTTTATTTTATAGTTAAAGACACTTCAATATTATTTGATGCGGTTTATTCTTGCATCATGATAGTTGGTAGTTTTGTTTCATATTGAATTAAATTTAAATGAAAACCAAAAAGTTCTAAATATCCTTTAGGTGTATTAATAGCAGAAAATCTTTTTGTTTTCTTTAAAATAATAATTTTAACAATATTAAGTTTATATTTTATTTACGATGCAATTATGGAACTTATTTCTGCTATTAATACAGTAAACATTGAAACTCCACCAAAATTTGAATATTATTTAGGTTACACAATCACTTTAGTTCTAATATGTAGTCTTAATGCAATATTTCTTCATATCGGGGCAAAGAAAAATAACAATTCTTCATTGCTTATAATTGAAAGAAACTCAGCCATTGTAGACATGTTGTTTTCATTAACAATAGGTATTGCTCTAACATCAACTTCTTTAGCTTTGAGGGGTATGGAAATAGCTTATATTAATAAAATAAGAGTTATCATTGATAAATCATTATTATTAGTAATAATAATATTAGTTACTCCGCTTTCAATTAGACCTTTATTCCAGGTTATAAATGTTTTATTATTTAGAAAAACTAACAAAGAAATCGAAAGAGAAAATAAGATTAGAGAATTAATAACAATAAATCCTGATAATTTACACATTTATAATTTTTCGGGTGGTATTAAAATATTTGTTTCATTAGATAAAACAAAATTTAAAGATCTTACAGACAAAAAAATAAGAGAAGTAGAATTTTTAATTGAAAAAGAATTTAAAACGTATGTAGAAATTACATATATATTACAACAATAATTAAAAATAAAAAAGACCATTAACAGGTCTTTTTTTATTTTGTAGATACAGCACTTGAAGGTTCTATTTTTTGAATTTTGAAGTATGTTCATAAGAATATTAATAAGAATATAATTCCAACTATTCCAAACATTCCTAAGAATGATCATCAAGGAGCAATAGGATTAATAATAATATTAAATCCTGAAAATACTAATGATGAGAATAGAGATAATATTCCAAATGTAACACCAACTGAAATTGCTAAACCTAATACTAATACAAATAAATAAACTAGCATAAATGAAATAGTGTTTTGTAAGTTATTTAAACCTAATACTTTTAATAAAGCAATTAATCTATTAGCTTCAGAAACTATCATAGTTCCTAACATAACAATAATAATTAACAATGTAGGAATTAAAGCAATAGTTACAAAGGTCATAATATTTGAAACTGTTGAATCAATAGTAGAACCCAGTAAATTATTAACAAATGTAGCATCAACTGATTGAATAGAAATTAATAAAGGACGATCGCTACCAAATGTATCTATTAATCTTCCCATAACTACACCAGCTGATAAATTGACTCTTGATTGAAGACCCTTAGTAATATCAAAACCAACAATTCCGTTAAGTTTGTCCCAATTATTATAAATTTGTTGAGTCGTATCGCCACTTGTTACATCTCTACCTCAAAGTCCAGTTGCTGGACTTAATCCTGAGGGTGAATAAATACTACCAAAATTTGAAACCATTGAAGGAGAAGTTGCCTTTGTGAAATAACCATTAAATGGAACGTATCCTGGTTGTTGTTTTTCTTCTTCTGGAGTTAAAGTATAACCCAATATTTTGTTTGCATATTTTTGATTAGTATAATATTGATTTTCAGATTTTGATGTAGTTATTCCAACTATTTGGAAATTAGCATTAACAAACTGATTTTCATTAGGATGATTGTATTTAGTAATAAATCTATCATATGAATTATAAACATTTGTTGAAAGTCTGTCCCCAACTTTTAATCCATATTTTTTGGCAACAACTTCATTAATGATCATAGGATAGTACTCTTGAGCATTATATATAGTTGGTTCTTTATTTAATAAGTTGTTCATGCTTTCATTTTTATTATTATAAAGAATTAAAAAGTTTGAATTACTCTTAACACCTTGTATATTTGCATTTATTAATTCATTAGTTTTTTCAGAATTAATTTTATCAATGCTTGATTTTAAATAAGTGTAAGTTTCATATTGATTTTCAACAGCAACCACATTCATTCCGATGAAATAATTGTAATTAGTAACTTTACCAAAATTATTTATTGATCAATTTCTAAACAATGGATTTTGATAAAGATTAAACAATTGAACCAATAACGAAACGGCTCTCTTATTAAATTGGAAAGTAGGAGCCCCTAATAATGATTTTTGATTTAATGTTCAAATATATTTTTGTGTTGAAGGATTTATGGTTCTTGAAAATATTCAATTATCATGAGGTTTATTTAAAGTTTCACTTGAAGTGTCTTTAATGTTGTTTCCATCTAATGTTCAAGGTTGACTAATTACTCCTGGTAAATATGATTGGAATAAATTATTTTTTTGAACGTATACAAAGAAATTAAATGCTTGTGTCAATAATTGTTGAGCATAATAATCACTTAAAGAAATAATAGAAGAAGGAGCATAATTTTTAGCAAAATCTCAAGGATTAATATATGAACCTGCAAAGTTAACATTAGAATCTAAAGCCAATTTAGTAAATATTTTATTGTTAAAGAATCTAAGTTTACCTTGTATGTCAGAAACAATATTAGAATTTAATAAGAATAAGTTGTTGTAACTTAAATTGCTATCAAATGGGTATTTTAAAGCTTCTGTATAATCAGAACCATACATAGTTGAATTAGAATTTGGACCATATAAAGGAGTTAAGAATCCTTGGGTTGTTCCTAGTTGAGAAGTAGGAATTACTGAATAATAACCACCTTGCTTAGTAGGTGAATAAAGATTAAAACTATATGTGTATTCTTTATTTCTTTGAGTATAAGAAAGGGCATTACTAAATGAGTTAAGACTTCCTATAATTGTTGAAGTTAATGTAATGAATGCGGTTACTATTCCAGTAAGAATTAAAAACCTTGTAATGTTACCCATCATAAATGTTAGTCTAAATGAGTTAAGACTTCCGGTCTTAGTTGTAATTTTATTAATCATCATTACAAATGCATTCATTCTAAATTCAGAAGATACTGACATAATGTCAGTTGTTTTCTTTCTAAATGTTCAGAACATAACACCAACCAAAACTGAAAACAATATTATGAACAAAATAACAGGCATTATAAAGAACATAAATCACTGTAATGAAGATTCATTTAATGGAGAAGCTCAATAATCAGAAACGATGTTAGTAATTACTGGCGACGTAAAGTATGCAGCTATATACCCTAATACTCCAGCAATTACCGCTGGGAATAAAGCAAAGCAGAAGAACGACATAGATATTTTAAATTTATTAATACCGTTAGCTAATATAATTCCAAAGGTTTGTCTATTTTGTTTAATAATAGATCTTAGTAATGTAGAAACGAAGAATAAAGATAAGAAAGCAATTATTAAACCAACAATCAATGTAACTATAAGAATTATTGTTCTTAAGTCATTAGAGAAATTCATTCTTGTATAAAGTAATTTATTAGGAAGATTTGAATCATCTGTTTTATAAATTAATTTTTTTCCATAATTTTTTAATGTAAAAGCATTAAGCTCATTAATAATATTATTCTCAGTTATTAATGATGTTCCGGGTTCAAAATTCATTAAATAATATTTATTGATTTCAGCACTTGAACTATTTTCGATTCTACTTAAACCAGAACCATTAACATACATTACTCCACTTTTTTTATTATCAAGCAATAATTGCTCGCTAGATAAAGCGGGATATAAAAACTCAGGACTTAATCCATCTCCAATAATTACATATTTAAGAGAGTTAACACTTACTGTATATTTTTCAGGAAGATCGTTCATTCACTCTTTAAAACTTCTATAAAAAGTTGTTTTTCCTGTTTTTAAGGATTTAATAAAATGAGATTTGTATTTTTCTTTGTTAGATGAGTTATTTACTTCTTCTAGATTTAAAGTTTGATTTGAATATGGCAAAAGCATTGCTTGTTCTAAAATATTTTTAGGAACTATTACTTTGTTATTTTTATTGGCCTTCATATAGTTAGAAGATAAAACCGTTAAGAAAGAAGATTTATCTGCATAATCTATCTGAAAAGGAACACCATTAACACCACCAACAGCTTTTATTAAATTAATGGCATTTATAGTGTAACCAAATCCATTGAAATTTATGTTTTGAATAAACATTTTCTGATTTGCTTCATGTAATGTAGGAATATAAAGATTAGAAAATTCTTCAAACGATTTTGGAGGAGTTGCAAGTATTTTATATAATCTTGGAGCATTCATTTTTTCGACATCAAATATATTTCAAAAAGCCTCTGAAGCTATTTTATAAATTCTTGAAAAATCATATTTAATTCAATCATCATAAAACTTTTGTCTTACAGTAGGTTTGCTCATTGAGTTGTTGTATTGATTTATCATTTCATAATTTCATCCAGATAATCTAATATTAGTATCTTCAGAAATAAAATTTGTTATGTCTTTCGAAGGAACGCCCATTCCTTTATTAATAACAACTTTACTAACAGGATTCTGATTAGAGTTTGAAACCAAATTTGCTTTTGAAATAATAAATTTCGAATTATCAACAGAATTAGAATAAACTCCATTTTCTGATTCAACTCAATTTAAATTATGTTTATTGAATTGAACAGTTAAATCATATTCATTTTTATATTCAGTTTCAAAACTAGGATATTTAGTAAATATATTATCTTTAATTTCCTGTGTAATCATATTTTGTAATTTATTAACAGTTTCATTAACTATAGATTTAATATTTGCAGAATTAGGCTTGCCGTTTTTATTCAAAGTATAATTTTCTATAGCTGGTATAGAAATAGTTCCATCGAAATAATTTAAATATTTGCTTTTTAGTTCTGGTAATTCATTAACTTTTTTATATAAAAAATTAACTAAATTATTTTTTGAATTTTTAAAATCTAATTGATATTTTATATTAAAAGTTTTAACTTGTTTTTTATAATCAACAGAAGATAATTTAGTATTAATTTTATTTAGTTCAGGAATGAAAAGATTAGCATCCATATTGTTTTTTATGAACGTCATCATTTTTTCGCCATATGTTTTTATAATTGATGAAGGATCTGTTGGAATAGCATCATCAACACCAAACATAAAATTATCACTAGGATTGAAAAGTTCATTTGATGATAATTTCAATTGACCATATCCATTCGGGATTGTTGAAGTTAAATTTAATGAGTTTTTATTAGTTGTGGGAATAATACCATTTGCTTTTGCACCTTCTTCTGTTAAATAAACAGGAGAATGAAATAAGTGATAATTAGTATTAATAAGATTGACCCCTTCAACTCTAGCAGAACCAAAATTAGAAACACCGATTATTTTTCCTGTTGTGTTATATACAAAACTGTAAGGGTTTGTAGTATAAGAATAAGGATCGGCTATTTTTAATTGCAATTCTTCTGGTGAATATGGTGCTTGACCAACTGTATACAATGAACCATTTTTAAATAATGAAAATAAATCAAAAATGTTAGGACTTGGGTTTGTTGTGTTTTCAACAACAGAAACCGGACTATTGTTTTTATTTTTAATTAAAGAACTTATTACGTAAAATCCTTTTAGATTAAAATTGGGTGTTCCGTTATTTAAATTTATATTAGACATAGCCATTGGATTCATAATATCCATTAGTTTGCCTGTTGGTTTTAAATTTTCAATATTAAGATTTTCTAAAGTTGAGAATGTATTAGTTTGATTATCATTATATACATAATCAACCAAAGTTTCAGAATTTGGAATAGCAGAATAAAGTTTTGGACTATTACCATTTTCTACTATGTTATCATATGATTTTTTTAATTCTATATTTGAAAACGATATAGTTCCTAAAACAAGAATAGACAGAAAAACCAAAGATATTAATTGTATTAATAATATCTTTGTTTTTTTCATCACACGAAGTGAACTTAGAACTAATAATTTAAAAATGTTCATATATCAACTCTTTTTTTATTTTTTTAATTCTAATCTAATTTAAAAAAATCAATTCTCAGCATCTATTTAGAAAATTAACTATTATTAATTATAAATCTTTTTTCTTTATTATTTAATTAAACTTGGGGATTTAAATAATGTATCTTTGGCATTATTGTTCTTTGGAAAAGCAATGCACTCTTTTATTCCATTTAAATCTAACATTATTTGAACTAACCTATCGATTCCTAATGCAATTCCACAATGAGGTGGAACTCCATACTTAAATGCATCTAACAAAAATCCAAATTTAGTTTCATATTCACTTTTAGATAATCCAACAGATTCAAACATCTTTACTTGTTGATCATAATTATCTATTCTAAGACTACCGCCACCAAGTTCTATTCCATTAAGAACGATGTCATAAGAACATGATCTTGCAATTTCTAAATGTTCATCAAAATTTTTCTCAAATTCTTTTGAAGGCTTTGTAAATGGATGATGGGCAGCTTTATATCTTTTATCTTCTTCTGAATATTCAAATAATGGTCAATTTACAATTCATAAAAATTTAAATTCATTAGGATCTGTTAATTTAAACATAGAACCTAATTCATTTCTAACTGCGCCCAATGATTGATTTACTATTTCTTTTTCATCAGCTACTATAAAGACAGTTCCGTTTTTTAAATTTTTAAAATTAAATAAATCATTAATTTCTTCTTCTGAAAGTAATTTTGAAACAGAACCTGACACCTTATTATCTTTTAATTGTAATCAAGCCAATCCTTTGGCTTGATTATCTTTTGCAATTTTTTCTAAATATTTAATTTGTTTTGAATCACAAAAATTATTTTCCAAATACAAGGCTTTAACAGTTTTATTTTTAAAAATATTGGCTTTTGTGTTTTTAAAAATATTTTGAATATTAGTTAATAACATTTCAAATCTAATATCAGGCTTGTCTACACCATAATTTTCTATAGCATAATCAAATTCCATTTTTTGGATAGGTAATTTAATATCTATATTTTTTAATTTTTTAAATATATGTTTTATTAATTGTTCTGTTAATTCTTGTACTTCTTCTTCAGAACTGAAGGCCATTTCAATATCAAGTTGAGTGAATTCTGGTTGTCTATCTTTTCTTAGATTTTCATTTCTAAAACATCTTGCAATTTGAAAATATTTTTCAAAACCTCCAAACATTAAAAATTGTTTAAACAATTGGGGAGATTGAGGAAGAGCATAATAATGACCTTCTTCTTTTTCAAAATTAACTAAATAATCTGCTGATCCTTCAGGAGTTGGTTTAGAAAGAATTGGAGTTTCTATATTAATAAAATCCTTTTTGATTAAAAAATTACTTATTTCATTAATTAATAAGCTTCTAAATTTAAAAATCGATGCAATATTTTCTCTTCTCAAATCTAAGAATCTATTTTTAAATCTAACTTCTTCAAGAGCATCAGTGTTAATGTCAATAATCATAGGAGTTTGTTCAGCAATTGAATATATTTCTAATTCATTGGCTATTATTTCATATTTTCCAGTTAGTATTTTTTCGTTTATGCTTTTTCTTACTTGTAGAACGCCTTTAATACAAACAGTAGACTCTTTAGTTAATTTTAAAGCCTTTTTAAAATTAGGATTTTCTGAATCAAATACAACTTGAACATAATTAAAAGTATCTCTAACATCTAGAAATAATAAATTTCCTAATTTTCTTCTAGTTTTAATTCAACCTTTAATTAATATTTCTTTTTCAATCAAAGAATCATTAATTTCATTTGTATATGTTCTTTTCATTTTAAATTCTTTCTTTAAAGAAATCAATTAATTGATTTCTTTTAATGTTTTCAGTTGTTTTTTCTTTCAGATTTTTAATAGTGAGTTGATTTTCATTAACAAAAACCAAATAATCATATTTTGCTTTTTGAGCAGATTTGAAATGTTTATTTTTATCATTTAAACTAAAATCATTTTCAACTACAAAATTATTTGTTCTTAATAAAGATAATATTTCTAATTCTTCTTTTTTATTATTGGTTTCAGAAGCAACGTAAATAATTTTGTTGTTTACATTAAAAAAATCATTGTTGTTTTCTTTAAGTAACATAATAAATCTTTCAATACCTATAGCAAAACCAAGTCCTTCATTATCAGGGCCTCCTGTTTGTGAAATAAGTTTTGCATATCTTCCACCAGCTAGTATTGTTTCTTTTGATTTTAGTATGTCATTTGTAGAGACAAATTCAAATACTAAACCACTATAATAATCTAATCCTCTGACTAAAAATTCATCAATTTCATAATCAATATTGAATTCATTTAATAAATTACAAATTTCATTAAAATTTTTAATTTCTTCTGTTGAAAGAAATTGGTTTAATTTTGGAGCGTTTTTAACAAACTCCTTCTTAGAATCTACTTTATCATCTAGTATTCTTAATGGGTTTTTTTGTAATCTCTTAATCGAATCTTCACTTAATTCGTTTTTATATTTTGAAAAATATTCTTTTAAAGATTGAACTCATTTATTTCTACTTTCAAAATTTCCTAGATTATTTATTTTTAATTTATAATCACGAATTTTGAAATCGTCAAGAATATTTTTTGCAAACATAATAATTTCAACATCATCATAAATCGAAGATGTTTTTAAGTACTCAACTCCAAATTGATGAAATTCTCTTAATCTTCCGGTTTGTGGTCTTTCATATCTAAACATATTCATTAAATAAAAAAACTTAATAACTTTTGATTGATTTCCGAACATTTTGTTTTCTACATAAGATCTAACAACACTAGCGGTTCCTTCAGGTCTTAAACACATTAATCTATTTGATTTGTCTTCAAATGTATATAGTTCTTTTGAAACTATATCACTAGTTTCACCAACCGCTTTATTAAAAAGATTTGAAGATTCAAAAGTAGGAGTTTTAATTTCACTAAAAGAATAGTTCTTAGCTATTGTTTTTAATTTATTAACGACTAACTCGAACTCTTTGACTTCTTTTCCAAATCAATCGTTAGTTCCTCTTGGTTTTTTGAATTCCATAATAATCCTTATTTATTATTCAACGCTTTATTAAATAATAGTAAATATAGTAAGTTTGGTTTCATAGGTCTAGAAGTAAATTCTGGATTAAAATTAACTGAACAAAATAAATCATTCTTTGAATGTGAAATGATTTCAACAAATTCTCCAGTTTTTCCAATAACTTTAAAATCTTTTGCTTTAAAATCTTCTTCTTTAACTATGAAATTTTTAGTTCTTCTTTCTTTGTTGTATTCAAGGTTTGATTCTTTTTTAGATTCATCTGTTAATTCAATTTTAGCAGAACCTGGATTTAGATCTGTATTGCTATTAATTTTAATTTTTAAATAATTTAAAACATTAAAATGACCTTCAGAATATGAAAGTACTTTAAAGTTGTTTTTTAAAGCAATGTCTATAAATAATTCCGCTTTCTTTTTGAAATCAGAACTTGCAAATCCACCAAATATAAAGATGTCAACATCATCATATTTCTTTTTAAAATCTTTATTAATATCATCAGCTGAAATTCAAACAATTTTTGATTTTATTTTTAATTCATAAGAAGTTAAATTAATAGATTCTAAAACTGAAAAATATGCATCATGCAATGAAACATATTCTCCAACTATAGCAACTTTAAGTTCACTAGTTGGTTTAGTTTTAATAGTTTTAACAAACTTATCTCATTCTTTCATTGGTTTTGTTTTGATATCAATTTTGAAATGAGAAAGAATTTTAGAATGAAAATTTTGATTATAAAATTCAGTTGGTAGAAAATAAGTTGATTCTAAATCCTTAGCAACTAAAATATGTTCTTTGTCAATAGCAGACAAATAACTTATTTTTTCAATAATATCTTTTGGAACATCAAAAGAAGATCTAAGTATTAAGAAGTCTGGTTGAACACCCAAACTTCTTAAATTATTAATAGAGTGTTGTGCTGGTTTTGTTTTTAATTCACCATTAACTACATTCAATGCAATTAAAGGAACACAGTGAGCAAATAGTACATTATTCTTTCCATATTTATGAGCAAATATAGAAAGCGTTTCAAAGAAAGGTATTGATTCAATATCTCCAACTGTTCCACCGATTTCAACAATTATAAAATCAGCTTGAGTTTCTTCAGCTAATTTATAAAACTTATCAATTATATGATTAGTTATTGTAGGAACAACTTGTATAGTTTGTTGTTTATAAACATTATTCTTTTCATTCTCTAGAACTTCTGAATAAATTCTTCCAAATGATAGAGAAGAAGATTTAGTCAAATCCTCATCGATAAATCTTTCATAGTTTCCTAAATCAAGATCAACTGCTCTTCCATCTTTAGTTATATAAATTTCTCCATGTTGCAGGGGAGACAAAAATAAAGGATTAGCATTTAGATATGGATCAAGCTTTTGAATAGCCACTTTAAATCCTTGTTCTTTAAGTAATCTTCCCATACTTGAAGCAGATATTCCTTTACCTAATGAAGAGTAAACTCCACCAGTAACGAATATAAATTTTGTTTTGTCAACTTTCATATCTTTACCTATATATGTATTGAATCATTAAATAGTAATTTTAACACATTATTTAAGAAAATTTGGTTCTTCAACAAAAACTAAATGATTAAATATTCTTTGATATCAAGTTTTAAGAATTGCAAAATTTCTAACTGATAAATTAATATGAACAGATGTGGTTTTTCCATCTTCTTCTCTATCAATTTTTAATAAATTAGTTAACATGCTAAGGTTTTTTTGTTCATTAATTAAAATCTTAGAAAGAGATGAAGTTCATTCAACCTTAAAATCTATTTTGAATTCAAATAAAGCATAATTTCTCATTAATTTTTCATTGTCTCATTCTAGATTGATTGTTTTTCATTTTTTAAAATCTATAAATGAACATTTAACATTGTGAATTTCAATAGAATTTTTAGTAACAATACCTACTATGTTCATTCCTGGAATTTTAATACAACAAGTTGGCATTTTAATAGTTTCAATAATTATTTCTTCTGGATATTTAAAGTATTTCTCACTAAATAATCATTGAGAGAAAAACATTAATAATGATAAGTGAGTTCTCTTAACTTCTTTTTCATCCTTATTAAATAAACCAGCAAAAAATAAATTATTTTTTTTACTAAATTCAACAAAATTCAAAAATTCATCAAAAGAAGAAATTCCAAATAATTCTTTAATTACTTCCAGCGCCCTTTCTTCGCCTACTCATTTATTTTCTAAATGATTCTTAATTTGTAAAAAGAAATTAACAATATTATTTTTAGCAACTTTGTCAACTGAAGTTTGAAATTCAGAAATGAATTTTCTGGCTTTTGTCGTTTTAACAGAACTTATTCAACTTTTACTAATTGTAATAACTTCAGCTTTTGAATATTGAAATTTAAGGCTATCTCCTTGTTCTAAAGTCGAATCAAAAGGACATTGCACACCATTTCTTAATATTCCATTAAGATATATAAACTTATTAGAATCATAAGCAAATGCTTGATCTAAAGCAGTTGTAAACTTGTCAGTAATTACTGACGTCCCATTATTTAATATAAAAATATCAAAAATTTTTCTCTTAGTTTGTTTTTTAATTTCTTCAAAATTTTGTGTAGTTAAATTAAATAAATCACCAAGTTTAACAGAAACCGCATCTGAAATACTTTCGGTTGATAACTCTTTATAATATCAGTGAGCAGCCAAACCTGAGTTGGCAAATCTATCCATTTTTTGTGTTCTAATTTGTATTTCAAGAAAAGTTGAGTTTTCCACCAAAGTAGTATGAATAGACTGATATAAATTAAGTTTTGGATTAGAAATATAATCCTTAAAGGCTTTAGGCAAATATTTAAAATTCAAATGCAATAATCCCAAAACTTTATAACAATGTAAAGGAGAATCAACAATAAGTCTAATGGCATAAATATCATGAATTTCATCGATGTTGTGTGATTTTTGTAATTTCACAAAAGTGGAGTGTATTCCTTTTGTTCTAGAAACCACTTCATATTGAATATCATAAGAAGTTAAAATATCTGAAACCTTATTAGTCATTTCATCTCATTTAACTTGTTTTCTGTTTATTAAACCTTGAATAGTTTTTTTTGTTTTATTGTAATTTTTATTATCTAATACTTCAAAACACAAATCAAGCATTTTAGTTTTAACAGTGTACATACCTAATCTGCCAGCAATATTAGCATAAAGACTAATAGTTTCTTCTGCTATTCTTATTTGTTTCTCTTCTCTTAAATAATGAATAGTTTTAAGATTATGAAGTCTATCTGCTAATTTAACAATCATTGCTCTTAAATCTTTTGTCATAGACATGAAAACTTTAATACCATATTCATTAGATGGTATTATTTGTTTTTCATTTCTGTTTTTTCTTGCAAAATTAGAAACTTTACTCACATAATCAACTAATTTTGTAATAGTTTTTCCAAAAAGATTAGTTAATTCTTCTTCAGAAGTATCTGTATCTTCTATAACATCGTGTAATATGCCAGCTAGTATAGTTTCTGCGTCCATATTTCATTCAATTAAACTCAAAGCAGTTTCAAATGGATGAATTATAAAAGGTTCTCCAGATTTTCTTTTTTGACCAGAGTGTTTTTTATCTGCATAATCAATGGCGAAAGAAATTTTTTCTTCCTCCATTTTTGTTAATTCTAATTTTTTAATATTTTTTAATATTTTGTCTTTATAAATTTGTATTTCTTTTGTCATATTAATTTAATTATAAACTTATTTGTTAGTTAATTGATTTTGGGATAACAAAATTCAAATTATAGAGATTAATAATAAAAAGCAAGTTTATTATTGAAATATTTTGTCTAATCCGCTTATATTGTATTTTTCAATTGTGTCTTTTAGTAATTTCTTATTTGGTTTTTTAAACTTAAAATCATCTGAAGAATATTCTGAAAATATATCAGTTTCAATAGTGGCTAATTCTTTACAAAGGAATGCCATTTCTTTCGAATCATTAAATTTCTTTTGAATAGAAGAACTTAAATCTGTTAAATGATTATAAATATTTTCTATTGAACCATATTCACTAATTAACTTTAGTCCTGTTTTTTCTCCAATGCCCTTAACTCCTACTAAGTTATCAGAAGCATCTCCAACTATTCCCTTGAAATCAGTTATTTGTGAAGGTTTCATATTATTTAATTCTTCAAAATTATCAGAATTGTTTATTTGAATTTGAGTTAATCCTTTTTTAATAAGATGAACTTCTACATCTTTATCAACCAGTTGAAGCATATCTTTATCAGAACTAAAAACAGAAGTTTTTATGTTTTCTTTTTTCATTATTTTGCAAAAAGAACCTATTAGATCATCGGCTTCTTTTGAATTGATACTTAATATATTAAATCCCAAATGATTTAAGTTCTCTTTAATTAATTCTAATTGAGAAACCAATGCTTCTGGCATTGGTTTTCTTCCTGCTTTATAATCATTCAATAATTTGTGTCTAAAATTTTTCTTTTGATGATCAAAAGCTATTAAACAATAATCATAATTATCGTTTTTAAATTTATAAGCAAAATTAAGCATTAATTTTAAAGCATTAACTGGTTGAAGATTATGTTCTATTGAAAATTCAGCTTGAGATAAAGTAGCATAAAATGCTCTATATACTAATGAATTTCCATCTATTACTATTGCTTTTTTCATTATTTCTTAATTTCTAATTTAGATTTAATTGAATCAAAATCTAAAGTATATTTTTTATTTTTCATTATTTCATTTTTAATGATCATTTTAGCTAAATCATTTTCTATATTTTTTTGTATTCATCTACTTAAAGGTCTAGCACCATATTCTCTGCTATAAGCTCTGTTTTTAACTATTTTAGAAACTTCATCAGTGAACTTAATTTCATATCCTTCACTATATGCTCTTAGTTCTAGATCTGTTAATAATTTTTTAGCAATTAATATAATTGATTCTTCTTCAAGTGGATTAAATAATATAACTTCATCAAATCTATTAATAAGTTCTGGTTTTAATCTAAGTTTTAAAGCATCAATAGCTTCTGCCTTTTTGTTTTCTAATATAAGTTCAGAACCTATATTTGATGTCATTATTATTATTGTGTTTTTGAAATTTATTCTTTTTCCTTGAGAATCTTTAATATGTCCTTCATCCAATATTTGTAAGAATAAATTTAAAATTTTTGGATTTGCTTTTTCTATTTCATCAAATAATAAAACAGAATATGGTTTTCTTCTAACGGCTTCTGTTAAATCACCAGCTTGTTCATAACCAACATATCCAGGAGGAGCGCCAATAAGTTTAGAAACAGAATGAGCTTCCATGTATTCAGACATATCAAATCTTATTAATGAGTTTTCATCATCAAATAAGTTTTGAGCTAATGCTTTTGCAATTTCTGTTTTACCAACACCAGTAGAACCCAAGAATAAGAAAGAACCTATTGGCTTATTTGGATTATTAATTCCAGCTCTTCCTCTTAAAACAGCATCTGAAACTAACTTAATAGCTTCATCTTGACCTTTAACTCTTGATTGAATTTGACTCTCAAGATTAAGTAATTTTTCTTGTTCTGATAATACTATTTTATTAAGTGGTATTCCTGTAGCTTTTGAAATAACCTCTCCTATTTCTTTATCTGTAACAGTATCTGATATTAAGTTATTTGAAGAATTAGTTTTTTTAATATGATTTTCAGCATCTTCTAATTTTTTAGAAAGTTCTGGAATTTTGTAATATAAAATTTCAGAAGCTTTAGCATAATCACCTGATATTTGTAATGTTTCAACTTTATTTTTATATTCATCTATTTGATTTTTTAAAACTTTAACTTTTTCTGCTTCTGATTTTTCTTTTAATCATGTTTTGTTTAATTTTTCTTCTTCTGATGTTAAATTGTTAATCTTTTTCTTTATTTCTTCTAATCTTTTTAAAGATTTTTCATCAGTTTCAGATTTTAAAGCAGCTTCTTCGGTTCTTAAATGAATAAGATTTCTTTTAAGATCATCAAGTTCTTCAGGCATTGAGTGCATTTCGGTTTGAACTTTAGCACATGCTTCGTCAATTAGGTCTATAGCTTTATCAGGCAAAAATCTATCAGATATATATCTTTGACTTAATTCAACAGCTTCTATAAGAGCAGAATCTGCTATTTTTACACCATGATATATTTCTCATTTATTTTTTAACCCTCTCATGATAGTTAAAGCCTCTTGTTTTGAAGGTTCAAGAACTAATATTTTAGACATTCTTCTTTCAAGCGCAGCGTCTTTTTCGATATTTTCTCTATATTCTTTAAGAGTAGTAGCACCAATAAGTTTTAGTTCCCCTCTGGCCATCATTGGTTTAAGAATGTTAGCAGCATCCATTGAAGATTGGTTTTTACCCATACCTACAATTTGATGAATTTCATCAATAAACAGAATTATATTTCCATTAGATTTTTTAACTTCTTTAATTATTTGATTTAATCTTTCTTCAAATTGTCCTTGAAAAGAAGCTCCAGCTATTAAAGAAGATAACGTAATTTCTCAAATTTCCTTATCTAATAAATTATCAGGAACATCCTTATTGACAATTCTTTGTGCTAAACCTTCAACAATTGCAGTTTTACCAACTCCTGGTTCTCCAATTAAAACGGGGTTGTTTTTGCTTTTTCTACTTAGAATCTCTATAATTCTTCTTATTTCAGCATCTCTACCAATTACAGGATCCATCTTATTGTTTTTAACTTCTTCGTTAAGATTTCTTCCATAAGCTTCAAGTGGTTTAAATCCTTGACCACCGGTTTGTTTAAATTCCATATTGAATCCTTTCTATTGATTGTGTTAGTTTAAATATATCATATTTTTTATAAAATTAGCACTCTTTTAAAAAAGTGCTAATTATATTTTTTTGATGTTTGTTGAGAATAAAAAGTTGAAATTTGAGTGCTTAATTTTTTTATTTAAATAAATGATTTAAAATTTAAAATTGTAATGCTTTACATAAGGAGAGCACAATGAATAAAAACCAAAAATTAGAATCTTACTATGAAGAACTTAAAAAGTACAACACTGTACAGTTAGTTTGTATTTTCATATTTTTCTTAATAATCCCTATTTTTGTAGCAGTAATATACAACATTATTGCTTCTATTAAGATTATGACTAACCAATATGATGTAAGAGAGTTAGATAATCAAAAAATAGTTTGAGGGATTCTTTCGTTATTATTATTGGGAATAATTGCAACTTTTGTATTTCAAATTAAAATTAAAAATCACTTGAATGATGAATCAAATAATGTTGTTTCAAATTCAAAAGAAGAAACAAATGATAAAGATGATTCTCAGAAACAATTAGAAGGTTAATTAAAAGAAGAAGAATCAAAAAAATAAAAGATTTAATAATACATTTTTTGATTTAATTAATCAATTAATGTATTTTTTTATATATAATTAATTACTAATTACAAAATAGAGGTATTAAATGTCTAGACAAATATTTAGAGCAGAATTTGCTCAGTCTCAATCAAGATTATTAGGCAAATCTTTCATAGTAAGTGGTTTGGGTTTCTTATTGGTTGCTGCAATAGCTGCTCTTGTTAGTTATTTTTTAAGCCATGGCAATATTATTACTTCTATTAATTCTAAAGGGTTCTATTTAGGTGGTTCTCTATTATTAATAGTTGGAATAGTTTGTTACATAATATGAAATTTTAAAAGAAATCCATTAGAAGCTAGTTGAATTTTTATTATATTTACATATTCAACTTACATAATAGGTTTTGGAGTTGGATTTGGATTAATCTTTTCACAATTTAATGGATCACAACTTGCATTCTTATTTGGTTCTACAGGTTCTCTTATATTGTTTGCTGGATTAATTGGTAGATTTGGTAAAGAGAAATTTATGAACAGTTTAGGAAAACTTATTGGAATACTATCAATCTTCTTCTTACTTGTTTCAAGTGTAACAATATTAATAATGTTATTAACACCAATGTATAATTCATCAAGATCATGATGAATGATATTAATTACTATAATAGGAACTTTCTTATCTGTTGGTTATGTGGCATTTGATGTCTACATGATAAGAAAAAAAGAAGAATTTATTAATGCTCATGGAGCAGACATAAACATGAATAAAGCTGTTGCTTTCTTTGGATTTAGATTACTGACTGATTTCTTATATGTATTTACTAAAATGGCATATTGAGCAAGATTAGCTAGTTAATAATAAAAAGCAGATGTATGTCTGCTTTTTTATTTTTTTGAACTAAATTTAACACTACTAATAGCTACAAATAACAACAACATTATAGACATTATACAACCTGAAACTATTGTCATTAGAAATCCGGTTGTCATTTTATTAAAAACACTTAAATCGTTTTCTTCTGATGGTTTGTAATCAGGTTGATTTGGTTGAGGTTCTGGTTCGCTAGGTGGAGTTGGCGGAAGTGGTTTACCATCAGGAGATGGTTGCTGATTATCTGGTTCGCTAGGTGGAGTTGGTGGCTCTGGTGGAGGAACAGGGTTTGATGATGAATTATATACTATTTGCATGCTTATAAGTTTTATAGGTTTTTCAAAAATTATTTTCTGAAGTGCTAAATCAGAAAATCTTTTATCAATAAAATGTGGAAAAAACATGTGAAATGATTTAATCATAACGTCAAAATAAACTATATTTTTTTCAATTCTAAAATTGGCTATATCTGTAATTGCAATTCAATGACTTGAAAGATCATAAACAAATTTAGAAGCATATTCATTTTTAAAATATTCATTTAATTGAGAAGCATTTATTTCTGAAAGACCATTTTTATCATTTACATAATTAGAATTTAAAGAAGTTCCAGCATAAATTTTATTAACTAAATCACGACCTCCAGCCCTAATATCTTTAATATCTGGCACATTAACTTCTTTAAAATTACTTATTGTTAAATTTGTGCCTGACTGGTAAATATCAACAAAATGATTATTTTTATTTTCAACTACAGATAATTTCAATTTCATAGTTTGTCAATTTTGATATTCAACTGCTTTTATATCTAAAATACCAACTTTTATAGGTCGTTTTTGATTAATTTTGAAAAAGAATGGCAACAATGTAAAATCTAAATATTGCAAAATTGGAGTTTGATTTGAAGTTTTTTTATGTACATCTAAATAATTAAGTTCGTTTTTTAACAATTGAAGAAATTGATAATAGTTTATCTTGTTTTGAAGATCGATATTTTTTTTAGTAAAAGAAAAATAAAGACCACCATCAAATATTTCTTTACTAGCATTCTTTATAATTATTTTTTTAGGGCTAAAAATCAAAGAAGAAGAAATTGCAAACAGTGAACTAACTATAAAGAAAAAACATATAATTTTTTTAAAATTTAATTTCATTTTTAACAAACCAAATAAAATTACTTACCCTTCTAATTTTCTTTCAAAACGTCAATAAAGACATCTTGAGGAACATCAACCGCACCTATTGATTTAAGTCTTTTCTTTCCTTCTTTTTGTTGTTCTAATAATTTTCTTTTTCTAGTTATATCACCACCATAACATTTAGCAATAACGTCTTTTCTAAATGATTTAATGGTTTCTCTAGCAATAATTTTACTTCCAATAGCCGCTTGAACTGGAACTTCGAATTGCTGTCTTGGAATAAGTTCTTTAAGTCTTTGAGTGATTAGTTTGCCTTTTCTATATGCAAAATCTTGATGACTAATGAAACTTAAGGCATCTACTTTATTTCCATTAAGCATGATATCAATTTTTGATAACTTTTCAGACCTATAACCAATTAATTCATAATCAAGTGTTGCATAACCCTTAGACAATGATTTAAGTTTGTCAAAGAAAGAATACATAATTTCAGCTAATGGCATTTCATAAACAAGTTTTCTTCTATCGGCATCTATAACTTGTAAATCAATGTAAGTTCCTCTAAATTGATGACACAATTCCATTATCGAACCAACAAAATTATTAGGTAATACTATTTCAAGTTTGACAAAAGGTTCAAATATTTTATCAATATGATTTCTATCTGGTAATTTTGAAGGATTATCTATTCAAATAGTTTCTTTATTAGTTTTAAGAACTTCGTATTGAACACTAGGAGCAGTCATAATAAGTTCTATATTGAATTCTCTACTAATTCTTTCTTTAATAACGTCCATATGTAATAAACCCAAAAAACCACAACGAATACCAAACCCAAGAGCTTGTGAAGTTTCATATTCATATTCAAGAGCAGCATCTGATAAAACAATTTTAGTCATTGCTTCTTTAAGATCTTCGTATTTACTTGTGTCAATAGGATAAAGCCCACAAAAAACCATTGGTTGTATTTTTTTATAACCAGCAAGCGCATCAGTTGCAGAACGCTCGCTTAAAGTGATAGTATCACCAACGCTAACGTCTTTAACAGTTTTAATTGCAGCAGCTACTCATCCAACTTCACCAGCAACTAATTCTTTTTTATTAGTCAATTTAGGAGTTCTTACACCGACCTCGGTAACTATGAATTCTGAATTCAAAGCCATCATTTTTATTTTGTCGCCCGGCTTTAAAACACCATCAACAATTCTGACTAAACAAATAGCACCCTTATATGAATCATAATATGAATCAAATATTAAAGCTCTTAATGGTTTAGAATCGTCAGCTTCTTTTGGAGCAGGGATAACCTTAATAATTGATTCAAGAACATCTTGAACATTTAATCCTGTCTTTGCTGATATTAATGGAGCTTCTGAGCAATCAAGACCAATAGTGTTTTCTATTTCTTTTTTAACTTTTTCAACATCAGCAGATGGAAGATCAACTTTGTTGATTACAGGTATTATTTCTAAATCATTTTCAAGAGCCAAATAAACATTAGATAAAGTTTGAGCCTCAATACCTTGTGCTGCATCTACAACCAATATAGCACCTTCACAAGCAGCTAATGATCTACTAACTTCATAAGTAAAATCAACATGTCCTGGTGTATCTATAAGATGAAAAACATAGTTTTCACCAGCTAAAGAAGTATATTTTAATTGAACAGCATTCAATTTAATAGTTATTCCTCTTTCTCTTTCAATATCCATAGAATCTAGAATTTGGGCTTTCATTTCTCTTTTTTCAAGAGAATTAGTCATTTCTATAATACGATCACTTAAAGTTGATTTACCATGATCAATATGTGCTATGATGCTAAAGTTTCTAATTTTTGATTTATTATTCATTTTAAAGTCTCTTAATAATTTCTTCAATTTTATGAGAAATTGATTTTAAATTCTCATTAAATTGTTTTTCTGAAAATTGGGGATTAATAATACTGTCACTTATAAACTTAATAGCTATGAAATTTGTTTTATTTAAATAAGCAGTTTGAGCTAAAGAAGCAGATTCCATATCAAAAACATTAACTTTTTCAAGTTCTGAATATTTTTTATAATTTCTTTGATTAATAAAAGAATCAGAAGTTCCACAAATCCCTCTTAAAGAATTGCTTTCTACTTCTTTTAACGTTTCATAAATTTTATGAATTTGATTAAATTCAAATTCATAAAATTTATTCATTCTTGGTGTTTGATTAACTTCATAACCAAAATCAATAGCATCAACATCTAAAAATTGAAATTTGTTACATAAATATGCTGATTCTTTTTTATCATAACTACCAGCAGTTCCTATGTTTAATATAAATTCAATTTCATTGAATTTATATAATAAATTGGTTAAACAAATTGTTGCGTTTGTTTTAGAAACTCCACTAAAAGCCAATATTAAATCATCATTTAAATAATAAAAAAGAGTGCTGTTAGCATGATCTTTTTTATATTTGTTCAAATCTATATTTATTTCTTCTTTTAAAGCGATTATTATTATCTTCATATGGTTTTATTATATAAGTTCAATAAGAATTAACAAGAGTTTTTTTATTCTACTAATATTTTAAATTCATCATAAAATTTCTTTTCATAAAAATTCTCATAATCTCCATTAAGCCTTATTGATCATCAAACTTGAACATCTATTCACTTTCTTTCTCTATTGTAGTTAGTTTTAGTGTTCACAATTATCTTTTCTTTTGTAGAATCTTTTAAAAATAATTTAGCAATTAAATTCTTCATATATTCATATACAGCATTATCAATGTAATTTTCTTCTAGTGTTATTTTTTGTAAATTAAAATATTTTACATAGTTTATTAAACTTCTAAAAAAAGTTTTTTTATTAATCTTATCAACCAAATTATAATGAGAATATTTTTTATTGCTCACTACATCTGTTTTGTTTGAATTTGGATCATTTTTGTTGCTTATAGATTGTGATAATGAAAAACAAGACAATACAACCCCTGAACAAAATATCAGTGTAAAAAATCCTGTAGCTATTTTGAATACAACTTTTTTATTTATCATATTTATTTAGTCCTTATAATTGAAAATTTATTTAATAATAATGATTCTGGCAACAATTCTTCTGTGAAAATTAAACGAAAACTTCCAGTATAAGAAATATTTGATTTAATAATTTTTAATCTGACTTCACCAACAGTTTTTATTGGAAAATATATTCCCTCAATTCCTTTTTCACTTAATATTAATTCTTCTTTTTCATAGTCATAGAAAGTTTTCACTCCGAAACTTAAATCGGTGCTATTGTTATTAATAAATTCTGGTTTTTTATTAATAACTAATTTTTTAAATTGATTACTTGTTTCATAGTATATTTCTATATTAACTTCATCAAATGCTTGAAAAATACTTCCAGAAGCATTTGATTTATATAATTGATTTATTTTATCGAACTTAGTTTGCTTATCTTTCATAATTGGATGAAAATAATACATAGGTGGGTTGGTAGTATTATTTGCATAAGCCTTAAAATAATCAGAAGGCAATACTTTAAATTCCATTCCATAATATTTAGACTGAACATCTTTAAAAGTAAGTTCATCTAGCAAATAATTAGCATAATATGTGGACAATGAATAATTATTCATATTACAAAAAATAAACGCAAATCAATCAAGCAATAATTGGGAAATTTGTTTTAACAATTGGTTATAAACAACCATGTCGATAGTTGGTATAAAAGAATAAACAAATTTTTGATCTTTTGATTCATTAAAGACCTTAGAATTTGAAACATCTATTTGAAATTTAGCAACCAAATCATATACATCTCCAACATGTTTATCAATAATAAATGGTATGGATTCAACTGTTGCAAATTGACTCATGAATTTAAGATTAAGAAAATTCATAGGCAAATAAAAGTCTCCTTTTATTTTCAATCTGTATTCAAAATATAAATTTCTATTCACCAATTTAGACTTATAAGAAGAATCAACCAATTCCAAAACAGTTGTTTTGTTGTTTTTTCCAACAAATTGTTTTATATACATAAAAAAACCTTTCACTTATATATATGAAGGGTTTTTTAATTTATTTAATATTTTTTATTACAAATTTATCATTTCATTCTGAAAGATAAAATTTATTATTGTGTTTTTCATCTAATATTCTTTTTATAGTATTTAAATCAAAAACAAATACTTCTTGATTAATATCATTTTCTATTAAACAATTAACTATCAAGAAATCTTTTTTGCTTAAAGAAGTTTTTTTGATAACATTATTAATTTTTATATTTACTTGTTTGTTAATTAAAGTATCAATTCTAGATTTAGTAATAATTATAGGCAACAAATCAGTTTCTCATTTAATATAATCTTCTTTGTTTTCGATTATTTGTTCATTAAGATTCAATTTAATATTATTTAATTCGTTCTTAGAAACAAATGGAATGGAAAGAATTTTATCAAGATTATGTAATAAAAAACTTCTTCTACTTTCTATTTCATCAAAAGCACCTGCTTTTATTAGATTTTCAATAACAACCTTAGATACTGATTTAGATTTAAGAGCAACTATTATTAATATAGGATTATTAAAGTTCTTTAATTCATCTTTTATTTTCATTATTTTTAATATTGTTTCTTTTCCAACAGAAACTATAGAAGATAATGGAAGAATAATGTTATTTCCTTCTAAAGAAAAACTATCAAAATTATTTTTAATACTTGGATTTTTAATATTTATTTTTTGTTCTTTTGTTTCTTTTAAATAGGCTTTGATTTCTGAATTATTAAATTGGTTATAACTCAAAAATATACAAAGCGCTTCTAAACTATAAAAGGCCTTCAAATAAGCCATTTTATAAGAAATAAGAGCATAAGCAATAGAATGGGAATGATTAAATCCATATTTAGCAAATTGAAGCATAGTTTCAAATATTTCATTAGCGGTTTCTTCTTTATAATTATTAACTATAGAAGATTTAATAAAATTTTGTTTTAATTTATTAACTTCTTTAATTTCTTTTTTAGAAATAGCTCTTCTGAAGTTATCTGAAGAAACAGAATCAAACATTGCAATAGTTTTGGTAAGCTTGATAATTTGTTCTTGATAAACAATAACTCCATAAGTAGTATCTAGAATTTCTTTAATTTCATTATTAAAATATTTAATTTTAGTTTTATCTTTTTTGTTTCTAACAAGTTCATCAATAAAACTAGAAGCCCCAGGTCTAAATAAAGCAGAAGTTAAAGAAAGATCCTCTATATTGTTAGGTTCTATTTTTTTTAGTAAATTTCTCATTCCATGAGATTCAAACTGGAATATTCCAGTTGTTTGTGCTTTTTTAAATATGGAAAAAACTTTTTCTTCATTAAGATTTATATTGTCAAGTTTTTTCGAATATCTCATTTCAACTAACTTAATAATTTTATTAATAATAGTAAGATTTCTTAAAGCTAAAATATCAATTTTAATAAGACCGAAATTTTCTAAATATTCCATAGAATATTGAACAAGTTTCTCTCCATTTGGTCCTTTTGTAGTCGGAACTCTGTTTCATATATCATCTTTAGAAATAACAATACCAGCAGCATGTATAGATATTTGTCTTGGATTATTAAGAATTTTTAAAACATATTCAAATAAATATGGATAATCATAATTTATTGAAGAAAAGAATTGATCGTTTTCAATCAATTCAATAAGTTCTTCTCTATTATCAATAGAAATTTTTTTAGAAATAAGATCGATTATTTTTTTATCAATATCAAAAATTCTTCCTACATCTCTAATAGCAGATTTTATTTTAATAGTTGAAAAAGTGATTATGTAAGAAGTTTTGTTTTCTCCATATTTTTTAAAAACAAAATTCAACAAATCATTTCTTTTTTCATCCATCACATCGATATCGATATCAGGCATTGACACTCTATCTTTGTTAAGAAATCTTTCAAATAATAAATTATATTTAATTGGATCAACTTCTGTAATTTCCAAACAAAAAGAAACTAAAGAACCAGAAGCGCTTCCTCTTCCTGGGCCTATTGTAATGTCATTTTTCTTAGCATATTTAACAAAATCACTAACTATTAAAAAATAATCAGAAAAATTTTTTTCAAAAATTACATTTAGTTCATAATCTAATCTATCTAAATATTTTTTATTATTTAATTTGTTTTCATTTAAAAAATCTAAACATAATCTTTTAATAACTATCTTTTCATCCATTTTTAAAAATGTTTTAGAAAATTGAAAAATATTTTTATCAAATTTTGGAAATTCAAAATTGATCTCTGAGATCATATTAATAAAGTTCTTTTTAGAAATTTCATCATAAGAATTTAATTCTTCTTCTGTTAAAAAACGATTTGTATTATTTATATTTTCAAGATCATCTAATAAAATTTTTTTAGCATCTCTTATGCTGTTTAAAATTTTTAAAGTTTTAGAATCATTAAAGTTTTCATATCTAACTTCATTACAAATTATATTTTTCATATGGTTGTTTTGACATACATAAAAATTATTATTATCACACTCAAAATTACCTTTTGTTCTTATGAAAAATATATTTTGCGAATCTAATATCATATTAATTGAAAAATCGATTTCTTCATTAATATGAGAAGAAATTTTAACAACTTCTTGATATCCCTTAAAGTTCTTAGCTATTAATACAAATTTGTTATTTTCTATCTCAACTTCAATTCCTACTATTGGTTTTAAATTGTTTTGAATAGCTTTTTTATAAAATTCAGCAACTCCAAACATAACATTATCATCAATTAATGAAACATATTTTTGATTATGTTTTAAAGCATAATTAATAATGTCATCAATAGATAATGTTGAATTTAAAATTGAATAATAAGATTTAACATTAAGATTAAATAATTTCATCTATATTAACCTTTCTAATTCTTTAATAACTTTTTTAAAATCTTTTCTTTCTTCTAATTTATATCCAGAAGCAAATTTATGGCCGCCTCCATTAAATTTGACAGCAACTGAGTTTACATCATATTCTCTACTTCTTAAAGAGCCTTTTCAGAAATTAGAATCTTCATCAAAATAAAGAATCGTTCAAATTTTTATCTCTTTATATCCAGCCATTAAATTTACTTTGTCACCAAATTTTTTAAGTTTGAATTTTTTGTTATCTTTTTTATTTAAAAAAATATATCCGACTCCTTTTTTGGTAATTCTTATTTTTTTAAATATTTTGTTGTTCAAAACAGATTCTTTATAAGATTTAGTATAAAGATCATTATGTACTTTTTCTTTATTAAGTCCTCTTTGCAACATTCAAGATATTGTTAAAAAAGTTTTAGAATTTACATTTGAATACATAAATCTATTTGTGTCTGTTAAGATTCCATAATATAAAATATTTAATATATTTTCATCTATTTCTAGACCTCAAAACTTAATTAAATTAACAACCATTTCTGTAGCAGAAGAGGTTTGTGGTTCGATTCATTCAATGTCACAAAACTCTTCTACTTGCAGATGATGATCAATTCTTATTGTTTTTTTACATAATCTATTTTTTTTAGAGTAAACTCTTTCTTCGTTAGCAGTATCTACAATAATTCCTAACGAATTTTTTAGAAATTTATCTACAGTTTTTTTAGTTTCTAAATTTCTAAATGTTTCTAAAAAAACATCTTCTCTAACGTCATCATAATCACAAACAATAACTTCTTTACTTTTAAAGTTTTTTTCAATAAAAAGTTTTAATCCAAAAGCAGAAGATAATGCATCTAAATCCGGGTTCGCATGAAAAAATAAAGTGATTTTGTCATGTCTTTGTATTTCATTAATAATAGTATTAAATATCTTCATCAAACACTCCTTTAAACACTTCTATTTTATTCTCTAAAGTGTTATTAAATACAGTTTCTACAAAGTCCAAACTTTCTTCTAATTTAATAGCAGTTTCTAATTTAGGTTTTGTTGTCGGTTTTTTTGGAGCAAATAAAGAACATGAATCATCGTATGGAAGAATAGATAAATCATATAAACCATATTTTCTAGACATTGTAATTATGTCTTCTTTATTAATAGCAACTAAGGGTCTTAAAACTAAATAATTTTCTATTGAAGAATTAATAACTTGCATGCTTTCAATAGTTTGTGAAGCCACTTGTCCTAAAGATTCACCAGTGGCTATAGCATCATAACCGTATTTAATACTAATTTCCTTAGCTATTCTAAAGAAATATCTTCTCATTAAAGTAATTCGATAACTTTCTTTTTCAATATGTCTTATTTCGTCTTGCAATGTGGAGAAATTGCATATAAACAATTTGTTTTTTTGTAATTTTTCATTCATAGTAATATGACTAGCGATTTTTTTAACTTTGTCTAAGGCTTTTTCAGAAGTATGAGGAGGTGTTATAAAAGTTAAAAAATCAACTTTAAGTCCTCTTTTCATCAATAATTTTGCAGCTATTGGAGAATCAATCCCTCCACTTAATAACATTAGAATCCTACCATTAGATCCTATTGGCAAACCTTTTTCACAGATTATTTTATTTGTAAAAATTATAATATTATCTTTTGAAACTTCAATATTAATTAAAAGTTCAGGATTCTTAACATCAACTTTGATTTCTTTGTTTTTTAAAATAACAGCAGCCAGTTGCAACTTAATATCAACAGATGTTAATTCAAATTCTTTAAAGCTTCTTTTTGATTCCACTTTAAAGGATTTAAAGTTATCAAAATTACAAGTTTCAAATATTTCAGATTTCAATAATTCAAAATCATTAATATCATATTCATAAGCTTCTGTTAAATATTGAATGCCAGGAACAAATTTCAATATATTTATGATTTCTTTATCATTTTTAAAATTGTATATCTTAATAAAATCATAAGTATATTTAAGTTTATAATCAAACCCATCTAGAGAATTATTAACATTTTTAACTAATGATTTAATGAATTCATTTCTATTTTTCTTTTTTAAAGTCAATTCAGAATATTTAATATATAAAATTTTATTTCTCATTCTCTAATTCTTTCATAAATCATTCAAGATCTTCTTTTGACAACTCAGGACTAATTCCGTTTTCTATAAATTTCTTATATCATTGTTCAGCTTCTTGAATTAATGGTTTGAAATTTTCTAAATTAATTGTAAAATCAACTAATTGAATTTCTCTATCTTTTATATTACATTTTCTTGGATTGATATAATCTTCTCTTTCAAGAAAAGCAATAGCAAATAAACCCTTTGTTATATTTCTTAAATAACAATAAAGACCAAGTTGCATTTTATATTCATCAGGAACCAAAACATTTCCTTTTGAATCAAATCATTTTTCTTTTTTAGTTCCTTTTGATTTAACAATTGGATGACCTTGTTCATCTTTTTGTAATTCAAACAAATTACCAACTTTTTTGTATTTAAAACTATCGATAGAAGTTGTTTTGATTTCCAACATTGGTCATACAGCATAATCTACATCTCCATCAATATTTATAGGTTCTCCATCAGGAATGCCTCCAAATATTTTAGAAACTTCTTTAAAAACATCAAATTGAACTTTAAAAGGATCATATTGTTTGAATTGAATATCTGTTAATTCTTCAACTCTATTTTTAATTAATGGTTCAATAATGTTACCAGCATCAGCTATCATTTTCTCCATTGGTTCATTATAAATATTAACCATCATCGATCAAGTTTTAACAGGTGTTGAGAAATTATTCATTCCCATTACAGCAGCAAATCTTGAACCTGTAATTTTTTTGGGTTTAAGATTTTTTTTATATTCTTCAGAAAGAACTATTCTATTGTTTTCTAATTTGAAATCTTTATTATTTATTTTTGTAAATGGCATTTTATTTCCTATCTTTAATTTGAAAGTTTTACATTAATATCTATTATTTTTGTTTTTAATTTATATTTTTCTAACAATTTAGAAATATCATAACAAAAAGCTTTTTCTTCAGAATGACCAATATCAACAATAACAATATCGTTTTCTTTTGCATCAATATATTGATGTCAACCAACATCTCCTGTTAAAAAGCAATCTACATCTTTATCAATTAGTTTATAAAGATAATCAGAACCAGAACCGGCCAACAATATTATTTTTTTAACATTTTTATTATCAAAAGAAGAATCATATTTAATAAAATCAAATGATTTTCTTAAATCATCAATAAATGACTTAAGTTGTTTTGTTTCATCTAATTCAAATGAAACAGCATATCTATCTTCAGTTGGTTTTATATCAAAATCTTTTATTTTCTTACTTACATTATAAGATGTTCCAAATTTATAAGCATCATAACAAGTATGCAAAGAAATGTGAGTTATTTTGTGTTCTTTAAGCTTGTTGAATAATTCAATATTTTTTTTGTTTTTTTCTTCTGATTTAAACAAATTCAAAAACAAAGGGTGATGAGTTATTATCACATTAGAATTATTTAATATTGCTTCATTAACAAGATTAGATGTTAAATCTAAAGATATTAAGACATTTGAAACCTCTTCATTTAAATTATCAAATTCATTATTAATTCCACAAATATCTCAATCTTCTTTATTATCAAATTTATATAATTTGTCTAATAAATTAACAAGCTCTTTTTTAATCATTTTTAATTACCTATATTTAATATATGTATTATTATTAAATTTCTTTATATTAATTATATATTTATTTAATTTGTTAATAAATAATAGAACTTTTATTTATAGGATTACTAAAAGCAACACCTATCAATTGAACCTTATTTTTCTTTAAAGCAATACTCAATAAAGATGATGCTACATCGAATACATTGTCATACAAATGTATTTTTTTAGATTTGTTTATAGTTTGATTATGTTCATTTTTAAAATAAACATTTATAGTTTCATAAAACAAATTTTTATCTTTTGTTTTATATAAAAGAACATTTATTATTTCAAATAATTTTTCTTCTACTATTTCAAAACTTATTTGTAAGTTGCTAAATCTATGAGATATACCAACTTGTTTGTTAATAGAATCAGGTTCAATAATATTTGAACCTTGACCTTTAAGTTCTGATAATATTTTAAGAAATTTATTTCCTAAAATATTAGTTGATTTTGATAAATCTTTGAGAAGATCCTTAACATAAAATATGTTTTCGTCATTAAGAATCTTAATACTTTTCTTTCCTAAATATAAAAGTTTAGAAACATCCAAATTATAAACCTTTGCTTCTATCTCTTCTTTAAATAAAGTGCTTATAGAATTTGGTTTTTTAAGTTCGCTAGCGATTTTTGCTAAATACTTTGTGTTTGCTATTCCGATAGATAAGCTAAGTCCTAATCTTTTTTTAACAACCTCTTTAATCTTTGTAGCTAATAATACAGGATTGTCATGATGTTGTTTTAAGTGTTTAGTAACGTCAATAAAACATTCATCAATTGACATAGTTTCAATTTCGAAATTAAAATGCTCTCTTAAAAGATTAAAGAAGGAAATTGAAAACTGAGAATACAAATCATAATTAGGATTTACAATTCTAAGATCTTTACATAATTCTAATGCTTCTCCAACTTGCATGGCAGATTTGACATTATATTTTCTTGCTATGTAATTAGAAGTAGAGATGATGCTTGACTTGGAATTATCAGAAATGACAAATGGAATGTTTTTAAGTGATGGGTTTAGATTTTCTTCAACTGAGGCAAAAAAAGCATCTAAATCTAAATGCATTATTATTTTCATTTTTTAAAATAACCAAAATATTCTTGGTTTTCTTTCTTCTTACCTAAAACTTCTGTTTTGTAAGTATCTATAAGTTCTAAATTATATTCTTTAGATATATTAAAAATATTTTTAATAATTTTTTCTATATCTTTTTCATTTTTTATTTTTCCTTTGAAATTTTTTATTTTAATATTATCAATTTCAAATTGAGGTTTTATAAGAAATAAAAAATGTACATTTTCTTTAATAAGTTTTTTAACAGATTCAAATACATGTTTTAAGGAAATAAAAGAAACATCACACAGGACTATATTTATATCTTTATCAAACTCAATATTAGGAATTGTTTTTAAATTAGTGTTTGATAAATCTAATGTTCTTTTGTCATCTTTAATTTTTTTGTCTAGTTGATCAGTTCCTACATCTAAACAATAAACAAACAAAGCTCCGTTTTGTAAACTAAAATCACTAAAACCACCAGTTGAAGCTCCTATATCTAAAACAACATTATTTTTAAATTCAAATTTTAATAAATGTTTAATGCTATTTAATTTATCTCCAGCTCTTGATACAAATTCTGGTTTTTTTATTATTTCAACATTATCATTAGAACTAATTTCTTGATTAGACTTATTAACTACTTCATTATTAACAATCACAAGATTTCTTTTAATCAAATCTTGTGCTTGAGATCTACTTCTTGTTAAATTATTTGTAGTTAAATAAATATCTAATCTCATAAATTACCTTAATAAATTTAATAATGAATTAGTTTAATTTTATAATGTTAAATGGACAATGAGGAAATAATGAACAAACCCATCATAAACATAGTGTTATATGAACCAGAAATAGTAGGAAACACAGGAAACATCATAAGAAACTGTGTTGCTTTTGATTCACAATTACACCTTATAAGACCTTATGGTTTTTTATTAAAAGACAAGTTCATAAAAAGAAGTTCAACAAATCACTTAGACACTCATAGAATTCATGAGTATGATGATTGAACTGATTTTATGAAAAAAAATAAAAAGAAAAACAATCATTTTTTCTTTTATACTAAAAGAGCAAAAAAAGATCCTTCTAAATTCGATTATTCAAATTTAGAAGCCGACAATATATTTTTAGTGTTTGGTAAAGAGTCTACAGGAATTCCTAAAAGCATCTTAGAAGATAATAAAGATACTTTAGTTAGAATTCCTATGACTAAAGATATGATTAGTTTAAATATAAGCAATACAGTATCTATAGCCACTTATGAAGTTCTAAAACAATTTGATTTCTTTGATTTAGATAAAGAATATAAAAATGACAATGAAGAAGAAAAGATTTTCTAATTCATTGTTTTTTTATTATTTGGTCAAAAAAAATTATTTTAGTTCACAAAAAAAGTTAATTTATTAAAAACAAATTAACTTATTGAATATTTCTCTTAAAAAAATACAATATTTAACAGAAAGGAAAGTAAATCCTTGAATTTTATAGGATGATTATCATTTAATCAATAATTTGAAAATAATTATTCAGTTAAAAAATAAAAAACCTAAGTTGAAAGGATTTACTTTCTACATTTAATTTTATCATATAAAATATTTTTTTAAAAATAAATAATTGTAATATTATTTATTCATCTTAAAAAATTTTCAGAGTTTGAAATATAAATTAAAGAAAACATAATTTCTTACGTATTTAGTATATGAGGTTAGATACAAACATTTAATTTGTGTCTAGCCTCAAATAATAGAAGAAGATTATATTTAAGTCACTCATGCTCTTATTATTAATCAAATACAAACAAACTCCAAACAGCTAGATATAACCCATGATTTAAAAGATTGTGGGTTTTGTTTTTTCAATAAAGATTACATTAAAAAAACCATCTTAATGACGGTTTTTTATTTATATTATTTAGAAGGTCATTTAATTATATTTTGATCTACTCATTTAGTAAACTTAGAAGTTTCTAAATTTCTTTCATAGTATCTCTTTTGAACATTAAATAATTCTTCTTCTTTTTCAATAATTATTTCATCAATTTTTAGAGCTTCATCAGTATTTGATTTATTCTCTTTTTCAAATTTAATTAATTTATCATTTAATGAAATAATATCTTTATTTAGATTAATCATAAGTTCATAATCTGTTTTATTTTCTTCAGATAAATCTTTTGTTCTTAAGTAGAATTCTTTATTTTCATCTAAATCATATTGTTCCAGATTTTTATTTTCAATAAATGAATTTTCTTTAAGTTCTATATTCAGTTTTTTCAATCTTCTCTTGTTTACTTCATACAAGATAATTCCACCAGCTATTATTACTACAAATAGAGGTAAACATATCTCTAAGAATACATAATAAGCTTCTTGTCCCGGATATAATTCAGGAGCAGCTGGTAAATAAGTAGCAAATAATGCAAACAATGTAGAAGCTAATGCAAATCCAGCAATAAGAACTTGTAATCATTTTCATTTAACTTTGAATTCTTTTCTAAGATGTGAAGCTTTGAAAATGAATTTAAAGTATGAAAGTAAGAATATTGTATATCCAACAAAGTATGAAGATACTTGCATAACTACATTACTAATAAATGCAGTATTAGACATAGAAGCAGGAGTTCCTGAAGCCACTGGTTTGTAACCAGCAATTGTGACTATTTCATTCATCGCTTTGTTGTATTCTTCTGTAGTTGGAATTCTAGGAGGAATAACAGTACCATTTGCTTCAGTTGTACCATGTAATATATGATCGAATTTTTCGACAATTCCTGTTATTTGAATTCCTGCATTTGCATTTTGAGTTAAGACGCCAGTTTTTGGGTCTTTAATTCAACCTTGCATAGCATCTGCCATTGTCATGTTTTGATAAACTAATAATTTATCAGGAACAAATATAAATACAGCAAATAATATTATTAAGAATATTCCAACTACCATTGTTAGATTTACATAAACTCCGTTTTTATTTCTTCTTGTAATGAAGTTTGGAGCATGTACTTTTTCAACAGAATAAGCCAAATTAGTTTCTAAATTAGTTGTTCAAACACATGCTTCAACAAATGTTCCAATACCTAATAATAAACTAAAGAATCTTATTCCACCATATAAAGCGTTGTTTGATCCTTGTCCTACAAAACCACCAGTAACTGATGTTACACCAGCATTATCGCCAGCATATCCACTTGCATTAGAACCATTGACAAACATACTTAACATTACTTTAGCAGCATCAGGCCCAGTAGTAATACCCTGAGCGTTGCTTCCTAATATAGCCGTTAATTGTTCTGGTGTTGCATTGTTTAGTTGTTCATAAGCGTCTGCTAATGATTTAAAAGTATGTTGATTAACATGAACTTCACCCACAGACATACTAAACATCATGTATTGAATAATACCGCCAGTAAATGATAACGTTTCAGTTGGAACAGTCATGGATATAAAGATTGATCCAAATACAGCACATAGAAGAGCTACTCCAACAACTATACTAATACCTCTAGTATATGATTTTGAAGGGTTTTTCATTCTGTTAGCAGTTACGGCTGTTAGTTCAACACCATGAACAGAAAACATAAATGCCATAAATGAAGCCATTACAACAGCTGATTTGAATTGTTTAGATAATTCAAATGAAGAGCCAAATTGTTCTAAACTCAAGTGAGCATCTTTTTGAAAAGATTCACCAATTATTCCTAATGGGTTTTTCATTGTTGCTATTGTATAAACAGCAAATGCAGAAACTATAAAGAATGGTAATAATACACCTATTACAACCCCTATTTCTCCAAATCTATGAACTCTTTTTTGACCCAATAAAGATAATCCTAAAATAAGCACTAATGCTAAAACAGCAAACCCGAACATTCCGCCAGATCCTCTAGAATCTGTATAATGTGAAGATAGATTAACTGATGTTGGAGCATTCAATACTGTCCCTAACTTTAATGAGTTAAAAAAGTCATAACCGGCGTTTCCACCTAAAGCAAAACCTCAAGAGGTTAAACTAAATAAGATCATAGCTAAAAAGCCTATTGCTACTTGAAATTGTATTCAAGTAACTAGAAAACCTAATCTAGGTCCAACCATATTTCTAACTCAAGTAAAAATACCACCTTTAGTTCAACCCTTTACAGTGGCCATTTCGGCTGCTGCAATAGCTAAAGGTAAAAATCAACACATAGCAGTGACAAAAGCAAATATAATTGCTATTCATCCAGCAGTTGATAAAGAAGGATAAGTATAAAAAGCTACAATAGCAGAAGATGCTATTAATACAAAAGCAAAAGTAGAAATTTTTTTGTTTTTTGCTAGTTTTTTATTAATTAGTTTTTCTTTTAATTTTAAATCAACCATTTTTTCTCTCCTTTCGATTTTCATATAAAACATAAAATATTATATATTTAAAAATATTTAAAATTGTAAAAAAGACATTTTGATTTTTTTAAATAATTGTAGATATATTGTAATAATATATATACTTTATATTAGGTAAATAAAAAAGTGAGAAAAAATGGGTAGATTAAGACACGATAACACTGCAAAAGATTATTTATTAACTAAAAGCAAATATTTTTTAGATTTAGAAAAATCAAATTCAAAAATAAATAATTATTTCAAAAACAACAAAAAGCTTTTTATAGAAATAGGTATGGGCAAAGGAGACTTTATAATAAAGAACTCAATTGCTCATTCTGATATCAATTATGTAGGAATTGAAAAATTTGAAACTGTAATTGCAAAAGCCTCTAAAAAAATTGAAGAAAAAGAAATAAAAAATTTAATATTAACTAGCATGGATGCTAAGAATATAAATTCTTATTTTGATAATCATTCTGTTGATCATCTTTTCTTAAATTTTTCAGATCCATGACCAAAGAAAAAACATGAATCAAGAAGATTGGTTCATCCTATTTTTCTTAATAAATATTTTGATTTATTAAAGGAAAATTCTTTAATAGAATTTAAAACAGATAATGATAAATTATTTAACTGATTTATAGAAGAAATTGTTATCCAAAACAAAAGTAGTTTTGATATAAAATTTTTAACTACTGACTTATACAAAGAACTCGAAGAAAACCCCAATATAGAAAATTTTGCAACTGAATATGAAACTAGATTTGTTAATTTAAATAAGAATATTAATAAAATTAGTTTCATATATAAAAAGAAGATTAAAATCGATAAATAATCATAGTAAAATTTATATATAAGTATTAATAAATTTAACCCAAAAAATCTATTTTTAAAAATATATTAATTTTGTGGGTTTTAGTTTATAATATTTATTGTGTTCCAAAAGGAAGAGAAAAATTTGGTGCCATAGCCAAGCTGGTAAGGCCAGGAGCTGCAACCTCCTTATCGTCAGTTCGAGTCTGACTGGCACCTCCATTATGCATCCTTAGCTCAATTGGATAGAGCATCTGACTACGGATCAGAAGGTTAAGGGTTCGACTCCTTTAGGGTGCGCCAATATTCGGGAAGTAGCTTAGCTTGGCAGAGCGCTTGCTTTGGGAGCAAGAGGTCGCAGGTTCAAATCCTGTCTTCCCGACCATGGCTGGATAGCTCAATTGGTTAGAGCACTCGGCTCATACTCGAGAGGTTCGGAGTTCGACTCTCCGTCCCGCCACCACGCTTCCATAGCTCAATTTGGTTAGAGCCCCCGACTCATAATCGGTAGGTTACAGGTTCAAGTCCTGTTGGAAGCACCAAATTACCAAAAACATTAGGAAGATTACCCAAGTCCGGCTGAAGGGATCGGTCTTGAAAACCGAGAGGTGGGGAAACCCACGCGGGGGTTCGAATCCCTCATCTTCCGCCATTTATTTATAGCAATCTATTGATTGCTTTTCTCGCGGGTTAGAGCAGTTTGGTAGCTCGTCAGGCTCATAATCTGAAGGTCAGTGGTTCAAATCCATTACCCGCAACCATTAGGTCCTGTAGTGTAGTGATTAACATGCCTCTCTGTCACAGAGGAGATCGCGGGTTTGACTCCCGTCAGGACCGCCATTATAGGCTTCGTAGCTCAGTCGGTAGAGCAACGGTCTGAAGAACCGTGTGTCGGCAGTTCGATTCTGCCCGAAGCCACCATATATAATTTACCCGCCAATGGTGGGTTTTTATTTTGCTTTTATGAATATATATAGTAAAATATTAAAGTTATATGTATATAAAGATATTTATATATGTATAAGTATTACCGCATTTGGAAAGTTAACTATGTTTTATGCATAGTACTTATCTGAAGCGAGTTTCTAGAAAGGTTAAAAATGTTCGCAATTTTTCTAACTGGTGGAAAACAATATAAAGTCCAAAAAGGTGACATAATTTATGTTGAAAAACTAGATCAAGAAGCAGGCAAGGAAGTTACTTTTGATAAAGTATTAATGATTGATTCAGAAATTGGAAGTCCATACTTAAAATCAGCTAAAGTTGTAGCTGAAATTGAAAAACATGGAAAACAAAAGAAAATACGTGTTGTTAAATTCCAATCTAAAAAACATCATCATAAAAGACAAGGTCATAGACAACCTTACACAAAATTAGTTATCAAATCAATTAACAAATAATGATTAAAATTAATTTTTACAAAAATGGATTCCAAGTTTCTGGTCATGCTGAATTTGATGAATATGGAAAAGATATTTTATGTTCAGCAGTAAGTGCAATCATTATTGGTTCTCTTAATTGATTTGATACTGATAAAGTAAACATATCTGTTTTAAAAAACGAAATTAAATTGATATCTAATCTTGAAGATAATAATTCTTTACATTTAATTGAACTTGTAAAGGTTCAAATTAAATCATTAGATTTAATTAAACATAAGGATTACATAATGTTTAATGAATTTAAAGAAATAATTAGAAAGGACAAAAATGAAAAACAATAAATTAGTTTTTATAACTGACCTTCAATACTTTGCTTCTAAAAAAGGGGTTGGTTCAACTAAAAATGGTCGTGATTCAAACCCTAAATATTTAGGAGCTAAATTAGGTGATGGTCAAAGCACTAAAGCTGGTCAAATTATTTATCGTCAAAGAGGTAATAGAATTTACCCCGGCGAAAATGTAGGACAAGGTAAAGATCATACATTATTCGCTTTAAAAGATGGTGTTGTAAAATACACAAGATTTAAAGACGATAAAAGAAAAGTTAGTGTTATCACTACTAAATAATCATAAAGTGGCTTAAACCACTTTTTTTATTGCCTTAAACATAATCAATATTAATGAACATAATTAATTTTGATATTAAAAAAGAAGCCAAGAAGCTTCTTTTTTTAATGTGGATTAAAGTAATCATTTTACAAATACTACAAGAATAGCAAATAGAAGAAGACCCCCAATTGCATATCCTACAATTTCATTAAATTTTAATTTTTTTGATTGCCCTGAGTTTTGGCTATCATTATTACCTTGATCAGGTGTTGAAGTAGAGTTTTTAAAGTTTATTCCAAATTTAATTGTTTCATCTTTAAGTGTTCCATCTTCTGAACCAACAATATTTTTTAATGTAATGTTAAAAGATATTTTGTTTTTATTTGATGGATCAGCAGTTCAATGTTCAAATACTAATTGAGCACCTTCTGGTAAATTAGTAGCTGATAGTTTTAATTCAGAAAGAATAGAACCAGTTTTGAATGAAGTATCTTTTGAAGGGGCTTTATTTCAATCGGTAATATTATTAATTAATTCTTTTCAAAAATTTTTCTTATTAGTATCTAAAACTTTTCAATTTAATTGATGTGTGTTTGTTGCTGTATTATTTGCTATTGAAGTAGTGAATGTTGAAATGGCATTTTTAAAGTTTATTTCAAATTTAATTGTTTCATCTTTAAGTGTTCCATCTTCTGAACCAACAATATTTTTTAATGTAATGTTAAAAGATATTTTGTTTTTATTTGATGGATCAACAGTTCAATTTTCAAATACTAATTGAGCACCTTCTGGTAAATTAGTAGCTGATAGTTTTAATTCAGAAAGAATAGAACCAGTTTTGAATGAAGTATCTTTTGTTTCTGCATTGTTTCAAGCAGCAACATCTCTTATTAATTCAGATTTGAAAGTGTTAATATCAGTATCTAAAACTTTTCAATTTAATTGATGTGTGTTTGTTGCTGTGTTATTTGCTATTGAAGTAGTGAATGTTGAAATGGCATTTTTAAAGTTTATTTCAAATTTAATTGTTTCATCTTTAAGTGTTCCATCTTCTGAACCAACAATATTTTTTAATGTAATGTTAAAAGATATTTTGTTTTTATTTGATGGATCAGCAGTTCAATTTTCAAATACTAATTGAGCACCTTCTGGTAAATTAGTAGCTGATAGTTTTAATTCAGAAAGAATAGAACCAGTTTTGAATGATTCATCATTTGTTTCTGCATTGTTTCAAGCAGCAACATCTTTTGTTAATTCAGATTTGAAGGTGTTAATATCAGTATCTAAAACTTTTCAATTTAATTGATGTGTGTTTGTTGCTGTATTATTTGCTATTGAAGTAGTGAATGTTGAAATAGGAATTGGATTTGGTTTAGGAGGAATTGGTTTATTGTCTCCGCCTTGATCAGGTGTTGGAGGGATTGGTTCTGGTTCTGGAGTTGGAATTTCTGGTTCAATCGGAGGAACTGGATCTGGTTTAGGAGGTATAGAAGGAATGGGTGGTATCGGAATTCAAGGTCTACCTTTTATAAATGAATTAGCTTTATCATCAATTACAGTATATAAGCAAATTAGTTCTTTAAAATTATATTTAAATCTAATTTTATTCTTTGATGCTATATCTTTAACCAATTTGACATCACTTAAAACTTTATCAATTTTTATTGGAGAAGCTTTATATTCTTTTGCAGTAAACATTGAGATTTTCTCTGCTTTTGATAATGATTCAAAAGTTGAAATTGCTTCATCTATAGTAGGGGCGTTCCCAATTAAATTTGTTAAACGTGTTTCGTCAACAGATAGAATTATTTTTTTAACAGTTGGCATAAGATTTGAAGTTAATTCAAAAGAAGCAGGAGTAAAAAAATCAGATGTTATTACATCAACCTTAATATTTCCATTTTGTATTTCTGTTACTTTTAAATCTCTTACATAATTTATAGATTTAATTCTTTTGATTTCTTTTATTTTTGTACATTTATTAAGAAATCAACCCCACTTAGTTGGACCCATGTTCATGATTTTTGATTTGAATTCTTTGTATTTTTTAACTTTAGTTAATAAAAGAAATTCTTTTATTACCAAAGCAGATGGTTCAATTGTAATTTTCGTCTTAACAAAATCTTCATTAGTTCAAACCAAACCTGTTCCATCTTCTAATTTACCTATTCCCATTTCATTAAATGAATTTGCATTCATTAAAGCAGAAGGTAAATTATAAGTTGTTTTAGCTTGTTCTTTAGTCATAGAGCCGGTTTTCTGAATGAAGGCATCTTTATCTACTGAATTTAAAGTATCTGGTCCATAAAAAGATGTAGCGTTAATAAAACCATTAGAACCACCAAAATGAACTAATTTTGTGTCTTTAAAATTAATTTCTTTTCAATTTTGATATGGAAAGGCATCTAATCCAACATCAGTTAAACTTTGTGGAAAATTGACATTATCTTTTAATGTAGTATTAAAGAATGCATTAGCGCCTATGGTTGTTGTTTTAGTTTTTTCAAAGTTTGTTAATTTGTCTAATTTAGATTGACCATTAAAAGAATCATTTAATATAGAAACTAAATTAATAGATTTAGAGAAATCTATTTCAGTTATGCAATCAGGATGACCATTAATAGTAGAGAAAGCAGATTCACCTATTGAAGTAACACTATCTGGAATTATTAAACTAATCTTTCTTTTTTTTGTAGATAATTGTTCATCTAAAAAGGTTTTAGAAAATCCAATTAGTTTTCCGTTACTAATATCTAAATCAGTTAATTTCGTTTTATAAGTTCCAAATTTAGAATTTTGAGTTTTATTTATTGAAAATTCTTTTACACTTTTTTCGCTTCCATTTTTATTGCTTTCTACTTGAATAGCAATAGCAGACACAGATGCAGTAATAGCTGATATTACTAGTAATCCTATTGAAGCTTTTTTGAAATTATTTTTTTTCATTTTTCAACCTTATTCATACAATACATTAAAATAATTTTATAACTAAAAAAAATAAAAAGTAAAAAACAAGAATAAAAGAATAAAAAAAATTATTTTGATTATTTTAAATTTTTTATTTTCTTCCTTGTATAGAGAAAAAATAGCACAATCTATAAAAATTGCGCTATTTATTTTTTTTTAATATTATTTAATTTATATATTAGATATGTTGTTAATTTTAAATGTTTTTAATATTCTTTGTCTATTTTCAGGTTTAGAAAATTTAATCAATTCCTGAATTAAGAAAACTCCTAAAGCAAATAGATAAGGAACAACCAATATTCATGTAGAACTTCCTAAATGACTAACAGTAGACATATTAAACACTTCATCCACTTTTGGAACATAAGTTACTAAAGCAAGTGTCACATAAGAGATCAAGAAAGAACCGATAACATTCATTTGATCTTTGAACTTTTCAGCAAATACAGAACCTGTAGTTCTAAATGAAATAGCATTTGAAGACAAACATAAACCAAGTGTCATAAAAGCCATAGAACTGGCTGTTTTAATTTGAGCACCATAAATTAAATTGTGAACATTGTTTGGTGCAGTTTGAGAAATATTATGTCATATTCATTTGATGTTAAAAGCGTTCATAGAAGCTTCAATATTTGAAGAATATTGTAATGATGTTCCTAAACCAATGTAGAAAGCTAATAATGAGAATGATGTTATAAAGATTGATAATAATGAAATTTTAATCAACATCTTTTTATCTACTATATTAGCATTCATATGTCTAGGTTTAAATGTCATAAGATTTTCTCTAGATTTATTAACTCCAAGAGCTATTCCAGGAAGAGTTTCAGATACTATATTAATTCATAATATTTGCAATGAAGATAGTAAGTTAATACCAAAAACTATCATTCCTATAAATATTGTTAATAAACAAGACAGGTTAGTTGTTAACAATAACATAATAGTATTCTTTATGTTTTGTAAAACTTTTCTACCTTGCGCAACGGCTTCTACGATTGTTGAAAAATTGTCATCTGTCAATATCATATCAGCAGCATCTTTAGAAACTTCAGTTCCTGTTATACCCATGGCGCATCCTATATCTGCTGCTTTTAATGATGGAGCATCATTTACACCATCACCGGTCATACTTACAATCTTTTCTTTAGATTGTCACATTTTAACTATTCTAATTTTGTCTTCTGGATTAACTCTAGCATATACGCTATAGTTTTCAATTTTTTCACTAAACTCTTCATCACTCATCAAAGCAAGTTCAGAACCAGAGACAACTTCAGAATTATCATTTAATATACCAAGCTGTTTAGCAATATAAGAAGCAGTGTTCTTATGATCTCCAGTGATCATAATAGGTTTAATGCCCGCTCCTATACATTTTTCAATGGCTAATTTAGCTTCTGGTCTTATGGGATCCATAATACCAATTAAACCATTAAATGTTAAATCAGATTCTATAGTTTCAAAATCTATTTTTTTAGGTAAAGTATCAAGTCACTTATGAGCAACACCCAATACTCTTAAACCATTGTTTCCTAAATATGAATTTAATTCAACAGATTTATCAACCACTTTCTTATTAGTATCTTTTTTAATAATAGAAAGTATTTGATCAGGAGCTCCTTTAGTTACTACTAAATATTTATTTTTTGTTTTTAATATAACTGACATTAATTTTCTATCAGAATCAAATGGAAGTTCTTCTATTCTTTCATAATTCTTTGATAAGTCTTTTTTTGTAATATTAAGTTTTTGAAGTGCTTCTACTATTGAAGTTTCGGTAGGATCACCTATTAATTCTATTTGACCATCTTCTTTAATGTTGACAACGCCATCAGAACATAAAGTACCTAATGTTAATAATTCTTTATTAGATTTTAAATCTTCTGTTAGATCGGGTTGTTCAACATTTCATGTCTTAACAACAGTCATTTTGTTTTTAGTTAATGTACCTGTTTTATCACTACAAATAACACTAGCACTACCTAGAGTTTCTACTAAAGGAAGTTTTTTAACAATCGCTCCTTTTCTTGCCATATATTTAACTGAATTTGCAAGAATAACCATAACAATAGCTAACAATCCTTCTGGAACAGAAGCAATAGCTAATGCAATAGAGTTGTTTAAAGCCTTATCTCAATTGTCTCACATGCTACCATTGGCACCTACTGACAATATACCTATATATACAAATCATGAAATAATACATATAGCAACTACACCAATACCTATATATTTAGATAAATTGTGTATTTGTTTTTGTAATGGACTCATATATTCGTCTTCATTATCAATTAAAGAAGCGATTTTACCCATTTCGGTTTTCATACCAATTGCATATACTTGTGCGATCGCTCTACCATTAGTAACATTAGTTCCTGAGAACAATCTATTAGTTTGTTCTGCTAATGATGTTATGTTGTTATCTATTTCTTCATCAGATTTTGGAACAGGCAAGGTTTCACCTGTTAATAATGATTCATTAACTTCTAAAGAAGATGAATCAATTATTTTACAATCGGCCACTATTTTGTCTCCAGCATCTATTGACAAAATGTCTCCAACTAATACATTTTCTGAATCTATTTCTATTAATTTACCATTTCTTATAACTTTAGCAATGGTAGAAGACATGTTTTTTAATGTATTTAATGTTTTTTCTGTTTTTCCATCTTGAATTACTCCAAAAATAGCATTACCAAAAACAATTAATAATATAACTCCTACCTCAACAAACATTGTTGCCACTTCAACGGTTGTTCCTTCAGCACCTGAAGAATCAACAGTAAAGTTAATTGCTAAACCTAAAGATATTATTGCTGATATCAACAATAATATTACTAACGGATCTAGAAGTTGTTTTAAGAATTTAATAAAAAAACTTACTGGTTTTTTTGAAATTAAAGTATTCTTACCATATTTTTCTTTTGATTTATTTACTTGTTCTTCGTTAAGACCAAGAGATGAATCTATATCACTAAATTCATGATTGATTTCAAAGTTCTTTTCCTGGAACTCGTTGGAATCAGATTTATTGTTCATTTAATATTTCCTTAATAAAATTATTAGTATATAAATTATATAAGTAAATTTGATATTAAATACAAAATAATAAAATAAAAATAGTTTTGTTTTTCTAGTAAAGTATTATAGAATCTTTATGTGTTAAGCGCTTGTAGCTCAGTAGGATAGAGCATACGCCTTCTAAGCGTACGGTCAGGGGTTCGAATCCCTTCAAGCGTGCCATTTAAAAACCAACAACATGTTGGTTTTTTTTATATAATAAAGTTAATATATTGTTAATAATCTTTTTTTAAACAATATAATTAATATTTAAGTAAACTATCAATTATAAAATAAGGAAAAATATGAATAGTAATAAAAAACTAGATCATAGTTTAATTTCCAAGATTTTTCTTGGAATTTCTATAATACTTACATTAACTACTTTCATAATAATAAATCTTAATTTCTTTAGTAGATTTATTATTTCAAATAGTAATATTGTAGACAACACCATAATTGGCAACAACTATTTATGAAGTACATCAACTGCTAGTGGTAGTTTTCAAGGTATTAAAATTAACACATTTGGAATTTTAACTATTTTTTTAACTGTTGCATCTTTTGTATCTTCAATAGCAACAATAGGTTTATATTTAAGAACTGATAATAATAAGCTTGAAAGCTTTAAAAGAATTTCTCCTTTATTGATATTATTAGCTTTAGTATTAATTTCATTTTTTGCAATATTAGCAATATCTGTTAATAAACAATGATTTAAAACAAGTAATAATAACTTATATGAAAATTTATTCTTCTATAAATCAAAACCAATTTTAGGACGTTCATCAATAGATATTAATAGTTTTTCTAATATTGGTGCAATAACAACTAAAAACATTTGAACTAAAACAACTACAAGCGGCCAAATATATACAGGTATAACTGCATTAATGGTTGTTACAATATTGGTAGCAACTCCAATTATTCTATTTAATGTGTTTAAATTTAAAAGAAAGAACTAAACCTTAGTTCTTTCTTTTTTATATATATTTATATAAAAAAATTTTATATTGTTATAATTATTACAAAACTATTAAAAAATAAATAAAAGAGGTAATTTTGGCTAGTACAAAATTTATGATTGGAAAATCATTATTAGCTAGAACGTTTTTAACGCTTTCGCTATTATCATTAATTTTTGCATTTTTAATAATTAATTTAAATATTTTTAGTGGATTTATTCCAAGTTCTTGACCTAGTTTTTTAAATAATCAATATATTTTCGAACAATCAGTTGACGGAACTTTACAAAATTATTTAGGTGATTTTGGTTGAGCTAGTACTATATCAACCGGACTTTCATTATTATTAACTGCAACGACATTATTATTCTACAAAAGAGCAGCATATACTATCAACAAGTTTGATAAAATTCTTAAACCATTTTGAATTTTAATTTTTGTTGTGGTGTTATCATATTTTATGATTGTCGCTATTTCTATTCTTAAAAAATATGGATTTATAGACAATCTTGGTTATGAAAATCTGTTATTTGAAGGACCACATTCTTCTGTTCAACCACCGGTTGAATCACCAGTTAACCCACCGGTTGAACCACCGGTTGATCCTAATACCAAACCTCCATTAACTCGTGAAGTGCAAAATCCAGAAAATCCAGAAGTTCAATTATCATGATTAAGTATTATTCAATTTAAATTGAAAACACACGGAAACTGAATTAACCCAACAACTTATGGATGAATTTATATTGCTATTGTAATTATTATGTCAATTGGTATGATTGTTTCTACGGTTTTATTCGCTCTAAGAATATTGTTCAGTAGAAACTACATTGAAAAAATTTCTGAATACGCAGAACATCATTATGAATAATTAAAAAAATATGAGTTAGGTTTTATCCTTGCTCATATTTTTTGTTTTATTTATAATAAAAAAATATCTGATTAAACAGATATTTTTATGTATTACATTAAACGGTTGAATCATTCAACAATATAAGCTTCATTAATTTCAACGATTACTTCTTCTCTTTCAGGCAATCTTGTATAAGTTGCTTTTCTATCCTTAGATAAAGTTAAGAAAGGTGCAACATCAATTTTTGAAGCATTAACTAATGGTAAATTTTTTGATTTAGGAGCAATTGATATTACATCATCAATTGAGACTAGCATTGAAGGAATTGAAGCCTTTTTACCATTTAATAGAATATGTCCATGAGTTACTAATTGTCTAGCACCTCTTCTTGTAGGAGCGAATCCTGCTCTAAATACTAATGAATCTAAACGTGATTCCATAATTTGAACTAAGTTAAGAGTTGTAGCCCCTTTAGTCTTAGCAGCTATTGCAAATAAACGACGGAATTGACGATCATTTAAACCATATAGATACATCATTTTTTGTTTTTCTTGTAATTGTTGAGCATAGTTAGATAATTTAATTCTTTTAGCTCCGTGTTGTCCAGGTCTAGTTGTTCTTTGTTTACCAGTTGTAAACTCTTTATTGTTTTCTAATAAAGAGAAACCAAGACGACGAGATTTTTTATAAATACTTTTTGTGTAACGCATTTTTTCATCTTTTCTTTTATTTAAATTTTTAATTCGTACACTAAATAACTCTTATTAGAAATTTGATATTAAAGATTTCGAAATACAGCATTATTTACTATCTAAACAATTAAGTTATCAAATTCTTTTACTAATAATGATATTTTGCTGGCACGCAATAATTATTATATATAATAAAAATCAAATAATTAAAGATTTTATAGTTTAAACTGTAAAATAAAACTATATTCAAAAACAAGAAAGCCCAAAGACAAATGAATAGTCAATTTTTTTCTATACTTATATTTATATTACCAATTGGTCTTTTAATATATTTCTTTGTTAAAAAGAAAAAAGGTAATAATGAAAATTTAAAACCTAAAACAAAAGAAGAAGCAGATGAAGTATGATTAACTCTTAAAAGGTTTTTAAGAGATAAAGGTGAAAATGGGAAAGAAATAATAGATTCTTATGTTGTGAAGAGAGCAGATCCATATGATAGATCTACAATGACAAAAGAACAAAGAGCAGAAGCTAAAGTAAATGATCAAAAACTAAAAGATCTTAAAACCACAAATCCAGAAGAATGAAAAAAACAAACTGATTTCATTAAACAAGACAAAAAGAAAAAAAGACCAGAAATCTATGTTGTTTTGTTCACTACAAAAAATACTAAAACATTAGTAATAGATGAACCAAGAGCTATAGAGTGTGAAGTACAATTTAAAAAGATTTCTAAAAAAGAAAAAGAAAGAAACATAGTAATCAATAGAGTTCTTGATTATGACGAAGAGATGCTTTGAATTTCTCCTATTAAACAAAAAGACGATGAACAATTCCAAAAAGAATTAGACAAGAAAAACAAGAGACAAAAAAGTATTGAAAAAAGAAAACAAAAAGAACTTGAAAAATTAAACAAATCTTAATTTAAGAAGAACATTTAATTTTTGAATGTTCTTTTTTTATTTTCTTAAAATAGTATAATTTAAAGTAGTGTATTTTTATAAATGTAAATTGGAGAATCTATGGCAATCAAAAAAATAATTACTAAAAATTCGTTAGGAATTTCAGCATCCGGACAAACATTATCATTTGAAAAAAGTGACATTATTACAATAATAGGAATGAATGGTTCAGGTAAATCATTATTTTTAAAAAATTTAGCTGAGCAACTTTCTTATTTGGGTAGCAATTCAAAAAACGAGAATATTGAAGTAACTAAACTATTAACAAAAAACGATATCGATTCCATTATTGAAGAAATTTTAAACGAAGAAAGTGTTAAATCCAAATCTAATTTGAAGAAGGAAATACAAAATTTCAGAAAAAAACTTGGAAAAAAAGATAAAACAGAAGAAGAATTTATAAAAGAATTAGAATATTACTTTTTTCAAAAAATTGAAAAAAAAATAAATAACAATAAAGATGATTTTGATGACAACATTTTCAAAAAAATATCTTCTATCATTAAAGAAGAAAAGAATTTTTCTAATAAAACTCAAGAAATAGAAAATGAACTAAATTCTCAAGGAAATGGGGATGTTGTTTGATTCAGAAACTATATTTCCTTATTTAATGAAATGAAGAAATTGATGTCTGATAAAATAGGAAGTATTGTAACCACTTATTTAAATTTATTGGAAAATCATAGTGAGGTTTATTTTAGTGGAAATTTGCAAACTAATAATTACAATTATTACAATCACACAAGAGTTTCTGCTATTTCGTTTCAAAATTTCAAAATTTTATATAATTTTCTTTCAAATTCGACTTGTAAACCAAAAGAATTTATAAAACTGACACCCGATAAAATATTGAAATTAAATAACGATAAAAAATTTCAAGAATCGTTTAAAAGTTGAATTGAATCCTTTATTTCTCAAAAACTTATTTTTTCAATAATTTTTACAAGCAATTATGGAGGAATTTATGCTGATATAAAAATACAAGATTTTTATAGCAAACAAGAGCTAGCATTTGAGGACCTGTCAAGCGGAACAAAAGTTATTTTTCAAATAATGAATCAAATTTCAAAAATTGATAACCAATCTATAATTATTTTAGATGATCCTGAAGTTGGAATGCACCCAATGATGCAAATTAAATTTAGAGCATATCTAGAAGACATTTCTAATAAAACAAAATCAAAATTTATTGTTGCCACTCATTCTATGTTCATGCTTAATAATGGAGATAACACATATGGATTATTAATTTGTGAAAGAAGCGGCAAAAAAGGGGAATCGAAATTAAAAACGAAAGATGAATATTTTAAATCAGGAAATGTATCTGATGATATTCAAATATTTGAAACAATAGAATATATTCCATTTGGCACAAATATCCAATATTCAAACAAAGGTTCTAATATAATCGTGGAAGGAAAAACTGATGTTTTATACATCAAAAAAATGGCTAAATTATTAGAAATAAAAATTCCTCAACAATTACAAGTGATTGAAACAACATCAAGACCATCAGGATTTCAAGGGATGCTTAAAACTAGAGAACATCTTGAATTAAATTATAACTTAAAAAACATTTATCTATGCCCCGATGCAGATGTTGAAGTTAAAGACGAAGATTGATGAAGAAAATTTGAAAAAAAAGATAATTTTGTTCCGATAGGAAAAAACAAAGAATCCATTGAAAGTTATTTTGAAGGAGAAGATGCCAAAAAATACAATGAAAAAAATAAATATAAAAAAGCAAGTACATTTTGAAGAGAAGCTGAACTAGAGAATTTAGATAAAAAAACAATTCAAAATTTCAAAAATTTTTTTAAAAAAATAAATATAAAAATAGGATAGTAAAATGCAAGAAAAATTAATGATAACAAATGGAGAAATAGTACACAATAGAAGATATGAAATAGTTGGTAATGTTTCTATCACTGCTAGTTTAAATACAATAGTTGTAAATTTATATTCAAAAGGTGCAACATTACATTTCGAAATTAAAATTGAAAATAGACAATGACAAGGATTTGGTAAAAAGAATAAAAACATGACATGAAAATGCGTGTACACTAAACTTACAAACCTTACATCAAATTTTTTTAAAGAAGATTCAAAATCAATTTTAGATTCTATAAAAATGTCTTTAATTAGTTTCCCACCATCTGTGTATTCACATTCACAAGACAAACTAATACCGGATTTAGTTGCTTTTGAAATTATTAAAATGATTTCAAATAATGGAGCTTTTGATTTAGTAACTAATTGAACTTCATCAGCCCAAAAAGAAGTTCATAATGATAATGTTTTTTATTCAAACTACAATATGTTCTTTACTGGAACTTTATGTAAATTAAATTAATATTATTAATATTCAAAAATAAGCATTTTGTTTATAATAAACAAAACTTTAATAATATGAAAAAAATAAACAGAATACTATTATCATCTTTATTAATACCAATGATAATTGGTTCTTTTGTTATTTTTATGACAACTGATTATAAATTAACAAAATTCCACAATAAAAAAGCAAAGGTTGGAAATTCTGATAAGTATTTTTCAATTAGCAAAACAAGAGTTGATCTTGGTAATAAAATTAAACCTTTGCAACTTACGTATAAATTTGGTGATGAGTTAATTAATGCAAACAAAACTGGCATTAATGCAACTGATACTCCAATACTTAATCATATTGGACTTAATATATTACCTGCTATTAATTCAAATCCAAATTTAAAAATAGGGATAAGAGAATTAAGAGTAAAAGATTTTCAGAAATGAGATGAAATAGGAATTAAATTCGGAGTTTATGACGGATATACATTAGACTCTCCAAACTATGTTGCAACTTCAGATATAGAAGTAGTTTTTACAAATATAATTCCATTTAAGATAAATGTTAGATTAGGAAGGGCCTGTCCTGGATATATTGATTCTGTCGAAGTTAGAGAATTGGGGCAAGATGAATATATTAATAACATACTTGGACCAAAACCCGTAAGAGAAGAACAAATAAATAATTTGCTTTACAAACAATATGATTATTTTATTAACGGCGTGGGTGCTGAGAGAAATTTTTCATATGAAACTCAAGTAACTGAAATGGAAAAATCAAAGAATACAATTTCTTTCAAATATAGTGTTATAGGTTTTTATGAAATACCATGAAAAGATACCTGATTTGGATATATGGGTCTTTATCACATTAAATTAGACACTCCGGTTCAACCAGTGCCTGGCATACCAAGAAGTACTCTAATATATGATGTTAGATGAATTCCACCAAAACCAGATCCAGTGCCTCCTCCAGAACCTCCTATTATTCCTGAGAATTCACAACCAGCAGATCCCGAAGCGCCAGATAAACCTTCAACAAACCCCGATCTCAATCCTGAACCCTCTCCTACTCCTACTCCAAACCCCGACGATTCTCCAAAACCAACACCAGGAGACGGAGAAAACCCTCTCCCTTCTGAAGGAGAAGGCAGTGGTCAAGGACCCAAACCAGATGATCAAATAAAACCTCCTGTTTTTGGCCCAGATGATGGTCCGACAGCAGATAATTCATTCTCAACAAGCGAAACCATGACTTCAGGTTTTATTATGAGTTTAGTAGCAGCTTGCATTATGTTGTTAATGATAATGTTATTTGTATGCGTTATATGCACTCCATTTGGAAACAAAAAAAGAAGATAATGAATTTTCATTATCTTCTTTTTTAAATGGCGGAAGCATAGAGATTCGAACTCTAGCGCCGATTGCTCGGCCTAACACCTTAGCAGGGTGCCCTCTTAACCACTTGAGTATACTTCCTTGTTTTTATTAACATTGAGATTATAACATATATAAAATTTAAAAAAATAATTCAATTTAGGCAAATTTTCCATAGTATTTATGTATATTTTGATATAAAATAATATTGTCATTGCAATTTAGTTATATGAACCGTGTCAGGCCAGAAATGGAGCAGCACCAGTATCAACGAGATGTGCAATGGCTTTTTTAATTAATTTATATGAAAAATACAGAAAAAATATTACTAATAGACGGAAACAATTCACTAACAAACAACTTTTTTGGTGTAAAAAAAGAACTTAGAGATAAATTTGAAAAAACAAACACACCTCTAACTTTACACATTAGTACAACATTACAAAGATGAATCAATGTAATTAGAGAAGAAAACTATAAAAAAGTTATTGTTGTTTTTGATTCTAAAGAAAAAACTATATATAAGAAAAATATATATACCGATTACAAAAAGAAATCTGAAAAGAAACCACTTTTAGATCAAAGTATTTTACCAACAAAACAAATATTGTCTTGTTTAGGTATTTATAACTTATCAGTTCCTGGTCATGAATCAGATGATGTCATATCTTCTATTATTCGAAATTATAGACACACCAATATCCATATTGATGTATGAAGTGATGATAAAGATTTATATCAATTGGTAAATGACAAAGTTAGTATAGTTCAATATAATAAGAAATCAAAAAAGCTTAAAACCATAAACATTAATGATGTGGAAGATGAAATGGGATTAACACCAAAAGAATACTTAGAATACAAATTTTTGTTCGGTGATAAATCCAATTGTGTTCCAGGAATTCCATTTTTATTTAGAATAGACATTGTTAAAAGTTTAATAAAAAAATATCAAACAATTGAAAATTTACTAGAAGCAAATTCAGAGTTCTCTAAAGAAGAAAGAGACATTATTAGAACAATTTCAAACTATAAAGACATATATGCCTTAAATAAGGAATTGGTAACTTTAATAAGTGATATTAAATATAGAAACTACATTAACAATACTTCTTATAATTTAAATAAATTATATGCTTTATGTAAAGAAAATAAAATAAGCTACAATACAACTAATTCATTAATGAATTATGTATCCGATAAAAAAAAGAAATAATTTAATAAAAAAACACTTTATCTAATAAGGTGTTTTTTTTCATGTCTTTTTAAAAAAATTCTTTATCTCATTTTGAACATTTTACTTTTTGTGAGTGATAAAATTTTATTGTAAAATACTAGATTTTTTAAAAAGAAAGATAAAAATGAAAAAGCAAACAAAAAAAGCATTTTTAATTTCAACATTTTTTTTAAGTACAATAGCAACCTCTGGTTTTTTGCTAAATACTTGAAAAAACACTCAAATTAAAAATGTTAAAATTAATAAAAATACAAAAAATATCGAGCTTGATCTTTCTGTTGCTGTTGACTCAGAAAAATGAAAAAATGATTTCATTGGAACAGAACAGCAAAGAGCAAATAAATTCAATGCTCTATCTATAAAAACAAGATGTAAATATTTAAAAATTATAGGTCATGATCCCAAAATATTCAAAAGCGAAATTTTTGTTAATGAATTTCAATACATAAAAAAACCCATATCATCTGATGTAAATTTTCTTAAAGTTCCATGATCAAATGAATGGGGTTTTAGATTATATCAGACTTATTTTACTAATCCAGACACTGGTGAAATAACGGGTCCAACTATTGATGGACAAGGATATCGTTTAACTTGATTTTATTTTGAATCACAATTACCACAAGACACAGTAATAGAACCAAAAGAAAAGAATTTCAATGATCCTAATACTAATCATTTTCTTATTCAAGCTAAATATGCAAATGAATTAAAAAAGATATTGGAGAAGGAAATTCTTGAATGAAATGGAAATAAACAAATTTCAGAAATAACTGATAAAAAATTCCCATTGTTAAATTTTGGTTTCAATATTGATATAAGAAATTTCACTTCAGATTCTAAACTTAAAATATTAGATTGAAAACTGAAAAACAATAAAGAAATATATGTTCAATTAGAATTAACAGATATTAACAAATGACTTCAAAGAGAGAAAAATGCCTCTATTCAAACATGATCTGTCATTAAATTAGCAGATGATATAAGTTTAAATTCTAACGCAAATCAGATCGATTTACTAAATCAAACTGAATACAATGTTAACACTTTCAAAATGGCTTTACAAAATGAAATTGATAAATTTAATACAATGATGAAAGAATATAAAAGTTATACATATGAATTACCTACATTCAATGTTAATGACTTTCCAATTTTCAAAAAATTAAATTTTAAAATTAATAACATGAACAAAAGAACAAGAATTAATAAATTCTTGAATTATTCATTTGATGAAAAAACAAGCACCCTTAATTTTCAATTAACTGTTGAGAATGTACACAAAACAAATACTAATAACAATTACAAATGAATTAATAAAATAGGAACTTTGGATTATCAAATTAAATTACCCAAATCTACAGATTCTATACTTTCTTCATATTTCCCAACTAATAACGAAGGCATTCGTTTAATGAGTTTTAAAAATATTACTGAAGAAAATTTAAATAAAATAGAGACTCAATTAATAAATGAAATAAAAGAATGGAATTTAAATCCTACTAATAGTTTTAATTCATCGTTATTAAAAGAGTTTGAACTTAAATCAAAAAATATTAAAAAAACTAATGAATTAGTTCTTTCAAATTTTATTTTAGATAAAGAAAAAAAAGTAATTGATTTAAGCATTTTATTGAAAAATAAAAATTCAAAAGAAGAAATTTTATTTCCTATAAAATTCCAAATTGCTTATACAATCATTGAAAATAATCCTGTAAATCCTACACCTCCAAACCCAGTTCCTCCTTCACCTGATCAAGGCGGAGACAATAACACAACCCCTCCAGCACCTGATCAAGGTGGCGGTGACAATCAAACACCAGATCCTGATAATAACGAAGAAACAATAAAGAGAAATAAAACAATTGCTTTTTTTGGAATTGCAACAGGAGCAATTGTCTTTATTGTTATTGTTATACTTCTTTTAATTACGATATTCAGAAGAAGGAAGATGTAAACTATGAAAAATAAAAAAATAACATTCATTTCATCTATAACTGGGCTTTTTGCTATTTCTTTATTGGCAACAACTCCATTTATATATAAAAATAATGAAAAACCAACGATAGTTAAAAATAACACTAATGTAAGTCATGATAATTGAATACATGACAGCTTCATTTATTCAGAACCCTCAAGAGAAAACAATTTAAATAAACCGAATTTAAATAAATTTCCAATTGAGGCAAAATATGCAAATCAATTAAAAGCAATTCTGCAAAAAGAATTAGACGATTGAAATCAAAGTTCTGATTTTTATAGATCTAAACCACATAGATTTCCTTTATCAAGTTATGGTTTTAAATTTAGAATATCAAATTGATTACCAAAATCATCATTACACATTGCAGATTGAAGAATTGAAAACGGTTCAGAAATATATGTAAAAATTGAATATAGATATATTTGAATAAATAATCAAATAAAAGAATTTGATTCTTTATATGCTTGATCTTCTCTAAAATTAAATAACGACATGAACTTTACAACTAATTTGACAAATAATACTTTAGTTGTAAATTATGAAAATAATTATGAATTAAATAATTTAATTGAAGATTACAAATTTAAAATATTAGAAGAACTTAGAAATTATCAAGTCGCTTTTGATGTTTTATCTGATAACGATTCAATGCCTATTTTTGTTGAAAAACAATTTCCTTTATTCGAACAATTAAAATTTAAAATTTCAAACAATAATCAAGCCACAAGAATAAAATTAATAAATGATTTCATGTTTGATAAAGTAACAGATACATTGAATTTTTCATTAAAGGCTTATAACACTTATACTCCAGATTTGAATTTCTCTAGAGAATGAATAAAAAACATAGGAACTCTTGATTTCAAAATTAAATTTAATTTAACAAAAAAAGAAGCTGGTATTAAATCAGAGATTAATACACTTGAAGGTTCATACCATATTTTGAATTTAAATTCAATGACCGATGTTCAACTTGATCAATTCCGTGATGAATTACAAAAAGAAATAGACAAATGAAATGAAATGAAACCTAATTCATTTGATTCTCCAATTCTTAAAAATTTGAAATTAAAATTATCAACAAGTAATTCAAACAATGCGTTAAATATTGTTGATTACAAATTAAACAAAGAAAGCAAGTTTATTACTTTTAAAATTAAAAGTTCAAATCCAAAATTTGAAAATGACAAGTTTAAAGATGAATATGTTTTCTTTAAGGCCTATTATAAAAATAGCAAACCTGAAGTAGTTTCACATTCAAAAAACAAGACATCTATTGAAAAATCATCTTCATTAAAAACTATTACTATTATTACGTTATCAACTATTGTGAGTACAATTTTCATAGGATTATCATTATTCTTAACAATTAACGCAATTAAAAAGAAAAACAATTAATTTTATATTAATAGATAACAACAAAAAACACTCTATATTAAGTAGAGTGTTTTTTTTGTTGCTTAGTGTTTTTTGGCTTTTTCGTAGTGAGATATAGTTATTTCTTTGAATGTTTTAGAAAGACTTAATATGTGAGTTTCTAAGAACATTTCTATTAACATTAAAATAATGTTTTTCAAAGTAGAGAATTTCTTGTTTGCAGAAATGTTAGTTCCTTCACTAGAACTTAAAAATTCTTTATCATTTTCGAATTTTTCAATTGATGCATTAACATGATCATGAATAAGACTAAATCTATTTTTTATAGCAGAAACATCGTTTTCAATTTTTTCTATACTAGAAATAGCATTTGTATAATATGTATCTAAATATCTTTTTTCAAATTCAGCGTCATTTGATGAATAGTGAGGCAATAAATTAATTCTTAAAGCTCTTAATTGTAAGTTTTCAACTGTTTTAAGAAGAGTTCTTACATTGCCTGTGAACATTGTTCTAATTTCTTTCATTGTTTTAACTAATGCAAGATAATCTGGAGCGTTTTTATTTTCAACTCTTGACATTGTTTCACTTAATTCCTGTAAAAGTGAATTAATGTATTCATATGATGGATTGTTTTCATAATATGAATAGAATGTTTTGTCTAAAGTTATAATATCTGCTGATTCTCCAGAATTTGTTGGGTTTATTATAGTAACTTTTAAAAAGTTTGTGTTTGATTGAAATAAAATTTCATTATCTAAATATGCATAATTAGTAGAAATTATTTCTTGAACTTCTTTTTCTTTCTTAATTGCTTTTATGTCTGCAAAAGCATATTGTTTAAGATCAATATTATTTTTCAAACAATATCTTCAAGTAGATTTATTATGAATTATTAGTTTCAATTCCGGTTCTACTTCATTTAAAGTGCTTTCGTTTCATTTCGCTTTTATGATTTTTAACATTATGTGTTCCTAATTCTGTTATTTTGTTTTATATGTTAACAAAAATTTTTTGTTTGTTGATTTTTTTGATATTTTAAAATTGCTTAAAATCATCTTTTCAACTATTTCTTCTATAAATTTTTTCTCATTTTTTATTAGAAGTCATTCGTTGGTTTTAATATTAAATAAATTTATTTCTTTCACATCACTAAAAATGGTTGTATTGTTTTTTCTTTCTTCTTCTGTTATTAAAGAAGTATATTTTTTATCAGTAGATAATTCTTTAATGATATTTATTAAATACAAATAAAAGATAGATTGAAAAATATGTTCTATTTTTAGTTCATTAACACATTTCAATTCGAATATATTTTTTCCATTTATGAAATCAATTCTTCCAACATATTTAATTGAATGAATTTTGTTAGAAGCTTTGTTTTCTAATTTTTTAATATATTCTTTAATTCACACAGAATTACGAAGCAATTGAGAATCAACACCTAGCGATATCTCTAATAATAAAGATTTGTTGAAGTCTATTACTTCAGTGAATCTTTTATCAATAGTTTTATAGTTCTTGAATTTATCCATTCAATCATAATCTTTAATATTTAGATTAGTAATATTATTGTGTAAACCTTCACGTCTTGAAATGTTAAGGTTTGCGGTCATTAATTTTTTATGAACTATATCTGTCTCTTGGTTTTTGGATTTTCTTAATACTCTTTCTAAATTGTTTTTATCATTTAACAATTCAAATCTTATTCATTTTTCGTTTTTTATTGAAATATTTTCTCATATAGATTTATTAATTTTGCTATTTCTTGCTAGGAATTCAAAAAATAAATAATCAGCATTTAAAGCAGATAAACTAACAGTCATCATTCCCGAAAAGTTCAATCCTCTTGTCCTTAAGGTTTCTTTTACTGAAATTTTTCTTTCAGGCTCTTTTAAAACCTTAATTAAATCATATTTATTAATAAGATTTCTTATTTCATGAATAGTTTTTGATTTAACATTTTTCATAAAACTTGTTGCTTCAGTATTTATTGTAATATTATTTTTTATATTGAACAATGGTAAATTTTCAAAATTAATATCAAAAGGATTGTAAAAAATAATATTTTTATCTTTTTTTATCTTTTCAATAAAGTCATTTCCAAGATAAGGCAATATAGGACTAAAACTTTCGACTGGTTGCTGACAAATAAGAATTTCTTTTTTAACTCTTGTTAATCCAACGTAATGAGTATTAGGAAATTCTAAAGGATCTGAATTTTTAGCGAAAAATTTAAAATAATTAGAAGAAAAATCAAGAATAACAACATAATCTCTTTCTCTTCCTTTAGCTTGATGAAATGTAGAAAAAACAATTTTATTTTCTATTTCTTCATCCTTTAAAGCATAAGTATCACTACTAGGATAAAAACACTTATAACCAATTTCACATAATTTGTTTTCTAGTAATTTTGAAGGAGTCTTCTTATTAATGCTTTTAGTAGAAGCGGTCAATATGAAAAAATCTTCGTCTTTTGCCCCTTTTGTTTCTTTAATAATTTTAATTCATTCGATGACAAAATCAAGATCAGTAAAGGAATTCTTAAGAGCACAATAGTGTAATGCTCCTTTATTTTTGTTTATTGAACTTGGTTTAATATATTCTTCTTTAAAACAATACTTATTAATAAAATCACAAACATCCGACGGAACTCTTTGAGACTCAGTTAATTTCAAATTAACGCATTCTTCACCAAGAAGTTGATCAAACATTGTTAAAAATCTTTCATCTGCATCATTATATTCATATATTTTTTGTTTTACATCACCCAAAACTAATCATTTACAATTTTTAGGCTTGGTTTTTTTAATCAATTCAAAATAATATGGAATACAATCTTGCATTTCGTCATATACATATATATCAGCAAATAGTTCTTTAAAATCATCATTTTCTAAACAATCAATCATCTTTTGATCATTGTTTATTTCTCCAATTTTATTAAAAACATAACCAGTATAAGCATGGAAAGTAAATATTTTAATATTTTCTAATCCCATTTCTTTTATTCTAATAGTTGTTTCAACTTGCAATTTTTTGTTGTATGTTAAAACTACTATTTTTTTATTTGGATTTTGTTTAGCTAAAAATAAAATAGTAGTAGTTTTTCCACTGCCAGCTACAGCGTTAACTATTACATTTTTATTATCCTTAACTAAAGCATCAATTATTGCTTGTTGTTCATTAGTCGGTGATATTAACAGTTCTTTTTTCATTAATTTTTTCAGTTTGTTTTTGTGTTTCTAAATATTCAAAATATTTCTTTTCATATATTAGATTTGTTTTTCTTCAATTTATAAGATCATAAACTAAAAATCCAAAGTTGACACATATGAAAGCAGTAGCTAATGATTTGAATCCTTCAAATGGATTTGGATTGTAAGCTTCAAAACCAAACTTAAGACCAATAAATATAATCATTAAACTACCCATTTTAATCAACCCTATAAAAATAGGTTTTAATCAATTTAAATATTTAGTAAATTTCCCTTTATAAGGTTTTTTTGGTAATATAGACAATTTGCTTGAAGCACTTATAGAAGAGAACATCACAGCAAATGACATTATTAAATAAGTTCAATTATCTGATGTTTTAGAAAATAACATATTTTCTTTTACTCCTTGTCATGAAGCCAAATCAGAACGTCCACCAATATAATAATTAAATAGTGGTTCTGCAGTAAATCTAAATATTAATATAGATAAAAGAGTAACAGAAAACACAATTAACATAAGAATTCAATTACTTCTATAAGTAGAATAGAAAACTTCAGGTTTTGATTTATATTTACCTTTTAAATAAGTCAATATTTGAGCAGTCCCAGCAGAGAAGAATGGAATAGGATAAAGTATATAAATATATATTAATTTCGCTAATAAGTAATTATTATGATTCACATTATCAGGATTTGCAGTTTTGGCTGTATATCCCACTAAGAATATAATGATTGTCTTAAAAATCAAAGCAAAAAGACTTACAAATGAAAATCTCAACATTTTTGCAAAGACTTTAAACAATTCTTTAAAATCATGCAAAATATATTTAATACTATATCTGATTTTCAAATATGACGCTATAAACAAGACTAATATTAAATTTAAAACATCACCTACTAATAAACCAATAGTATAACTATAAATACCTATTCCATTAATAGAAGAAGTTGTTAATCCAATAGCAGCAATCATAACAACACTTATTATGTATTGTGCTAATGCAATTAGTGTAGTTTTTCAATTTTTAATTCTATAAAAAATAGTAAATAAAACGGTAGAATTCAGAAGAACTAATAATACAGTTGGAGAAGAACCATATATAAATTGACGTCCAATTTCAGATATTTGATCGTTTTTAATTGAATATGATAAATAAGCATATGACAACCCTATAAAACATGGTATCAATACAATACCAACTAATAAAGAACTTAATAGTTGATATCCAAGTATGTGCTTTTCTTCTAAACTATTAAAATGATTATTTTTCTTTTTAAGAGAAATTAACATTGTTAATAATGTAGTGGTGAACAAGAAACCTATTTGATAAAAAGTGACTAAAAAAGAAGTTATAACACCTAAAGAAATAATTGCATATAAATTAAATTCTTTTGAGATAGGACTTGATGCAATTATCAATGTAATCATTAATGGAAAAGTGCAATTAAAAAAACTAAAAAACAAAAAGAAATAATTTTTAAAGAATAACTTTAAAAATATATTTTTTTTAGGCAGAAAATTTTTAGATTTGTTAACTATATATTTTCTAGAATTATTTAAAACATTCATAAATATCTGATCTCACTAATTATCTTTGATTATTAATATCATAATATCACATTACTAACTTTTAAAATTCTTATTTAATACATAAATTCATTTTATCGAAAAAGGTTATTAGAATAAAAAAATTATTATTTATAATAACTCTTAAAAAGATATAAACTTTACTAATATTTGTGTATAATTTTTATGTTTTTATGGCGATTATGGTGAAGCTGGTTAACACGCCTGATTGTGGTTCAGGTATTTCGCGGGTTCGAGCCCCGTTAGTCGCCCCATATTAAAAAGAAGTTCTTTTAGAACTTCTTTTTTTTATTTATAATAAAGTTCAAGGTTAAAATATGAATAATAAAAATTATGATTCTTCTTCTTTAATGCTTTGTGGAATCTTTTTAAGTTTGACTCTCATTGCAAGAATGATATTTATCAATATTAATATTATTGGTGGATATAGCCCTCAAATACAAATAGTGTTTTATATTTTGGGTCTTGTGTTTATTAACAATTATAAATATAAATTTATGTTTTTTATAATAGCACCTATTAGTTGATTGATGTTTGGATTCTCAGGAAACCCAATATTTGATTATTTATTTTTTGCTTGAGCTTGTTGACCTTTTATTTTTTTAAAAGTTAAATCGAAATGAAATATAATAAATATTATGGTGTTTATGTTGTTAACACAAGCCCAAATGTTTCTTTGAAACATTGTATCTGGTGTCGCTTTTTATAAAGTAACTTGAATGGCTAGTTTTATTATTAATATGCCTTTTAACATTACAAATTTGATCTTGAATACTATATTGGTTTACTCCATATTTTTTTCAGTCAAAGAAAGATTAATAAATGAAAAAAGTAAATTCTTATAAAAAATCTATTGATGTTGGTGATAGATTAATGGTTCATGCTTATAAATATAACGGTTGATTATATAGAATATGAGAATATCCTATCGTGTTAGAAAAAACAGAGGATATGGTTATATTGGCTTTAGAAAAAACTTATGTTATTTCTTCTGAAGAAAAATCGATTAGAACCTTTAATTCAAAAATTGATTATCCCAAATTTTGATTTTTCATTAAAGATGCATGATTTAATGTTCTTGCTTCTGTAGAAAACGAAGGAGTTAAATTATATATTAATTTAGCTAGTCCGTTCATATATGAAGAAGGAGCCATAAAATATTATGATTTTGATTTAGATTTCAAAATTTTTCCCAACAAAAATTGAAAAGAAGTTGATATTAATGAGTTTTTTGAAAATCAAAGAAAATATAAATATAGTAAAAAACTAATCGAAGTTATAACAATGGTAGAAAAAGAAATAGAAACAAAGATAAAATCGAAATATTTTGAAGAAAATTTCAGTAGAAATAAAATACAAGAATTAGAATTAAAATTTTCTACATTCTTAAGAAAGAAAATGTAATATGGAAAATAAATTCTCTCCTCTTAATACTAATAATGATGAAATTAAAAAATATTATGACTCTATAAAAGAAAAAGCTATTTCTTTATTTTCAAATAAAGAGACAAAAGAAAAAGCTATTTCTTTAATAGAAGAAGAATTAGATCAACCCTACATGCCTAATGAAATATTTGAAGATTATAATAATTTATTAAATGAATTTGAATCTTCAATGAAACTAGATAAATTAAAAGAATTACAAAGCAACTATACTGTTCAAAATTTGTTGCAAGATGCAATAATGGGCAAGCAATTTGACTTAGTAATATTCGAACATATCGCTACATCAAACCCCGATGAAATTACTAATTGTATTAACGAGTTAAAGTTATTTTTTATTAACAATAAAATAAAAACTTTTAATAAAATATTTGTTTTAGAAATTCTTAATAGATATGCTGTATATGAAGACTTTGAATTTTTAAATATTCATACAAACAAACTTATTAAATTAAACTCTAAAAACTTTTTAGATATATTTAATAAAAAAGAATACATAGATACATTGAACAACATTAATGATTTAACCCTAAAAGAACCAACAATTACAAATTTTGCAACTGATGTACTTTTACATATCAATAGTTATTTTTTTCCAGAATTTGAATTCAATTCTATAGATCAATTAGGAACTAAAATAATCAATAAAATAATGATTATGATGGGAAATGAAGATTATAAATTTACTGAAGATGAAGATGATAAAAAAATTGATTTAGTTATATCCTCATTATCAGAAGATAAGTAATATTCAAACTTAATTTTTCTTTAATTATTTATATTAACAATTAAAAAATCATCCTTTGTGGATGATTTTTTTATTTTTTTTAATTATTAAAATTATTTATTTTTTGATAATTTCTTTGCAACAAAGACTATTAAGATAATTATTAATAATAACAACATTAAGAAACCGAATGCAATTCCAACAATTTGGGCTTCTGAAAACTTTGAACCGTTAGAATCAGTTGAAGTGTTTTGATTAAGTAAAATTCCATATTCAATCGAAACAGGGGTTTGATTTCCATTTTTTAAAATAATTTCAAATTTATATAAATTTTTATTTTTTGGATCAACAGTAATATTAGTAACTTCTAATTGTGGTTTTTCAGATAAGTTAGTTGCTGAAAGACCTAATTTAGAAAGAACAGACCCTTTATCAAATGTTGAAGTCGAAGTTGCTGATTTGTTTCATTTAGCAATATCAGATTTTAAAAGTTCTTCAAATTTTACTAATTCTTCTTTTGACATGTTTCAATTATCAATAGCAGGATTAATTTTAGTATCTAAAGTGGGTTCACTTGGAACTATAGGATTAAATTTGATTCCAAATTTAATTGTTTTAGATTTAGTGCCGTTTTCAAAATTAGCATTATTTAATGAAATTTCAAATGTATACTTACTTTTATCTGTTTGATCTGGAGTGAAGTTCGTAAATGATAATTTAGCACCGTCAGGTATGTTAACTCCAGACAATTTTAATTTTGATAAAATTGAACCAAAAGTGAAGTTTTCATCTTTATGATTTGTTTTATTTCATTTATCAATATCAGATTTTAAAAGTTCTTCAAATCTACTAATTTTAGTATCTTTCACATCTCAATTTAATTCAAAAATATCTGAATTGGCATTTGAAACATATCCGGTTTGGAATGAAGTATTCAAAGCAGAAGTTTCAAAAATAATTCCAAATACAAGTTTTTCTATAAGTGTTGATGAATTATTTAAAGAAATATCAAATGTAACTCTGTTGGGATTAGTTTGATCTTGAGTAAAGTTAATCGCTAATACAGCACTATCAGGAATATTAGTTCCTTCTAAACCTAATTTAGAAAGAATAGAACCAATTTGAAAATAAGTAGTGTCCTTTGGAGAAGAAACATTTCAAGCATTTATGTCTTTTGTTAATTCTGTTTTAAAGGTTTCAATATTTTTATCAGAAACTTTTCAACTTAGTTCATGAATTCCAGTTGTTTGATCTTTATGTTGTTTAGATGTGAATATTGGTTTAGTTACTTCTGGAGACGATTTGAATGTTATCTCAAAAGGAAGTTTTTTTATAAGTGTTGATGAATTATTTAAAGAAATATCAAACGTTATTTTATTTTTATCTATTGTATCAACAATTCAATTATCAAATACCAATTCAGCGTTTGCTGGTAAATTAGTAGCTGATAGTTTTAATTTAGAAAGAATAGAACCAGTTTTAAAAGTAGCATCTTTTTGAGAAGCAGCGTTTCAAGCATTTATGTCTTTTGTTAATTCTGCTTTAAAGTTTTCAATATTAGTATTTAAAACTTCTCAAGTTAATTTATGATTCGATGTAGTTTGATCAATTAATATGTCTGTTTTAAATGTCGGAACTTGTTGTACAGGAGTTTTAGGTTTAAAGGCAAAAGCATATTCTCCAACTATAATATCTGTTGCATCGTTGTTTAAAGTAACATTTCTTAATGCGCCCATTGCGTTAATTGGTCTTTTTAATCAATCATTAACTGTTATATATTTAGTTTTTTCAAAATTTGTTAATCCATCAAAAATAACTTTTAATTCTGCAGGTTGTTTGTTAGGATAATCAGCTTTTAATTTTTCAGAATGAAAAATTGTTTTAACAGGAGTCTTTTTATCAATTTCACTTTGAGAAGTGAAATCAATTCCATCATCGTTAAATATAGATCAAGCTTTAAAATTTTCAAGAGTAGCTAATGAAGGAGATAAATTAATGTAATGATAATTAAATATAGTTTCAAATGTTCCACTTTTAAATGCATCTGTTTTAAAATTATCTGGAAAATAGAAAGCTGTTTTTACAGACGGATTTGAAAAAGTTTCATTAGTAAAGTTTTTTAAGTTAGTAACATTAGTAAAATCTACAGATGCATTTGCATTTTCAATTTTAGGAATACCACCTATATCAAAATTAGTAATTGTAGAAGGCAAAGTTATATTTATCACATTTGTTCCAAAGAATCCCAATTGATCAGATATAGTAGTTACTTTAGTTTTTTCAAAATCAACTAATTTAGTAAGTTTTGGACAATTTTTAAAATTTCAAGCACCCAAATTAGTTAGAACATCATTAAATTTAACTTCATTTAAAAGAGATAAATCAATAAAACTATTTTGAGGAATTGTTGTTCATTTTGTTGAAGATAAATCAATTCTGATTATTTTCTTTATTGATTCAATATTTGGATTAGAAGTGTTTTTATCACTAAAAACATCTCCCAATATACTTTGAGAATTTGCTGGTAATTTTAAATTAATATATTCTCCAGCATGATTAGTTGCAAAATCAGCAACAAATCCTGTTATAGTTGTTGGAGAGTTAACATCAAAGACAAAATCAGTAGCAGCCGTTGTATAAATTGTGTGTTCTACATTGTTTACTTTTTCCACTTTTTTTTGACCAGGTTCTGGAAATATAAAATCAGTAGCAGGAGCAACAGTTGTAACTTTTGCTGAAGAATATGTATTATTTATTTTTTTAAAATTATGATTTGAGATAGTAGTTGTAGTTATACCAACAGAAGCTGATATTACAGCAGAAAACAAAAAACCTAACGTAAGTGTTTGTTTATTTATTTTTTTCATTTAATTCCTTATTTTATTTATCGATCCACACGACCGATAAAAATTTTTACTTATATTATTCAATATTTAAAATTTCGAAATCTAATTTTAAATAAAAGTATAAAAAATATTATTTAAAATTAATATAAAATTGATTAATAATGATTACCATATTATTTTATATTAAGAAAACAATAATACTTAAAAGAATATTATTTTCTTAATATAAACAAATAAAAATTATGAGTTGAAACGAGAAATTTTCAACTCATAATTAATATTTAAATTATTCTCCAGCAATTGTTCTTAATTTTTTGAAAAGGCCCTTCTTTTCAAGTTTTTTTGCTGTTCTTGTTAATTCTTTGTAAGCGTTTTCTGTTGTTCAATCAAATTCTTTTTTTTCTGCACTGAACTTAAGACCTCAATCTTTTCCATATTTAGGTATAACATGCAAATGAAAATGGTTTATTTCTTGTCCTGCAACATGACCTTGATTAGATAAATAATTAATTCCTCAAGGATCTAATGAAGAGCTTTCTAAAATATAAGAAACTGATTTAGCTAATTCGGAAACGGCTGATAAATATTCAGAAGCACAAACAGCTCAATCGCTATAATGCTTCTTGGGGATAACTAATACATGTCCATCACTTATTGGATTATTATCCATAAAAGCTATGGCATATTTATTTTCCACAATAATATTAGCTTCAATCTCTTTATTTACAATCTTACAAAAAATACAATCCATCTTAGTTTTCCATTTCTTTTAATGCTTTGTTGATTTTGGCAAGTTTAACATCTAGTTCTTCTTTGGCATCAATAATTAAATAATTGATTCCATAATCTTCACAAACACCGACTAAATAGTTTTTGTAAATAGATAATAAGTTTTTGAAATACAATTCGTTTTTTTCAAAATTATCAATTTCAACTTTTCTATTTCTTTGATGAATTCTTTTCTTAAATAATTCTCAATCACCATCAAGTATTACATAAAGTTTTGGTACACCATGATGATATATTAATTCTTTACAAACTGAATCTCATAGACTATTGTAATATAGAAACACACTTGCTTTATCAATGTTAAGTTTTGCAAACAATCAATCTTCAAATATACTTCTATCAAAAATTGTTAAATTTTTATCATTACAGTTATTTTTGAAATTTTCAAATCTATTTAAAACAAAATAAAGTTGAAATAATGAACCGAATAAATTATTATTTGATCTTTCATACATTTTTTCTAATAAAAGCATCATTAAATCATCTTTGTCATCTAATTCAAAAATAATTCTTGAGTCTTTTATTTGAGAATTCAAAGCTTCTGCGATAGTAGATTTACCAAAGGCAATCATACCACCAATAACTATTGAATTCGAAACCTTTATTTTTTTAAAATCAGGTTTAAAATTATCGTTCGTATTATCCATCCTACTCCTTAAAATAATTTTATTTATTATATTCTAATTATTTTTTGTGGAAATATTAATGTAATTGTGTTTTTTTGCATTATTTTCTAAAAGATTTTTATCAAATATTGTTATATCTATAATAGGATTTTTTCTTTTATGTTTTCAAACATGCTGTTGTGTAATGGTTTTAGCTGTTTTAATAAAATCTTCTTCATTATATTTTTCAAGAATCTTCTTTGATAAAGAATACATAAGATTGTTAATAATTTTACTTAATAAATATCCAGATTCTTTTGCATAGAAACAACCTCTTGTAGAAATAGTAGAAACATTTATTTTTTTATTTTGCTTATCAACAGAAATAACTATATTTAAAATACCGTCGTTAGAAAGCGATTTTCTTTCGTCATGAACTTTTTTAGTATTTAAGCTTAATTGTTTTCCGTTAATGTATAAAGCATCAGCATTAATGATCTTATCAGTTTTAGTTAACTCTCCATTTAATAAACTAAGCATTTCACCATTCTTAGAAATAAGAATTTGGTCTGGGTGATATCCTGAATCTACTGCATTCTTTTTAAGACATCTAAGCATTTTATATTCACCATGAATTGGAAATATATATTTAGCCCCAACAGCTTTAAACATTAATTGTTGTTCACTTCTAGTTGCGTGACCAGATGCATGAAGTTTAAATTCGGGTTTATTTTCATAAACACGAATTCCCATCTTATAAATATTGTTTATCATATTTTCAACAGCAGCATAGTTTCCAGGAATAGGATTAGAACTTAATATAACAGTATCTGATGGTTTTAAAGATAATTTAGAATGATTACCTGAAGATAATACATTCATAGCTGCTAATTCTTCACCTTGTGAACCAGTTAGAAGAACTAATATTTCATTATCTTCGTAATTACCAACATCCTTAGCCTGAATAAAGGCACTATCTTTAACTTTTAAATACCCTAATTTTCTACTAATTTTAATATTATTTTCCATAGATCTACCTAGTAGACATATTTTTTTACCAATATTAATTCCGTGAGCAATTAATTGTTCAATTCTATTTAAATTAGAAGCAAAAGTAGATAAGAATATTCTTCCCTTTGCAGAATCCATTAATTCTAATACATTAGAAATAATATATTTTTCTGATTCACTAAATCCAGGAACTTCAGCTGATGTTGATTCACATAATAAAACATCAACACCATCTTTACATAAATTTCTTAATGATATAAAGTCTGTTTCATCACCGTCAGTTGCAAAATCAAATCTAAAATCACCAGTTGAAACAACTCTTCCATTTGGGGTATCTATAACCAAACCAAATGAATCAGGAATAGAGTGACACACTCTAAAGGGACTTATAGTTTTGTTTCCTAATTTAAATGTTTCATTATCACCATAAGAAATGATTTTAGGAGCTTTAACATCTTTATGTTCTGTTAATCTTTTTTCTATTAATTTTGCAGCTAAATGTGGAGCGATAATAACTGGAATGTTAAGATTTCTTAAATAATGAGGAATAGCTCCGATGTGGTCTTCATGACCATGAGTTATAACCATTCCTTTTATTTTGTGCTCTTTAGATTTTAATTCACCATAATTAGCAATTATTCCATCTACACCAAGCATAGTGCTATCAGCAAATTTGATACCAGCATCAATAATAAGAAGATCATCTTTGTCTTCTATTACATAGGTATTCTTTCCAACTTCTTCAAGCCCGCCAAGAGCATATATTAAAGTAGGGTCCTTATTCATAATTTTTATTACCTTTCAATATATATTTATATATTTTTTAATCGATTAGGAAAAACCTGTTGTTGTTATTATATAAAATATATATTTTATTTAAAAAATTTACTTCAATTAAATAAAAAAAATCTGCAAAAGCAGATTTAAAGCATCATTTCATTTTTCAAAGAATCAACAGATTCTGTTTCTTCTAAAAAGTCAGCTACAACAAATGCAAAATCAGTCATAGAAGAAAAACCTCTAACACTTATAACATTATTAGATTTAAGAAGTTCGTCTTCTGCTTTTTTCTTAATAGAAAAATCTTTTTCTCTACCAGCTATTTGATGATCTTGTAATAATCCCATATTCTCTAGGAATTGAGAACTTTCACAAGTTGCAAGAATGAACTTATCTTTTTCAGTTAAGAATTTAGATATATGATGAACAAATTTATTGATTTGTTCTTTATCTTTTGTTGGTCAATTTTCAAACTTAAGTCTTTCAATTCCAGGACCACCTGGGACATAAATAGCATGATATTGTGATAAATTAATTTTATCAAATGTTGAATAACAGCTTATTTTTGAACCAGTTTCTAATATGATTGAGTTTTTCTTTTCAATAGAGATTAAATCAACTGTTATGCCTAATTTTCTTCAAATATAAGTTGGAATGAATATTTCATATTCGTTCATTTCATTAGTTACTATAATAGCAATTTTCTTCATGTAATTTTTTTCCTAAACACTAAATTTTTTATCCATCTCTCTTTTCAAAAAGTTAAAAAGATTTCTTGAATGACTTTTGGTTGGTATCGGTTTTGTTTTTTTCTTTACTTCTTCAGGATGAATAGACTTATAAGATAAAATATATCAACCTTCTTTTGTACCTTTAACTTGAAAGTGATATTTTTGATTTTTAACAAAGAATTTGCTAGGTGTTGTGCTAAAGTCTGTTGTATCTTTCATATAGCATTTTCCAATCATATCTTTGTTAATATCTACTTCAACATGATCATCAAGAAAATTTATAATTTTGCCTGCTGCAATTTCAAATTTTCTATTAGAAATATTTTTTATTTTTTGTTCAAATTTTTTTTTGTATATTTTCATAAATAAATTGTATGGATTACTTTATTAATTATATTATTTATATATACAAAATAAATATTAAAAACAAAAAATTACAAAAGGGAGAAAAATATGAAGCTTTCTGTAATAATAGAAATTCCAAAAAATTCAAAAATTAAATATGAATATGATAGAGAAACTAAAAGAATTGTAGTCGACAGAATTCTTTATGGTTCTACAATGTATCCACAAAATTATGGATTCATTGAAGAAGCATTAGATTGAGATGGAGATGAATTAGATATTCTAGTATTATCTGATCAATCATTTATGCCAGGAGTGCAAGTTCCTACTAGAATAATTGGTGCTATGGAAATGATAGATGATGGTGAAACAGATACTAAATTAATTGGAGTGATTGATTGTGATCCTAGATTTGAACACATTAATGATCTTAAAGAGGTTTCACCACATGTGTTAAAAGAAATAAAAGATTTCTTTGCAATTTATAAAAACCTACAAAACAAAAAAGTAGAAGTTAAAGATTTCAAAGACAAAAATTGAGCAATAAAAGAATATAAAGAATGTGTTCAACTTATGAATGAATATGGAAAAATGAAAAAAGATGATTTTATTAAATCAATGAAGAAAAAACATCCAGAAAAGTATACTAATTAATGATTAATTTAATTATAGAATATTGACAAAATAATGAATTTTTGAATAAATCATTTTTCGATAACAAATTAAAAAAAATAGATAATCTAACTTTAAAAAACTATATTATTGAATATTTTAAATTCAAATATATTTTTACAAAATTATTATTATTAATCTTATCTGGTGTTTTAATTTTTGCTCTCGGATTTGGTTTAAGAGAATTTTTCATTAATTATAGACCAGGAGAAATTGTAGTTAATTATGGAGTTGCCTTTTCAATAGCAGATAGTCAAAATCCAGCTTTTGTTTATACAATACAATCTATACCTGTAATATTTTCATTCATTGGCATCATTGTATTTAAAAACCCACTTAATTATATAGGCCTAAGTTGAATGTTTTTTGGTGGACTTATGAACATAATAGATAGATCTATTTCAACTCCAGCAATCGTCAATGGAAGCAGCACAATTAATGGTGTAATAGATTATTTTCATGCTCCTGGATCTGTTTTTAATATTGCAGACGTATTTATAGTCTCTGGAGTAATAATAGCTATTGTATTAATTGTTACAAATTTAATAATTGCATTCTTAAAAGAAAGAAAACAAGATATAGAAGATGAAAAAGACTTTTTTAAAATTGACAAATAAAGAATATGTTAATAAAAGACTTGACAAATTCTTATCTGATGAATTAAAAATAAGTAGAACAAAATTAAATCAATTTTTTGAAAATGATTTAATTTTTCTTAACTCTAAAATAGCAAAAAAGAAATCCACTTTATCTCTTAATGATGAAATAACGATAAATGAATTAATAGAAGAAAACAATGACAAAAAAGAAATAGAGTTTAAAGAATGAAAAGAAGATCTTAATATTGTTCATGAGGAAGAAAATTTTATTATTGTATATAAAGAAAGTGGAATATTAACTCATACAACTAATTATGAAAATAATAAAACATTAGCTAATAAAATTTATTATCATTTTTTAAAAAACAATATTGAAATTTATGACGATAAATCAAGATTAGGCATTGTTAATAGATTAGATAAAGATACATCTGGATTAATAATAGTAGCAAAAAATAAATTAGCTCTTAAAAAATTATCTGAACTTTTTAAAGAAAATAAGGTTATAAGAAAATATTTTGCAATAGTTCTTAATAATTTTAAAACTAATAATAAAATGTTAATCAATAAACCTATTGGTTATAGAAGAGACTCAAAACTCAAATTAACTACTAATGAACCAAAAAATCCAAAAGAAGCAAGAACTCTTATTGAATTTTCTGAAGATATTAATAATCAATATTCTAAAATAATATGTTCTCTAGAAACTGGAAGAACTCATCAAATAAGAGTTCATTTGCAATCTATAAATCATCCAATATATAATGATCCTATATATAACAATAAAAAGCATCATTCTTCATATGGTCAATTTTTGCAAAATTTCTATTTAGAGTTTATTAATCCTTTTAATAACAAAAATATAAAAATAGAAATAGATATAGACAAAGAAATAAAAGGATTTTTAACTAAAAATGAAATTTAATTTATATATAGATACTACTAACAAAACTTGTATGTTCTCATTATTTGATTTAAAAATGAATTTAATATCTGAATCTTTAACTCCTACTAATAATGATTTAGTTGATAAGGCAATTGAAATATTAGATTCATTCCTAATAGAGAATAAAGCTTCTTATGAAAATATTATTAATATTTATTTAAATTTAGGACCGGGGAGTTTTACTGGTGTTAGAGTCGGTGTTAATATTGCTAAAACTATATGAATGATACACAATAATATAAATATATTAACCTCTAACAATTTAGAAATAATTAGCGAATTCAATAATTTTGTTTTCTTAGATGCAAAATCTAAAAAGCACTATATTGCTAAATACGAAAATAACAAAATAATTATGGAACCTAAAATGATTTCTTCAGATGAACTTAATGAATTTAAGAAAAAAAATAAAATGATTAATGGCGATTTAATTTCTGATGTTGATAAATTTAGAAATAGTTATAAACTATTAAATAAATTTAAAAAAGAAAAACAGTCAGAAATTAAACCACTATATATAAAACCAGCAGTGATTTAGGAATAATATGTTTAAAACAATATTTGATTTTAATAAATATGAAAAAGAATTAAAAAAATACGAAAAAGACTTCTTAAGCATTAATGAGGTTGTTTACAATAAGATGAATTTAAAAAATGAAATAATTTTTGACTGTTCTTTTATATCCTCAAATGAAATAAGAGAAATAAACAAAAACAATAGAAAAAAAGATTATGTCACTGATGTTATTTCTTTTGCTTTTTGAGACAAAGGAATTAAAACACCTTTATTAGGTGAATTGTTCATATGTTATGAAAAAGTTGTTGAACAAGCAAAAGAATATAAACACTCTTTAAGAAGAGAAATATGTTTCTTATACTTACATGGTTTATTACACTTATTAGGTTATGATCATATAGTTAAAGAAGAAGAAGAAATTATGTTTTCATTACAAGATGAAATATTAACTTTACTTCAAATAGAAAGATAAAAAATAATGAACAAATTAAAAATAGGTTATGTAAGTATTATTGGTAAACCAAATGTTGGTAAATCGACTTTATTAAACACTATATTCAATAAGAAAATTTCAATAATAAATAAAAAACCACAAACAACTAGAAATCAAATCGAATCTGTATACAATGATGAAGAATCACAAATAATATTTGTAGATACTCCTGGATTTCACATACCTAAAAATCAACTTGATCATTTTTTAAATAGAGAAATTAGAGATAGTTATAAAAAAACAGATGTTGTTTGTTTTTTAACAGACATTACAAGAAAAATAGATAACGAAGATTTAGAACTTCTAGAAAAATTAAACAAATCAAAAGATGAAGATCTAAAAGTAATTCTTGTAATATCAAAAGCCGAAATGGCAAAACATCAAGAAGTAATTGATGAAAGAACAAATTTTCTAAAGAAAAAATTTAACTTTGATGATATTGTAATGATTTCTGGAAAAGAAAAAATAAATGTTAATAAATTTTTATCTAAAATAAAGCAATTTTTAAAAGAAGATATAGTTTTATACTCAAGAGAACTTAATGGTTCATTAGAAGAAGATGATTTCTTTATAAAAGAGATAATAAGAGAAAAGTGTTTAGACAACCTAAGACAAGAAATACCTTATGGAGTAGCTATTAATATAGATGAAGAAAAATATGAAGAAGAAAAAAATCTATATACTATTAAAGCGACAATCATAGTTGAAAAAGAAAGTCAAAAATCTATAGTTATTGGTAAGAGTGGTTCAATGATTAAAAAAATAGGAATAGCTGCTAGAAAAGAATTATTAAGTATTTATGATTCTAGAATAGATTTACAGTTGTTTGTTAAAATTGAACCAGATTGAAGAAATAGTAGATTAAAACTTAAAGAATTTGGATATTAATATTTAATGGCATTAGAAATATTAAATGGTTATTTAATAAGCAAGAATGATTATGATTTATTTGATGAAATCTTAGTATTTTTAACTAAAACTAAAAAGCTTGTTTTATACTCACAAGGTTCTAGAAAAATAAACTCTAAAAATGCAAGAAATTTAATGTATATGGATTTTTTGGAAATTGAGTGCTTTGTTTCTTCTGATCCTAATAAAATGGGAAAACTTAAAAAAGTGACATCCGTAAGTTCGTTTGAATTTCAAAATTGAAATACTAAAAATTTTTATTTTTTAAATTCCTTAATTAATAAACTTAATATTACTAATGAAAATATTTTTTATTTTTATCAAGAATCATTAAGTTTAATAATTAACAAAAAGAATGATGAACATGTATATATTTATATTCTTATTAATTTTATAAAAAATATAAACTATAAACTTAATTTTGATCAATGTTCCTTATGTCATCAAAATCAGATATTAATTTCTTTCGGTTTAAAAGAAAAAGGCGTAATTTGTATAGATTGTATAACAATCAAAAACACTATATTTGAACCAGAAGAATTAGATTTATTATATAAAATATATTCAAAAAAATTTTATGACGATTCATTAGAAGAAAAATATAATTTGAGGGGGTTATTTTTAAAAATTAAAAAAATATATATAGAATTTATAAAATCAAATAAAGAATTTATTTAAATTATAAAGAAAAAGCAAGCATAATGATGCTTGCTTTTTAATTGTTAATTTATAAAATTAAATACTAGTTATTTCTATTTTCTTTTTTTTCTTTTGAATAAGAAAGAAAATAAAGAAATGATTATCATAAGAACAATAACAACACCAATAATACTAATTATAAATTTAGTAGTATTATTATTTTTAGTTTTATTAACTACAATATCATCACCTGTATTTTCGCCATTCTCTGGTTGTTGAGGATTTGGTTTATTTTCGTTTCCTGTGTCTTGGTTTGGAGGAGTTGGTTTGTCTCCGCCTTGATCAGGTGTTGGAGGAGTTGGTTCTGGTTCTGGAGGGGTTGCATTATTGTCTCCGCCTTGATCAGGTGTTGGAGGAGTTGGTTCTGGTTCTGGAGGGGTTGTGTTATCGCCAGGACCTTGATTATCAGGTGTTGGTGGAATTGGATCAAGTTCTGGAGGGGTTGGGTTATCGCCAGGACCTTGATTATCAGGTTTTGGTGGAATTGGATCAAGTTCTGGAGGGGTTGTATTATTGTCTCCGCCTTGGTCAGGTGTTGGAGGAACTGGATCTGGTTCTGGATTTTTAAAGTTTATTGCAAATTTAATTGTTTTACTTCCCATGCTTCCATCTGATGAATTAACAATATTTCTTAAAATCATGTTGAACGTATATCTATTTGAAGTATCACTAGTTCAAGAATCAAATAGCAATTCAGCGCTTGCAGGTAAATTAGTAGCTGATAGTTTTAATTCAGAAAGAATAGCACCAGTACCAAACGATTCATCTTTTGTTCCTGCATTATTTCAAGCAGTAACATCTTTTGTTAATTCATTTTTAAATGCATCAATATTAGTATTTAAAACATCTCAATTTAATTCGTGAGTGTTTGTTGCTGTATTATTTGCTATTGAAGTAGTGAATGTTGAAACAGGAACTGGATTTTTAAAGTTTATTGCAAATTTAATTGTTTCATTTTTAAGTGTTCCATCTTCTGAACCAACAATATTTTTCAATGTGATATTGAATGATATTTTGTTTGAATCTGTTGAATCAGCAGTTCAATTTTCAAATGCTAATTGAGCACCTGATGGCAAATTAGTAGCTGATAGTTTTAATTCAGAAAGAATAGCACCAGTACCAAACGATTCATCATTTGTTCCTGCATTATTTCAAGCAGTAACATTATCAATTAATTCATTTTTAAATGCATCAATATTAGTATTTAAAACATTTCAATTTAATTCATGAGTGTTTGTTGCTGTATTATTTGCTATTGAAGTAGTGAATGTTGAAACAAGAATTGGGTTTTTAAAGTTTATTGCAAATTTAATTGTTTCATTTTTAAGTGTTCCATCTTCTGAACCAACAATATTTTTCAATGTGATATTGAATGATATTTTGTTTGAATCTGTTGAATCAGCAGTTCAATTTTCAAATGCTAATTGAGCACCTGATGGTAAATTAGTAGCTGATAGTTTTAATTCAGAAAGAATAGCACCAGTTCTGAATGAAGTATCTTTTGTTGTGGCATTATTTCAAGCAGTAACATTATCAATTAATTCACTTCCAAAGGTATCAATATTTGTATTTAAAACATCTCAATTTAATTCATGAGTGTTTGTTGCTGTATTATTTGCTATTGAAGTAGTGAATGTTGAAACAGGAACTGGATTTTTAAAGTTTATTGCAAATTTAATTGTTTCATTTTTAAGTGTTCCATCTTCTGAACCAACAATATTTTTCAATGTGATATCGAATGATATTTTGTTTGAATCTGTTGAATCAGCAGTTCAATTTTCAAATGCTAATTGAGCACCTGATGGTAAATTAGTAGCTAATAGTTTTAATTCAGAAAGAATAGCACCAGTTCTGAATGAAGTATCTTTTGTTGTGGCATCATTTCAAGCAGTAACATCTTTTGTTAATTCGGATTTGAAAGTATTGATATCAGCATTTAAAACATTTCAATTTAATTCGTGAGTGTTTGTTGCTGTATTATTTGCTATTGAAGTAGTGAATGTTGAAACAGAAACAGCAATTGGTGGAAACAATGTTATTTTGTTATTAGAACATTCATATAAACTATTCATTTCAACTTCAAGATATAATTCTTGATTTATTGGATTAATAAAGGCCTTAACTTCTCTTGTCACATCTTCTATTAAAATATCTGAGCTATTAGAAATATAATTTCAGTTAAGGAAACTTCTTCTTTCTGTAGACGATTTATTATTGAAAGTGTTCATTAATGTTTGTCTATCACTATTTGTTGCCTTAAATTTATCAACTAGAGTTTTATCAAATAATCCTTCAGTAATGTTTAATGTTGTAAGTTTTAAATCTTCAGAAGAGAAAAAACCTCCATTTGGCTTTTTAAATCCAATTTTTGCTAATTTAGCAGGATTATTAAAATTTTTCGGTAAATTAAAATAGGCTAAGTTTGAAAAATTTTGCAAATCAGCAAAAGCATTAGCTCCTATTTTTGTTATTGAATCAGGAATATAAAATCCTTCAAATGCAGTATTTCTAAATGCTTCATCAGGAATTTCTGTTATTTGAGTATCCATTAAATTAGTTAAAGTACTCAATGAAGTACAATTTTTAAATGCGCCTCTACCTAAAGAACTTATTCTATTTGGTATATCTAATTCTTCTAATTTTGGAAGATTAGACAATTTTTCAATATGAGTTAAATTAGTGGCTTCTGATAAATCAATTCCCACAAGTTTTTCAAAAAATGGATCATTAAGACCATCAATGCTTATCATTGATGTATTTGTGGGAGCAATAATGTAAAAAAATTGGTTTGGTTTTGTAATATAATCCTTTATTGTTGGACTATTTAAATCAACAACCAATTGTCCATTAGAAGACAATAATTCGTTATCTAATGGAGTATAAATCGAAACATTACCTTTAGGAGTAGAAACAACTCGATTTACGCCCTTTATATAGCCTCCATTATTGTCTCCCTGGTCAGGACCAACTCCCCCTTCTGGAGGAATTGGGTTAGGTGTTGGAATATTTTTTGCAACACTGTTTTTAACAACTATTTGGTTTTTTGCATTTAATACAGTTGCCACACTTGCAACTGAAATTAATGCGACTCCTATTAATCCTGTTAAGATTAACTTAGATTTTATCTTTTTCATTAATTTTATCCTCATTAAATTTAAAAATAGAAATTTTCTATTTTATAAATATAATATTAAATTTTATTGAAAAAAAAATTTTATTTTATTTTTTTATTTTTTTATGTTATCTATATTAATTATAAATTCAATAATTAAATTTTAATGAATTCAACACTTCATAACTTAATTTGGGAATATATAATCATTTTAAAAAGAAGCAAAGTCTGCTTCTTTTTTTGTTTTATTTATTGTTTTTTCATTTTTTCTTGAAGATTAATCAAAGAACAGCAATTATTAATGCAAAAATTGTTATTCCACCAATAGTTCCACCAATAATTGTGGCATTGTTATTGTTTTTCTTTGTGTCTTGATCTGGTGTTTGGCTGTCACCGCCACCTTGGTCGGGTGATGGAAGAGTTGTATTATTATCTCCGCCTAGGCCGGGTGAAGGAGGAACTGGGCCTGGTGTTTGGCTGTCACCGCCACCTTGGTCAGGTGTTGGAGGAACTGGATTTGGATTTTTATTTAAATCAATTGATAGTATTTTTTTATTAGTTGAATATAAGCTATTCATTTCGATTTCAAAATCTAATTTATTGGTTGTAGCATTAAAAGTAGCTATAACATTTCTCATAACATTATCTGGAAAATAAATATCTGAATTACTAAAATTTTCTATTTCGAAAAAATTTACTTTATCTTGAAAAATATAATTATTAAAATTTGATTCTAATATTTTAGGGTCATTGTTTTCGCTAAGAAATTTATTAATTTTATCTAATCTAAAACTAATTTCAAAATTTAATATAGCTAAATCAAAATCATCAAAATAAGAACCAGTTGGTTTCCTCAATCCAATTTTGGCAAATTCAGAAGGTTTATTAAATTTCTCAGGAAGATTAATTGTAACTCTAGATAAAGATGTTCCTAAAAAAGCATTAGTTCCTATTTCGGTTATTTTATCTGGAATAAAAATTCTATAGATATCAGTGTTTTCAAAAGCATTAGATGGTATTTTTGTAATTTTAGTTTTTGATAAATTTGAGATATCTATAAGTGAGTAATTGTTTTTAAAAACTGCAGTTCCAAGTGACTCTAAAGAATTAGGTAAGAAAACATATTGTAAATTTGGTAAATATGACAAACTATCTATATGTTTTAAATTAATAGAATTTGATAAATCAATTCTACATAGTTTATTATAAAATCCACCAGTAGATCCATTAACGCTCAACATTGTTGTTGAAGAAGATGAAATTACATTAAAAAATTGATTTTCGTTTTGGAGTTTTTTTGAAATATTTTCATTATTTGAATCTATAGTTAGAGTTTTTAAATCTAAGAACTCATTATCGAGAGGAGTATAAATTCAAAATTGGCCATTAGGAGTAGAAAACTTTTTATTTTTGCCCTTTTCAAATTTAAATGAATCGTTGTTATAATTATTTAAATATTTAATTTTAGATTGTTTTTGATTATTAAAAATCATTGGAAAAAAAGCAATTGAAATCAATGATATTCCAACTATTCCGATTAAAATTAACTTTGAATTAATTTTTTTCATTTTTATCCTCTATTAAATTTAAAAATTAATTTTATTTATTAAATATTATATCATATTCGTTTGAAAATAAAAAAAAACAACTATATTATAGTTGTTTTTCTTTTTTTAAATTATCACATTCTTTTTTTGTGGAATGATTTATACAATACTGTAATTATTAAAATAATCAATATAAGTGCTCCAATAGAGGCAGAAATGATAAATATCATTTTATATTTTTCTTTTGGAGATTTCAAAGATAATTCTATATTTTTTTGTGAAAGAAATACGTCATTTGCAGGGATAAGATCAAATATAAATTTATCGCCTTTTGTAGAAATTTTAATATCAGTTAATATTGGTTTATTATTAGTTCCTGTGATATCAAAAAAAGCTAATTTTTTCTCTAAAGTTAATTTATTAAAATTGTCAACAACAGCATCAACATTTTCAAATTTAATATATGAATTTTTAAATTTTTCTTTATTTATATTTATTTGTATTGGTTCTGGTGGAACAGGGTCTGGATCTGGTTTTGGTGGAACAGGATCTGGCGTTGGAGGAACAGGGTCTGGATCTGGTTTTGGTGGAACTGGGTCTGGATCTGGTTTTGGTGGAATTGGGTCGGGTGGAGGAGGGGTTGTATTATTGTCTCCGCCTTGGTCAGGTGAAGGAGGAACTGGATTTGGTTGAGGACTTACATATTTCCCATCAAGATTTATCATGGATTTGCTAGATTTAAATAATTTATTGAATGTTGCTTTTAAAACAACTTCGTTATTTTCTAAAATAGCATTAACATCTCTAAGCGTGTTATTTGAAGCATAATAACCATTAGGACTTGTTGGTTCATCTATGTATCATGCAGCAAACATCATTCTATCGCTTAAACTTAATTTATTAAATTTAGATATCAATTCTTGGTTAGATAAAGAAAGATTTTGGTTTTTGAAATCTGAAACCGCAGCTGAATCAAATTCAAAGTTAATTTCTTGTGGTTGGAAATCAGCTTCAGTGAAAGGCCCCGTGCTTCAATTCTTAATTTGTAAACGATTAAAATTTTCTAGATTAACAAATTTATCTGGTAAATTAATTCCAAATCTAGTAAAGGTCGCTCCTGCAAATGCGCCATCTCCAATGTTAGTTAATGAATTCGGTGCAATAAATATTGAAAGCGAAGAATTTGCAGCAAATGCGTTATTTCCAATTGTATTTACTTGGGTATTAAATAAATCAATTGTTTCTAAATTTGCATTCTCAAAAGCTGATTCTGGAATTTCAACAAAAGATTCTAAATTTGATATTGATTTTAATTTTCTTGAATTTTTAAAGGCTCCAATTTCCATTGCACTTCCAGTTCCTGATGGAAAGACAACTTCAGATAAGTTTTTTAAACCTTGAAAACTGCCTATATTTACACCAGTTGCTTGTGAAAAATCAAATCTACAAATTTGATTTGTAATTTGAGTTGGAATTGCAGTAGTTGATTTTGTTTCCTTAGGAGCTAAAATATTAAAAAAAGTATTTTTTTGACCGATTCTACTTTTAATTTTTTGTGATTCTAAATTTATTGTTAAATTAGTAGGATTACTAAAATCACTAGCTTCTAGTGTGTAGATAATATATGTTTGTCCAGCATTCTCAAAATTTTGATCTATTCCAGGTTGAAATTGTCCTGGAAAATTTCTTTTGTTAGTTGTATCAATGTTTTTTGATTCTAATAAAGTGACTGGTTTTGTTTGGTTTTTTGCATTTAATACAGTTGCTACACTTGTCATTGAAACTAATGCTACACCAGTTAATCCCGCTAGGACTAGTTTAGAATTTATCTTTTTCATTAATTTTTATCCTTGTATTTTGTTTCATAAACTTTATATATTTATTTTATAAATCTAAATTATATTTTACTATATTTTTATTTTTTTCTTCTTTTAAATAACAATATTACAATAAGAATAATTAAAAGTAAAATTATTACTCCAAGAAATCCAGCAATTATTACATAAATATTATTAGTTTTTTTGTTATTCTCCTCCGGGATTGAAGGAGTTGGTTTATCTCCACCTTGGTCAGGTGCTGGAGGAACTGGATTTGGTTGAGGGCTTACATATTTCCCATCAAGAGTTATTGAAGTTTTATTGCTTTTAAATAATGAAGATAATGTCGCTTTTAAAACAACTTTGTTATTTTCTAATGGAAACGCTTCAACATTTCTAGCTATTTGATATGAATCATAAGATTGTTCTATGAAAAAAGGCATAGAATAATTTACTCTTTCTTGTAAAGGAAGATTATTAAATTTCATTGCTAATTCTAATGCACTTAAAGGTCTTTGACCTTCAACAGTAGCTCTGAATTTTTTAACTGCTTCTACATCAAATTCAAATCTAGATTCTTCTTTTGGAACAAATTGAGAATCATGATATGCTCCATTTTCTCAATTACGGATTCCCATTCTTACAAAATCATTTAAATTATTTAAATGATTAGGTAAATTGATACCTTCTCTTCTAAATCTAACACCTTTAAATGCATCGTCTCCAACATAACCTAATGAGTCAGGACCAACAAATTGAACTAAATTATAATTATTTAAAAATGCTTGTCTATCAATTGTTTGAATTGTTGTATCTAATAAATTAACATATTCAAAACCACAATCTTGGAAAGCAAATGGTGGAATTCTTTTAATAGATTCATTTAAATTTTTTATAGTTTTTAATTTTCTTGAATATCTAAAAGCCCCTTCTGCCATTATGCTCCCAGTTCCTGATGGAAAGACAACTTCAGATAAGTTTGATAGAGATTCAAAATTACCAATATTTACACCAGTTGCTTGTGAAAAATCAATTATATAAATCTTGTCTTTAAGTCCTTGTGGAATAGGAGTTGTTGATTTTGTTTCCTTAGGAGCCAAAATATTAAACAAGCAATTTGGTTGATTAATATATTTTTGAATATTTACTGAATTTAAATTGATTGTTAAATTAGTTTGATCTGAAAAATCATTTGATTCAAGTGTATAAACAGTATGTGAAACACCATCAATAATTATATTATTAGTGCTTCCTGGTACATATGCGCCTTGATTATTTTCAGTTGTTCCATTATTTCCATTATTTCCTTCATCAGGAACAATTTCTCCTGGAGGAATTGGGTTAGGTGTTGGAATATATTTTGCAACACTATTTTTAACAACTATTTGGTTTTTTGCATTTAATACAGTTGCCACACTTGTCATTGAAACTAATGCTACACCAGTTAATCCTGCTAGGACTAGTTTAGAATTTATCTTTTTCATTAATTTTTATCCTTGTATTTTTGTTTCATAAACTTAATATATTTATATTATAAATCTAAACTATATTTTACTATATTTTTTATATAAAGAAAAAAAACAACCTTTATTGGTCGTTTTTTATTAATATTTAAAAAATCTAATATATTAGTAATCTGTGTTTCTAATTTTTTTTCTTCTTAATAATAAGAATACTAAAAGAACAACTAAAGCTATTACAATTACTGTACCAACAGTACTAGCAGCAATTGCCGCTGTTTGACTATTACTTAAAGTTTTAGGTGGCACTCCAATATAAATACCATCAAGAGTTATTGAAGCTTTATTGCTTTTAAATAATGAAGATAAAGTCGCTTTTAAAACAACTTTGTTATTTTCTAATACAAACGCTTCAACATTTCTAGCTATTTGATATAAATCATAAGATTGTTCTGTGAAAAAAGGCATAGAATAATTTACTCTTTCTTCTAAAGGAAGATTATTAAATGCATTTACTAATTCTACTGCACTTAAAGGCCTTTGGTCTTCAACAGTAGCTCTGAATTTTTTAACTGCTTCTACATCAAATTCAAATCTAGATTCTTCTTTTGGAACAAATTGAGAATCATTATATGCTCCATTTTCTCAATTACGGATTCCCATTCTTACAAAATCATTTAAATTATTTAAATGATTAGGTAAATTGATACCTTCTCTTCTAAATCTAGCACCTTTAAATGCATCGTCTCCAACATAACCTAATGAGTCAGGACCAACAAATTGAACTAAATTATAATTATTTAAAAATGCTTGTCTATCAATTGTTTGAATTGTTGTATCTAATAAATTAACATATTCAAAACCACAATCTTGGAAAGCAAATGGTGGAATTCTTTTAATAGATTCATTTAAATTTCTTATAGTTTTTAATTTTCTTGAATATCTAAAAGCCCCTTCTGCCATTATGCTCCCAGTTCCTGATGGAAAGACAACTTCAGATAAGTTTGATAGAGATTCAAAATTACCAATATTTACACCGGTTGCTTGTGAAAAATCAATTATATAAATCTTATCTTTAAGTTCTTGTGGAATAGGAGTTGTTGATTTTGTTTCCTTAGGAGCTAAAATATTAAACAAGCAATTTGGTTGATTAATATATTTTTGAATATTTGCTGAATTTAAATTGATTGTTAAATTAGTTTGATTTGAAAAGTCATTTGGTTCAAGTGTATAAACAGTATGTGAAACACCATCAGTAATTATATTAGTAGTGGTTCCTGGTACATATACGCCTTGATTATTTTCAGTTGTTCCATTATTTCCATTATTTCCTTCATCAGGAACAATTTCTCCTGGAGGAATTGGGTTAGGTGTTGGAATATATTTTGCAACACTATTTTTAACAACTGTTTGGTTTTTTGCATTTAACACAGTTGCCACACTTGCTACTGAAACTAATGCTATACCAGTTAATCCCGCTAGGACTAGTTTAGAATTTATCTTTTTCATTAATTTTTATCCTTCATTTTATTTTTACCAATTTATTATATAACTTTAAAACATAAAATATATTTTATTTCCCCTTTTTGTTATATTTAAAAAATAAAATAAAATAAAAATCTTTATTTCTATTCTTTATTAAATAATAAAGAATACTAAAAGAGCATTAAAACTATTAAAAAACCGCACTAGCAAACCATTATAAATTACAGCTATTTCATTATGATTTAAGACCAATTGAAGTATATAAACTTTAAAATAACAAACCCAGTATTGTTGTTTCTAATGGCTTTTTTTCTACATTAATTTTATTCAATACATTTAATAAATTTTAAATCTAAAATTTTATGAAAATATTTCAATTTATTGTATTATTTTAATTTCTTAAAATCTAATATTCATAATTTATTATGTTAGATTAAAATATATTTAGTTATTAAACTTATTCAAAAGAAAATGTAAATTATGAAAAAAATAGAACAAAAGGATTTAACAAATCATTTAAAAAATACTGGGTTTGTTTATCAATCAAGCGAAATATATAATGGATTATCAAACTCATGAGATTATGGACCATTAGGAGTTTTATTAAAAAATAATCTTAAAAAATTATGATGAAAAAACTTTGTTACAAAACAATACAATGTTGTAGGAATAGATAGTTCAATAATAATTAATCCAAATGTCTGAAAAGCTAGTGGTCATTTAGATAATTTTTCTGATCCGTTAATAGATTGCAAAGAATGCAAATCTCGTTTTAGAGCTGACAAATTGATTGAAGAATTTAGCAATATTAGTGTCAATGAAAGCACTACTAACGAAGAATTCCAAAAAATCCTTAAATCAGAAAAAATTTCTTGTCCAAAATGTAAAAAAAATAACTGAACAGATATTAGATCTTTCAACCTAATGTTTAAAACATTCCAAGGTGTTGTAGAAAACAGCACAAGCGAATTATATTTAAGACCAGAAACTGCTCAAGGCATTTTTATTAATTTTAAAAATGTACAAAGAACCTCAAGACAAAAAATACCATTTGGTATAGCTCAAATTGGCAAATCATTCAGAAACGAAATTACACCAGGAAATTTCATTTTTAGGACAAGAGAATTTGAACAAATGGAAATTGAATTCTTTATTCATCCAAATGATTATGAAAAAGAATTCAATAATTATCAAAACAAGATAAAAGATTTTTTAATTAACGAATGTTGATTAAAAGAATCAAACATTAATATATATAACCATTCAAAAGAAGAGCTTAGTCATTATTCTGAAAAAACAATTGATTTTGAATATAACTTTATTCATGGTAAATCTGAATTATGAGGCTTAGCTTATAGAACCGATTTTGATCTTACTACCCATGCAGAACATTCAAAAAAAGATTTGAGTTATTTAGATCCCATTACTAATGAAAAATATATACCTCATGTAATAGAACCATCTGTTGGTTTAGAAAGATTAATGTATGCAATATTAACAGAATCTTATGAAGAGCAAACATTGGAAGACGAATCAGAAAGAATAGTTTTAAAACTTCCTTATTCATTAACACCATTCAAAGCTTGTGTTATTCCTTTAACTAATAAATTAAAAGATGAAGCTTTTAATTTATATAAAGATCTTCTAGACTTAGATATAGATATTAATTTTGAGTCAGGTTCTTCAATAGGAAAAAACTATAGAAGACAAGATGCAATTGGAACTTATTATTGTATTACTTTTGATTTTGAATCAAAAGACAATAACACGTTCACTATTAGAAATAGAGATACTATGGAACAAATAAGAGTATCAAAAGAAGAATTAAAGGAAATATTACTAAATAAAAGAAAATAAAGGGCGTAAATAATATTAAATGAGCATTTATACAATAAAACAGAAAATATTATCAACAATTAATATTGTTGATTTAATAAGAAATTTCTTAAGTATAGAAAAAAAAGGATCAAATTATCAAGCAATTTGTCCTTTTCATTCTGATACAAAACCTTCTTTAGTAATATCTGAAGAAAAACAAATATTTACTTGTTTTGCTTGTTCTGTTTCTGGTAATGCTATTAAATTTATTACTAAGTTTAAAAAACTTAATAATGAATTAGAAGCTCTTGAAGAAATTGCTAAAATATTTAATCTTGAAAATCTTTTAATTGATTTAGATAAAACTAAATCTAATTTTGATAAAAACGAATTAAGATTTTATGAAATAAACAACTTGGTTGCTGATTGATTTAATTTCTTTTTATCACAAGATGATGAAGCGTCTAATTATTTAAAATCGAGAAACATAAGCGAAGAAATAATTAAAGAATTCAATTTAGGTTATTCTAAAAAAGAAAGAAACTATTTATCTAATAACTTAACAAATGCAAATGGAGATAGAATAGTTTCTGAAAATGATAGAACAATCTTTAACATTAAAGAAGTTATAGATTCAAAATTAGTCACTATTGATAATTCTTCTAACATGTATGATTTTTTTAGAAACAGATTGATGTTTCCAATTAGAGATATAAACAAGAATGTCGTTGCTTTTAGTGCAAGGACATTAACTAATGAAAATCCTAAATATTTAAATTCTCCAACTTCTAAATATTTCAAAAAAGATGAAATATTATTTAATGAAGATAAAGCTTTTGAAAACATAAAAAACGAGACACTATATATAGTAGAAGGTTTTATGGATGTTTTTTCTCTTTATCATATAGGAATAAAAAACGTGGTTGCCACAATGGGAACGTCGTTTAGTGAAAAACATTTAAAAAAAATAATAAATACCAAAAAAGTAAAATCAATAATATTAGCCCTTGATAATGATGAGGCTGGAAACAGTGCTAATGAAAAAATAGCAAACATTATTAAAAACAAACTCGATCTTTATATTCTTAAAGATTGAGAAACTGAACTTAAAGATTTTGATGATGTTTTATGAAAAGAAGGAGAAGATAAACTTAAAAAAATAATAAACAACAATCTTGATTATTGTTTTAAGCTTATTTTTGAACTATCTAATGATTATGATAAGAATAATAAATCTCAAGAGAAATCTTATAAACAAAAACTTAAAAAAATAATTCTTGATTTTGGTATTGTTGATTATTATGATCAATATTTAAAAACTATAAAAAGTTTTTTTGATATTGAATTAAATTTAGATTCTAAAGTTTCAAACAAAAGAGAAGTTATAAGTTCTTCTGATGATACTCTTTCATATATAGAGAACGATTTAACTGAACTTTATCAAAACTTAGCTGAAAGATTATTGTTTTGATATTTTGCTTTTGATAAAACAGATGAAATATTAAAGAAAAACAATTTAAGTCATTTCTTAAAAATTTATGAAAAAGAATTAAATTTAATTATTAAATTACAAAATAATTTCAAAGGTGATTCAATATTAGATATTGAGACTTCTAAAATTATTGAATTTTTAAATTCTTTAAATGTAACAAAAGAAACAATAAAATTTATTTCTTGATTACATGAAAAAATATTATTTGAGTTTTCAATAAATAAACCTTCTATAACAGAATTAAACAAAGTTATTAAAAGATTAAAAGAATTCGAAAAAAAATGAAAAAAATATAATAGTTTAGAGTTGTTAACAAGCTCTAAACCGAAAACAAAAGAAGAGAAACTAAAACTATGAAAAGTTATAATATCTTAATTTTAGCAATCTTTTAAAAGAGTGCTAATTTTTGTGTTAAAATGATTTCATAGTTAAACAAGCGAGGACTTAATTATGAAAAAAGCTTTATTAATTGCAAGAAACATAGTTCCTTTACCAAAAATGGGACTTTCTCCCATTGTTGTTGGAAGAGAAGTTTCTAAACAAGCAATAAATTACGCCCTTGAACAAGACAATGGAAACATTGTGGTTGCTGTTCAATATGATCTTGACCAAGAAGATTGTGTATATGAGAACATCACACCAACAGGTGTACTATGTAAAATAGTAAAAAAAGAAGAAAACCCAGATAAAGATTACATTGTATATTTAGAAACAATTGAAAGAGTTCATTTAGATTTTTCAAATTTAAATTCTCTAAAATCAATTGTTGAACCATTAATAAATATAACTAAATTTAAATCTACAAATGAAAAGCCAAAAGAAAAAGATATAGAAAATTTTATTGACTATGTAGAAGCTATTAATGAAAACAAAATACCAATAAATGAAAATCTTTTCAAAATAGCTATTGAAAAATTAGAAGAATACAAAACTGATAAAAAAGATTTCTCATATGTAGTAGATTTATTAGGTTGTGCTTTAACAGAAAATAATTATGAAGTTAGAGCTTCGTTGTTGAAATACGACTCAATATCAGAAAGATTAAGAAGTATTTCAACGATTATCTTCTCAAGCCTAAGAACAGATAAAGGCGAAATAGAAACAGATAATGAAATAACTAAAGAATTAAATGCGAACTTACAAAAACAACAAAAAGAATTTTATTTACGTGAACGTTTAAAATTAGTAAAAGAAAAATTAGGTGATATCACTAAAAAAGATGATGATTCAGAAGCCATAAGAGCTGCTATAAAATCTCTTCCTTATCCACAAAACATTAAAGAAAAAGTATTAAAAGAATTAAGTAAATTCGAGACTTCAATGAACTCTAATGAAGCTGGTATAACTAAAACATATATTGATTGCATAATGGAACTTCCATGATGACAAGAATCTGAAGATAATTATGACATTAATGATCTTCAAGCAAAATTAGAAAAAAATCATTATGGTATTAAAAAAGTTAAAGAAAGAATAATAGAATATTTAGCTGCTAAAATAGCAAATCCAGATTCTAAATCTCCTATAATTTGTTTAATGGGCCCTCCAGGAGTTGGTAAAACAAGTCTTGTTAATTCAATAGCAGAAGCTTTAAATAAAAAACTACTAAAAGTTTCTCTTGGTGGAGTTAAAGATGAATCTGAAATTAGAGGACATAGAAGAACTTATCTTGGAGCAATGCCTGGTAGATTAATACAAGGTATGAGAAAAGCAAAAGTTATTAATCCTCTAATATTATTAGATGAAATCGATAAAATGTCTAGTGACCAAAGAGGCGATCCTGCAAGTGCTATGTTAGAAGTTCTTGATCCAGAACAAAATAAGAACTTTAGAGACAATTACTTAGAAGAAGATTACGATTTAAGTAAAGCATTGTTTATAGCAACTGCTAATTACTATGATCAAATCCCTCATGCTTTACTTGATAGAATGGAAATTATTGAATTATCAAGTTATACACTGCACGAAAAAAGAGAAATAGCTATATCTCACTTATTACCAACAGCTCTTAAAGAATCTAATTTACCAAATGATTTTTTAAAAATTAACGGTGAAACATTTGAATACATAATTAACTATTACACTAGAGAGGCTGGTGTTAGAGAATTAACTAGACTAATTCAAAAAATAATCAGAAAAATTCTTGTTCTTAAAATGAAAAAAGAAAAATATGATACTACTATAACTCCTGATAATGTTTCTAAATTCCTAGACAAGAAGATTTATGAAATAACATTAAAAGATGAAAATACAATTCCTGGAATTGTTAATGGAATGGCATATACTTCAGCCGGTGGAGATCTTCTGCCTATTGAAGCAACATTATTTAGTGGTAAAGGTGATTTAATAATCACAGGTAATTTAGAAAAGACAATGTCAGAATCTGTTTCTGTAGCATTAGGATATGTTAAAGCTAATGCTTCTAAGTTTAAAATAAATGAACAACTTTTAAAAGATTCAGATATCCATATTCATGTACCGGCTGGCGGGATTCCAAAAGATGGTCCAAGTGCTGGTGTTGCATTAACTACTGCTTTAATTTCTGCTTTAACTAATAAACAAATTTCAACAAAAATCAGTATGACTGGCGAAATTACTTTAAGAGGAAAAGTAGGAATCATTGGTGGAGTTAAGGAAAAAGTAATATCAGCTCACAGAGCCGGTGTTAGAGAAATTTTCTTACCAATAGATGATGAAAGATTCTTATCTGATATTCCTAAAGAAATATTAGATGAAGTTAAAATTCATTTAGTTTCTGAATATTCAGAAATTTACAACGAAATATTCAAATAATTAATAATTAAAAACTCTTTCTATAAGAGTTTTTTATAATTTAAAAAGAACCTTAATAATGCATATTGAAAAGAATTAATAATGTCAAAAGAAATACTATTAATAAACAAACCAAAACATTGAACATCAAATGACGTAGTTAGAAAAATCAAAGGTATTTTAAAAGTCAAAAAAGTTGGTCATGCTGGAACTCTTGATCCTTTGGCTGAAGGATTATTAATTCTTGGAATAAACGAGGGCACTAAAAAACTAAATGATTTATTAACAAACAATAAAATCTATAGAGCAAATATACACTTCGGATATTACACCTCTTCTTATGATTTAGAATCTGAAGAAGTGTATTTCAAAAATAAGTTCCCGACTCTTAAAGAAATTGAAGAAACATTAAAAAGCTTTCTAGGTGAAATTGAACAATTTCCACCCAAGTTCAGTGCTATAAAAATTAATGGAAAAAGAGCACATGAACTTGCTAGAAACAATATAGATTTTGAAATAAAAGCAAAAAAAGTTTCATTAGAAAATTATAAAATTATTGATTTTAAAAACAATGAACTTATAATTGATATTAAGGTATCTAAAGGATTCTATGTAAGAAGCTTTGCTTATGATCTAGGAATCAAGCTAAACACTTATGGTTGCTTAGCAAAATTAGTTAGAACCCAAATAGGTGAATATAAACTAAACAATAGTTTAGAAATTGGAGAAGTTTATGATTATTGAACTAAATAATAATTTTGATTTAATCCCTGAAAAGACAGAAAAGCTAGCCATTGGTTTTTTTGATGGTCTTCATAAAGGACATATGCTTTTATTTAAAGAAGATGTCGCAAACACTTCAGTATTAACATTTACTAATTTACCCAATAAAGAAAATTATCTATATGATCTTAAAGAAAGAATCAAACAACTTAAAAAAATAGGAACTAAAAATATATTTGTTTATGATGTAGCACAAAACAACATGTCTGCTGATGAATTCATAAATAAAATATTAAAAAAAATAAATCCTAATGAAATAGTAATAGGTGATGATTTCCAATTTGGAAATGATTTAAAAAATGCTAGTTATCTTTCAGATTTCTTTAATGTAAAAATAATAGAGAGAAATAATGAACATTCTTCAACTAGAATTAAATCTTTATTAACAAGCAAAAGAATTCAAGAAGCTAATAGATCTCTTATTTGACCTTATTATCGAAGAGGTGAGGTTTTTAAAAGAAATCAAAAAGGGAGAGAGATAGGCTTCAAAACTGCAAACACAAAAATTGATCCTAAATTAATTGCTCTTCCTTTTGGTTCTTATGTAACAGAAACAATTTTAGATGAAGAATATTATCAATCAGTTACATACATTGGAATGTCTGAAACCGTTGATAATAATAAAATAGCAGACATAGAAACTCATTTAATCAATGTTGAAAAAGAAGATTTCTACAAAGAAAATATTAAGATTAATTTTTACAAATGACTAGCTCCATCTAAAAAATTTAGATCTCTATCAAATCTTGCTTACAAAATTGATTCTTTAATAGAAGAAGCAAAAATATATTTTAAAAATAAATAAAAGAAAATCATTTTATAAACGTATCTAATTAACAGAGGTACTTATAAAATGATTTTTTGTTTTAAATCCAAAATTATAAAAAAAATAAATAAAAATATATTATTAGTAAATATTAACTCGACAAATGTTTTAGTTTGAAACAATCAATTGAAAGATCTAAACAAAAACATAGAATATGAATTCTATTGTTTTGAATTTTTAAAAATAAACAACAAGAATATAATAAACAAATCTTATTATTGTTTTATTGATTTAAACTCTGCTCAGTTTTTTTCAGACTTGTTGGAATTAAATTCGATAGGAATAAAGACAGCAGAAAAAATATTATTAAATTATAAAAACAATAAACTGGAAAAAACTTCATTAAATTTAAATAACAAACAAAAAGATTCATTAGAAAAATATTTAAATATTAAATTCAAAGAGAGAAACAATCAATTTGAAGAAATAGAAAAAGATTTATTGAAATTAGGTTATGAAAAGAAAACAATAACAAATATATTAATTAAAGAATGAGACTCCGTAAAATCAAAATCAAAAAATGAAAAACTTACTTTCTTTATAAAGAGAATAGCTAATGAAATGAAATCAAATAAGACCAAGTAATTTAAATGAATTCATATCTAATGAAGATATTAAAGAAAATCTTTTAATCTATATGAATTCATGTTTAAAAAGAAATGATTCATTAGATCATATTCTTTTATATGGTCAACCAGGCGTTGGCAAGACAAGTCTGGCTTCTGTTATTGCTAATGAATTAAATAGAAAAATCGAATTTGTTCAAGGCGCCTCTATTCAAACACCAAAAGACATATTAAATTTATTTTCTTTGGTTACCAAAAATTCAATTATATTTATAGATGAATTTCATGAAATAAATTCATCATGTCATGAATTATTATTACTAATTCTTGAAGATTTTGTAATAGATATGCAAATTGGCAAGGATATGAATACAAAGAACATAAGAATGAATGTCCCAAAGTTTACTCTAATTGTTAGTACTAATTATTTAAATAAACTTTCAAATGCTTTAATTGATAGATTTTCTATTCAATTTTTTTTAAAAGAATATGAAACTAAAGATATATTTCTAATTATTAAAAATTTATCAATTAGACAAAAATTAAGTTTTGATGAAAAAGAATTAAGAAGAATATCAGAAATTTCTAAAGGTATACCGAGAATAGCTATTAATACATTAAAAAGATTTTATGACTATAAATTATTTAATAATGAAATAACCATTGACTATTTTTTGAAAAAGAACAATATATATAAATACGGACTTAATGAAATGGATCTTATATATTTAAATAGTTTAGATGAAAACAAACCAATAGGTTTAAATACAATAAGTCAAATAACTAATATAAATAAAAAAATAATAGAACTAAAAATAGAGCCCTTCTTATTAAAAATGAAATTAATTAAAAAACTAAACAATGGAAGAAAAATTACTAATAAAGCTATTAGACTCATTAAAGAAACAAAAGACAATAAATGCTAGTAAAATAATATATAAGATAATAAAAAACTTAATAACATTACTAGGAAATGTATATGTCAAAAGAACTTACTAAACAAACTAATGAAAATCAAAAATCATTTATTAACAATAAAGAATTTTTAAAAAAATTAAAATTACTAGAAAAAAGAATTAAAATTTCTATTAACAATTCAATATCTAATTATCAAATCGTCTTTAAACTTTATGATTATGGTTATGATATGTTTGTAGAAAATGATTATATTATTAAAAATATTTTTCTTGATTTTGAACTTTTATTAGATGAATATAATTGTAAAAAAGAACACTTCACTGAAAAAATTCAGAAAAGATGAGTTCATGTATTTACATCTGAAAAACAAGAAATAGAAAATCTTAATGAATCTAAAATAGAAGCTTTTTCATGAACTTACATTTTATTAGAAATGTACATCATTACTTCTCACATATTAGCAGTTTCATTAAATATAAATGACAAAACTACTTATTCAAAATTACAATGAAAATATTCACTTAAATTTGTTAGAAGTTTAAGAATATTAAACAAATGAGTTGAATCTGAAGAAATAATAGACAGAAAAACAATAGAAGACCAAAAGAAACCTCCTCTTTGTTCTACAACTTATAACAAATTACACAAATCATTTAAATCCGTTATAAATGATCATTATCTTTTAGTTTGTGAACAAGATATATCAAAATACCTTTCAAAAGGAAATAACATATTTATGATTATAGCTTTTGTTGTATTAATGATATGTATAACAATTGCAATAATTATTTATTGTACTACACAGCTAAAATAAGCAATTCTAAGCAACTTTATCACATAATTAATATTAAGCACCCAACAATAAAAAGTAAGGTGCTTTTTTATACTTTATGAAAATAAAAAATAGAGCCATAAAATGGCGCTATTTTTAATCTAGTTTAAATTATAAAAATTTCTTGATTTTTTCACAAAGTTCATTTGTGTTATTAATTCATTCATGTTGTTCAACAACAAAAATAGGGAACCCTCTATCTTGAATAAAGAAGTATGTATCAATTTTTTCAACAGCATCAATAACATCGTCAACTTTGCTAAAAGTATTACCAATTATAATTGCAAGTTTAACATTTTTGTTTGATTGATCATAAATTGCAAAATCAATAATTGAACTACCGATATCAAGATTTTTCTTAATAATGTAATTGCCTTTTTTGTTTTCTAATATTTCTTCTAATTTTTCTAGTATAGAAGTACCTAGAGGACTAGGTAAGAATTTCTTAACTGAATCTGAGTTCTTTTCATTTTGTTTATTAATAGTATCACAATAAGTAATAAATGATTTGAATACTAAAGCATTAGGGTTGTTTGTGTTAATTGAGATTTCATCTGAATGAATAGATTTAATAATGATAAGTTTTTTCTTAGCTCTAGTAATAGCAACGTTTAATCTATTTGAACCACCATAAGTAATTAATGGACCGAAGTTAGTTCTTAATTGACCATCTGGATTCTTAGCATATGAAACTGATAAAATAACTAAATCACTTTCATTACCTTGAACATTTTCAAGATTAGTTAATACTATATTGCCTTTAATGAATTTTTCATATAGATCTGGTTTTGATTCTACAGAGTTAAATAATAATTGTTCAATGTATTCTGATTGTTTAATACCAAATGTAACAACAATAATCTTTTCATATTGATCTTTGTATTTAATAATTTGTTTAATAACAGTTTCGGCTTCTTTTTTATTAACATCATCTCAAACACCGTCTACATCAATTACTTCAATACCTGAATCTTTAATTCCGTTATAAGTAGCAAATTTAAGTTGATTATTATAAATATGTTTATTACTAAAAGCAATTAAATCTTTATGTGATGATCTATAGTGATTTTTAAGATTAAATGTATTTCATAATGACACTCTTGCTCTATCTAACAATGAATCAACTTGATCCATATCTGATAGTTTGTAATCTTCGTCATCAACTTTTGCTTTATTAGCAAAGAATGATGTAGGTTTCAATTGTTTATCATCTCCAGCAACTATAACTTTATCAGCTCTATATACTAATGGGTATGAACGTTCTAAGAACATTTGAGAAGCTTCATCGAAAATACCATAATCAAATACTGATCTTTCTAAAGGAATCACTTCTGCAATGATTTCGGGTTTTGAAATTCAAATAGGGAATAATAATCTTAATTCTTTTAAGTATTCAACAACAAATTTTTGAATAGGAGGAAGTAGTCTTCCTTCATTATTAGAAATTTGAAGAATTTCTTTAATTTTTTTCTTACTTGCTTCGTCTGCTTGTGAAACTTTAATTTTAATTGCTTCATAATATTTATCGACAATTAATTCTTCAATTTTAGCTATAAGTTTTTTATTTTTATCTTTTAGTTCATTAATTAATAAGTTGATGTCTGTTTGAAGAACGCCTTGTTCTTGTTGATCTAATACTTTGTTTTCGAAGTCTAGAATTCTTTTAATAACATTAAAGTCTTTGTCATTAATGTTAATGTTAGATAATTGAGCAAATGATTTGTGATCAAAGAAGATTAAATCTTTTTCAAATAATTCTTTCATATGGTTAGCTAATAATCATTCATTAAAGAATAATTTAACGTATTTACCAGCTAAGAAATCTTGATCTTGACTTAGATCATGATATTTAATTGAAGGCAGTTTATTAATCTCTATGAATTTTTTAATAACTTCATATATTTTTAGTTGTTCTTGATCTAAATGTTCATCTTTAGATTTAAGTAATTTAATTTTAACTTCACCAGTTTTAATGAAATGAATTATTGTATGAGCATCAGCTTTCTTTTCATAAGCAGCAATTAATTTTTCTAAATCATGACCGGCTTTTTGTAATTTAGATAATAAGTTGTTTTTACTTAAAATTAAAGAATGTTCTGCAAAGAAATTAGCAAATACTTTTCTATCATCTCAAAGAATATTATTATCTTTTCTTAATGATTCCATTAATTCTTCATCATTTATTATTCCTGATTCTTCGATAAATTTAGATAGGTTTCTATGATGAATTTTGAAGTCTTCATAATTAGTAAAGAAATGATTAATAAAGTTGTCTTCAACTTGTCATTGAACTAAGTTAATTTTTTCTTGCATTAATTGTTTTTCAATATTTTTAATATCTGTTAAATTAAATGATGCTAAGAAGTTTTTATAGTTTTCTAATTTAGTAAATAATTCTTGAACATTAGAAATATTGTATTTAGTATTTGTGAATTCAATATCAGCTAAGAAATCTGTACTTCTTGCAAAGTTTAGAATTTGTTTTTCAATGGATAATACATTTTCAACATATTCTGAATATGTATCATTACTTAATGATTTAAGTTTATAAAAATCAATAATAGTTTCTGAAATATTCTTGATTTTATTTCTTAATTTGTTGAATTCAACAAATTCTTTAGTATTCATGATTTCTTTTCTAATATCAATTTCTTCAGTTTTTGTTTTAGAGTTGAAAACATATCTACTTACTTTTTCACCAAGCTCTTTAATTTTTTCATAGAATTTTTCTTTTTTATCAAGATCATATAGGAATAAAGCAAATTTACCAATTTCTCCTAATCTTTCATAAAGAACATCAAGAGCGGCTTTTTTCTCTGAGATTACTAATGTATTTTTTTGTCTAATAAGAATATTAGCAATGATGTTAGATATAACTTCAGATTTACCAGTTCCTGGAGGACCAAATATAACTGTGTTTTCTTCTAGTGAAGATCTAACAGCATATCTTTGATAAATATTTAATGGATTACCAATTTCAAATAAAGGTTCTTTATTAATTTCGTCTTCAACAAAATTAACATTTTTATGATTTAAAGGTAAATTGAAAGGGTTTATATTTTTTTCAATTAATCTATTTAAATCTGATTTTAATTTTCCACCTAACGGTTCAAAAATACCAACAACAGTTTGATTTTTAACAACAAAACTATCTTCTATAGTAACATCGTCATTCCCAAAATGTTCATATTGAGAAAATTGTTTATCAACATCAATGTCAATACCAAATAATTCTTTAAATTTATCTTTAATCTCTTTTATTGTTTTTAATGAAAGAATTTCTTTATCATCGAATTTTTTATGTAATTCTCTTTTTAAATAAGAAATTAATTTTTCATTAACTATTATTTCTCTATTTTTCTTTTTAAGATAAATACCTGAGTTTTCTTCAACAATTTCAACAGGATAAAAAACTAGAGGAGCAAAGAATGAACCTGTTTCTAATTTAGATTGAAAAATTCAAGTACCAAGAAATAAGGTTCAAGTACTTCTGTCGTTATTAATTTCTTTAGCTTTTTGAGAAATTTTAATTAACTTTTTACTATTTGAAAGAACTTTTTTTGCTAATTTAGCAATAATAATTTTTTTAGCATGTTCTAAATCTTTAACAATTAAATCGAACAACTCTTTATTAATTTGTAAAGATTCAGATTCTAAAGTACTTAAAACTTCTTCTGGATTTCTTGATTCTTTTATTCTAGAAACAAAATCATTTTTACTTAATTTTGTACTAAAAGAAAGATCAGATTTATTTTCTATGAAATTTTTAACTTCTTCTTCAGTAAAGAATTGGAATAAATCAAAATGATTTTTTCCAATTTTTGTTCTAATACAATAATCTCTAGGATTTATTCTTAATAAGTTGGATAATTTATCTTTAATAGCTTTAACATCATTACTTTCCTCAATAAATTCTTTATTTTTACTCATTTGTATACCGCTTTCACTTAATTTTCTTATGTAATATGTGTTTATATATTTTTCTTAACTAATTTATAGTTTTAATTATTACAATAAAAGTAATTATAAAAGAAAAATTTAAAATCAAACCATGAAACAACAAATTTATTTAGGAATTGAGACAAGTTGCGACGAAACTAGCATGAGCTTAGTAAAAAATGGACAAATTTTGAGTCATGTCACTTACTCTTCATCCGATGTTCAATCGACATTTGGTGGAGTGGTTCCTGAGGTCGCAAGTAGAAAACATCTTGAAAGCATTCATGAAGTTTTTTTGAACACAGTTAAAGAAGCTAATTTAAAACCAAATAACATTACTAATATAGTTTACACATCTCATCCAGGTTTAATTGGATGTTTGCATGTTGGTATATTATTTGCTAAATTATTAGCAAAATTAATAAAAGCAGATATCAAGGGTGTGAATCATTTATATGGTCATATATTTTCTGCTTTTATTGATCAAAATCCAAATTTTGAATTTCCATTCTTAGGACTTGTGGTTTCTGGTGGTCACACTTCAACATATTTAGTCAATAGCTTTACAGATATAAAAGCACTAAATGAAACTAAAGATGATGCAATTGGTGAAGTGTATGACAAGGTAGCCAGAAAATTAGGATGAGAATATCCTGGTGGACCAAAGATTGATAATGCATATGATGAGAAGAAAACAAATATTAACTTTCTTAAAAATAATATGTATAAATATGAGTTTAGTTATTCAGGTCTTAAAACATCAGTAATTAACTATATACATAACAAAACTCAAAAAAATATTGAATTTGATAAATTAGAAGTTGCTTCTAGTTTTCAAAAACAAATAATTGATGATTTGATTAAAAAAGTTAATATTGATTTATCAAAACATAAATTAAATAAAATAGTTTTAGGTGGCGGAGTTTCAGCCAATAAATATTTAAGAAGTAAAATAATTGAAATATCTGATAAATCTAATATTCCATTGTTAAAATATACAGGAGACAATGGGGCAATGATTGCCTACTATGGCTATTATAGGAGCAAGTATGAAAAGCAATAAATTATTATTCACTAGTGAATCTGTTGGACCAGGTCATCCAGATAAAATTTGTGATCAGATTTCAGATGCAATATTAGATAAATGTTTAGAAGAAGATCCAAATTCAAGAGTAGCTTGTGAAGTGTTTGCTTCTAATAGATTAATAGTTATTGGTGGTGAAATAACAACCAAAGCTTATATTGATGTTGTTAAGGTTGCTTGAAGCGTTATTGAACCACTAGGATATGGTTCAAATGATTTCACAATAATATCTAATATTAACAGCCAAAGTCCTGATATCTCTAATAGTGTTTCACTAGGAGAAGATATAGGAGCCGGAGATCAAGGTATTGTATTTGGATACGCTTCAAAAGAAACTAAAGAATATTTACCATTAGCAATTGTTCTTGCTCATGAAATTTTAAAAAAACTTAATGTTTTGAGAACCAAAAAAGAATATTCATTCTTAAAAGCAGATATGAAATCACAAGTAACAATTGATTACACTGATGCCAACAATTTAAAAATAGATAATTTCTTAGTTTCTATTCAACACTCTGAAGAAGCAACTAAAGAACAAATACATAACATAGTTTCTAAAACTATGTTAGAAGTTGCAAAAGAAAACAACTTAAATACAGACTTCTTACAAATCATTAATCCATCAGGCAGGTTTGTAATTGGTGGACCAATCGGAGACACAGGATTAACTGGAAGAAAAATAATAGTAGATACATATGGTTCTAAAGCAAGACACGGTGGTGGTTGTTTTAGTGGTAAAGATCCTACTAAAGTAGATAGATCAGGATCTTACTTAGCTAGATATATAGCTAAAAACATAGTAGCAGCTGACATTGCTAAAGAATGTGAAGTTCAAATAGCATTTGGTATTGGTATGCCAGAACCAACTGCTTTATATGTAAATACTTTTAATAGTTCTAAATACTCAGATTTTGAAATCAAAGAAATGATTAGCAAAATTTTTGATTTAAAAGTTAAATCATTTATTGATTATCTGAATCTTAAAGAGACTAAATATTTAAAAACAGCAGTTTTTGGTCACTTTGGAAAAGATTCAAAATTATTCAGTTGAGAAAGATTAGATAAAGTTGATAAAATCAAGAAATACTTTAAGGATAAATAATGGATGTAAGACATATATATAATAATTTTGAATCTTTAATTAATAAAGAAATTCAATTAGTTGGTTTTGTTAAATCTAATAGATTTAATGGAAAAATTGGTTTCATAGAAATTACAGATGGAACTGATATAAGAACAATTCAATTAATTTATAAACCAGAAGTTTCTAAAGATATTGAAAAAATATCTTCAGTTAATACTGGTGATTCAATTTCAATTAAAGGAATTGTTATTAAAACACCTGAAGGAAAACTTCAAAAATTTGAAGTTCAATTATCTGAACTTTCATTATTAAAAGGATGTGATTCTGATTATCCTTTACAAAAGAAAAGACATGGTGTTGAATTCTTAAGAGAAATTGCACATATTAGACCAAGATCTAATATGTTCCAATCAGTCATGAGAGTTAGATCTGAAATTGCTTTTGCTATTCATTCTTTCTTTAAACAAAATAACTTTGTTTGAGTTTCTAGTCCTATCATTACTTCTAATGATGGTGAAGGAGCTGGAGAAGCTTTTAACATATTAGCTGACAATAAAGAATTCTTCAACCAAAAAGCTTCTTTATCAGTTACTGGTCAACTACAAGCCGAAGCTTATGCACAAGCTTTTAAAAAGGTTTATACATTCGGTCCAACGTTTAGAGCAGAAAAATCACATACTTCAAAACATGCTGCTGAGTTCTGAATGTTAGAACCTGAAATTGCTTTTTCTGATTTAGATGAAATGATTAAATTAATAAGTGATATGTTAATTTTCATTATTAATTATTATCAAGAAAACTGTTCTCATGAAATTGCTTATTTTGAAAAAATAATTGATTCTTCTATAACTGAAAGATTAAACAAAATCAAAGAAGTTGGTTTTACAAAAATGAGTTATGAAGAAGCAATTGATATACTAACTAAAGAAGTTAATAAAAACAAAAAGCAATTTGAAGATAACAACATTCACTTTGGTATGGATCTTGGAACAGAACATGAAAGATTCATTAGTGAAAAAGTAATTAATGGTCCTGTCTTCATTTACAACTATCCTAAAGAAATTAAAGCTTTCTATATGAAAGAAAATGAAGACAAGAGAACAGTAGCTGCTACTGACTTATTAGTTCCAGGAATTGGAGAACTAATTGGTGGTTCTCAAAGAGAAGATGATTATGAAAAAATAATCAATGTATGTAAAGAAAGAGGAATGTCTACAGAAGAACTTTCTTGATATATTGATTTAAGAAGATTTGGTTATTACAAATCTTCTGGATTTGGATTAGGTTTTGAAAGACTTCTAATGTATTTAACAGGTGTTGATAACATTAGAGATGTAATACCATTCCCAAGAACTCACGGAGCATTAAAATTCTAATGATTGATAAAAAAGTTTTTAGAAAAGAAAACATTCCTAATTTCTTAACAATCTTTAGAATATTATGTATTCCTATAATTATTACATTAGTGTTAATTCAGACTAGTCCAATAATTTATAAATTTCCTGATGGTTGACCAAATGTAAAAATTAGTGCTTGTCACTTATCTGCATCAATTATATTTGTGATAGCATGTATTACAGACTTTGTAGATGGTTATGTTGCTAGAAAATATAATTGAGTTTCAAAATTTGGTAAATTTTGAGATCCAATAGCAGATAAAGTATTAACCACTTCTATGTTAATAGCATTAACATATTTAGAATTAATTCCAATATATCTAGTCTTAATATTAATAGTTAGAGATTTATTAATGAGTGGAATAAGAATGATGGCAGCAAATGAAAATGTTGTTATACCAGCTAACATTTGAGGAAAAGCTAAAACTTTTGTTCTAATGATAGGAATAATAATTGTTCTATTTATTGGTGGATGAGGAAATGATTGATATTATTATGCAATACAAAACATTTTAATTTTCATTTCAGCAGCATTGTCTGTTATTTCATTAATAATATATGGATATCAATATCTAAAAAGAGGAAAGTTGAAAAATGAACAAATATAGTTTTTTTATAGGTAAAAAAGAATACACAGTTGAAAACACACCAAGAAACTTAGAAGTTAAAAGTCCTATTGACAACAAAACAATTGGGGTTTTACCTCTTCTTGAAGTTTCTGAGATCGATTATGCTTTTAAAACAGCTAGAGAAGCTTTTAAAACATGAAGAAATGTTGATTTTAAAGTAAAGAAAGACTTATTAATCAAGTTTGCAGAATTATTAAAATCAAACACTGAAGAACTTGCTGAACTTTTGAGTCTTGAAATCTCTAAATCAATTAGTGGTTCAAGATCAGAAATTATCAGAACTGTTGATATGGTTTATGATCTTATTAAGGTTTATGAAGATAATTTCTTAACTCCTGATATTTATGATCAAAAAGTTCATGGTAATAAAAATAAGGTTGCTGAGTTCTATTATGAACCTGTTGGTGTAGTTCTTGCAGTGTCTCCATTTAATTACCCAATTAACTTATTAATATCTAAATTAGTACCAGCAATTATGTCTGGAAACACAGCAGTATTTAAACCTGCTTCTCAAGGAGCAATGGTTAGTGTTTATTTAACTAATCTATTTAGAGAAGCCGGTTTTCCTGAAGGGGTTATTAATTGTTTAGTATTAAAGGGTTCAGAAATTGGAAACAAACTATGAGCTCATAAAGATGCTGATGTTATTAACTTCACTGGAAGTACAAATGTTGGTCTTAAAATAGCTGATCATTTCAAAAATAAAACTCTTATTCTTGAAATGGGTGGTAAAGATGCAGCTATTGTTCTTCCAGATGCTGATATAGAAAAAACAGCAGATCAAATAGTTAAAGGTGCTTTTTCATTTAATGGACAAAGATGTACAGCCATTAAAAGAGTATTAGTACATAAAGATGTACATCAAAAACTAGTTTCATTACTAAATGAAAAAGTATCAAATCTTTCTGTTGGACACCCATTAGAAGACACTTACATAACTCCTGTAATTAGCAAACATACTGCTGATAAATACAACAGACTTATAGAAGATGCTTTTAGCAAAAAAGCAACTTCTGTACATAAAGTGAATACTAATGGTTTATTGTTAAGTCCTATTGTTTTAGACAACGTTACTGTAGATATGGATATAGCATGAGAAGAACAGTTTGCTCCTGTTCTTCCTATACTAGAATATGAAAATATTGAGGATGCTATAAGAATAGCTGAAGAAAGTGATTATGGTCTTCAATCATCAGTGTTCTGTAAGAATAAAGAAGACTTTATTAAGATTGCAAAACAATTAACAACAGGAAGTGTTAATTGAAATGCAAGTTCTTCTAGAAGCCCAGACATATTACCTTTCTTAGGTGTTAAGAATTCTGGTTTTAATGTTCAAGGTCTTGTTGATAGTATTAAAACAGTAACTAGATTAAAGGGTTATGTTTTTAATAAATAGTTCAAAATAAAATGATCTCTAGGAGATCATTTTTTGTTTTAATAGAGTGATTTTCAAATTTTTAAAACATGTTTTTTTCATTCTTCTTCTGTTTCAAATTCGCTTCATTTAGCATATAAATCAAATGCTTCTTTCTGCTCCTTTGTTGCATCTAATTTCACAACTTCAAAAATTTTCAAATTTTTTTCCAGCTCATTTAAAAGCCTTTTTAAAGAATTGAAAATTTCTGTGCATTCCAATTTACATTGATCGTGTTGTGTTTTTTTAAAATTCTTTATGTGAATTTTTAAATCATTTAAAATTTTTTCGATTTTTCTTGGTTTGTATAATAAATTATTTAGTTCTTTGTTTTCTTTCAAATTTTGTATAAAACATGAAAATTCAATTAAATTATCAACATCATTATGATTTGAGACATTATTTTTTTTGTTGTAAATATCGCTTACAATTTTTAAAAAATTTTTTGTATCAATTTTAGAAACAATTACTGCTTCGACTCATTGCAAAACTTCTGTTATTTTTTTAAGAATGTATTGTTCTTCATCTAAATTAAAATGTTTTATAGAAAGTATAAAATTTTCAAGATAACTTTTATCGTTTTCCTTATTACATGAATACACAATTCTGTCAAGCTCTCTGATGCTCGGCTTTTTAGTAACAATATTTCCATTGTAAATATCAGAAACAATGCTCTCGAAATAAAATAATGATTGATTTTGGTATTTAATAGGAACACAAGTTCAGATATATTCTCAAGAAAAAGATTGTAAATCAATAAATTTTGTTAATGGAAATTCATCATTATTATCATTTGGTTCAAATTTATTTTTATTCATTGGAAATATAAATATAAAATTATTAATTTGCGAAAAAACAGATAAAAATTTTAATATTTTTCAATTATTATTTTCTAGTCTCTCAATATTATCAATAATAACTAAAACCAATCTGTCTTCTAATGATTTTTCTATTCAATTTAAATATTCTTTTATTTGTTCATTTATATTTTTATCTTTTATTTTTTCAACATTCAAATTTAATAATCGCAAAATTGGAACGAATTGTTTGTTTCAGATTTTTTTTATTTTTTTTCTTGTTAAAAGATCATCAATGTTTTTGTTTTTGTTTTCAATGTTTTCTTCAATATTTCATCTTATTTTTTTTAAAAATTTTTTAAATGTTTTCTTTATTGTTTTGATTAAATGTCTTAAATATCTTGAAAAATTATTATAAAAAAAATCATTTATGGAATTTTTTAAAAACAGTCAAGAATCAAATTGATTTATTCATTTCTGGAATTTATTTTTTCTTACTTTTTTAATATCTATAAAATTAAATAATTTAGAAAATAATTCAGAACAAAAATTATATATTAAATTTTCATCGGTATCAAAAACAAAAGAATCAATATAAATTACATTGTCAAAAAATATTTTAGATTTTTCAATTTTTGACGATTTTGAATCTTTTAATCACCTTCTTCTCTTTTCTATTTCTTTTAATATTTCTATATTGGTAGAATCTTCTATTTTCTTTATTTTATTTTTCAATAATTTAATTTTTCGATCTTTAATTCATTTTCTTTTTTTCCTACAAATTCCTTTAACATCAGAGTTTTTTTTGTCATCCAAAAATTTTTCAAATTTTTCAATTTTACTTTGCAATTCATTTTCTTTTGTTTCATCAAAATATTCAACGAATTTTTCTATAAAATAAGTTTTTCCACTTCCTCATTCGCCGTCAATTATTGTTCAAGGTGATTTTTTATATAATTTTTCAAAATTACATGAAACAAAGGAATGTGGATTGTTTAGTCATTCAAATTCTTTTTTTTCTTCTTCCTTTCTTTTTTCAAAATCAAGATAAGATTTTTCTAAGTATTTAAGAAATTTTATGAATTCTCTTTCAAAGTCTTCTTTTATATGAGCAAATAATCTAATGCTATTATTCATTTATTGATTTCTTTCTTTTAATTAATGGATTTGAATCAAAGTTTTCTGCGTGCAATTCTTCTTCATTAAATCTATCTCAAAATTCTAAAAGATACTTATCAAGCGAATTTTTTATATCGGCTATTTCTATCAAATTATTAAAAAGATTCATTAAAATAGGATTTTCTTTATTGTATTCTTCTTTACTATTTTTTAATTCGTCTAAAATTCTATTTAGTTCATTATAAAAATCTATCAATTCAATCTGAATAAGATTTCATTCATTTTGTCCGTATAATTGTTTAAAATCTTCTGTAAATTTATTGTTTTTTGAAGAAATTTTTTCATATATTGGTTTTAATTGTTCTTTCAATTTTTCTGTATTTCTTAAATTTAGAAAAAACAAATCTTCATTGTATGGATCGTAAATATTTTTTGATGAGTCCATGAATGTAAATCATTCGGTGGATAATTCATTTCTAAGTGAAAAATATCTAACTTCCTTTGCAAAATAATGAGCCAAAGCTTTGATTAAATTCAAATCAGGTTCTATGTTTTTTACTATATTATTTAATTTTTCGTTTATTATTGTGACAAACAACTCTTTGCTGCCTTTAACTTGTTTCATAAAACTACAAACGTTAATTAAAAAATCTTGATTTTGGGGATTCTTGTAATGATCAAGTTTTTTGACAAGTTCTCTAGTAGATAAATTCTTTTCATTTTTTAATCTTGTATTTAAAATTTCTAAATATAAGTCTAATTCATTTGAAATTAATATTTCTTTATAGTTTTGAAGCACGCCTGTATAATCTGATTCTAGTTTAAAACTTACTAAATCAGTAAATTTAGTTAATGGAAATTCGTTATCGTTTTCGTGTTCAAATTTATTTTTATTCATCGGAAATACAAATATAAAATTTTTTATATGAGAAAAAAATGATAAGAATTTAATTATTTTTCATTTATCATTTTCTAATCTTTCTGTATTATCAATAAATATTAATATTATTTTATTTCCTAAATTTTCTTCAATTTTGAGCAAATTTTCTTTTATTTTTAAATTATTTTCTGAAGAGAAAGTTGGCAATTTCATATTTAAAAAATCAAATGATGGTTTAATAATGCATTTATATATTTCTGTTAATGTTTCTTTTATTTCTTCTTTTTTTTGTTCAGATTTATCAAAAAATTTAAACAAATGCTGAAACAATTCCTGACAAAAATTAAAAGTTAAATCTTCATTTCAATTTAACGTTCATGAATCTATATAAATTATATGATCAAAGAAAATAGATTCTTCTTCTTTTTTCGATTTGTTCTCTAATTCTTCATTTTTAACATCAACAAAATATTTTATTAATTCTTCTACAAAATGAGTTTTACCTATTCCTCATCCGCCATCAATAATTGTTCATGGAGATCTTTTATAAGTTTTTTCAAAACAACCTGAAATTAAAGTTTTGTGATTTTCAAAAAAACCATTATCTTGTTTTTCAAGATTCTTTTTAAAAACTTTATAAGACGTTTCAAGAACTTTTATAAATTCTCTTGAAACGTTTTTAAAACTTTCTTCGTTTGTAATTTGTAGTTTATGTATATCTTTCATAATTTCCTTTTTGTAAATTAATTGTAATAATGGTGTTCTATTGTTTTTGATTTAGTTTTACATATTAAATTATACTAAATAAGAAATTCGTTTATTTGTTTAATCTTATTTAGTTAACAAAAAAAATCTCTTAAAATTTTAAGAGATTTTTATTTAATTTCGAAAATTAATAATTATTCAATTCCGAAAAACTTTTTATTGTTTTCTTGAAGTGATGCAAAGAATTTTTTAACTTTTTCTTCTGATCAACCTTGGTTTTTAAAAGCTTCTAATTTTTCTTCAGTTAAAGTAGCAAATTCTTTTCTTTCTTTATCTGTAATAGTAAAGTTTTCATTTTCGATTTTTAATTCTTTATTTTTGTTTTTAAACATAATATAAACTCCTAATTTTGATTATCTAAGAATATAAAAAATTAACTTAATATTTAATTTTTATATTATTGTAAAACAAAAAAAGATTATTAAATTAAAAGTAGTCAAAAAAAGATAAAAAATAATTTAAATAATGGATATAGCACTATATTAATCGTCTAATATATCTTTAAGAGATTCTTTGACTGAATTGTTTTTCTTGAAAACAGATTTTTCTTCATCATAATAATGAAATTGATGCATTTCAATTTTCTCGTTTGTTGGTTTCTGATATTTAAATAAAACAATTTTAATATTTTCATATTTGTTACATTTCATATATTTTTCATAAGCAATTAAAAGATTATTTGTTTTTTCTTCATTATAATCTTGATCTAATGATTTAACCTCTACAAGAATAGTTTTGTTGTTTTTAACAATTACAAAGTCGACAAATGATTTTTTAATTTCGCCATTATTATCTGTATATTCTAAAAAATGTTCTGATCCTAAAGAAGGGAGTCTTGAAAAAAATTGTATATTTTCTTTTTTATCTTTTTTTATTATATCAATCAAAATTTCGCCAAATTTTTGTTCAGGAGCAGAATCTAAATATTGTATATTTTCTTCTTTTTTATTATTCAATTCATCTACTAGTTGAATATATCCATAATTTTCAAGGTTTTCGGTAATTATTTTTTTGGGGTTTTCTTTTTTATCTATTCATACTTCGTAATATTTAGATAACGAAGCTATCTTGTCTAATTTGTAATTAGTTCCTTCATTTTTTCATTTTTCAACAGATGCTTTTTTAAATTCTTCAAGCTTTGCTCTATGAAATTTCATTAAAGTATATTTAACTTTTTCAAAATTAATTTGAAGTTTTTTAGAAACTTCAATCAATACTTCATCAAGTTGAGAAATTAGAAAGATTTTTTCAAGTTCTGATTGCTTATTTATATTTCATATTTTAAGATCAATATAAGTCAACATATAATCTGCAATTGTTGAAGAATCTATTTCAATTTCAGAATATTTAAAACTTTTAGAATTCAAATCTTTTAAAGAAGAAATAAATTCCCCGTTTTCATTAGTAATATATTTTTTAACTTGCTTAATATATTCATTATTAGATTGAATTATAACTTGGCTAGTTTTATCAATTGTTCCTTTATATAATTTTAAATCTTTAAACTTGTCTTTTAAAATATATGTTCTTGAATTTCTTGATGGCATTTGATAACTAGAATATATTCAGTATTTATTAGTTATTTCGTTTCAGGTTTTATCCGGCATCGGATTTCTTAATATTCTTCCTACTGTTTGTTTATTCAAATCTTCAGACGAAATATTCCTCAATTGTAATATCATATTAGCTCTTGGAATATCTCATCCCGTTGCTGGTCCAACTTTGAAAATAATTACATCTATAAGGCTGTCAATTTTACTTGCATATTTAAGAGTTGCTGGTCCAACTTTACTACTTATACTTGGATTGCTGTCTAAATATTTGAGATAAACTAAATCAGCATTTCTTAATTTTTTTTCTAGTAAATTTAAGGTCTTAATATATAACTCTTTTTTAAGTCTTATATTAGAATCATTTGAAACCTGTATTAACAGTGCTGGTCTAATTGTGAATTTTTTTAATTTTCTATATTCTTTTTGAGATTCCTTAAATTTTGCAATTGCAAGATCAATTAATTTTTCTTCAGAATATTCTCCAGATAAATCAGTGGACTCTCTTTCTGGACTCTTGAGAAGTTTTTCATCATCCAAATTCATCATATCCGGAGTTAATTCAATAAGTTTTTTTCTTGAACTCTTAGGTGTTGCAGTCATATCAATTGTGAAAGAAGAGCTTGTTCTCATCAAAGAATCAAAATGCATTAAATCTTCTTTCGTTGCCAATTTAGTTCCTATATGCGCTTCGTCTCTTATAAAAATAATTTGATAATTCCCGTTTTTAGCTCTTTGCAAAAAATTGTTTAAAGTTCCATCTTGCGAATAAAGAGTTTTTTTACCAAAAGAAGAAGTTCCAAAAACAAGAACTTTTCTATCTTTTAAATCAAAATCTTTAATATCTTCTGTTTTTTTTGAAGCAGATCTAGCAGAAGAAGCGGAAACAACATGGTCAATTTCATAATTTTTAAAATCATGATATTTTTTATAATCATTTAATTTTTCTGCAAATTGTTTTGGTAAATCTGCACATGAAACAGTAGCTACAACAACAACGGTTTTCAATTTATTAAAATTATGTTGAAAAATTTTAGAGATAACTTCAGAGATCATGAATGTTTTTCCGGAACCAGTAGGGGCTTTAAAATAAATTCCATTTTTATCAATATCTTCTATATCTTTTGGATATGAAGTTATTTCTATAAATGATTCAACAATTCTTTTAATTGCTTTTTCTTGCGATTTAGTTGCTCTCATTTTTTTCCTCATCAAATTCTTCTAAAGGATTCATTGCTGATAAATCATAATAAAAATCAAGTTCTGATTTATTTTCATCATAACCCAAATATTTAAGTCCATTAAGAGCCTTTTTTTTAAAATTTAAATCAATTTCTTCATCTAATGAAATTTGAGTTGAGTCATCTAAATTTATAACTCTAAGAGAAACATTTTCAAAAATTTTATTTTTTTCAAGTCATTTAAAATCTTTAACTCCATTAGTTCCCTCGCCATTTATTATTCTATATAATCTTTCATATGTCACATCATAAGCGATTTCATTTTCATTGTTTGTACAAAGAATGAATTTCCTATTTCCACCATCTTCTCTATTAAGTTCCATTACTGCTTGTCCGGTCGTTCCAGAACCCGCAAAAAAATCTAGAATTAAACTGTTTTTAGTGGTATGCAAATCAATTAAATATTTTATCAATTTTATTGGTTTAGGAAAGTCAAAAATTTCTTTGGCTCCAAATATTCTTGTTAATTCCTCTGTTCCGTTTTGAGAAATACCTACATCTTCTTTTCTTAAAACACTTATAGGAGAAACCCCATTTTTTACTTCACTTAAAAACATTTTCCTTCTAAGCATTTTTCCTTCTGGATAAACCCTATTATCGGAAATTAAATTTAATAGTTTTTCTTTTGAAAACATTCAAGAATGTCCTTTGCTGGGTTTATAACTTTTTCCTAAATAATGAATTTCATAATCATTTTTAGGATTATATCTGGGCGATAAAAGTCCAATTCTTTGTCAAGGACCTCTGGGATCATTATCTTTATTTTGATATTGTGATAATTGTTCTTTGTTTCTTTTATCAAGATTAACAATAAATTTCTCAGAATTTTTCGCATATGTTAATATGTAATCATGATTTGTAGAAATAGATGTAGAATTGTTTTTTGGTCCTGACATTTTTTGTCAAATTAGATTAGAAACAAAATTTTCTTCACCAAATATATCATCCATTAAAATTTTCAAATAAGCCTGTTCGTTATCATCGATAGAAACAAAAATTACACCATCATCAGCTAGCAATTCATGAGCTAACTTAAGTCTATCCTTCATCATCGTCAATCAACCAGATCTTCCAAATTTATCTTTATATCTAAATTTAGAAGATTTTCCTTCTTTTGAGGAAACATTTCCTTCAGTTTTTGCGGCTTCTGTATTATATGGAGGATCGATATAAATTACATCAATTTTGTTTTCATGTGTTACTTTTAATGCTTGTAAAGCATTATAATTCTCTCCAATTAGCAGTTTGTTTTCATCGTCATAATTAGAATTGTCGTTTGAAACATTAAAACTTCTTTTATTGTCTTCAATTAAAGTAATTAATCTTCCTTTTGCTATTTCAGGAGAATGATCAAAATTAAATCCTCTTTTCTTTTTCATTACCAAAAAATCATATCATGCTTGTGTTTCTTTTTCGGGTGAAGCATTTAATATTTTTTTTATTATTTCTTTTTGGTCTTGATTAAAATATTTTGAATCGTATTCATTTATTTTTTTTAATAATTGTTCTTTTTTAGTCATTTTTTTATTCCGTTAATTATTTTCATAATAATTTTAACAAAATTTAATCTTCAAAATTTAAAATCCATTTTAATTAATTCAAAAAAATTGAATATTTTTTAATAAGTATTTTTGTAAATTTATATTACAAAAGAAAAACCCAGTTAACTGGGTTTATTCTTAATACTAGATTATTTCTTTTCTTTAGTTGATTCTTCTGTATAGTCAGCTTCTTTTTCTTTGTTTTCATCTTTATTTTTTTGCATGTTTTGTGCCATTTGAGATGCTTGAGCAAAAGCTTGTTCTATTTCTGAAACTTTTTTCTCTAGTTCTGCATAGTTTTTATCAGCTAAAAGTTTTCTGATTTCATCTAATTGTTTTTGTAGAGGTTCTTTTTGGTCTGCTGGAAGTTTATCTTCTGATAAAGCTGATTCTAAGTCTAGAGTTATTTTTTCTGCTCTATTTCTTAGTTCTACTTCTTTTTTAAGTTCTTCATCTTTAGATTTGTTTTCTTCAGCTTCTTTTACCATTTTTTCAATGTCATCATCACTTAAACCTTGTGAGTCTGAAATAGTAATACTGTTTTCTTTATTAGTTTTTAGATCTTTTGCTTTAACAGACATAATACCATTAGCATCGATACTAAAACTAATTTCGATTTGAGGTTGTCCAGCAGGAGCTGGGTCGATGCCTGATAATTGGAAGTTACCTAATAACTTATTATCATTAGCCATTGAACGTTCACCTTGAACAACTTTAATGTCAACACTTGGTTGGTTGGCAACTGCTGTTGAGAAGACTTGTGATTTAGTTACAGGGATAGTTGTATTTCTTTTAATTAAAGGAGTTGCTATACCACCCATTGTTTCTATAGAAAGAGTTAATGGTGTAACGTCAATCAATAAGATATCATCAACTTCACCAGATAATACACCACCCTGAATTGCAGCACCCATAGCTACTACTTCATCAGGATTAATTGTATGATTAGGTGTTTTAGAAGTAAGTTCTTGAACCAAATCTTGAACAGCTGGAATTCTAGTTGAACCACCAACTAATAGAACTTGATTAATTTCTGATTTTGATATTTTAGATTCTTTAATAGCATCTTCTACTGGTTTTCTTAATCTATTAACAAGTTCTTTAGTTAGTTCGTTGAATTTAGCTCTTGTAAGTTCTTTTTCAACATTAACTGGACCTGCAGGAGAAATTGAAATGAAAGGTAATAAAATTTGTGTAGACAATTGTCCTGATAATTCAATTTTAGCTTTTTCGGCTGCGTCTTTTAATCTTTGCATAGCCATTTTATCTTTTGATAAATCAATTGAATTATCTTGGTTAATTTCTTTTAACAATCAATCAATAATTGCTTGATCAAAGTCATCACCACCTAAAGCATTATCTCCACTTGTAGAAAGAACTTCAAAAGTTCCTTCTGACATATCTAGAATAGAAACATCAAAAGTACCACCACCAAGGTCAAATACTAAGATTTTCTCTTCTTTGTTTGCTTTTTCTAAACCATAAGCTAGAGCAGCAGCTGTTGGTTCATTAATAATTCTTTCAACTTTTAAACCGGCAATAGTACCAGCATTTTTAGTTGCATTTCTTTGGGCATCATTAAAGTATGCTGGTACTGTAATTACAGCTTTAGAAATTTTTTGTCCTAATTTCTTTTCAGCGAATGATTTAATATAAGATAAGATTTTTGCACTTAATTCTTCTGGTGTTAAATCTTTACCATTTATTTTTGTAGTGTGTTTTGTACCCATGTGTCTTTTAATAGATACTATAGTATTTGGATTAGTGATCATTTGACGTTTAGCAATGTCACCAACTAACACTTCTTCATTTTTAAATGAAATTATAGAAGGTGTAGTTCTTTTCCCTTCTGGATTTTCTAATATAATTGGTTTTTTACCATCCATAACAGCTACAGCTGAATTGGTAGTACCAAGGTCAATACCTAATATGATTTCTTTTGCCATATTACTTTCCTTATTTATCATTTTGTCTTAAAGATATATTAAGTATAACACAAAAATTAGCACTCTTTTAAAAGATTGCTAAAAATTAATTCATCTTATGTAAATCTTTAATGTTTATTCTTCTTATAATAGTTATTAATATGACTAATAAAGAATTTCAAGAATCGTTATTAAAATTAAATAAAAAGAACAACGAAGTTCTATGTTTTATTAATTTTAATAATGAAATTATTTTCATTACATCTAAATTGGAATTTGTTAAAAATTCAAATTTTAATACACTATTAGAAGAAACAAATAGTATTAAACTAGTAAATGAACTATTATTAGATTCTTATATAAAACATAAACCTAAATACAATATTCAGTATTTAGATAAATTGAAGTTTCAATACTTAAAAATTACTGATTCAAATAGTTTAGAAATCAAAACTTCAACTTATTTAAAAAAATATTCAAATTATTATATAGGTTCATTTTCTAACAATGTTTATAAGAGAAATAAACATTATGATAATGAACTAATGAAAAAATATTTAAATAACAAAGAAGAAGTTATCAAAAAATTAATGCTTCTTGAGAAAGAACAAACAGAAAACCTTAATTTCGAAGAAGCTAATAATTATTTCAAACTTATAAATGTTTTAAAAGAAAACTCAGAACAAGAAGAAGCATTCTTTGAAAACATTTATATAAAAGAATTTAATATATTAGTTATTAACTTTTTCATACTCAAAGACAACAAAATAATTTCTATTTATAATTCTTTACATAATGTACTATCTAATGTCGAAGATGAAATATTAATCATTAAAAAATTATTTTTGTCTAACAACAACAATATCAAAAGAATTATACATACCAACAAACAATCAGAAGATCTTATATCTTATTGAGAACAACTATATCTTGTTTCTAAAAAAGAACTAGATAGAACAATAAGAGCTAATAGAGAACTAGAAAAAATATTAAATATTAAAAATATAAATACTATTAATGTTTTTGATATTTCTAATATTAATTTAGAAAATCCAGTAGCTGGTATGGTATCTTATAAGAATTCTATAAAAGACAAATCACAATATAGAAAATACCATTTAACTCCAACATACAATGATAGTGATTATCATTTCATGAAAGAAGTTATTTTTAGAAGATATTCTAAAGAAGAAAATAGAAATATTGACCTCATCATAGTAGATGGTGCAAAATTACAAATACTTGCCGCAAAAGAAAGTCTAGAAAAACTTGGTATATGAAATGATATAAATATCATAGGACTTAAAAAAGACGATAATCATAAAACTCATTCAATAGTTACTAAAGAATTAAAAGAAATAGAATTAGATAAGAAATCGGATTTATTTTATTTTTTAGAAAACATTCAAGATGAGGTACACAGATTTGCAATTAACTTTTTTAAAAAAACTAATTTAAAAAACAAGTTTGTTTCGAAATTTGATTCAATCAAGAATTTAAGAAAAAATCAAAAAGAAGAACTTATAAAAAAATATGTTTCATTTGATAATCTTTTAAATTCTTCTAATGAAGAATTAAAAAATATATTATCAGACAAACAAATAAAACAAATTAACGAATTAAAAAAACACTCTAATTAACTTAAAGTGTTTTTTTATTAATATTTTTTTTATCTCAAACTGAAACTTGAACTTCTGAAATATGTTCTTTATTTAATAAGTACATTATTAATCTACTTTTTCCAATACCACCACCAATAGTTAGTGGTAATTTATTTTTTAATAATAAATCATGATATTTAGAATTAGGAAGCATATTCTTTTTATTAAGCTGATGATTTAATCCTTCAGAATTAACTCTTATGCCCATAGAAGATATTTCAAAAGAAGCATTTAAAATGTCATTTCAAAATAACAAATCTCCGTTTAATGATCAATCATCATATTCAGCTGATCTTGATTCATGAATATATCCTTCATCATCAAAATCTCCTATTCCTATGATAAAGACAGATTTCTTTTCTTTTGTTATCTTATCTTCTCTTTGTTTTACATTTAGTTTAGGATACATTCTTTTTAACTCTAATGCAGTTATAAAGAATAGTTCATTAGGCAATTGATTATTTTTATATGTATCTTTGTTTAAAATAGATTGAGTTTCTAAAATACATTTATAGAGTTTTGAAACTATTTCTTTTAGAAACTCTATGTTTCTATTTTCATTAGTGATTATTAATTCTCAATCTCATTGATCAACATGATAAGAATGAGTAGAATCTAATACTTCATCTTGTCTAATTGCTATCATGTTTGTGTAAATGCCTTCATTTACTTTAAAATTAAATTTATTTAAAGCATATCTTTTTCATTTAGCTAAAGATTGAGCAATTTCTAATTTCTTATTATTAATGACAAACGATAATTCTGAATTTGAATCATTTAAATAATCATTCAAGAAATTACTTTCAAGAATTAAAGGAGCTGGAGATTCTATAAGGTTTAGTTTAGACTCTAATTCTGATTCAAATTTGTTACTAATTTTCTTTATTAATAAGAAGTCTTTTTTAAAGTTCATGATTATCTATTTCATTTAATTTCTGAATTAAATCACTAGTTGTTTTTCTATTTGAATAAGAAGATTGAGCTCTAAATCACGATGGATGATTTTTAAATCTTAAAAGCATATCACCACTACCAGATAAATAGAATGGAGTCGAATTACCTGTTAACTCAATACTTTGTTGAATTGTATCTGTTTTAAGAATTATATCAACTCCTGCTAATTCTCTATATTCTTGCATAATTTTAAAGTCTTGCTCAGAAGTTAGTATAAAGTTAAAACCAAACTTGCTTGATTTTTCTAATAATAATTTAAATAATCTTATTTGAGATTCTGAACTTTTCTCTAAATATTTATTAAAATCATTGATTAATATAAGCTTAGTTCTGATCTTATCTTCATTTAATGAGTTATAAGTTAATACATCTTCTGCTTTTGCATTAATTAATTTCTTTTTAAGAAATTTCATTTCAGATTTAAGAACTTCTAAGTAATTATTTAATTCTTCAACTGACGAAAGTTTGTTTTTTAAATGTTTGTAATCATAAAATTGTTTGAAGTTTTTTGATTCTTCTTCAAAAACAATTAATTCTAATTCTTTTGGAGAATAAGTTAATAAAGCAGAAAGAATTAATTGAGAAATTAACACAACTCTACCTGAACCGTGTTGTCCAAGAATAACTTGTGTAGGATTTTTATATGTATTAATAAACACATCTTGTCTATTAACTGTTTTACCAACTGCAAGTTCTAAGAAATGATTCTTAGGTTTATTTACTAATAATTCTTTAATAGATATTATTCCTTTTTTTGCAAAGATAATATTAAATTCTAAAAGACCATTTTCTTTTGGATTAATTTCTAATTTTGATATTAAGTCATTGAATTTAATTACATTTTCAAATAAAAGAGTGCTTTCAATTATAAGATCCTGATTAGTTTTGTTTAAAACATTAAATTCAATATTAGAACTTTGAAAACCTATAACAAGACCATTAAAAGCGACATTAGAAACTAATTGTTTTAAAATATTCTCTATCTTAATTTTTAGATTATCTGTAACTTCTTTAAGAGCCATAGCATCATCAGAAGAATTATCTTCTAATGAGTTAATGTCATAATAAGTTGGAAGTGGTTCTAATATGTTTGAGTTTTCTTTTGGTTCTTTAGTTTCTTCATTAGAATCTTTTGATTCTTCTTCTTTTGTTGTATTAAGTTCTTCATTTGAAGAAAGCTTAATAAACTTAGATTGTATAAAAGATTTGAATTTAGAATTACGTTTTCAAAGGTATAACATAATTCCAATAGAAATAATAAATACTATTATTATTACAGGAATAATATAAGTAGAAACAGAAACAACAAATATACCTATTAACCCACCTCATGCACTTATAGTAGGATTAAATAAATCAGCATAACTAGTTATATTTTTATAATTGACTAATTGATTAGTTCATATATCAGAATGTCAATCTGATATGTAACCTAAACTATTAGTAGATTTATTTATATAGAATTGATCAAAACTTAAATTTCAAGAAGTATTGTAATAAACCGAAATCGCTGATAAACAAATTGATAAAGATAAAACAAGTAAAAAGAAATAAATGACATAATCTTTTTTAAATATTTTTTGTCTTCATCCCACAAAATTAATAGATAAACAAAATACCATTAAGAATAAATATATTAAGTATTTTGTTCATCCGAATGGAAATGAAAATAAAATACTATCTAAAAATACTCCAACGTATGGAACTTTAAAAAATGAAATAAACAAAAACAATAAAGCAATAGCTGAAAATATGTGCTTTAATATTTGTTTTTCTTTATCACCGAATGTGAATTTCTTTTTATTTTTGTTAGTGTTTTTCATAATCTTATTTTAATTCTAAAACTGAAGGTAAAACAATAGGTCTTTTGTTTAATTTTTTCTCAAACATTTTTGCGAATTGCTTTCTAAAGTTAATTTTTGTTTCTTTCAAATTAATTCTATTTTTTTCAATAATTATTAATTTTGGCATCATATTTATAAATTCTTTTTCAATTTCAGAAATAACAGAATTAGTTTTTTCTGATTCATGAATAATTCCAAAATATCTGAATTTAACATCATTTAAAAATTTTTGATCTTTTTTAGAAATAGCAAATGTTAATAATGCAATACCGTTATTAGCCATTTGTTTTCTTTCATAAATGATGCTTCCACCAGTATCTTCTGATCCTGATCTATTAATTGTTTTTTCTTCTAAAGCAATGGTGTATCTTTTGTCCTTTATTTCACCATTGATTATTTCAAAACCTTCACCATTCTCTAAAAAGATTGTGTCTTTTTTAACATGTTTGGCTTTTTTAATAACTTCATTGTAATTAACTCAATTTTTATATAAACATTGAGTAGCAAAAATGTTTTTTGGTTTTAATAAATTGATTAAGAATTTTTGATCTTCATCTGAAGCTCTTAAAGACATAATAGTTTTTGGCATTACTGCGTTTTCAATGTCTAATTTTGAAACTAAATCTAATAACTTAGCATTCATAGATTCATAGCCAGGAATGATTTCAATTCCCATAATAATAAGATCAGTTTCTTTTGGTTTAATAGTTTCTATTTTGTTTTCAGCATAATAGAACATTTTTTGGAATAGCTGATCTTGATTTTCAGCCATTATTACTATAGCATTTTCTGATTTATCAATTTCAGATACAGGTAAAGTATTCAAGCCTTTAGGATTAAACAATTTATTTTTTATCAATATTTGAAATACATTAATAAAAGTGTTGCTATGAATGATAAATGGCCTTTGCAACTTTTTAGCAATATTAGCTAAAGTAATAATTGAATAAACATCGTTACTATTACACGCAACAATAGTTCTTCCTTTATTTGATTTAATCATTCCTTCATAAAACGATTTGTTTGAATGATTAGGAGTAGTAAATCCTTTGTGGATTCCGGCGTTACCAACTGGCGCTATTAAAGCCAAAGTGTTTTTCTTTACCAATGATGGCAATGAATTCATATCTGAATTAAATGCTAATGTCTTGTCATTATTAACAATGAAATCATCAATATGTACAATAGCACCATCAGGAGTATTAAGAACTCATCCTAATGCATCAGGTATTGAACATGATACTTTAAATGGAGTAATTGATATATCTTTAGAGAACTTAATTTCTTCTAAAGGTTTAACAACTTTAATTTCAGGTAGTTTAGATTTAAGTTGTTTAACTTTCTTATCAAAATAAGTTTTAATAATTGATTTACCGATTTCTGATGTATATAAAACTATAGGAGTTTTTATTTCAAGTAATAAATAAGATAAACCCGCTAAATTTTCAAATGATGGATATCCAATGAATAATCCTTTTATTTGATTTTGTTCTTTTTTAAGAATAGAAAAATCAGGAGCCATCATATTAATTTCTAATGTTTCATGAACAGGAACCTTAATTCCTGAATTAAATAAGAATATAGAAGTATCGACTTGAGTCATAATACAATTCTTACCACGTTCATCTTGCCCACCTAGAGCAAAGATTTTAATTTTAGACATATTATATTTTCCTTGTATTTATAAATAAATATTTTGAATTTGTTTTAAACAGTTGTGTTTATTATATTTTATTATTGAATTGTATTAATAATAATTTAACATATTCTAGAAAATCTATATAATACATAAAAAAAAATTGACCTATAAAAGTCAATCTTTTTTTATATGTTTTATATTAAATAATTATTATTTAACAATTTCAGTAACTGATCCAGCACCAATAGTTCTACCACCTTCACGGATTGAGAATTTTGATCCTTTTTCAATAGCAACTGGTGAAATTAATTCAACAGTAATTGAAGTGTTGTCTCCAGGCATAACCATATCAACACCAGCTTTTAATTCAATAGCTCCAGTAACATCTGTAGTTCTGAAGTAGAATTGTGGACGGTATTTAGTTAAGATTGGAGTATGACGTCCACCTTCTTCTTTTTTAAGTAAGTAAACTTCAGCAGTAAATTTAGTATGAGGTGTAATTGAACCTGTTTTACATAGAACTTGTCCACGTTCAACATCTTCTTTTTTAGTACCACGTAATAAGATACCTGCATTATCACCAGCTTCAGCTGTTTCTAATTGTTTTCTGAACATTTCAATTCCAGTAACAACAGTTTTTTGAGTATCTCTAATACCAACAATTTCAACTTCTTCGTTAATTTTTAGAACACCACGTTCTACACGTCCTGTAACAACAGTACCACGACCTGAAATTGTGAATACATCTTCAATAGCTAATAAGAATGGTTTGTCAACATCACGAGCTGGAGTTGGAATGTATGAATCAACGTTTGCCATTAATTCTTCAACTTTAGCAACTCATTCTGCTTCACCTTGTAAAGCTTTAAGAGCTGATCCTTTAATAACTGGTGTGTTGTCTCCATCAAAACCGTATGAACTTAATAATTCACGGATTTCCATTTCAACTAATTCTTGCATTTCTGCATCGTTCATAATGTCGCATTTGTTTAAGAATACAACCATTTTTGGAACACCAACTTGACGAGCAAGTAAGATATGTTCACGAGTTTGAGCCATAGGTCCATCTGTAGCAGCAATAACTAAGATAGCACCATCCATTTGTGCGGCCCCAGTAATCATGTTTTTAACGTAGTCAGCATGACCTGGACAGTCAACGTGAGCGTAGTGACGTGATTCTGTTTCATATTCAACGTGAGATGTATTAATTGTAATACCACGTTCTCTTTCTTCAGGAGCACTATCGATTGCAGCGTAATCTTTAGCTTCTCCTCCACCATTTTTTGATAAAACAGTACAAATTGCAGCTGTTAAAGTGGTTTTACCATGGTCAACGTGTCCAATAGTAACAATGTTGACATGGGGTTTAGAACGGTCAAATTTTTCTTTTGCCATTTTATTCTCCTAATTTTTTAGATTCAAAATAATTTTATTTGTATTAATTATAAATTACAATATTTAAAATTTTCACCAGAATTGATTAAATTTATCAATTTTAAACAGCAATAAGTTTAAACTGGTGTTTTTTCTGCTGTTTAATAACTATTATTTTTTAGCTCTTGAAGCTACAATTTCTTCTGTAACTGATTTTGGAGCTTGGTCATAATGACTAAATTGCATTACATATTGACCACGACCTTGTGAGAAAGATCTTAAATCGGTTGCATAACCGAACATTTCGCTTAATGGAACTTTTGATTTAATAGTTTGAACCATTCCTCTTTGTTCAGTTCCTTCAATAGAACCTCTTCTAGAAGAAATGTCTCCCATTGCATCACCGAAGTATTCATCAGGAACTGTCACATCAACTGACATGATAGGTTCTAATAATACGATTCCACATGTTTTAGCAGCTTCTTTTAAAGCTAAAGAAGCAGCGATGTTGTAAGCCATACCAGATGAGTCAACATCATGATATGAACCATCAAATAATGTTGCTTTAACATCAATAATTGGATAACCAGCTAATGGTCCAGCTTCCATAGCGTGTTTTAGACCATTTTCAACTTCTTTGATGTATTCTTTAGGGATTTTACCACCAACAATAGCATCAACAAATTCAAAATCTTTATCTTTAGCAGGTTCGAATTTAATCTTAACGTGACCATATTGTCCACGACCACCAGATTGTTTAATGTATTTACCTTCAGCTTCATTTTCAATAGTGAATGTTTCTCTATATGAAACTTGAGGAGCACCAACATTTACATTAACTGAGAATTCTCTTTTTAGTCTATCAACTAAAACGTCTAAGTGTAATTCACCCATACCAGCAATAATTGTTTGACCAGTCTCTTCATTAGAATATGTTTTGAATGTTGGATCTTCTTCAGCTAGTTTTGATAAAGCCAAACTCATCTTTTCTTGATCAGATTTAGATTTAGGTTCAACAGCTAAAGAAATTACAGGTTCAGCAAATTGCATTTTTTCTAAAATAACTTTGTTTTTTTCTTCACAAAGTGTATCACCTGTTGTTGAGTTTTTAAGACCAATAATAGCAGCTATATCACCTGCACCGATTTCATCGATTTCAGTTCTATTATTTGAGTGCATTTTAACAAGTCTTGAAACTCTTTCTTTAACACCTTTAGATGAGTTATAAATATAACTACCTTTTTTAAGTATTCCTGAATAAACTCTAACGTAAGTAATTCTACCAACGAATGGATCAGTTGCAACTTTAAAAGCTAGACCTGCAAAGTTTGCATTGTCATCAGTTTCAATAGTAACTTCTTTGTCATTGTCATCAGTAGCTGTAATAGCAGGAACATCAATTGGACAAGGCAAGTAATCAATAACAGCGTCAAGTAATTTCTTAACACCTTTGTTTTTAAAAGCTGTACCACATAAAACAGGATATATATCTGTGTTAATAACGGCTTTTCTAATACATGATTTGATTTCTTCATTTGTTACTGTTCCACCAGATAAGTATTTTTCCATAACACTTTCTTCAAAAACAACAACGTCATCTATTAATTTAGCTCTTCAAGTATCAGCTAATTCCTTCATGTCTTCAGGAATATCCTTGATTTCAGGATTTTCATCATGCTCACCAGTATAGTAATAAGCTTTCATTTCAATTAAATCGATTAATCCTTGAAAATCAGATTCTGCACCAATAGGATATTGGATAGCAACAGCTTGAACACCTAAACGTGATTTTAATGTTTCTAATGAATATTCAAAGTTTGCACCTGTTTTATCCATTTTGTTAACAAAAACAATTCTAGGAACATTATATTTAGTAGCTTGACGTCAAACAGTTTCAGTTTGAGGTTCAACACCATTTTGTCCATCAAGAACAGCAACTGCTCCATCAAGAACTCTAAGAGAACGTTCAACTTCAACAGTGAAGTCCACGTGTCCTGGAGTATCAATTAAATTAAAGTAGTGGTCTTTTCACTCAGCATAAGTTGCAGCAGCTGTAATTGTAATACCACGTTCTTTTTCTTGAGCCATTCAGTCCATTGTTGAAGCACCATCGTGTGTTTCACCAATTTTATGGTTTTTTCCTGTATGGTAAAGAATTCTTTCACTAGTAGTTGTTTTACCAGCATCAATATGGGCCATAATCCCAAAGTTTCTAAAAGATCTTATGTTCTTCATAAAGATTCCTTATTATCAACGTAAATGAGCAAATGCTTTATTAGCTTCTGCCATTTTATGTGTATCTTCTTTTTTCTTAACTGAAGCACCAATTCCATTAGATGCATCAATAATTTCATTAGCTAAACGTTCTAACATTGTTTTTTCATTACGTAAACGTGAATATTGAGTTAATCAACGTAAAACTAAAGTTTGTTTTCTAACTGGTGTTACTTCTGTAGGAACTTGGAAGTTACTTCCAGCAACACGACGAACTCTAAGTTCTAAGATAGGCATGATATTTTCTATTGCTTTATCAAATACTTCAATAGCAGGTTTTCCTGTTTTTTCTTCAACTAATTTGAAGGCTCCATAAATAATATTTTGAGCTAAACCTTTTTTACCATCGTTCATAATTGAATTAATTAATTTAGTAACCAATTTTGAATTATAAACAGGATCAGGTAAAACGGTTCTTTTTTCTGGTTTTGCTTTTCTCATTATTTGACTCCTTAATTTTCTGCAGCTTTAGGTGCTTTAGTACCATATTTTGAACGTTGTTGACGACGTTTTTCAATACCAGCACAATCTAATGTTCCACGAACAACGTGGTATCTAACCCCAGGCAAGTCTTTCGCACGACCTCCACGGATTAAAACAACACTATGTTCTTGTAGGTTGTGACCTTCACCTGGAATGTAAGCTAATACTTCCATGTTGTTTGTTAATCTAACTTTGGCATATTTTCTTAAAGCCGAGTTAGGTTTTTTAGGTGTCATAGTACCAACTCTAGTACATACTCCTCTTTTAAAAGGAGCAGGGTTTTTGTTAACTTTTTTTCTTAATGAATCGTATGTAGTTAAAAGTGCAGGAGTATTACTCTTTTTCACTTTATCAGTTCTATTATTACGAATCAATTGAGCAATTGTAGGCATGATTAATTTTCCTTTCTAAATATTGACAACTCTGCCGTGTGTATCTTTCTTAAATAACAAAAAATAAATACTAATAAATAATATCATATTTTTATATTTATTTTCATTATTTTATTTCAATATTCTTTTGTTATTTAATGAATGTTTTAAAGTTTCATTATCAGCATAATCTAATGAAGAGTTTAGTGGGATTCCAAAACCTATACGATAGATTTTAATATTGTTGTTTTTTTCTAATCTATTAGTTATATAAGAAGCAGTCATTTCACCATCGTGAGTAAAGCCTGTTGCTATTATTAATTCAGTAATGTTTTTGTTATTTTCTAATCTTGTAAATAAAGATTCAAGATTAGTATGTTGAACCAAAACATTCTTCTTAATAGAAAGATCGCCATAAGTTATGTGATACAATCCATCATAATGACCAGAACTTTCTATTCTGTCTAAATCTTCTGGAGTAGTTACAACACATATAGTATTTTTATATCTTTCAACTGAATTACAAATAGAACACAATTCATTGTTTGAAATATTTCCACAATCTTTACATTTCAATATATTTATATTTGCTTCGACTACTCTTGAAACAAAATTATCAATGAATTGTTTATCTTTATTAATTAAAAAATAAACTCACTTTTTAGCAAGTTTAGTTCCTACTCCTGGTAGTGATTTTAATGCATCTAAAAGATATTCGAATTCTTTTGGATATTTCATATTAATAATTCTAGAATAAGTTTCCCAATCCTGCAGGAGCTACTGAAGAAGTTGCTTTATCTTTTTCTTGTTGAACTTTAGCAATTGCTTCATTAATAGCAGCCTGTATAGAATCAGTAGTCATATCAATATCGAAGTCTTCTTTAACTTCTTCATTAATTTCTATAGATACTATAGTTAAATTACCAAGTATTTTAACTTTTAATAAAGATTTGTAATCATGTACAAATTCTTTCTTTTCAAATTCATCTAATTCTTTTTTAAGTTTTTTTTGCATTTCATTAGCTTGTTGCATTATTTTTTGTATATTCATTTTTATTCCTTAAATATTTAATTTATTCTGTGTCATCTTTAAATATAGATTCTAGATCCTCTTTTAAAGATTTCTTTTCTACTTGTTTAGTAGATTCAATAGTATTTGAAATATAAGTTAAATTATTTTCAATATCTTTAATGTTTGATTTAATTATATTTCTTTTTGCATAATCTAAGAACTCAGTTCCTATTTCTTTAGTAATAGCTATTGTTACATAAGCTTTATTAAATATATTATTTAAAGCATCTTGTAGTTCATTATTCTTTTTAATAAGTTCATTAAATTTTTTTGAAAGTAATTCATATTCAAAAACAAGAATCATTCCGTTATTTGAACAAGCAGAAATTTTTATAATGTCTTTTAGTATTTCTAAATTTTTGTTTATTTTGTTGTTTTCTAAATATGTTTTAAGAAGTTCATTACATGAAGAAGTAAGGTCTTTATTTTTATTAGAGAAAATTTTTAAGAAATCATCTCTTAAAAGATTAGGTTCTTCTTTAATATCACTTAGAAAATCCTTAGAATATGGATTTAATGGTTTTTTAGTAATTATTTCTTTTGTTTCTTGTCTTGTTGTTGTTTTGAATATTGAAGAAATTGAAGGTCTTTTTTTAAAAGTAGCTTCTTGAATAAGAACATTTCTTTGAATTTTTCTATTAGGTTCAGGAATTTCTTGATTATTATTTTCTCTAGTTAGTTTTTGAATAAGTATTTTATAGTACAGAGTTTCATTTTTAAAATTCTTAATTTCTGAATTCGTTTTAACAAATTCATCTATGAAAAAATTTAATTTAACTTCTGTTGTGTTTATATTAGAAATATCATTTACTGAAACTTCTTTTAATAATTGTTCATTATTAGTTTTTAAATACATTAATAAATCAAGAAGTATTTTAATAAGTTCTTCTGTTAATTGTTCAAAATCAACCCCATTAGAATTGAATTCTTCAAACAATTGGAAAGCAGATTCAAAATCAGAATTCAATAGGAATGTTAAAAAATTAAGTTTTTTCTTTTGATCAATTAATCCAAACAATGAACTTAATGACTCAATAGTAATATTCCCAGAACTAAATGAAGAAGATTGATCTAATAAAGATAAACAATCTCTAGCTCCGCCGTCTGATAATTGAATTAATTTTTTAATAGCATCTTCTGTTATTTTTATTTTTTCTTCTTTTGTTACTTTAACAATTAATGCGTTTAAATCTTCAAAAGATATTTTTTTAAAATCATATCTTTGACATCTACTTAATATAGTTAAAGGTATTTTATTAACTTCAGTAGTGGCAAAAATAAACATAACATGTTTTGGAGGTTCTTCTATTGTTTTTAATAATGCATTTCATGCACTATTGGTTAACATATGAGCTTCATCTATAATGTATACTTTTTTGTTTAAAGAATTTGGTAAAAATGGAATATTTTCAATAATAGTTCTAACTTCTGAAACACCATTATTAGATGCAGCATCTAATTCGATAACATCAATAGCTTCTTCTTTATTAATTAATAAACAATTATTACATTTTTCGCAACTATTGCCTTTTTTAGTATTTAAGCAATTAATCGTTTTTGCAAATATTTTAGCTATTGATGTTTTTCCAGTACCTCTTGGTCCAGAAAAAATGTATGCATGATTAGTTTTGTTTTTTTCTATTGATAAAGTTAAAGTTTTAACAATAAATTGTTGACCAACAATGCTATTAAAATTTGTTGGTCTATATTTTCTATATAGTGCTATTTTGTTCATAATACTATTATTATAAATCAATTAATTCTGCTATTTCAATAGATTCTTTTGCAGCCTTTAAATATGCTCTAATTAACCCACCAGCACCTAATTTTATTTTTCCATAATATCTAACAACAAATATACATATGTTGTTAAGATCTTTCTTATCAATAAAAGAATAAATAGGTAATCCAGCAGTTCCTTTTGGTTCGCCATCATCGAAATATTTAACATGTTGAATGTTGTCTTCATTAAATTTATAAGCAAAACATATATGTGTTGCTTTTTTATGAATCTTTTTTAAATTTAAATAATGTTTATTAAATTCTTTTATAGAATTCAAATTAAAAGCATATGCTTGAAATTTCGAATTTTTAATAATTATTTCTTTGTATGATTTTTCTTTTATTGTTTTCATATTATTAGTTATATATTAATTAAAAAACAAAATAGACACTAAATCTATTTTGTTTGTTTTTATTATGGTAATTAGCAAATTAATAAGCTTTAGGCTCATTAATAAGATATGGTGGAGATGAGGGGAGTCGAACCCCTTTCCAAAAACAATTCCAAGTAAAGGTCTACAGTTTATCTAATTTTTCTAAATTAGCAAATTTGAAATTCAAATATAAACTAATTATATTTTTAAAAAAATAAACTTATTCTTATTAAAAGTTTAAGCTTAAACCATTTGCATTAGCAAATTGGTTGATTTCAAATGAAGAAATTTCATTTGTGTTTTTGTTGTTTTTTGCATTTAAAAAAAACCTCGAGCTATAAGGGGCAAACCCCACTGCACTTTAAGATTCCTAATTCCTGTCGAAACCGTGACATCCCCGTTAGAGAAAACAAAAGCCACCTATATTAAAAAAGGCGGCAATATTTTGGACTGTGTGTGGACGACAAGTCGGAGCCACTCACCTGCTAACAATTTAATTATATATTTAAATTAATTATTTTTTAAAATATTTTTATTTTTAGCTTCTGGAGTCTTATTTAAACCTGGCATTCTAAATATTTTTCCAGTTATTGGAATTAATAAATTGGCTGATTCATTAATTTCTATATCCGATATATAAATTTTAAATTCTTGTTTTGGAGTTATTAAAATTTTTGGATCAGAAGTTAAAGAATAAGGATTTTTGGCAATGCAAACATAGTAATTGTTTCTTTTTAATTTAGAAAGTTTTTCTTTTGCTTCTTCAGAATATTCAACACCAGATGCTCTATATGATTCTTTGATTATTCTATTTATTTTAAAATCAATAGAATCTTTTAACTCATATAGAGGTTTAAATTTATCATTTGAAGAAGTCTCAAGTTTCTTATTAATAACTTTACATAATTCAATAGTTCCTTTTGAACCTTCTTTTCAAGCATTAGAAATTTCAAAATCAATATTGTTTGAATTTAAACATTCTTTAAGATATTCTAATGATTCATGATCATCTTCAGCTCTGGCGTTAATAGCACACATAAAATCAATATTATAATTTTCAATATGTTTAATATGAGATAAAACATTTTGAAAACCTAATTCAATCATTTCTTTTTTATTTAAAGAAATATCAGAATGATCAATAATTGATTTTAATGAAATCATTAAAACAATTAAATTTGGAATATTCTTAGATGAAGAAGAAACTATGTTCATAAATTTTTCTAAACCTAAGTCTGCACCAAATCCAGATTCTGTTATTACAATGTCTGATAAATTTAAAGCTTGATTCATTGCGATTATTGAACTTGTTCCATGTGCAATATTTGCAAATGGACCACCATGTACTATAACAGGATTCTCTTCTAAAGTGCTAACGAGATTTGGATAAAAAGCACTTTCAAGAACCTTAATAATACTATTTTCTATTTTTAAATCTTTTATTTTTATTTCTTTATCATCCTTACTATAAGCAATTATAGTATTTGATAATTTTTCTTTAAATTCTTCAACTGAAGAAACTAAACAAAACAATGCCATAAGATCAGAAGCCGCTGTAATATTAAAACTTGAATTGATTATTGTTTCTTTGTTAATATTGTATGAAACGCTTCTTAATGATCTATCATTCATGTCAAGACATCTATTTCACATTATTTTGTTTGGATCAATATTCAAATCAGATTTTTGATAAATTTCATTTTCAATAACTGCTTGTATTAAATTATTAGCAGTTGTTATAGCGTGAAGATCTCCTGTAAAATGCAAATTGATTTTGTCATGAGGAACTATTTGAGCTTTATTAGAACCACTTCCAGTTCCTTTCATACCAAACACAGGACCAATAGAAGGTTCTCTAAGAAGACCAATAGTTTTGTGATTTAAAGCGTTCAAACCATCTACTATCCCTATTAGATTTGTTGTTTTGCCTTCTCCTGTTTTATTAGGACTCATAGCAGAAACCAAAACAAGTTTCGAATTCTTGTTTTGGTTTTTGATTTGTTTTATTTTTAAAATTTCTGAAGTATATAAATCAAAATCAGATATTTGTAAATTATGTTTTTTAATTATGTTTAATATATTTTTTTTCATTATTTAGCTGATACAACTACACTTTTACCAGTTGAAATAGTTTTCTTTGCAAAATATAATATTAAGAAGAAAATACCTACTATTATCGCAACTACTAAAAGAATAATTCCATTTCTTTTATGTGTTTGTTTCTTAATTAGTGTTATTTGTTCTTCTGTAAATATCTCGACACTATAAGTATCTTGCATTAATCTATTTCTAATTCCATTAGTAATAGACAATATACAATGAGACATAAAGATAAGTCCAGCAAATGAACCCAGACCAATTACAATATATTGTAATAAGTTTTTATCAAGATTGGGTCTAATAGCTACAAGGGTTCCAAAAGGAACGCTCGTATCTAGAAAATAAAATACAACAAATGATAATAGTATTGCTAGTCCTGTTAAGAAATAAGCACCAAAGCAGAATCAATTTAGGTTTATATTCATCTTAATATATTTTTTAAATGTTCTTCTAACAAAACCATTTATTTTGGTTGAATCAAATCCTTGAATACTGATTCTTTTGATTTCTTTTCTAACTGAAGAAGATAATGCAACATTATTAAAGAAACATAATCCGCTAAATACTATTGAAAGAGAAGCTAATACATAATAACCAATACTTTCAAAAGCAAAGCTTGTGTTAATTCAATTAGCAGCTCCTATTGAAATTGAGTTCTGTATTGTAGGTAATGTATCAGCAACAACTAAAAATCCTAAGAAAGATAAGCATGCCAATAAAAATACGAAAGAAATTAAAACTCAAAATGTGTTTTTCTTACGTTCAAAAGCAATATATGCTGGTATTTCTCTTGAAAGTTGAATATCTGGTTCAGTGTTTGTTGTAGTTTGATTTTGAACAACATTATTATTTTCAACATTTTGGGGTTGTTGATTATTTGGATTGTTTTGGTTGTTTTCTTGATTGGTATTATTATTGTTGTTGTTGTTCATATTATCAGGAATATGATTTTGAATAATAATAGGACCTGGTTGGTATTGGGGTTGTTGGTTGTTTTGATTAGTATTCTGTTGTGGTGGTTGTTGATATATATATTGTGGAACCATCACTGGAACTTGTTGATATTGTGGAGGAGGAGGTGCAACTGGATATTGCTGAGGATAATAATATTGTGGAGGATATGAATTTTGGTTGTTTTGATTCATTCCTGGATGGAATTGAGGATTAAATCCATTTTGAATATTAAAGTCGTTTGGTTGAGTAGTTAAATTTTGATTGTATGGGTTATTGTTAAAGTTTTGGTTGTTTTGATTCATTCCTGGATGGAATTGATTAAAATTTTGGTTCATTCCAGAATTTTGAAATTGATTAAAGTTTTGGTTGTTGTTAAAATTTTGATTTGGGTTGAAGTTTTGGTTGTTTTGATTCATTCCAGAATTTTGGAATTGATTAAAGTTTTGATTTGGGTTGAAGTTTTGGTTGTTGTTAAAGTTTTGGTTAGGATCGAAATTGGGATTTTGGTTGTTGTTAAAATTTTGATTTGGGTTGAAGTTTTGGTTAAATTGTTCATAATTATTAGCATTTTTTCTGCTATTAATTTTATTTAATGCTTCTTGGTAATAATCATCATTTTCATTAATGTCATAAACATCTTTAATTTTTTCTTCTGTATAGAATTCGTTTACATCGAATTTAGTTTGACTTGGTTTAAAGTAATCATTATCAAAATTAGAAGAATCATTAAATTGATCTCCTATTTCGTTTTTATAATTGTTATCATTAAACTTTTTATTATTTCTTGACATTCACTTCCTTTCTATCACCGCTTAGATATTTAGTGTATGCTTGCTTATGTAAAGCCCACATTCCTGTTATAGTTCCAACAAAAACGAATCAATAAGCTAATATTAATAATATTAACTCAGGCTTACCATTTTTAAACAAACTGTCTATTTGTAAATTAGGGTTTAAATTTGTTGCCCAGGAGTAAACACTTTGAGCACTTATAAATGAAACCGCTGATGCATATATTAAATAAATTGAAGGTATTATTAAACCGTATTTTAAAGTTGTTAATCAATCTTTATTGCTTGTTTGTTTAGATCTCTTACATAACATATAAATTCCAACACCACAATAGGCAATTGGATTAACAATGTGTTCTCACACTGTCTTAAATCAATCATATGTTCCTCAGTCTTTTGTAGAGCCAGTTGCTACATTAGACGGTAATAAAGCAAGATCATAAGTAACTGCTACTACTAATAAATATGAAACTGTTCATATTAATGCTGTATTATTTTTAAATATCTTTGATTTAGGATTAATTAAATATAAAACTACGTATATTAAACATAAAAGATTTGTTTGAACTGTATAGTATTGTAATGAACCAAATCAAATTGAGTATTTAAGAGTAATATGCATTATTTCATTTTGAGTCATTAATGGATTTAAACGATCATGTAAATTGCCACTTTCTGGAGCTCATGTAAAGAAGAACATTGGAGACATTATTATAAAAACAATCATGTATAGTTTGTAATCAACACTATCTTTAGAATTTATTTTTCCTAACTCTAAATCATTTTTAAATAAATTTTTAAGTCAGTTTCAATAAATCATTGCATCTATTCTAGTTGAAAGAACAATCGCATTAAATAAAGAATTTATAGGAATGAACGATAATAATAATGAATAATTAAATTTATCTTCTTTATTGTATTTAAATATTTGATATCCAATTTTTAAAGATCATATAGAGAAAAAAAGATATCACATTATGGCAAACACGCCAATTGATCTATATGTTTGTATATAAATAGGAGTGTCTAATAATGAAGAATAAGAATCTTTAAATCCTAAAATAAATAAGATCAAAAAAACTATAAATAACACAAAAGAGCCAATTGATAAGTTAATTAGCTTTGGATACGTATAGGTCTTTTGATCTATTAATTCATCAAAACACACAAATTTAGACGATTGAAAATAATTTTTGGTAGTTTTTTTCATAATCATATTTATTTTATAACAATAAATAAATATTTTGAAATATTAAGGTCAATATATTACAAGGCCTGTAGTTATTGCACAAATAATAATTCCAATTATTATTCCGAACATTAATACAGCAAGTCTTATGTTTTTTCAAACAAGTGTATTTAAAAATGCATAAGAATAGTTTTCGATTTCTTCCATTGTTAAATCTGTTTTTTCAAATTTGATTAAAATAAAATCTAAGTATTCATGGAATATATTTTTTCTTCTTTTTTTGAAACGAAAAGGAAGAAAATAAAGTCAGAAAAGCTTTCTGCTAAGTTTTTTAAAATCACTATCTTTTTTAAATTCTTGTAATTGAACTTCGGTTTCAGTTAAAGCTCGGCGGCTAAGGTTAAATATTGTTTTCATATTTTTCAAACACTTTCTTAACACTTGATCTTGAATTTGAAGCATATAATTCTTGTTCTAAATGATAACAATAATCAGCTTCTGTAGAACCAATTCTTTTTGCTCTACGAATGTTTCTTAGTTTTAATGCATATAAAACTACACAAATTATTAATGAAGCAAATTCACATGCAAATACAAAACAGAATTGTAATTGAGCAAAATGATGAGTAGCGATTGTGCCATCTATTGTATAGATTGTTTGACCTTCTCTAACCATCAACATTCCATAGAACGTACACAAATGAATAAAACCAATAATAGTTATTATTCAATAACTATGGGTTGTAGTCGATGTATTTTTAGTTCTTAAATAACTAACGACAAGAGGCATAAATGATATAGGTATCAAAAACGCCGCTATCATTACAAATATAAAACTTCACATAGGAATTGGACCATATAATGGATTTAGTGAAAACATACCAGAATTAAATGGTTCATTAATTATAGACATATCAGGCGGTAAATTAAAATTACCGTTAATAAAACTTTCAAAATTCATTTTATTTCCTTTCTATTCTCTATACATTGAATATTCATCATAAGCCGTAATAAAGGCTTGATGGAAATTATTCATTGCAGATTTAATTTTTAGTTCTTCATATTCATCTGGTGTTATACCTAGAGTTTTTGCTCTCAGTCTTCAAACACATCTAACTATTAATGGAAGAATAGAAGTTACTAAACCAATATATTGACCAATAGCAATTGAAATACCTTCATAATAGAAATTGAATACAAGAGGTTTTGATCAATTAACCATTTCATAAGCTATATGATCATAAACAGTTCCCCCAGCAAAATTGAAACTATTTTCTAATTGATGCAATCAAACTTTTGAGTGCTGTAATATCATAGTAAGTTGAACAGCTGTTAATTTTACATCTGATCAATTTTGAGTAGGATTACCAGTGTGACTTAATACGAAAGTTTTAATTTCTTCAAAATTTCTAAAATTTTGATTTGAAAGAAAATGCTCTCATTCTCCATTAGTCATTACTTTGTGAAGTCCGTCTGGTAATGAAATAACTAAAGAAGTTTTAATTCCAGAAGCTAAATCTATACGACCTAATTGATGGAATCAATCGTTGCCGCTTGTTAAATCAAGAAGCGTCATTTTGTCTCCTGAAATTGTAACACCAACTCCATAAGATCCAAAAAGTGCAAAACAAGCAATTAAAATAATAGAAATTGGAATATTAGTATTAACAAATTTTTTATATTTAAAAGCTAAAATTAATTGCGGTATAGCCCCACACCCGATTATTATTGTACCTACGAATGTAAGATACATAGTAAATGCGGTGTATGGAGATATTGAAATTTGATTTGTCACAGTCCCCAATAATAATTGGAGGTTATTAAAAGAGTCCATTTAATCTCCTTATTTTGAAAAATAATAATATATGTATATTATCAACTACTTTTATAACACAAGAAAGCACTTTGAACAAATAAACTTTTACATTATTATTGGTTTATTAAATTAATATAAAAATTGTATCTAACTTTACTAATTTTATTCTCAGATACCATCTTCTTTATTTCACATTTAATCTCGTTATTATGTAAACAATCATTGAATTTACATTTAACATGATTTTCGAAAAAATCGTGTCATCCTTTCGATAATGTAGATTTTGAAAATTGATTTAATTCTATACTTGAGAACCCAGGAGTATCTACAAAAAAGCCGTCTTTATGCGGAATTAAAGATACATTAGTTGTTGTATGCTTTCCTCTGTTTAATGATTTAGAAATATTTTGAGTTTTTATTAATAAATTTTTATCAATTCGATTTAATAAAGTAGATTTACCGACTCCAGAATTTCCAGAAAAACAAACTACTTTATTTTCCAAATCATTAACTATTTTTTTAAAATCTTTTTTGTTATTTAAATCAAAAACTTCATAACCATCATTTTTTAACATCTTAATAAGTTCTTCATATTCTTTAATATCCTCTTTGTTTTTTAGTAAATCAGATTTACTAAAAGCTATTTTTACGTTATTAATATGAATCTCAAAAAACATTAAATAAGTTAATATTAATGAAATATTAAACTTGGGTTCTGTAGTGGATTGAATAAGAATCACTTCATCAATATTAACAACCCTTGGTCTGATTAGTGAATTTTTTCTTTCTAATATTTTTTCAAGTTTATATTCATTATTTATAAAAGACAAAATTACATCATCTCCGACAGTTGGTTTCAAGTCATGTTTATCGTGTCTGAATATCCCTTTAGGTTTGATATATATTTGTTCTTTGGTATCTATTATGTAAAGACACATTAGACCACCAATGAAAGATAGTATTTTTGCTTTTATATTATTTTTCATATTCTTTTTTTAAAATAGATTTTATTTCTTCTAAAGCAACATCAAATTTATCATTAACAACTGAATATTTATACAGTTTGCTTAATTTGATTTCGCCTTTAGCTTGTTTAATTCTATTTTTAATTACGCATTTATCTTCTGTTCCTCTATTTTTTAATCTTTTTTTGAGTTCTCTTATTTTAGGTGGAAGAATGAAAATAGAGATTAAATTATTATTATTATTTTTGTAATGATCAAATATTTGTTTAGCACCATTAACATCAACTTCTATAAGAACGTTTTTATCATTACTTAGAATTCTTTTAATTTCAGAGTGTCTAGTTCCATAATATTTACCGCAGAATTCATTTCATTCAAGCATTTCTTTATTATCTATATACTTTTTAAATTCGTTTTCAGATACAAAGTAATAATCCTTATTATTTACTTCATTATTTCTTGGTTTTCTTGTAGTCATTGAAATGGAGTATTCAAGACCAAGTTCTGGAAATTTCTTTAATGAATTCATAAGTGAGTCTTTACCAACTCCACTTGGTCCACTAATTAAAATAATTTTATTATTAATCATAAATGATTTCTTCTTTCACATTTCAAGTAATTATTATATAAAATTATAAGATAAGTAATAGATTGTGAGAATAGTAAATGAAAAAAAGATTTATAAATAATAATTTAGAACCGAATTCTAATTGATTATGCTTTGATACTAATAAAAAAATTAGAGAAACTTCTAAGGAATTGAAATTTCCTCTAAACAAAGAAGATATAGAGTATATCCAAAAAATGGTTTCATATGTAGACAAGTCATATGCAAATGAAGACAAAAAATACAAAATAAGACCAGGAATAGCAATTGCTGGTTCACAAGTCCATTACATGAAAAAAGTTGCTTATGTTCATTTTGATGATGAAAAAGGAATTGAAAGAGAATTGCTATTTGCAAATCCTGTTATTATTGAAACTTCTTACAATAAAAGTTATTTACCAAGCGGAGAAGGCTGCTTATCTGTTAAGGTGGATAAAAGCGGAATAGTTCCAAGAGCTGAAACTATACACTTTAAAGCGGTTGATATTTATACTGAAAAAGAAATAGAAATAAAAGCAGATGGTCTATATGCTATTTGTTTACAACATGAGATTGATCATATGTTTGGAAAATTATATTATGATCGTATAAATATTTTTAATAAACAATATGTTGATGAAAACTGAAAGAAAGTTAACTAATGAGTAAATACATCTTAACTTTAGATATAGGAACTACAAGTCTTAGAAGTTCTCTTGTTGATAAGAATGGAAACATAGTTGATATCTCTGTATTAGAAATAGATATACTATGTCCAGAGAGCGGATGAGTAGAACAAGATCCTGTAGAAATATGACAATCTCAATTATCAACTATTAAAAATGTATTAAAGAAAAACAAAGTTTTAATTAAAGACATTGCATCAATCGCCATTACTAATCAAAGAGAAACAATAGTTGCTTGAGACAAAAGAACTAATGAGCCCATTTATAATGCTATTGTCTGACAAGATAGAAGAACAAGTGATTATTGTGAATTATTGAAAAAAGAAGGGTATTCAGAACTTATAAACAAGAAAACTGGCCTTCTTGTTGATGAATACTTTAGTGCAACTAAAATAAAATGAATACTAGACAACGTTGCAACAGCTGATGAATTACTTAAATCAAATAACCTAATGATAGGTACTATAGATTCTTGAATAATTTGAAATTTAACAAATTATAAACAACACTTAACAGATGTTTCAAACGCTTCAAGAACAATGATATACAACATTAATACTCTTAAATGAGATGATGAATTATTAAATATTTTTAAAATAGATAAATCCATTCTTCCAGAAGTTAAAGATTCATTAGATGATTTTGGAGTTTGTGATTCAAACATAATATTCAATAAAACTAATTTAGAAATTCCTATCAAAGCAGTTTTAGGAGATCAACAATCTTCAATGCTTGGTCATTGTTGTTTTGAAAAAAATGATATTAAAACAACTTTTGGAACAGGATCATTTACTTCAATCAATATTGGAAACAAACCAATGTTCTTTAATAATCAGATAACAACATCTATTGGTTGAAAAATTAATGATGAAATTACTTATTGTGTTGAAGGTTCGGTTTTTAATGCCGGAACTACTCTTAAGTGATTAAAAGATAATCTTAAATTAATAGATTCATATGAAGATTGTGACTATTATGCTAAAAAGATTAATAATACAAATGTATATTTTGTTCCGGCGTTTACTGGTTTAGGAGCCCCTATTTGAAATACTAAAGCAAGAGGACTAATTATTGGTATTGAAAGAGAAACAAGCAAGGGAGACATTATCCTTAGTGCACTTAATTCTGTTGTCTTTCAAGTGAATCACTTAATTGAAACTTTTGAGAAAGAATTGGGAATTAAATTTAAGGAAATGAAAGTTGATGGAGGAATTTCAAAATCAACTTACATGCTTCAATTTTTATCTGATATTCTAGAAACAAATATAATCAAACCAAAAGATTGCGAAATAACAACTCTTGGCGTTAGTTATTTAGCAGGACTTTCTGTTGGTTTTTGAAAAGACATAAAAGAAATATGTTCTTTAAAAACAGATAAGATTGTTTACAATCCTAAAAAGAACATAAACAAAAAAGAACTTGTTGATAAATGACACAAAGCTTTAAATAGAAGTGTTGATTGAAAAGAATAAAATAGTACAAATAAAAAACCAGTTCTCTGGTTTTTTTGTTTGCAATATTAAAAAGGTTTTAAAGCTTTCAATAATAATTTATTAGTTTCTAATTTATCTTTAATAATAATGAAGTTTTTAGTACTTGGAGTTAAACCTTCAAGTTCTTTTTCAAGTTCTTTTATTTTTTTTGTAACTGATTCAATAGTATGATTTTCATTTGTTCATTCAAAATGAGTGGCCATAAGCTTTGTACTTGACATATTATCATGATAAATAATACCACCAGTACAATAACCGGCTTTCATTGTGCCATCTTCTAAATGAATCTTTACAGGACCAGGAAATACTCTACATACCATGGGCATGATATTATGTTGTAAAGAAACATAACCTTCAGTAGTCAAAATTAGAATTTTTTGAATTTGTTCTTCAAACATAACACCATTATCTGGTGTAATGATTTTAGTTCTTAAAGTATTGCTCATTATTTAGCTTCTAGTTTTTTTGCTCTATTAAATACATCTTGCAATGTATCAGCATATAAGAATGCTTGTTCAGGTAAATGGTCGCATTCCCCATTTACAATTGCTTTAAATCCTTTAATTGTTTCTTCTAATGGAACACTAACACCTGGAACACCATTAAATGCTTCAGCAACGTGTAGTGATTGTGATAAGAAGTTTCTGATTTTTCTAGCTCTGAAAACAATTTTCTTGTCTTCTTCACTAAGTTCATCAATACCAAGAATTGCAATAATATCTTGTAATTCTTCATATTTTTGTAAAATTCTTTGAACAGAGAAAGCAACATTATAATGCTCTTCTCCAATTGATTCAGGGTTCATTAAGATAGAACTTGATTGAAGAGGACTAATCGCTGGGAATAATCCTAAAGAAGCAATTTTTCTATCTAAAACAACTTTAGCATCTAAGTGAGCAAAAGTCGTTGCAGGAGCTGGATCAGTTAAATCATCAGCTGGAACATAAATAGCTTGAACTGAAGTAATTGAACCACTTTTTGTTGAAGTAATTCTTTCTTGAAGATTACCCATTTCATAAGATAATGTTGGTTGGTATCCAGCAGCTGAAGGCATTCTACCTAATAATGAAGACACTTCACTACCAGCTTGAGTAAATCTGAACATATTATCAACAAATAATAATATATCTTGTCCTGATGAATCTCTAAATTCTTCAGCAATTGCCAATCCACTAGCAGCAACATTCATTCTAGCTCCAGGAGGCTCGTTCATTTGTCCAAACACTAATGCCGCTTTATCTAGAACACCTGAGTCTTTCATTTCATGATATAGATCATTACCTTCACGAGTTCTTTCACCAACACCAACGAATACTGATAAACCACCATGGTCTTTAGCAACGTTATGGATTAATTCTTGGATTAAAACTGTTTTACCAACACCAGCACCACCAAATAAACCAACTTTACCACCTTTTGCAATAGGAACTAATAGATCAATAACTTTAATTCCTGTAACAAATACAGTGGTTTCTCCGGTTTGGTCTTCAAGTTTTGGAGGCTTAGATTTAATGGGTCTATATTTAACACCTTTTGGTGCAGGTTTGCCATCAATAACATCACCAACGACATTAAACATTCTACCTAATACTGCTTCACCAACTGGCATCATAATAGGTTTTTGAGTGTTTATAACTTCTTGCCCTCTTTTAAGGCCATCAGTTGAATTCATTGAAATACATCTAACTGTATTATCACCAATTAATTCTGCAACTTCTAAAACAACTTTTTCGTTTTTTGAATTATTTGTTTCAAGAGCATCATTAATAAGAGGAGTAACACCAGAAAAGAATTTAACGTCAACAACTGGACCAAGAATTTGAACAATTTTTCCGTTTTTTGAAATATTCATATTCTACTTCCTTTACTTTTAATTTATTAATATTTATTTTGTGAATAAATTTCTTTATTCGATAATCGATTAAACTTGTTTTTTAAAATATTAATTAATTTCTTTTATTTTTTTTCTTTTTTTGATTTTTTCTTCATGGCACTAAGCGGACTAACAATTTCTATAATTTCATTAGTAATTTGCTCTTGCCTTGCATTGTTGTACTGTAATTTATATTGATAAGATAGTTCATCAGAGTTTTTAGTAGCAGCATCCATTGCCATTCTTCTTGAAGCATATTCAGAAGTTTTAGCTTCAATAAGAGCACCATAGATAACTGTAGCTAAATACTCAGGAATCAAACTAATTAACAATTCATCTTTTTCTGGAGAAAATTCAAATTCATTTAAATTTAAATCAGATGATAAATTATCTAATGTTGATCTGTCAAAAGGTAATAATTCAATTGTTTGTGGTTTTGAAACCATAACGTTGATAAATCTCATAAAATTGATTTCGATTTTGTTTATTTCTTTATCAACTCAAAGTTTTCAAATTTCATCAGCAATATTCAAACAAGCACTAAATGGAACTTTCATATCATTAAATTCATAGTATTTAATGATTGGTGATTCATTTTCGTGTTGAACATTTCAGAAATTATATCCTTGTTTACCAATTTGTATAATTTTGTCATTATTAATTCTTGTTTTTTTATAAATATAGTTATTTAATAATGTGTTGTAAGCTCCACATAAACCAATAGTAGAGTTTATATTAATTGACAAAGTTTTATTTTTACGACTAGTAATATCTAGTTCTTCAATATCAGTTTCTTCATCATCTAATAAGAAACCAACGATTGCATAAAATGTTTGAAAATAATCTTTAACATTGTCAAATAGATCTCTTTGTTTTTTAAGTTTAACAGTTGCTATTAGATTCATAGCATGTGTTATTTTCTTAACTGAATCTACCGAGTTTAGTTTTCTTTTTATTTCGTTTAAATTAGCCATTATTTTTTGCTGCTTTTTTATTTTTCACAAAAAGAACTAAAACTCATGCTGGATAAATTAAACTAAATCCAGTAATAGACATAAATATAATTCCACCAGTATATAGCCCGCTTGTAGCAGAAACAGTTAATGACAGTTTTTTACCACCAACGCTTTGTGGTCCTGATGAATTTGAAGCAGAACTCTCAGATCTTAAGAATGTTAAGTTTTCAATAGCTTGAACATTTCTATAAGGAACAAAGTTAACTAAATCTCTATATGAAGAAATAATATCTCAATTAGGATCTGTTTTATTAGCAAGCATTTTTTGTTTATCAGCTTCAGTTAATTTCAAAGTTTTCTTTGTAGCGATTGGAGTTGAAAGTCATGCTCAGATTTCATTATCTGAAACAACAACAGGGTGAGGATAATCAGCAGTTTTAAACTTCGTAGTTCAAGCATAGTCGCCTTTTTTAATAAATGGAGCTTGAGCAGTAGAAGAAGGAGTTGAATTAACAATACTATAAGTTTTCAACAAATCATTTTTTGTTAAAGGATCAGTAACTGTAAATTCTGTTAATTTATTTTTCTGTGCATTTTCTAAAGCTGAGTTGAAAGCTCTAATTCTTTTATATACTTGATTGTATACATTATTTACCAAACCATAACAAGCACTAACAACTATTAGAGAAACAATAGTTATAAACAAAGAAATAGTTAATGGTAAAAAATGTTTAAATTTTTTATTGTTTTTTTCCATAATTAAATTCCTTTATAAGCTCTTTCTTCTTCTGGTTTGATATTTTCTAATTCTTCTAACTTTTTGATTTCTGCTTTGTCAGTTGGATTGTAATTTATTTCTCTAAAGAAATCTTTAATAACATCTTTAAAGAAATATCTAAATGCTAATCAATTGCCTTTTTTGTCAAATTCTTGAGTTTTTTCAAGCTGAGCTCATAATCTAGTTTCTTTAACTTCTTTTAATAAGTAGTTTTTGAAATCAATTATTTGTTCAAGATTGATGTAATCAATGAACCCTTCTTTAATGGCAAATAATATAACTGATTCTTCAGATGATGAATAAGGCTCATGAATTTTTTGAATCAATAATTTTTGAATCTTTTCACCAGTTGATAAGCTTTTCTTTGTCATTTCATCTAATTCTGAACCGAATTGACTAAATGATTTAAGTTCTCTATAATTAGCAAGACCTAATTTCATAGAACCTGACATTTGCTTAACTGATTTAACTTGAGCAGCACCACCAACACGAGATACAGATAATCCTGCATCAATAGCTGGTCTTTGTCCTGAGTTAAATAATGATGTCATCATAAAGATTTGACCATCAGTTATAGAAATAACGTTAGTTGGAATATAAGCCGAGATATCTCCAGCTTGAGTTTGAATAATAGGTAATGATGTAATTGAACCACCACCATTTTCTTCATTCAATTTACATGATCTTTCTAGAAGACGTGAATGTAAATAGAAAACATCACCAGGATAAGCTTCTCTGCCGGGTGGACGTTTTAATAACAATGATAATGTTCTATAAGCGACAGCATGTGCAGATAGATCATCATATACTATTAATACGTCTTCACCTTTAGATAATCAATATTCAGCAATCGCTGTTGCAGAATAAGGAGCTATATATTGTAAAGATGGCAAATCTGAAGCAGTAGCTGAAACTACTGTAGTATATTCCATTGCTTTATTTTTCTTAAGTTCAGTAATTAAGTTGGCAACTGTAGAATTTTTTTGTCCTATTGCTACATAAATACATTTAACATTTTTATCTTTTTGATTAATTATTGTATCTATTGCAACTGTTGTTTTTCCAGTTTGTCTATCCCCAATAATTAACTCTCTTTGACCTTTTCCAATAGGGAACATAGCATCTATTGATAAGATACCTGTCTTTAAAGGTTGGTGAACTGATTTTCTAGACATTACACCAGGCGCAATTTTTTCAATTGGGAAAAAGTCTGCTGAATCTATTTCGCCCTTACCATCAATTGGTCTAGCATTAGCATCAACAACTCTTCCTAAAAAGTTATCACCCACTGGTACTTCAAAGATTTTTTCAGTTCTTTGTACTTTGTTTCCTTCAAAAATATGTTCATATGAATCTAGCATAATGATACCAACAGTATCTTCTTCTAAATTGAAGGCCAATCCTCTTTCATTATTTTCAAACAAAACTAATTCATTCATCATAACGCTTGATAATCCAGATACTGTTACAATACCATCTTCAACAGATAGAACAGTTCCTTCTTCTTTAAAAAAACGTTTTTCTGTAGCTGAATTTAGATGTGAATCAAATTTCTTAGAAACTTTATTTAAATCAAAGTTTTTCATATATAAATTAGCCTTTCTTAGTGAATATTATTCTTAATCTTATTTAAACGCGCTTTTAAAGTTCCGTCTATAACTTTTGAATCGAATTCAACTTTCATTCCACCAAGAACTGATTTATCTTCAATAAGATTAATAGGTTCTGGAGTAAAGTTATATTTTTTTGACAATATTGCTGCAGTTTCATTAACCAATTTAGTTTCAATTTGATTAGCAACAGTAATATTTAAAGCTATTTTTTTTCCTTGATAATTTATAGACTCATCAGATCAATTATTTGATTTGATTGTTTTTGTAGCCATTATTTTTTAAGATCCTTTATGAATTCTTCTATCATTTTTTTATCTTGAGCAATTGTAACTTTTTTATCAAGTAAAACTTCTGTAGTTTTCATTGCCATTTCTATAATTTGTTTATCAAGATCTTTTTGTGCTTTTTCATAATTTTTTTCGATTATTTTATTTGCATCTGAAATCATTTTTTGAGTTTCTTCATGAACTCTTGCAATTTCTGCTTTTTCATATTTTGAAACTTTTGTATTTGATTCTGCAATCATTTGTTTTGATTTAACAGTTGATGCTTCTGTTAATTGTTTTGCTTTTTCATATTCAGCTTGTGCTAACTCTTTTGATTTAGTTGCTTCGTCAATTTCATTTTGAATAAACGCTCTTCTTTTTTCTAACATTTTGTTTGTTGGTTTTCAAGCCAAGAACATAACTGCTGAAAATAGAATTAACATAGAAATGATTTGAGCAACGAATACTCAAAGGTTAGGGAATACGTTATTAATAATAGCTGGTGGGTTAACACCTTCTATACTTCCACTACATGAAGTTAATGTAGGTAAGATAAGAGTTAAAAGTGAAAATACACCAATAGTGCTAATTATTATTTTCTTCTTTAAATTTGAAGACATTTTCATTTTTACCCTTTCTTATGCAACGAAAATAATTAAAATAGCTACGATCAATGCGAAAATAGCTGAAGATTCAGCAACTGACATACCAACGATCATAGTATTCATAATTTTTGGTTGAGCATCTGGATTACGTCCAGCAGCTATAGCTGCAGACCCAACAGCATAACCAGCTGAGATCCCCACACCTAAACAACCCATCATTGCAATACCTGCACCGATAGATTTACCTAATATATCTAAATTGTTATTACTGTTAACGGCTGCAGTAGCATCTGTAGCTCCTCCAGCATATTGAGCTATATTAGAAAATTGCTCAATTACTTGTGTAATATCTGTCATGATTTATATTTCTCCTAAATTAAATTTTCTTTTTTAAGTTCTTTTAATAAGTTTTCATGTTTTTTAGCATTTTCAAGTGCTAATTTTTTTTCAATTTTTTCTACAATTTGCGGATTATGCTCTTCACCTTCATGAATTTCTTGAGCTCAGTATGTTGATGATAATAACACAAACACACCAGCCTGGATAATTCCGGCAAATAATGTAAAGAATGATAGTAAGAATGGCATCATAATTGTTGCACAAATTAGAATAATACCAATTTGTGGATAGAAGAATGAAGCGCTTCCACTAGTAAATCCTCCGAATGCTCATCACATTAAAGCGTAAATAATTGAACTAGCTGTAACGTGACCTCATAATCTAAATGTTAATGAGATAATCGGAATCATTTTCCCAACGATTTCTAAAGGGTTAATCATAATTGGGATTTTTTTGCCATTAACTTTAATTCTGAATAAGAATTTGTTAAAGTAACTTCATCTTTGGAATTTAACAGCCATAAACTGTGATCCAAATCATGTAGTAAGGGCAAATGTTAATGGAACTGTTAAAGTTGCAGCTGGTTCTTTAAAACCAAATAGAACAATAATGTTTACTGTACCAATTCAAAGAAACACAAATAAAAAGAATGGTGTTAATTTGACATGTCTTGGTCCAATAATGTCTACAACAAGATTTTTAACAAAATCAACAACTCCTGCAATTATTAAAACAAATGCATTGGGAATTTCTGTTGTTTTTACTTTTTTAATTTTAAAATTATAAATTACTAATATAGTTAATAAAAGTAAAGTTGACATACCAATGGCTACAATTACGGGTAAACCATAAATAAGCTGTAGTGGTTTTCAGATTTCCATGTTTTCCTCCTTAAATAATTTATTAGTCTTTTTTATCGGTTGTGTAATTCAAATAAAAATTACAAAACATCATCAATAATATATGACCAACAGTTAAACCTAATCACATTCATAAATTAAACACAGACGAATCAATCATTGACCCATGTACATTTAAAGAAAAATTTGTGGCTCATATGATTAGAAAGGGAATCATATACAAAAAATTAATTCCCATAAAAATGAATACGAATTTTACTCTATTACCTATTTGTTTCACTTTTCTATTGACTAGTATGTAAACAAACATGCCTAAGATACAAAATATTGAAGTTATACTTGTAGTTATTAGGTATGATCAATTTTCAATTACTATTCCAACGATTAATGAAGCAAATCAAGCTATTAAGAAAAAAGACGAGATTATTAAAACTCTTATAAAACTTTTATTCTTAAATTTATTAGAAAATTTCATATTCTCCACCAAGTTAATCGATTTTATTAACTCTATTATATTTTATTAGAAAATAGGTGTAATTTTCATAAAAGATAATTATTATATAATTAGAATATTTAGTACAAAAAAAAATTAACACGTTTGTTGTGTTAATTTTTTTTAAAATGGTGGAGACTATGGGAGTCAAACCCACGACCTCCTGAGTGCAAATCAGGTGCTCTATCAGCTGAGCTAAATCCCCAAATGGTGGAAATAAGTGGGCTCGAACCACCGACCTCACCCTTATCAGGGGTGTGCTCTAACCAACTGAGCTATACTTCCAGTCAACAATGACCATATAGATTATATACTCATTGTGTATTTTATAAAAAGAATTTTAACGTTTTGTAAATTGAGGTGCTCTTCTAGCTCCCAATAGACCATATTTTTTACGTTCTTTTACTCTAGCATCTCTAGTAACTAAACCAAGACTTCTTAGAGTCGGTTTGAATTCAGGATTTACATCTATTAAAGCTCTAGTGATTCCTAATCTAATTGCACCGGCTTGACCAGTGAAACCACCACCATCAACTTTAACAAAAATATCATAACTTTTTTCAGTATCTGTAGCAACTAATGGTTGCATCATATCTTGAATTACTAATTCATTAGGAAAGTAATCTTTTGGAGCTTTATCATTGATTAAAATTTTACCAGTTCCTGGAACCATTTTAACTTTAGCTGTTGAAGTTTTTCTTCTTCCTAAACCTTTAAATTGTGCTTTAGACATAATTATTTAATTCTTTCTTTTAAATTCAAAATTGTAGGTTTTTGTGCTTCATGTTGGTGAACATTTCCATCATAAACAAACATTTTAGTAATAATTTTTCTAGAAAGTTTGTTTTTAGGTAGCATACCCTTAACTGATCTCTCAACTAATTCTTTTGAATATTTAGTAATCATTTCTTCACCAGTTCTTCCTCTGATTCCACCAATATAGTGTGAATGATTATATCATTTTTCTGTTTGTGCTTTATTGCCAGAAAGTTTTACTTTATTGGCATTTAAAACAATAACATAGTCACCACAATCCACATTAGGAGTGAATTCTGGTTTGTTTTTACCACGAAGAATGTTAGCTAATTCAACTGACATTCTTCCTAATATTAAGTCAGTAGCATCAACAACATATCATTTACGTTGTATATCTGCTGCTTCCTTTTTAAGCATAGTAGATTTTTGCATTTTTTTTAATCCTCATATTTTTAACATATGTGGAAATGATGTAACAATTTAATTTTATATAAATTTTTAAATTAAGATAAACTTTTTTAAAAATTTAAAATTAATATTGTTTTTTATACATTTCTTCACCTTTGTCAATAATGTCTTGTGGGGTATCCAAACCAGTACCAGCTGGTATTAATTTTCCTAAAATAACATTTTCTTTTAGACCCAATAAGTTGTCTGTTTGTGTTTTGAAAGCAGCATCTGTCAAGATTTTTTTAGTATCTTGGAATGAAGCAGCTGATAAGAATGATCCTGATTTAGAAGGAGCAGAGTTAAGACCAAATACTTTTGAAGAAATAACTGGTAATTTTTTATTTTGTTCAAATAGTTTTTGAGAAATTTCTTTACAGTGATTAATGTCAACAATTTGACCAGCAAAGAATTTAGAATCACCAGGATTAACAACTAAAGCTTTATTAGTTAATTGTCTTACGATAACTTCAATATATTTATCTGAAATTTCAATACCTTGTGCTCTATATATTTTTTGTACTTCTTTAATAATGTAATTTCTTACTTCTTTAACACCAGCGACTCTTAATAGTTCATTAATTTCAATTGAACCTTCAACAAGTTTAGTTCCGGGAACAATTTCTTGTTTTTCTTCAACTCTAATTTTTCTATCAATAGGTGCTTTATAAACAATTTCGTCATATTTGTTTGAAACCGTAATTGCATATTCTTTATTGTCAGTTGTAATTTTTGAAACTACACCATCAATTTCTGAGATTATTGCTAATTCTCATGGTTTTGGAGGTATACAGTCAAATAATTGTTTTAGACGTTCAAAACCTTGAGTAATATTTGAACCACCAGCAACACCACCAGTATGGAAAGTTCTCATGGTTAGTTGGGTTCCAGGTTCACCAATAGATTGAGCTGCAATTACACCAATTGCGGTTCCGATTTCTATTAGTTTATTAGTTGATAAATCTAAACCAAAACATTTTTGACATATTCCGTGAACATTTAAACAACTTAATGGCGTTCTCATAATAACTTCTTTAATTCCAAGATCAATAATTTCTTGTGCTTTTTCAGGAGTTACATATTCATCCATTGAAGCAACAACTTCATTAGTTTTTGGATTTAATATATCTGTTAATGGGAAACGACCAATTAATCTATCTTTTAATGGTTCGATTACTTCATTATCAGCAGTATTAATCAATTCTGTTAATGTTAGACCACTTGATACATGACAGTCTTCTCCTCTAATAACAACTTCTTGTGTAGCATCAACAAGTTTTCTAGTCATATAACCAGATTTAGAAGTTTTCATAGCAGTATCAGTCATACCTTTTCTAGCACCATATGATGAGTTAAAGTATTCTGAAATTGTAAGACCTTCAATAAATGAATTCTTAATAGGAATTTCAATAGTATCTTTAATAATTTTTGAAGATGATTTTTGATCATAGTTATAAGATTTTGACATCAAACCACGCATACCAGCTAACTGTGTAAAGTTAGAAATGTTACCACGGGCTCCAGAATCTGACATAACAATAATTGAATTGTTTTTGTATTCTTCAGAACTTACAAGTTCTTTAACATCTTCTGTAACTTTGTCTTTAACTTCAGTTCATAACTTAACGATGTTAGTATATCTTTCATCATCAGTATATCAACCTTCTTTAGCAAATTTATTAAATTCTTGAACTTTTTTATCAGCAGCTTCAAAATATTCAAATTTGTTTGTGTATTTAGGAACATCATAGAAAGAGATTGAAGTAGCAGATACCATTGAATAATGGAATCCTAATTCTTTTAATTTATCCATAATTTCAGGAACAACATTTGGTTCTGGATAATCATTATAAAGTCTATCAATAATAACTTCAAGCGCTTTTTTATTGAAAGGATTTTTAATTCCTCTAGCTTTTATTTTGTCATGAATTGATTCACCTTTAAGAACTAATGAATCAACACCCGGACCTTTTAGATCGTTGGGAGCATTGATATATGCAAATTGTGAAGGAAGAATATCATTAAATATCATTTTACCAGGAGTAGTAATTAAAATACCTTCTGAAATGAAATCTTTTTCAGGATAATTTTTAGTTGAAACACCAATTAAACTATGCAAATGAACTTTTTTAAGCATTAAAGCTTTTTTAACTTCATTTAAGTCATTGAATATTAAACCACTTCCTTCTTTATTTTTATCTTCTTTAGATAAATAATAGTTACCTAAAACAATATCTTGTGTAGGAGTAACAATAGGCTTACCATCTTTTGGACCAAGAATATGTCATGAAGCAAGCATGATTGATCTAGCTTCAGCAACAGCTTCTTTAGATAAAGGAACATGGACAGCCATTTGGTCACCATCAAAATCAGCATTAAAAGCTGTAGTAACTAATGGGTGAAGATGAATAGCTTTACCTTCTACCATTTTAACTTCGAAAGCTTGAATACCAAGTCTATGAAGAGTAGGCGCTCTATTTAATAAAACAGGTCTTTCACTTATTACTTTTTCAATAATAGGTCAAATGATTGAATCTTGTTTAGTAATTAAATTTTCAGCAGCTTTAATTGTTGATGCAAATGGAGTTATTTCAACACCGTTGTCATCATATTTTTTAATTAGTTCATGAATAATAAAAGGTTTGAATAATTTTAAAATCATTGTAGCTGGAATACCAACTTCATACATTTTTAATTCAGGACCAATAACAATAACAGATCTTCCTGAGTAGTCAACACGTTTACCTAATAAGTTTTGTCTAAATAAACCTTGTTTACCTTTAAGGTGATTACTTAAAGATTTAAGTGGTCTTTTATCTCTACCTTGTACAGGTTTTTTTCTAGATGAATTATCAAATAAAGCATCAACAGATTCTTGTAACAATCTACATTCGTTATTAATTAAAATGTCAGGAGCGTAGCTATCTTTCATTTTATTTAAACGTTCGTTTCTGATAATAATTTTTCTATAGAAGTTGTTAATATCACTAGTTGTGAATCTTCCACCATCTAATTGAATAATAGGTCTTGAGTTAGGAGGTGTGACAGGAATTACATTAAGAATCATTCATTCAGGTTTATTATCTGATTCTTTTAATCATTTAACAATTTCTAATCTTTTTAATATTTTTTTAGTTTTTGGATCAGTAGAACTTTCAAAAGTTTGTAGTTTTTCTTGGATTTTTGAATATTCTTTATCAAGATCAATTTTCTTTAGCAATTCTTGAATAGCTTTAGCACCAACACCAAATCTAATACCAGTATGTTTGTTAATGAAATCAAAAACTTCTTGAATACTAAAAGGAAGATTCTTTTCAGATAACATAACATCATAAGTCTTAGCTCTTTGGTAATTTAAATCATTTCTACCTTTTTCAGCTAGAACTGATTTAGCAATGTCTTTTAATATACGACGTAGTTTTGATCTTGTTCTAACATTGTTTTTAATAGAAGTTAAATCAACAATTTCTTTTAATTTAAAAATTGATTCATCTTTATACTTGTAATTACCTTCATCAAGAATAATGTAATTAACAAAATAAATTACTTGTTCAACATCTTTATATGAAATATCTAGAAGTAAAGAAATTTTTGAAGGATTAGGTAATTCTTTTGTCATTCAAATATGAGCAACAGGAGCTGCTAATTCGATATGACCCATTCTTTCTCTTCTAACAATTGATTCAGTAATATCAACATGACATTTGTCACATTTATTACCTTTATATTTTACTTTCTTATATTTACCACAAGAACATTCATAATCTTTGATAGGACCAAAGATAGCTTCATCAAATAAACCATCAGTTTCTGGTTTTAATGATTTATAGTTAATAGTTTCAGATTTAGTAACTTCACCATGTGATCATTTTCTAATTCTATCTGGAGATGCTATACCAATTTTTAGTTTTTCAATATTTGAATTTTTCATATTTTTATCTCCTTTAGAAACTTTCATCGTCTAAGTCATCTTCTAAATCAATAGAAGGTGCAAATTCTTTAAGTTTATTTGTTACTTCTTCATCTAAATCTTTAGATGTGTTTAATACATTTTGTGAATCAATAAAATCATTCATATCAATTCTTGATTTATTCTCAGTTTCAACTTCTAAATATAAACCAAGACCTTGTAATTGTTTAGTCAATAATTTGAATGATTCTGGCGTTCTACCAGTCGGAATTTCATGACCTTTAATAATTGCATTATAAGTCATATTTCTACCTCTGACGTCATCAGATTTAATAGTCAAGATTTCATATAAGTTATGAGCAGCACCATAAGCTTCAAGTGCTCAAACTTCCATTTCACCAAAACGTTGTCCACCATTTTGTGATTTACCACCAAGCGGTTGTTGTGTAATCTTAGAATATGGTCCAACTGATCTAGCATGAATTTTGTCATCTACCATGTGATCCAGTTTAAGCATATACATGATACCAACTGCTATATCTCCATCAAGATATTCACCAGTTTTTCCATCTCTTAAAGCAAATTTAGCTTTTGTTTTAATAGGATCAATTCCAGCTTCTATCATAATGTTTTCAAGATCATTTGATTGAACACCATCAAATACTGGTGTAGCAATTTTGAAACCAATGTCTTCAAATGAAAGACCCACTTTATTTAAAGCAATTATTAAGTCAATTGTTTTTACTTTAGTTAATAATTCAGCAAGCGTTTTAGATTTGTTGTCATCTACTAATTTTTTAATAACATTAAATAATTTATTAGCAACATCTATATCCAAACCGAATAATTGAGATAATCTTTCAGCATTATTATTTTCAAACACTAATGCTAATAATTCTTTTTTACCTTTTTCTCTTGCTGCATAACCTAAGTGTAATTCTAAAATTTGACCAATGTTCATTCTAGAAGGCACACCTAATGGATTTAATAAGATATCGATTGGAGTTCCATCATCCATAAATGGCATATCTTCAACCGGAACAATTTTAGAAACAACACCTTTGTTACCATGACGTCCAGCCATTTTATCACCAACTTGGATTTTTCTTTTTTGGATAACATAAATTTTTACTACTTCAATTACATCATCACCAAGTTCGCTATTATTTTCATCTGTATTTTTATATCTTTTAACAGAAGCAACAATACCTTCTCCACCATGTGGAATTTTTAATGATGAATCTTTAAAGTTTTTAGATTTTTCACCAAAGATAACTTGAAGAAGTTTTTCTTCAGGAGGAAGATCAACTGCTCCTTTTGGAGTTACTTTACCAACTAAAACATCACCTTCTTTAACTTCAGCACCAACCATGATGATTCCATCTTCATCTAAATAACGTTTTGCATTTTCAGAAACATTAGGCATTTCTCTAGTAATTTCTTCATCACCATTTTTAGTTTGCAAACATTGAACAGTATATTCATTAATATGAATTGAAGTAAAAGTATCATCTTCTACTAATCTTTCTGAAAGAATAATAGCATCCTCAAAGTTATATCCTCTTCAAGTACTGAAACCAACTAATACATTATTACCTAAAGCCAATTCACCATTTTGCATTGAAGGACCAGTAGCAAGAACTTGTCCTGATTCTACTTCTTCATTCAATTTGATCATTGGAGTTTGAGTAATTGTTGTGTTTTGGTTTGATTTTCTATATTTAATTAATGGATATTTATGTTTTTTTGATTTGTTATCTGTAATAGTAATTTCATTACCATCAACAGCAGAAACTTTACCATCAGTTTTAGATAGTATAGCTAAACCTGAATCGTTAGCAATTTTATATTCACTACCTGTACCAACTCATGGAGAGTAAGGTTTAATTAAAGGAACGGCTTGACGTTGCATATTAGAACCCATCAAAGCACGGTTAGCATCATCATTTTCTAAGAAAGGAATTGAAGATGCAGCAATAGAAACAACTTGTTTAGGTGCAATTTCAACATAATCAATTTGATTAGCACTAAAGATGTTGAAAGAACCACGATAACGAGCAATAATGTTATCTGAAATAATTTCATTAGAATCGTTTAATTCTACAGTTGATTCAGCAATAATAAATTCATCATCTTGTAATGGAGTTAATCATTCAATTTCATCAGTAACTACATTGTTTTTTACAACTTTATAAGGTGTAGTAATAAATCCATTTTTGTCAACTTTTGAAAATAATGACAATGACATAATAAGACCAATGTTCATACCTTCAGGAGTTTCAATAGGACAAATTCTACCATAGTGTGAATAGTGAACATCACGAATATCTAAGTTAGGATCTTCTCTTGAAATTCCATTAGGACCCATAGCAGAAATTCTTCTTTTATTAGTTAATTCACTTAATGGGTTTTGTTGATCAATAAATTGAATTAATTGATATGAGTTAAAGAAGTCTTTAAGAATAATTTGGAAAGGTTTAGTATTAACAATTGATTTAATTGTTGTTTTTTTCACTTTTTCTTCTGTAACTTCAGGATCTGCTACAAAGTGTTCATTTGAAGTACCACCATCAGCAATAGCTAATTTTTCTTTAATGTTTTTCTCTATTCTTAAAATAGCTACATTAATACGACTCTTTAATAATTCATGAATCAATTTAAGTCTTTTGTTACCTAAATGATCAATATCGTCAAATGTACCAATATCGTCTTTTAAGTTATATGCATATGAAATTGTTGATAATAAATCAACAATTGTTAAAGAGTGTGATTCAATTTTTTCATTGTTTGTATGACCAATAATGCTTATTTTTTCATTATTATTTTCATTTTGAGATAAAATTTCAATTTTTTCTAAATCAAAACTCATTATAGGTTTTAAATTTTCTTCTATTGAAAAATCAGTAAATTTAGTTGAAACCTCAAATTTAGATATTGATGATTTTTTAGAATTTTCTTTAAGTTCTTGTACTTTTTCTTTTGTGAATAATTCACCAGCATTAATAATAGGATTACCTTTTGAATCTGTAATATTGTTTGCTGATATTTTTTTGTGAATTCTGTCAAATGTTGTAAGCTTATGATTAAACTTGTAACGACCAGCAGAACTTAAATCATAACTCTTATTATTAAAGAAATGTAAAAGAATAACAGCTTGGTATGAACTATCTTTTTCTTCGTCATTAAGTTGTCCTTCTAATCCCTTAGTAGACAATACTAATTCATTAAATAAATCTTTAGCTGCTTTTTCTGTAATAATTGCATCTAATAAAATTTGATTTTCATCTCTAATTTCATGAGATTTTTTAATGTTATCTTCACTTTCATATTTTTTAATAAGTTCGTTATTTTTATAGAAAGTATATAGTAATTTTTTAAGCTTTCTTTCAACAGGAGAACCTCTTAATAGACATTCTTCTTCATCTATTTCAGTAGAATTTAATTCTTCTGTAATTTCTTTTAACAATGAATCAATTTCTTGATCTTCTAAAATAGAGTTTTTATTGTAAGCTTCATTTTTTAAAGTTTCTTGAATGTAAAGATTATCTTCACCATATATGTTTAAAATGTCTTCTTCAGATAATCCATAAGCTTTTAGCAATGTTGTAGCCATAAAGTTTACAGAATTATCACCTGTAGAAGTTTTAGTTGTAATTTGAATATATTTTTTATCATTAGGGACATTAATTAACATTAATGGACCTTTATGAGGTAATAATTCACAAATGTTACCTTCTAGAATACGTTTTCTAGAATTATTTAATTTAACTTGAGATTTGTTTAATACATACATTCCAGGAGAACGTATAATTTGGGCAATAACAAATTTTTCAATCCCGTTAATTACAAATGTTCCTTTTTCTGACATTAAAGGTACATTTCCAAAATAAATACCATCTGGTTTGTTTGAACCTTTTCTACTTTTAGCAGAATTAACTTCACCAGTTTCGTTGTTGATTAATTGTAATTCAACAAACAATGGACGATCATATGTTTTAGATTCATAACGACATGATTCTTCATCATGTGAAATGTCTCCAAATTTAATTCCATTATAAGTTAAAGTATATTTTCCTTGTGGAGATTTAATAGGAAAAATACTTGCAATAGAGTTTTCTAATTCAACGTTTAAAAACTCTTCAAATGATGCTTTTTGAATTTCAGATAAATCTGGTGCTTCAAAATTATTATTAATTTTAGAATAAGATCTTCTAATAACCTTATTTCCAAATTTTTGCTCTGTAAATGATGCTTTTTTGTTCATGTTGCCTGCTTTTTTTATTACTAAATTATTATGAGATTGTATTTAAAAACACATTTTACTATTATACCACAAATTAAAAGAATAAAAAGTGATAAAAACTTCTCTATTTAGTTAATTTAATTTTTGAATTATTTTTAACTAAAATTCATTCGTTATCATTTTTAATATTTTTAATTATCAAAGCAATAGCTTCGTGTGAAAAATTAAGATCAATAGCCGAAGGTTCGGCTCCTCTTTGAATATATCCAAGAATATTTTTTCTAACAGGAATTGATATTTCTTTTTTTATTTCTGAAATCAAATCATTTAATTCTTCATTACTAAATTCATATTCTTTGAATAAACAAATTAAAGAATTGTTTTCATTATATTTATTAACGATTTCGTTAACTTTTGTTTTTTTATTAATTCTTATTGAATTAAACAAAAAATTGACAGATTCATTTAATATATCATTTGAATATCTACCCATTAATTCAATCATACAAATTGATTTATGAGTGTGTGTTGAATAATTAATTTTAACGATGTCTGATTTTATTTCATTTAATGTCGAATCGAAACCAAGACAATATTCAGATAAATCAAAATCATTATCTATAGTTGCTGGAATAAAGAAAACACTTATTCCACTTTTCCTTAGAAGCTTTGCGGCTTCAAAAGAACCATTTCCACCAACTATTATTAAAACGTCTAGATTTTTCTTAAGATTCTTGATGATTTGTTTTTGTGTATTTTCATTTAAAAAATCTTCAAATCTTGAACAATGTAAAAAACTTCCAGATAAGTTAAAGTGATTATAGTAATTTTTTACATCAGATATATAGTTTCAATTATATAGTCCTTTTAAACCATCTATAAAATATAAAGGTTTAATGTTTGTGTTGTTTATTATTTTAGAGAAGTTTATTAATAGAGAGTTCATTCCGGGTGAATCACCACCCGAAGTTAATATTCCTACTCTCATTCAAACAATTCTCCTCATTCATACATTAATAAATCTTCTGTTTGTTCAATTTCTAAAAATCTGTTGAATTTAGAAATTGAATAAGAACCCAATATTCCCCCAATAGATACTTGTGTCATTTTTGAAGCTATGCAAAGATCTACTAAGAAATTATCTTCTGAATTATAAATATTTGATCCACCAATTAAATTCATTTGATTCATATCTAATAATTTAGAAACTTTAACAATATCAGATAAAACAACAGAATTTGATATTTTTAAAATCGCTCCATTAGAAGTTTTATTTTCTAATTCTTTAGAAATGTTTTTAATATTTCCATTAGTTTCATAATTAGAAACAATTTGAATTTTTCCAAATTTCGATCTTAATTGTTTGTAGTGATCTTCATCAAAATCAAAACCAAAGAATATACTTGGATCTGTTAAATATATAATATTTAGATCTTTGAATTTACCTAAGAAAGATTTAAACTTGGCTTTAGAATCTTTCACTTTAACATCTTTAGAAGTTTCGATTCCAATTCCAATATCTTCAAGATTATAACCAGCATTGATTATGGCTTTCTGAATTTTTTCAGATAGTTCATAAGTATTAACAGAAGTTTCATGCATGATAGCACCGAATTTACCTATTTCATATTCTTCATCTGTAAATTCTTTTAAAAGAGAATTTATAACATTATGTGAAATTTGTAGAGATTCAGCAAAAGATTTTGATTTTTGAGTAATTAATAATAATTTATCAAAATCAGAATCTTTTATTTTTTTATTAGATTCTATAGCAGTTACCAACGGAATAGAATTGTAATACCTTTCTTCATTCTTATATATACTATTTTTAATATATGAATATAAAGAAATGCCTTTATATTTAGCAACAGCTCTACAATAAGCCATAGAAACTACAAGACTAGCATTTGAACCAATTTCAGACATATTGTCGGTTGAATCAAATTGTTTAAGAATTTCATCAAATTCACTTTGTGATAAATTTTGTTTACCAACTAAACTATTTCTAATTTGGTTGTTTATGTTCATTATTGCAGTTAAAACTGATTTACCAGAAAAAATGTTAACGTTTTCATCTAATAAATTATAAGCAATAGTTTTGTGATCGTAATTGTTAGGAACAACAGCAGATCCTTGTACATTATTATTTAATGTAATAATGCATTTAATAGTTGGTAAGCCCTGTAAGTTCAGAACTTGGAAAGATTTAATATCAGTGATTGTCATAGTATTTTACTCAATTTCTAAATCTTTAAATATTCTTTCTAATTCCTCATCAGGAACCGAAATTGAAGATTTTTTGTTTTTAGTTTTATTTAGTTTGACATCGTTTGATTTATTTGATTGTTTGATGCTTTCTCTTTCTTTTCTAACATCACTAAGTTTAGTTTTAAGATCGTTTTTTGATTCTTCAACTTTAACTTCTTTTAGATTTTTAAGTAAAGCTTCTTCTTCTTTGATTAATTCTTTTTTCTTCGTTTTTTGTTCTTTAGAATTTTTTAAAACTTCTTGAAAAGATTCTCTAAAGTTTTTTGTGTTGTTTTTCTTGTTGTCTTTTAAGTTCACAATATTGTTTAGTTTTATGTTTTTTAATAAAGAATATACAAATGTACCAGAAATACCAAATAAGAACAATGAATAAATAACGATAACGAAATATCATCCACCATTTGCATAAACAAATGAATTGTCATAATCTCACATTGCTGTGAATATACCTTTATTTGTAAAGATATTTGATGTACTTAATTTTTGCTGTAATGCAGCAAAATTAAGATTATCTAAATTAGCAACTGTAATATTTGAAGAATTTAAATTATATTTATTTAATAAATTTATAAATTCTGTTTTTTGATTAATTGTAATATTAGCAAAGTCTCAATGAATCATATTAGAAACTTGATCAATTAGTGTTAAGTTATTAAAACTCAAAGGAGGAATCATTGCAAAAACAAATAATAAAAATGATATTGCAAATGATGAATAAACATAAATAGATTTAAATTTCAATTCTTGTTTATTAGTAAATTCATTTTTAGTTTTAGTAAACTTAATTAAAAACACAATTGATAGTAAAAATAATAAAATTGTTATTATTCCGAATATAGAAGGAATGATAGCAATAGAATTATTTAAATTCATCATTGTAAAGAATGATGTAGATATAGCAGTATATGAATTAGTAACAGCATTGGTTGGAATGAATAATAGACCTATAAATATTCATAAAGATAAAATTAAAGAAAAACCAAAAGAAACTTTAAAATTCTTAACGTTTTTGCCCAATACTTTTATTTTATTTTTGTTTTCTATATATTTTTGTGTCATGATAATTCTACTTTATATGTAAATTTTATTTATATATTATACTATTTAAAATTGGTTTTAACAAAGTCAAAATAATTAATAACATTAAGACTTGATCTTCCTATTAAAACTCCATCTATTACATCATTATTTAATATGCTCTGAATGTTTTCTTTAGTGACGTTTCCGCCATAAATAATTTTTGATGATATGTTGAATTCTTTAGATATAAATTCTTTTAGTTTTGAAATAAGATTCTTAATATCATCAATATTTATTTCTTTATTTGATCCTATCATTCATTTAGGTTCATAAGCTAATATTAATGTTTCTTTGAAATTAATATTTTTTAATAATTCTTTTAGTTCTTTTTTAAGAAATTCAAAAGAATCATTAATATTATCAAAATCTTCAATTTCACCAAAACAAACAACAGGTGAAAAATCATTTTCTATAGAATGTTTTATTTTTTGGTTAAGTTCTTCATTAGTTAATTTCAATAATTTAGTTTCTTCAAAATGACCAATAAGAACATTATTGATGTTTAGTTCTTTTAATTGTTCAAAACTAAAAGAAGTTGTGAATGAACCTAAATTATGAGAACCATAATATTGTGAACCAATATTTAGATCTTTGTATTCAGTATTTAAATATTGTAAATAAAGATTATTAGGAAAAACGATGTAGTCGTTTTTAAAAGAATTATTTTTTATTAATTTATTAAGTGTTTCAAAATATTCTTTAGTTTGTTTGAAATCTAAACTAGATTTAAGGTTTGCGTATATTAATTTCATTTATGTAATTCCCTTTAATTTTTAAGATTTTTTATCTATATCTTTTAAAAGTTCATTTATTTCTTCTAATTTGAACATATCAACATTTTTCGAAGAAATTAATTCAGATATTTTTTTTATTTTGAAAGTTTTTTTCAAAAACAGAAGACATTTTTTAAATTTTTGAATATCTATATCTTCTAAACTTCATCCTAAATAATTAAAAAGCGTTTCTATTTCTTTAACTATATTATTTTCAAAATAAAGAAAAAAAGTTGAATCAGCATTATGAGAATCTTCTTCTTGATTTGCAAATTTAAATTCAAAATTTAAATAAAAAAAATTTGAATTTATTTCTTTTTTTATTTTTCTGTTGTCGTGTTTTAAATTTGATAATTCGTTTTTTGTTATTTTCAAGTCTTCAAATCCTGAAGAACAAGGGAGAATTACAAATAATTTTGAAAGATCATAACTAGAAGAAAAGGATATAGAGGTTTTATTAATCTTTATATCCTTCATTTCATTATGTGATTTATATTTTAAAATATCACAATAAGGAATAATGGGTTTATTTGAATTTTTTTCTATTAATTCAAATTCTAAAATTATATTTTCAATTTTCTTTATTTTTTTTATAAGAACTCTTCAAAAGCTGTTTAAATTTAACAACTTACATATTGATAAATCCTTAACTATTTCCTCAATTTCTTTAGAAAATGGATCGAATTTTTTGAATTCATCACTAAAATTAATAAAATTCTCAGAAAAACCATAAAATGCAATTCGTTGGCGTTGTAAATCTTGTGAAATCTTTTTGTAATTCGTTTCAACCGAAGGATTCAAAAGTCGATAAATTTCATAAAATTTTCTAATTTTTTTATATAAAGAATTTCTTAGAAATTCTCTGATCGGCAATGAAAGTGCAATAACTAATGTTATAAGCGACACAATTGCAGTAAATATACCTATTATTATTTCTCTATTCATAAAATAATTATAATATAAAAAATTACCTGACTTAATCAAGTAATTTTTTTGATTTATCTTAACGATTTATCAAATGGAATTCCAATATTTCTAGGAGCTACATTATATTTAGAGAAGAATACTAACCCTAATAATGTAATAGCAAACGGAATCATATGACCTATATTTGTTGGTATAGTTTCTTTGTTATGTTCAAATATTTTTGAAATAGCAGCAAATACAATAGATACTGCAAATATAAGTGGTATTCTTCAAGAACCAGCTATTAATATAGCAAGTGATAAGAAACCAAGACCAGAAACATTACCATTAAAGAATCCAGTATTTTGGAACATATATATTGATCCAGCAAGTCCCGCTAGCATTCCAGAAATTGTTAATGATATTCATTGGTATTTAATAACATTAATACCTTGAGCATCAACGGCATTTGGGTTTGCACCAATTGCTCTTAATCTTAAACCGAATGGAGTATATTTCATTAAAGCTCATAAACCAATTACCAGCAATATAACAACTAACAATAAACATATAGTTGTAATGAAAATACCAGAGTTATTAATTAAACCCAAACTTGTATATTGTGAATTTAGTTTTGGTTGAGTTCCACCAGATAAAACCGGACCTAAAGGTTCAGTTATAAATGTTGCAAGTCCTGCAGTTAATAAGTTAATAGCAGTTCCTGCCACAATTTGATTGGCCTTTAACTTTATGGTTAAAAAACCAAAGAGAGAAGAAGCTAATATTGTTAATACCATAGACAGAATCATAGGTAATGCAAAACTTTCATTACCTAATCTTGGTTGAAGTATTTGGGCAAATATAGTAAATACTAATGCTCCAAATATCATTTGACCATTAATAGAAATATTCGCGATTCCGACTCTTTCACTAAAATAACCAGCCATGGCTCCTAATAATAGAATCATAAAGAAAAGCATTGTTGAATTAGTAATTAGACCCGCACTCATTAATTTGCTCCCTTATTTGAATCGTTTAATATATTTAAAGAAGATTGTATATCTTCTGGGTTAAGTTCAAGCCTGTTAATATCTATTATTGCTTGTTCTTTAATTTCGTTGATTTGTGAAGAATTGTATTTATTTTCTCTTTTTCTATCTATTCTGATTTCAACTTTCATAAGTTGATCTTCTTCATATTTAGATAATTGGTGAATTAAATTATTAAGTTCAATATTAATTTCTTCATATTGTTTTTCTAATAATTCAATATTTGTTATTAATTTATCTTCAACTTTTTGAAATTTATCTCGATTTGAATCATTTGCTTTTTCCATTTTAGATTTTAAGCATTGAAGTTTAAATTTATATCTATGTATTTTATCTTCAATACTATTAGATTTGTAATCCAAGAATCTTGTTTTTTTAATTTTGTAAGATTTTATTGAAGTTTTTTCTTGCTCTAAAATAGCAAGTTTTTTGATTGAAGGATCAATTTTAGAAAGGGCTTTTGAAAGAATTTTATCTTTCTTATAAGTTTTAGAAGCATAAGCTTTATTAAGTTTATACTGAGCAAAAATTTCTTTTCTTCTTGCTTGTGCTTCTCCTAATTCAATTTGCTTATTTTTTTCTAATAAATCAATTTCATATAAGTCAGCTTTTAGATTTGAAACCAAACTATCAAGTTTGTTTTCATATCTTTTATAGTTAACTGGACCACTTGCTCCGTGCAATAATGTTTGTAAATATACTCAAGGTTTAAATCATAATATTACAACAAACAATGTAGCACCTAACATTATAAGACCCATAATAAGTCCACTAAATGTTCCAGGCGTATCTAAAAATGGAGTGGCAGTTTGGAACATACCCATTATGAAAGCAACAGGTAAGATAGCTAATGGATTATTAAGAGCAATTAAACCAATTGCTATACCATTAAATCCTTGAATAGGAACTGCATCAAATATTGTATTAACAGGAATGGCCGGAGCTTTTCCGCTTGTATATAATACATATCCTAATATACCTGCTATTCCTGATGAAATAGCCATAGTACTAATTTTTAAAGCTTTCGTATTATATCCAGCATATGTTGCAGCATCAAAAGAATGACCCACCGCTATAGTTTTTTTACCAAATACTGTATATTTCATTAATGCTCAAGTAGTAACAGCCAATATTATTAAAATTATTAAAGCTGGTAATCATCCACCCAATACTGGATCTGATAATTGAAATTGAGGCATAATATCAATAGAACTTGAAATGGGATTTCCTGAACCATATACTTTACCGCCTTTATAATCTACAATTAATCATTTAACAAGGAAATAAACAATTCAGTTAATTAATATTGATGAAACGACAACATTAACCTTTAAGAAAACTTCTAATAATGATGTTATCGTCCCAACAAGAGCAGCAACTCCGAAAGCAATAATAAACATTAATATTTGTCCACCACCTTGGGCAATTGATAGACCAGAATCTTGAAAGGCCTTTGAAATAACTAGAACAACAACACCAGAGGTTAATAATTGTCCACTTATTCCAATATTAAATGTTCCAACCTTGAAAGCAAAGGCGAAAGCTATACCACCTATACCTAATACTGCTATATTAAAAATCAAGGTATTGTAATCAATAAAAGCTTTGGTGAATAATCCCGAAATTAATCTACCAGGATTATACCCAAGAGCTGTACCAATTAATATAGCAACAATAGTTGCTATAAAAATAGAAATAATAACAGCTAAAGCCGATTTAGTAATAGATTTTCTATTTTTTTTGTAAACAAAAGTTTCTTTTGCAAGATAACTTTTTAACTTAATTTTTTCTTGCATCTCTATTCCCCCGCTGCCATTAATTCACCAATATATTGTCTAGTCATTTTTTGTCTAGTATTGGTTTCTATTATTTTTCCATTTTGCATAACTGATATAGTATCTGCTAGCCCTATTACTTCATCTAATTCATAAGATATTAATAAAACAGCTTTGCCTTTATTTTTTTCTTCAAGAATTTGTTGATGAATAAATGATATAGCACCCAAATCCATACCTCTAGTTGGTTGAACTAAGACAATAACGTCATGTTCTCTATCAAGTTCTCTACCAAGAATTAATTTTTGTTGGTTACCACCAGAAAGCAATCTAGAAGTTGTTGTTCCTCTTGTTGTTCCTCTAACATCGTATTCTTTTATTAATTTTGTTGCATATTTATATATAGCACCAGAATTAATAAAACCAAACTTACTATAAGGAGATTTGTTAATATTTTGTGAAATCGCATTCATAGCAATTGGTCAATCTAATATCAAACCATGTTTATGTCTATCCTCTGGAACATTAGATAAACCTAAATCAAATCTTTTGGCGATTGATTGTTTATTAAGATTTATAGATTCGTTTTCTTTGTGAAGAATGATCTCGGATTTGCTGTTTGCAGACATTAATCCGGAAATAATTAATGCTAGCTCGCTCTGTCCATTGCCTTCAACGCCAGCAATGGCATGAATTTCTCCTGCTCTTAATTTCATATTCAACATAGACACTTCAGAATTTATATCTTCTGATTTTAATTTTATGTTTGAATCTTTATTTTTCATTCTTTGAACAAAATCAGCAAAGAAATCTCCTTTTTGTTGTTTCTTTTTTCAAATGTTATAAAGGTTTAAATCTTTGATTTCAAAAATTGTTTTTGCTTTCTCATAATCAAAAATTGAATCATTCTTAACATTTTCAATTTTCTTACCAACCATGCTAGTTGATATTTCTGAAATTGTTTTAGAAGAAATATCAAAATCTTCTATATATTTTCCTCTTCTAATAATTGTTCCTCTATCAGCTACTTGTTTAATTTCATTAAGTTTGTGAGTAATAATTATTATCGTTTTTCCTTTTTTCTTAAAATCGATTAGCATTTCTAAAAATGATTCGATTTCGTCATCACTTAAAACAGCTGTCGGTTCATCGAAAATTAAAATTTCGGCATTTCTATAAAGTAATTTTAATATCTCTGTTTTTTGTTGTTGACCAACAGTTAATTTTGAAACTTTTTGGTTTATGTTTAAATTAAAATTATATTTATCAACAAGTCTTTGTAAAGTCTTTTTAATTTCAATAATATTTATTGGAGCTAATAACGAAGTTTGCTCATCTCCTAATATTACATTTTCTCAAATAGTAAATTCATCAACTAACTTGAAATGTTGGTGGACCATTCCTATTCCATGTTTAGCTGCATCTTTAGCAGAAGTAAAAATAACTTCTTCATCATTAATATAAATTTTTCCAGAATCTTGTGTATATATTCCAAATAATATTGACATCAGTGTTGATTTACCAGCTCCATTTTCACCTATTAAAGCATGAACTTCATTTGGTTTGACCTTTAAATCAACATTCTCATTAGCAATTACCTTACCACCCAAAAATGTTTTAGTGATTTTATTCATTCGAATTGCATATTCTATTTTCTTATTTTCTAAACTCATATATCAAACTTTCTTTAAACACTTGGTATTTTAATTTTCATTTTTCTATAGAAATCGACCAATCCCATGTATGTTTTTTCAGCATATCCTTGATCTAAAAGAACAGAAGTTGGTGAATTCAATATTTCTTTAATTTTGACGGCATCTGATTGATTGCCTTCTTTAATAAAACCTTTAAGATTAAAATTGGCTCTTTCTTTTCATTTTTCTTGTGAAATTTTATTTTTTAAAATTTCAGGAACTTGTTCAGGCATAACACCATTTTTATAAGTTAAACCTTTAGGTTTAATATATTCTCCAGTTGTTGGTAATCAATAATCATATTTTGTAGCATTATTAATAACAACTTTTTTGTTGTTTTGGAATTTTCAATCATTAGAGGGCACATAAAACATATTCGTTTGCTCAGAAGCTATTTTGAATGTTTCTTGTTTTTGAATTAAAGCAATAGCTTCTTCATATGTTGACGGCGCTTTAGTATTGTTATTCTTTGCAAACGTTTGCATGGCTTTTATGAAGTAAGGAATTCCGGGTTTTGATATTCCTACGTTTCCATTTGATATAGTACCTAAAGAACTATATCCAAAACCACCAATATTATTAATTCCGTTAGTAATTCCATTATTAATATTTTCAATAATTTCTGCTGTCGATTTTTCTAATCTTTTCAAACTACTAAAAGCAATTATATTTGAAGGTGATTTAACTCCTGGAATTTGAATTGGTTTTTCATTTTGAAATATTTTTGTTAAACCAAAAGCAGTATCAACGCCAACTAAAACTGTTTTTGCTTTATAGGATTTGATTAAATTAGAAGCAGATATTATTTGTGGACTATCAACAGGGATTAAACAATTAATTTTTTTCAATAAAAAAGAAGTTATTAAAGTATTTCCTCCGGTTGGACTAAATGTTTGAGCAAAATTAGAATCTATATTTGTTCCTAAGAATATTTGTTTCAAAGGCAACAAATTATTCGCAGCATCAGAAGCTAGATAATTATTAAATCAATCAATTCCATTTTGAAAACCCGACATGTAACTAGTTACAGATGGGTAATTCATACCACCATAAGTGCCTCATGTTAAGTAATTACGATTTGGAGTATCATGTAAAAAATAATCTTTATATTCATTTAAATAAATACCAAGAGCGATTCCTGATATAAATGAACCTTGATCAGTTCTATATTGCATAGTTGCTATTTGACTTGTATAAGGACCATCATATGTAGAATCTAATAATAAAAATCCCGTATTAGAGAATTTCGGTAATTCAAGTGCTTGCTTAACGGGAATTTGATATGTGAAGCCAGGAAGGAGTTCAAGTCTCGCTGAATCTAATATTGCTGAGTAAAAAGATTCAATTAATGAAGAATTTGAATTTTCTGTTGGCTGTTTATAATATTTTCTATATGGGTTTGAGTTTTTAGTTGCATAATAAGAACCAACAACTCCACCAATTATTGCGGCTGTTCCAAGTATACCTAATGTTAATTTAATTTTCTTGCTTCAAATTCTCATTAGATTCTCCTTTTTTGTTAATAAAATAATACCACATAAACTTGTCTATACAACTAATTTATTATTTTTCTAGTGAAATAATTTTTTTCACTCTTTTTAAATGTCTTTCGTTTTGATTTTTGGCCTCAAAAAAAGATTCTATAATTTCTATATTTTCTTCTACAGTTGCAAACTTAGAACTTAAGGCCAATACATTGGCATGATTATGTTCTTTAGCTAAAATAGCCATTTCTTTATTAATAGCTAAAGCTGATCTAATTCCTTTAATTTTATTAGCAACCATATTAACACCATTGCCTGAATAACAAGCAACAATACCAATTGAATCCTTGTCTTCTGAAACTTTCTTAGCAACCTCATAGGCATAATCAGGATAATCAACTGATTCATTAGAAAAATTTCCACAATCAATAACTTCAATGTTTTTAGACATTAAATATTCTTTGATTTTTTGTCTTAAATCAAAAGCGGCATGATCACCACCTATATAAATTTTTTTATTCATCTTTATATCCTTCTAAAAATATTTTAATATCTTTTATATTATTTCCTTCTCTTAAAATTTTTCATTCATCAATATCTATAATTGTAGAAGGTTTCTCTGTTCTTCTTTGAAAAAAATTATCATAAAGAAAAATTTTTTCTTGGTTTTCTTTAAAGATTGTTTTTGCTTCTAATAAATTTTGTATTGGTTTCTCATTACTTATATTTGCACTACTACAATATAAGTAATCAAACTCTTTTAACAATTTCAATAAAAATTTTGAATTTGGCATTCTGTAAGATGTTTTATTTTTTATTATTGTAACTTCTCCAGGTCAAAACTTATTTAAAAATTTTTCTTGTTTTTCATCAAGTTCTTTTAATAAATTTTTATTAGAAATAAATTTTATTATTTTTTTCGAAGGTTCTCTTTTTTTGATTTCATAAAGCAAATCTTTATTAATAGAAAGAATTCCATAAACAGTATCTGTTTGTGTAATTAATGCTTTAGTTTGAAGTTCTTTTTTTATTTTATTTATTTTCATTGTTTTGCTTTTATTATTAATGTTCTATAGTTATTATTTATATCTTTTAAAAATTTATAATTGATTTCTTTTTTAACTTTTAAAAGTGATTCTAGTTTATCTTTTTGATCATATCCAATTTCAAAAATAATGATGAAATTCTTAGACATAAATCTTTGATAATTATTAATTATAAATTCATAATAATATAATCCAAATTTTTTTGCATATAAAGCTTTTCTTGGATCAAATTTATTAAGATTTTTGCTTGTATTATTATCCTTCTTATCAATGTATGGAGGATTAGAAACAAGTACATCTATGTTTTTCATTTTTAATAATGCTTTTTTAAGATCGATATTAATAAAATTAATAGAAGTATTGTGTTTTTTATTATTCTCTAAAGCGTTCATTAATGCTTTTTTTGATTTTTCAAAAGCATAATATATATTATTGTTGTTTATAAGTTCTAAGTTTAAGCAAATTGGTATTATTCCGGTTCCGGTTCCACATTCAACTATTTTCAAAGAATTCTTGTCTTTGATTTCTTTAATTGTGGCTTCTACAAGAAGTTCTGTTTCTTGTCTTGGCATGAAAACCGATTTATGTAAATTAAATTCTCTTTTATAAAAATAAACTTTATTGATAATTCTAGGAAAGGGGATTTTATTTTTAATTATTTTGTTAATCTCTTTAAATATTAAAATTTCTTTTTCAGAAGAAATTTCTTTATTTCTATTAATAATAAAATCTTCTTTTGATTGATAATTTGGCAAATGAAAAAAAAGAAAATCAAACAAATATGATTTGTCTAATTTTTCTTTTTCAAATATAGTTTCTAGTTTAAATAATAGTTCTTGATTTTTCATTATATTTTTAAATCTAACATTAATTCTGCTTGTTCTTCACTTATTAGCATATCTATGATTTCATCTAAACTTCCCATCATTATATGTTCTAGTTTATTTAAAGTCAAATTGATTCTATGATCAGTTATTCTATTTTGAGGATAATTGTAAGTTCTAATTTTCTCAGATCTATCACCTCTACCAATTTGTCCTTTTCTTAAACTTGAAAGTTCCGCGTGTTTTTTAGATTCTTCTAAATCTCAAATTTTAGAACGCAACATCTTCATAGCCGTTTCTCTATTTTCGATTTGTGATTTACCTTCTTGACAAGCAGCAACAACTCCAGTCGGCAAATGAGTAATTCTGACAGCAGACTCTGTCCTATTAACATGTTGTCCACCAGCTCCTGAAGCTCTATATGTATCAATTCTTAAATCAGCGGGATTAATAGTGATTTCAATATCATCTTGTTCAGGAAGAACAGCAACAGTTATAGTAGAAGTGTGAACTCTACCTTTTGATTCTGTTGCTGGAACTCTTTGAACTCTATGAACACCAGATTCAAATTTTAATTTACTATAAACGCTATCGCCAGAAACAGAAAATGAAATAAAACTAAATCCATGTGGTTGTGAATCCATATCTAATATTTTTAATTTTCAATTTTTTGAATCTATATATCTTTTGTAAGTATCAAATAAGTCACCTAAAAATATGGCTGATTCATCACCACCTGCTGCAGGTCTCATTTCAATGATTACATTTTTTTCGTCATTTGGATCATGTGGTAATAAAAGCAATTTTATTTCATGTTCTAATTCAGGAATTTTTGTTTTACATTCGTCAAATTCCATTTGAACTAAATTAATCATTTCTTGATCAGATTCAGTTTTCAACAATTCTTCTGAATTAATACCTTCATCTATTAATGATTTATAAATAAGAAATTGATCATAAACTTTAGTTGTTTGCTTAAGTTGAATATTGATTTCTCTTATCTTGTTGATGTCATCAGAAATAGTTTCTAGAGTTTTACTTAACTCTAAATGCTTTTCAGATATTTTTTTAACAGCTTCAAATAATTTCTTGTTATACTCCATAATACATTCCTTTGTATTTAAAAAGCATTAGTTTCCTAATGCTTTTTATGACCTTAAAAATTAGAAAACTATAAAGATTCAAATCCTTTAACAACTTTAGTTGTTTTAGGTGCTTTTTCTTTTGTTTTTGTAGTTGGTTTGTTTTTTGTATTTTGTTTACCAGCTTCAAATTTTGAAGCTAATTTTTCGGCACGACCACGTAATGATACACCATTGCTCTTACCAATATAAAATGGGTGACATAGTGAACAAACATCAATTGAAACACTTCCTGGTTTTGAAGATAGAATTTCAAAAGTTGCTTTACATGAAGCACATGTATATGTGCAATTATCCATATTTGGATGTATACTTTTCATATTAAAATCCTTTTCTAAAATTTTCTAATTTTTTAAACTAATATATTATAAAGTGTTTTAATGTAAAAAAACCTTTTATTTCAAATTAGTGTACATAGTTTCAAAAATTTGACCAATTTTTGAGTCACTATTTAATTCGATAATACCTAAATTTTCTTGTTGAATATTTAATTCTTTATAACTGCATAACATTCCATTAGAATCATTATTCATTAACTTGCCAGATTTAATTTCTGTTCCGCTTGGCATTATAGAACCAACCTTAGCACAAACTGTAATTAAATCTTTTCTTGCATTAGATGCTCCACAAATTATTTGCACCATTTCTTTATTATCAATTTCAACTAAACATTTTGATAAATGAGTTTCTTTTATTTTTTCACATTCAATTATTTTTGCAACAACAAAATTATTTTGTGGATATTTAGATAAATCAATATCTGTTATTTTTTTAATTTTGTTAATTAATTCTTTTGTTAAATAAACAATTCCTTTTTTAAGATTGAATTCGGTGAGATTGAATAAATTCAATCCTATTAATTCTTCATCTAAATATAAAATTGAGAAAGAAGAATCTTCAATTATTTTGTTTGGTTTTTTGTTTTTTACATTAATTAACAAATTATTATTTGTATAAAAACTAATCATGCTTTTATTATATTGTTATTATTATATATATTGTTAATAATTTGTATAATTAATATTTACTCTATCATTCAAGAGGTAATAATGGAAAAAATAAAATTTTATTTAGATGATGGTTCTAGTTTTGAGCCATATAGAACAAAAGAAACGGGCTTATTCAAAATAGGACTTAATGTTGAAGATGAAGAAGGAAACATTGATCACTATTTTTCAAATATAAATATAGATAGAAAGAAAATATTTGATATTTTAGAAAATGGTCTTTCAATCAAAACAGAACAACCAATTTATGGTGTTGTATTGGAAGAACTTAAAGAAGCCTTAGAAAGCCATGATAAAGTTATCGTTATATCTTTATCAAAAAAGCTTACTGGCTTTCATAACAGTTTAATAGCAATTAAAAAAGAACTTAATAATGAAAATCTTATTATTGTTGACTCGTTAAGTGTCGGAATAAGTGGAAATTGAACACAAGAAGAACTTGAAGATTTAATTAAAAACAACAAAATAAAAACAACTGAAAAAGCAATAAATAGTGCCGTGTCTTCTAGACAAAAGAAAATCTGCGGAGCTGTTATTATTTCAAACCCTAAACATTTAATAAGCGGTGGAAGAATAAAAGGTTTCAAGGGTTTAATAGCAAAAACATTAAAACTTAAATTTGTAGTTAAATTTGATGGTGGTTTAAATTTAGTTGATAAAGATGTTAAACTTGACAAAGCTATTGAAAAAGCAATTATTGCCATAGACAAAGAAATTAACTTCAAAAAGAATGGCATCAAGAGAATTAGTTTCATGAATGATATAAATGAAGAAAATTTAAATGATCTTGTTTATAACGCCATTAAAGATTACATTGGAAAAGATTTTGAATATGTTAACTCATTATTGCCTGAATGTGTTGTATCTCATGTTGGGCTTGATACATTTTCAATACTTATAGAATCTAATAAATAAAAAAAACATTCTTTTAAGGAATGTTTTTTTATTTAAATCAATTCAATTACAAAATAATGTTTTTTGCCTTTTTTGATTACCAAAAATTTATTATGCAATAAATGTTTTTTATTTATTTCAATAGTTTCAGAAGTCATTGATTCTGAATTTATTTTAATTGCATTTTGATTAATTGACTCTCTTGCTTTTTTTCTTGAATCGAATATATTAGATTCCATTAACAAATCAATTAAAGAGTGTTTGATTTCTTTAAGTTGTATTTTTTCATGAGATTTAAAAGCTGATATAAATTCTTCTTTAGTTAATTCTTTAATTTGATCTTTAAATAATAATTCAGATATTTTAATAGCATTTAAATATTTTTCTTCGCCATGAATATTAGTTACTATTTCTTTTGCTAATTCTTTTTGACATAATTTATTTTTAGGATTTTCTTTCATGTCCTTTTCAAGAGAAGTAATTTGTTCTTCAGTAAGAAATGTTAAGTATTTTAATAATTTAATAACATCATTATCATTTTGATTAATTAAGAATTGGTACATTTCATATACTGAAGTTTTGTTTTCATCTAAGAAGATTGCACCTTTTTCTGATTTACCAAATTTTTTACCATCGCTTTTTGTTAATAAATTGATAGTTAAACCACAAGCTAAATTATCTTCGCCTATTTCTTTTCTTATCATTTCAATACCAGTAGTGATGTTGCCTCATTGATCACTACCACCTAATTGAATTGCAATGTTTTTGTTTTTATAAAATTCTAAAAAATCATTTCCTTGAATTAAAGTATAAGCAAATTCTGTAAAGCTAATTCCCGTTTCTAATCTTGTTTTAATAGATTCTTTTTCTAACATGTAATTTATATTTATTAACTTTCCAGATGTTCTTAAAAAATCAAACAAAGTTTGCTCTTTATAAATATCGTTGTTATTAAGAATTTCAACATTTGCGTATTTAATAAGTTGATTAGAAATAGATTGCACATTGTGATTTACAATCTCTGGATTTAGCAAATTTCTTTCAGAACTCTTACCGCTAGGATCGCCAATCATACCTGTTGCTCCACCAACTAAAGCATATGGTTTGATTCCAAATGATTTAAGTCTATTAAGCATTTGAATCATGACATAATTACCCAAGTGTAGACTATCGGCGCTTGGATCAAAACCGACATAAGCAAATTTATTAGATTTTGTTGCTTCTTCAAATTTATCTTTGTTAGTAATATTATTTAGAACCCCTCTTCATTCAAGTTCTTTTAAAAATTTATTCATAATTTTTCCTGTTTATATTTTTAAAAAAAGTAATAATCGCTTGATTATTACTTTTGATATTATTTTTGGTTTGTTTTTGGTTTGTGGAAGTTGTTGTTATTTCTAAAGTTGTTATGTTTAACAAAAACTCTGTTATATTGTCTTCTTTGAATTTCTGGTAATAATGATTCAATTTCTTCATCAGTTTTACCAACAAATTTAGGAGCTTCTTTTTTAGTTTCAGCAACAGCATCTACTAGAACACCAAGAATTAAAGTAATAGATCTTATTGAATGGTTGTTCATTGGAATTACATAATCAATATTATCTGGATCAGCATTTGTATTAGCAAAAGCAATAACTGGAATGTTTAATTTTTTTGCTTCTAAAATTGCATTTCTATCAATGTTTGGATCTATAACAATTAATAATTGAGGCATTTTACGCATTGTACGAATACCACCATAAAACTTCATAAGTTTTTCAGTTTCTCTTGTAATCATTAATTGTTCTTTTTTAGTATATTTTTCAATAGCACCTGTTTTTTTAAGGTTTATATTATCATTAAGTTTTTTAATTGATTTAGAAATGTTTTTAAAGTTAGTTAGAGTTCCACCCAATCAACGTTGTGTTATGTGGAATGTGTCTCCCCTTCTTGCTTCATCTTTGATTAAGTCTTTAATCATTTTTCCATTTGTACCAACAATCAGTATTTTTCCGCCATCGTTAGCAATTTGTTTTACAAAATCATATGCTTCATGTAAAAGTTCTAATGTTTTAACTAGATTAATAACATGATTATTTGAACGTTTAGCATAAATATAAGGTTTCATTTTAGGATTTCATTTTTCAGGTTTAACCCCTATATGAGTACCAACTTGCGTAATTACAGAACCTGAAATTAGAAGTTTTTGTTTTTTTAAAATTGAATTAGCATTGACTTTATTCTGAATTGAATCAGCAGGCGATAGTTTTTTAGGACTATTAGTAGCATTTACAGTATTATTAACTGCTTCAACTTTTTTATTGTTAGTCGAATTTTCCATAGTATGGAATACCTCTTTCTTTTGAATTTTTTTATATTGTTTATTAAAACTTAATAATTATATTAAATTAATGTGTTTCTAATCATTTATTTATTTGATTAGATAATTCTTTTGGATTTTCATGCATTGGAACATGACCAGAATTTTCTAATAAACTAACAGTAAATCTGCTGTTCATTTTTTTAATATGTTCAGAAGATGCTTTTGGATCTATTAAAAGATCTTTAGTAGGAAATATTCATAACGAATTTATTGGATTTCCTACTTCAAATTTTCTAGCATCACCAAAATTTAATGGATGAGCAAGTTTTCAGTATATTTTTTTGAATTGTTTTTTATAAGTCATAAGATGATTAAAAATTTTATCCATTTCTTCGTCATATTTATCACCCAATACTTTTTTAGGATCATGATAAATATATTTTTGAAGATCTTTTATATCATCCATATCTTTATAAGTAACTAATCTCAATGTATTAATAATGTTTGTTGAAAACACACTATTGTGTGAAGATATCATAATTGAAGTTCTAATATAATTAGGTTTTAAGTTGCAAATAGCATTAACAATTGCGCCTCCTAAACTATGACCTATCAATATAATTTTTTTAAGTTCTTTTCTTTCAATGAAATCACAGACATATTCTGCATAACTTTTAATTGAAATATTATTAGATAATTTATCGTTATTAATTCCCATATAAGGTAATTCAACTGAATATAAATCATAATCTGACAAATGTTTCTTATAAAAATCTAGAAATATTTCTGTTGATGATGCAAATCCATGACAAAAAAGAATAGTTCCTTTTGATGATTCTGCTTTTGCTTTTATGTGTATTTCTTTATTCATAAACACCCTTTTAATAAAAAAAATAAAACTACATTGTAGTTTTATTTATTATACAATTTATTATTTTCTTTTTGGAACTGCTTTTTCAAAGTCTTCTTTAACTTCTTTCATGAAGTCTTTGAAAGTAGGATTGTGTTCTTCTAAGATATCATCTCCGTTTTTTGTATCAGGTTCAACACCGTCGCAATATGCTGGTTCGTCTGATAAAGCTACGTCAAGACCAATAATTTGTTCTTCTTTACTTACGTAATATGAGTTAGATTTAACACTAATTTTAATGTTACCTTTTTTAGCATCATCTCATTTTCATTGTTTAATATCTTTTGTAGATATTTTCATTAATCAGAATGTTACATATGTAATAACAAATGTTAATAGTGATATTACCAAGATACCTAATAAGTTAACTCCGAATACTTTTCCAGAACCAAGATAACCTGAAGCTACTAATCCTGAAATTGAAGAGTTAACATCTGAAGAAGCAAATGCTCCTAACAATAATCCCCCTACAATTCCACCAATACCATGAATAGGTCATACTTCAAGAGCGTCTCCAACTTCGACACCTTCGTTGAATTTACCCATTCAGTAACAAATAATTGCACCAACGATTCCAATTACTACTGAAGATCATATTGGAACAAAACCTGCTGCAGGTGTTATTGTGGCCAGACCAGCAATAGCACCAGTTAGCATGCTAATAAGAGATGGTTTCTTTCTAAAGATAGCATCAAATACCATTCACGTTCCCATTCCCATTGCCATACCAATTAAAGTATTAACAAATGAAGACATTCCGACATTTAAGAAGAATGTTTCAACGGCTTTAATATCCGCTGATGGATCTCCGTAAGTAGTAGGCATATAAGTTGCACCACCTGTGTTGAAACCAAATCAACCAAAGAATAATATAGCACCACCAATAGCCACTAATGGAATTGAGTGTGGTCTTAATGATTCTTTTTTCATAATTGTTCTATGTCTTGAATTTAGAACTGCACCAATTGCACCAGCACCACATGTAGCATGAATTACTGTACCACCAGCTCAGTCTATATTTCCAAGTTTAGCTAATCATCCGCCACCTCAAATTCAGTGAGCAGCTGGATAATAAATAAAGATAGAGAAAACTATTGTGTAAATAATTACACCTTTTCATTTAATTCTATCAGCATATGCTCCAACAACTAATGCTGGAGTAATTGCAGCAAAAGCCATTTGGAACAAGAAGAATAATATGAATGGAACACCATTAGCCAAAGTTGTGTTAACTACTAAACCTAAATTTTTAAAACCATCATTGCTTTGGAAAATCAAATGTTTAAACATTGAATATTGAGTAAAATCACCAATGAATCCATTACCAACTGATGGCCCGAATGACAAACCAAAACCTATGAATATTCATAATATAACACCAATTGAAATTGAAGCCATTGTTTGCATAATCATAGTATTAGCATTTTTCTTACGAACTAATCCAGCATAAAAAAATGCAAGACCAGGAATCATAAAGAAAACTAAAGCAGTAGCAATTGCTAACATAACAGTGTTTGAAACACTAATATGAGCCAAAGCGGCCGTTCCGGTTAAAAGCTCTTGATGAGCCTGAGAACCAATTACCATAGTACCTTCCTTTCTATTTTTTTATAATTTATTGAAATTTTGTATTTTAATTAATACTCTTGTATTATATATGTAAAATGAACATTCTGCAAATTAAGAGATAATTATGAATTTAATTTTCATATAATTAATCAGTTTATTAAATTAAGAAATGATAATTAATGAAAAATAATAATTTTATAAATTTTCTAAAACAAGTTCCGCCAGCAACTGGTGGTCTAGCATTAGGACTAGCTTCTTTTGGTAGTTTAATTGATAATCACCTTCACTTTGGTGATACATTTTTTAACAAAATGGGTGGTCCTGTTTATTCAGTAGTTAATAATATAGGTGTTGCAAATCAATGATGAGCATCTATAATTTTCATTCTAATAAGTTGCTCATTATTATCTTTAATATTATTAAAAGTCATAAATCATAAAAATGTTGTAAGAAATGAATTCAATAAACCATTATCTGTTTCTGTTTGACCAACAACATTTATGGCACTTATGTGTCTTTCTGGTTTTATAGCTGGTTGAGGTCCAAAAAATTCAATTAATGGTTTTCAAGTTGCAGGAACTATAATAATGCTCATTTCTATAATAGGACACTTCTTTACTATAGTCATGTTTTTTAAGTATTTAATAAAGAATTACAACTGAAATAGAGATCCTGTTTATGGTTCTTGACTTGTACCAACCGTTGGCATAGTAACATCATGCACTTTTGCTTCAAGATTTAATCAAAACATATTGCCTTCTGCATTTTTTCAAATAATATGATTTATAAGTTTTATAACATTCATAATAGCTACATTGCCATTGTTTTATTCTTCTATTTTCAAAACAAGAATTAAAGATGGTGAAATGGCTTCTTCGATGATATTGTTTGCCCCGGCCAACTTATTACTTGCTGGGTTTTGTCAAAGTTTTTCTGTTGAAAGTCTTTGAAATAATCAAGCAATAGAATATCCAAGCAGTTTTATTACTGCTATGATAATACTATTAACAGCGATTTCATTTACATTTTCTTTATTTATGTTTATGACCCTTGCTAAAGTTTTTAAAACTAAATTTAATTTTGGTTTTGCAGCAATAACATTCCCATTATGTATTGGTGCAACTTCTATGTTATATGTTGCTCAATACTTTCATCAACTTTATATTTCAAACCAAGTAAATATATTGTTTGATATTTCTAAAACATTTGTAATTGTTTCTTACATATTTACAATAGTCGCAGGTTCTGCAATTTTATATGTTTTAATCAGATTCATAATTGGTTTTGTCAAAATACTTAAAAATAACAATATAAATGAAAACAAAATCAAAATAACTTCAAACAAAGAGATGAAATCTTAATTCATCTCTTTTTTATACAACATTCTTAACAACATTAAATTTTCTAAATGTTATTATTTAAATAAAGAACATGACAGAAGAAATATTAATTTAATAATGAAAAATTCAATTATAAATAAATTTAAACTCGAAACAGATATGAAACCATCAGGAGATCAACCAAAAGCAATAGAAGAACTTGTTAATAATATTAACAACGGAATCAAATCACAAGTTCTTCTTGGAGCTACTGGTACTGGAAAAACATTCACAATAGCAAACGTAATTGAAAAAACGAATAAAAAAACATTAATATTGGTTCACAACAAAACATTAGCTGCTCAATTGTATATGGAAGTAAAAGAAATGTTTCCAAACAATAAAGTTGAATATTTTGTTTCATATTTTGATTATTATCAACCAGAAGCATACATACCAAAAAGCGATATGTACATTGAAAAAACATCGATGACAAATAAAGAAATAGAAATGTTAAGACTTTCTACTCTTAATTCATTAGCAGATAGAAATGATGTAATTGTAATAGCTTCAGTTGCTGCTATTTATGCATCTGTTTCAAAACAAGATTTTAATGACTCTAGAATGTTAATAACCAAAAATCAAATTATTAATATTAAAAATTTAAGATTAAGTTTAGTTAAACTTAATTATAAAAGAAACGACACAGAACTTACTCCTGGTACTTTCAGATCAAAAGGAGATGTTTTAGATATTTCTGTTGGTTATGATGATAATTATTTCATTAGAATAAGTTTTTTTGGAGATGAAATAGAATCGATTACAACAATTGATTCTATTAATCAAACAAAAATAAAGGAATTAAATGAATTTAGCATAACTACTGCCAATGAATATATTGTTGGACAAGAAAGATTTAAAAAAGCCCTTGTTGATATTCAAGAAGAATTGGAAGAGAGAATAATTTATTTCAATAAACAAAATAAATTATTAGAAAGTCACAGAATATCAGAAAGAACAAGACAAGATTTGGAATCTTTAAGAGAATTTGGTTTTTGTGCAGGAATTGAAAACTATTCAAAACATTTAGAACAAAGACCAACCGGAAGTACACCTTTTACTATTTTTGATTTCTTTAACAATCCTGATGATTGATTATTAGTAGTTGATGAATCACATATGACCCTTCCACAAGTTAGAGGAATGTACAACACAGATAGATCTAGAAAAGAAACACTAGTAAACTATGGTTTTAGATTACCAAGTGCTTTAGATAATAGACCATTAAATTATGATGAGTTCTTATCTAAAATTAAGTTTTCAATTTTTATTTCTGCAACTCCTAATGATTGGGAAATTGATTATTCAGATAATTATGTAACTAGACAAATAGTTAGACCCACCGGTTTACTTGATCCAAAAATAGAAATAAGACCTAAAGAAGATCAATTTGAAAATCTTATAAAAGAATTAAATATTCAAAGAAAAAATAATGAAAAAACTTTTATTACAGTTTTAACTATAAAATCAGCAGAGTTATTAAGTGAAAAATTAAAAGAAAGGGGTTTTGAAGTTCCTTATCTACATAATGAATTAAAAACATTAGAGAGAGCAAAATTACTTAATGACTTGAGAAAAGATAAATATGAAGGAATTATAGGTATTAATCTTTTAAGAGAAGGATTAGACATTCCAGAAGTTAGTCTTGTTTCTATTTTCGATGCAGACAAGCCTGGATTTTTCAGAAACGACAAATCTTTAATACAGATAATTGGTAGAGCTGCTAGAAACATAAACGGTAGAGTAATAATGTATGCAGATGAAATAACTGATTCTATGAATTCTGCTATTAAAGAAACAAACAATAGAAGAAAAATACAAGAAGAGCATAACAAAAAATACAACATTGTTCCTAAAACAATTATTAAATCAATCAAAGATGATGTTAAGGGTTATGATGAAAACAGTTTATTAAGCAAATTCAAAACTAAAGATGAAAAAGAAGAAAGAAGTAAGATTCTTGAATCTTTCAAAAAACAAATGCTTGCGGCGGCTGATCAGAGAGATTATGAAAAGGCGGCTGAACTTAGAGATATTATTATAAAAATTAATGAAGAATAACAAAAACCAGCTATTGCTGGTTTTTTAATTAATCAAAATTAATAGAATATTGAATGTTAACTTGTCCTTGGAAATTCATTCTAATTATTTCATTTACCGCTTCTCTATCTTCTTCAGTGAATTGATCAAGTTTATCATCATTAAGCATAAGCACAACTCTGTGTCCGGCTGAAAATTTGAAAACATGTACTCTTTCAAATTCATCTGATAATAAAGCAAATATAGCTTTTTCCTTTTCTATAATGTCATCAGTTTTTCTTAACATTAGAGCGTTTACGTTTTGAATTATTGCTTTAAACATTCCAGGAAGTATTGCAATAATAATTGCTATAAGTATTGCTTTAGAAATATAGACTTGATATTGTAATTTCAATAAATCTTCTGTTGGATGAAATAATTGAACCAATACAACAGCAAATCCAATAGCAAATGAAACACCCATATCCATTAATGCCCCATTTCTTTCAGTAGTAAAAATAATAGAATCATTATTCTTTTTAGCTGCCAAATGAAGTAATACAGCATTTAATAAACAGAACACTATTAATATAGAACTATAAATCAAATATATTTTGTAATTTTTAATTTCACTTGGTTTAAAGTCAGTGGGTATTATTTTAGATGTGTGGTATATATCAGCGCAAGCTTCATATAAGAAATAAAGCGATACAAGAATCAATAAGAATGTTTTTAAAAGAGAAAATAAATTTTCTGCTTTTAAAGCTCCCATTGGATAATTTTTTAATTTTGGTTTTCACACATACTTTAATATAAAGATGATTAAACTAGAAATGGCCATCACCCCTGTATATAAAGCATCAAACAATACTGAGGCACTATAATCTGTTAGAACATAGAATATAAAACCCCAAATTGTCATTAAAAAATTAGTAACTATTAAAAATATAAACAAATTTTTAATTGTCAGAATTTTTTTAATATTAAAATTTTTTTTCATAAAATTTAGTTTTTACTTTCTTTTAAAATATTATAAATATTTTCAAATATGTAATATCTAGTTAATAAACCAACACCTTTAACATATGGTGTTGTGGTGTGTATGTCTCTAGATTCATATTGAAAGTCTCCTATTATTTTATTATTAATTCTAGAAATTCCAATATCTATTAACAATTGAGGTTGATTTGATAGATTTTCAAGTTTTATATGTTCTGCTTTTCCTACAGATGAAATAACACAATCATATTGTTGAAATTCTTTTTTGTTAATAACAGACTTTGAATGATAAAGAGAGACAGTTGCATTTTTATGAAGAAGAATTATAGATAAATATTTTCCAACAGTTTTTGATCTAGCACCAACAATTGCTATTTTTTTTGATTCAAGATTATCAAAATGTAAATTTAATATTTCTAAAACCGCCCTTGGAGTTGGTGGAATTTTAGAAATATCACCTTTAACAATATTTAAATAAACTTCTTCTTGCATAAAATCAGGATCAAAAATTAATCCCTCTTTTTTCTTTTGTTCAAAAATTTGAATATCTTTGTTGCTTGCTGGAAGTTGTAAAATAGCCAATGTTGGTTTATTTAAATTACTTAGAAAATCATGAAATTCTTTAGAATTCATTTTCTTTTCTATTAAATTAATACCAATCTCTTTGGAAGTTTCTTTTTTGTATTTAATATATATTTCTGAAGCCCTGTCGTATTCATTTGTTTTTTCATCTTTTATTAAGAAACAATAAAAATCTTTTTTAACGCTTAAAGTGTCAAACTTATTTTTAAGTTCAACAATTTTTTTGTCGTATATTTCTTTGCAATTAATTAATGGCATCTTATTCCTTAATATTCAAAGCTTTTAAAGAATTATTAAAAGAAATTTCTTTTAATTTGTTTTCATCTATGTTTAAATGATTAGCTACAAATTCTATTGTATTTAAAACATAATAAGGTTTATTCATCTTACCTCTAAATGGAACTGGCGCTAAATAAGGAGCATCAGTTTCAAATAAGATTCTATTTAAATTTAATTCTTTTAACATTTCTCTAGATTCATGAGCGTTCTTAAAAGTAACAATTCCTGGTATGGATATATAACATCCTAAAGAGGTGTATTGTTTCATCACTTTAGTGTTTGCACTAAAACAATGAATAATTATATTTAGCTTATCTTTATATTGTTTTAATATTTCAATAGCATCTTCATGAGCTTCTCTAATATGACACATTAAACTTAAATCATATTTAATAGCTAATTCTATTTGTTTAATAAAGCAAATCTTTTGATTTTCTTTATTAGTGTCTTCATAATAGTAATCAAGTCCAACTTCGCCTATTGCAACTATTTTTTTATTAGATAATATTAGTTTCTCTAATTCTTTTATTTCAAAATCAATATTATCTAAATTATTACAGTTTGTAGGATGAATACCTACAGTAGCAAAAATGTTTTTTTTGTCCAATACTTGCTTACTGGCTGTTTTTGAATCTTCCAAAGTACAACCAACAATATTGAATCAAAGATTTAGTTTTTGTGATTCATTATAAATATTTTCAAACTCTTCTATAAGTTCATTTGAATTTGTGTGAGTATGAACATAAAACGCTTTCATTTATTTACCTACACAGAAATTTTTAAACAAGTCGTCTAAAAAATCATATTCTGTTCCCTTACCTAATAGTTCATTCATTTTAAAGTTTGCTTCTTCTAAATCTTGTGCTATTAAATCTAAAGGAATTTGATTTTTAAGTTCTTCAATAATATTAGTAATTTTTGATTTTATAAATTCAAGAACATCAATTTGTCTTTGTGATTGTAAAACTTCTAAGTTAGCATCTTCAAAATCTTTATGTAGAAATATATCTTTAATAGATTTTATCAAAGAATCTATATCTTCATTCTTTGAAGATATGTATATTTCATCTTTAATTAGTTTAGAAGTTATTAAATCTTTTTTAGTAATTATTTTGATAATAGGTTTATTTTTAATATGAGTTAATAAATCTTCTTTGTCATCATTTTCTTTTAAATACAAAATTAAATCTGATTTATCAATTGAAGAGAAAGATTTTTTAATTCCTTCTTTTTCTATTAAATCATTTGTATTTCTAATTCCAGCAGTATCTAAAAGTTTTAATGTAATCCCGTCTAAATTTATAAGAGACTCAACGACGTCTCTTGTTGTTCCCGGAACATCGCTAACTATCGCTTTTTCTTCTCTTGATAAAAGATTTAACAATGTTGACTTCCCTACATTTGGTTTGCCAACTATCGCAACCTTAATTCCTTGACTAATAGGCAAAAAACTTTTTGATCTATTAACCAATAAAGAAATTTCTGTTAATACTTGGTTGCATATTTTAATAGCTTGCTTATCATCGATTTGTGGAACATCATCAAATTCGGGATAATCAATATTAACTTCAATTTGACCTAAAAGCATAAATAATTTTTGTTGAATAGAATTTAAGGTTTTATGAAGCCCACCAGTCAAAGCTCCAATTGCACCTTTGGCAGCATATTTATTTTCAGCATTTACTAAATTATTTATTGCTTCTACTTGTGTAAAATCTAATTTTTTGTTTAATAAAGCTCTTTGTGTATATTCTCCCCTTTGTGCTAACTCACATCCTGATTTAACTAATAAAGAAATTATTCTGTCAGCAATTACAACACCACCATGACAATTAATTTCTACCGTATTCTCTCCAGTATAAGAACGAGGCGCAACAAAAACATTCAAAAGAACATCATCAATAATTTCTTCATTATCGACGATGATGTTTCTTTGAATAGTAAAACCTTCTTCATTAACTTCTTTTTTTAATACTTTATTAATTATTTTAAAAGCATCAGATCCTGAGATTCTAATTACATGTATAGCAGCATTCAATCTAGCTGTAGATAAAGCACAAATGGTTTTCATATTAAACTCCTAGTATTTTTAAAATTTCAAAAAATATTGTAGTTTTGATAGGATTCAAATTTAAGTTCTCATTCAATTTAATTAATTCACTAGCTTGTTCCAATTTAACTTTGGTTTTTAATAAATTAATAGCAAATGAAATTTGAGTATAATTTCATGATTTTAAAATTTCAAGTAATTCCTTAGAATTTTTAAAATTTAATTCTATTATTTTATTTACTCATTTCCTTATTTCAAAATATATAGAGTCTGAATCATTAAACATTTTCAATTTAGACACATCATCAAAGGATTCAAGAATTGAATCTAGATTAACATTAAATTCTTTTGATTTAACGTTTGCTATTTCATAATTAGTATTAAGAGTTATTTTTTCACATCTACTCTTGATTGTTGGAGCTATTTTATTAATGTTATTTGTTCTTAAAATAAAACAAATATTTTGATTTGGTTCTTCAAGTGTTTTTAAAAAGCTATTGAATGCTTGTTTATTTGATTTTTCAAATGAATTAAGAACAACAAATAAGAAAGTGTTTTCATAATTTGTTGTTTTAACAATATTTTGAATTTTCAAAATATCATCTTTCTTAATCATTTCTTCTTCTGTATTTATGTTTATTAAATTTTCAAAAGAATTATTATCCAATTTGTTTTCTAAAATTTCTAAATTGTAATTAGGATCTAAAGAAACTATTTTTTTTATATATTTATTTAAGAAATTATCAAAATCAGAACACTTACTATTTTCAACTAATATTGCATGAATTGGTTTTTTAATATTTTTAATAAAACTATCAATCATATTAAATACTTTCTAAGATTTTTTTAGTTAAAATTTCAACAACTGAATCATAATCTAATGAAGCATCAATTAAAACAAATCTATCTTTATTTTCGTTAGCTAATTTTAGGTAACCATTCCTTGCTTTATTATAAAATTCTAATTCTTTTTCATCTAATCTGTTTTGCTCTCTATTTTCATTTTTGGTTCTAGAATAAGCAATTTTTGGATCTATATCAAATAAGTATGTTTTTTTTGGCATTAGTTTGTTTATAGAAAAACAATTAACATCTATTATTTGCTTCTCATCCCTATTGTTTGTTATTGCTTGATAAACAATAGAAGAATCTACATATCTATCACTAATAACTAAACAATTATCTTCAATTGCAGGAATTATAGTTTTATTAACATGAACAATTCTTGAAGAAGCAAATAAACAAGCTTCTGTTTCAATATCCATTTCTAAATCTCTTCTATTTAACAGAATGTTTCTTATTTCTTCTGCCAACTTGTTGTTATCACCACCAGGCTCTCTTGTAATGAAAATACGACTGAATCTTGATTTAATAATTTCATTTTCTTCAAGTAATTTCACAACACGCTTTAAAACACTTGTTTTGCCAGAACCATCAATTCCTTCTAAAGTTAAAAATATTCCTTTTTTCATTAAATTTTTTCCTTGTTCATATATTTAACCAGTGGTTTGGGAATTGAAATAGTTCCGTCTTCATTTTGATAATTTTCTACAACAGCTGCTCATAATCTGTCAATAGCTAATGAACTACCATTAAGTGTATGTAAATTTTCTGTTTTATTGTCTTCTGATTTTCTATATCTTATTTTTGCTCTATTTGCTTGAAAATCAAGACAATTAGAACATGAAGATATTTCTTTGTAATCATTGTATGAAGGTAATCAAACTTCTAAGTCATATGTTTTAGAACTTGTGAATCCAGTATCTGTTGAACATAACAAAATTTTTCTATAAGGCAAATTCAAATTCTCTAAAACAGATTCTGCAGTTTTAACTATTTTTTCATGCATAGCTTCAGAATTTTCAGGAGTTGAAAATACAACAAGCTCTGATTTTCAAAATTGGTGTTGTCTAATAACGCCTTTTGTATCTCTACCCGCAGATCCCGCCTCACTTCTAAAACAAGGTGTATTAGTAGTATACATTAATGGAAGATCTGATTCTTTTATAATTTCATTATTATAAATATTAAGTAATTGAACCTCTCCAGTTGGAGATAAATAAAAATCGTTTTCTAGTGAAAATAAATCTTCCTCAAATTTAGGCAATTGTCCTGAACCCAATAATGAATTTTTATTAACTATAACAGGAACCATTAATTCCTCAAATCCGGATTCAATATTAATATCTAATGTATATTGTTGTAATGCTCTAAACAACTTGGCACCATCTTTTTTGTAAATAACAAATCTAGAACCAGCAATTTTCGTTGCATTTTCAAAATCAATGATATCTTTTTCTTTTGATAAATCCCAATGAGATTTAGGTTCAAAATTAAATTTAGTTGGAGAAGAAAATTTTGAAATTTCTACATTGTCTTTTTCAGATTCTCCATAAACAACATCATTTTGCAATATATTAGGTATATTTAACAAACTGTTATTTAATTTTGTTTCTATTACTAAAAGTTCTTTTTTATATTTTTCAAGAGTTTTTTTAATTTCTAAAACTTCTTTTTGAGATTTCTCGGCTTTTGAAGTGTTTTTTTCTTTAAAATAAATAGCAATTTCTTTTGATATTTGATTTTTTTTATTATTCAAAGATTCAATAAGAGCTAATTTTTCTCTATACTCAATATCTATTTCAAGAGTTTTTGATAATATTTTAGAATCAAATTTTCTCTTTTTTAGATTTTCTTTTAAAAAATCCAATTCTTTTCTAAGTAGTTCTAATTTAATCATTGATTTTCCTTATTAAAAAAAATCGAGATTTAAATATCTCGATTTATTTTCGTATTTATTATTTAGTAGAAGGTTTTGGTTTAGAATCTTTTTTAGATTCTTTGTCGTCTTTTTTATTTTTTTTAATTTTTTCAAATTTTTCTTTTTGAATCAAAGCTTCCTCAGGAAGTTTCATATTTTCATGAATGTAATCAATTTGAGATTTAACAATTGTTTCAAGAAGAATCAATGTTTCTACAATAAGATCCATTTCTTTTCTATTATTCTTTACAGCTTCTTTTGCTTTTGCATATTCTGCTTTAATGATTTTATCAATTGCTACATCAAGTTCATTTCCAGTTTGTTCACTGAATAATTTTAAATGTGGTGTTGGGCCTTCAGAGGGCACAAATTGTGTTAATCCTATGTTATCGTCCATACCAAATTGAAGAACCATTGCTCTTACAATATTTGATACTTTATATAAATCGTTTGAAGCACCTGCGGTAATCATATCTTTACCAAAAATAACTTCTTCTGCAGCTCTACCACCCAATAACATTCTTACATTTTCAAGTAATTCTAATTTTGTCTGAACTTGTTTTTCTTGTTTTCTAGGAGTATTTAGTGTATAACCAGCAGCATTACCTCTAGGTACTATTGTAATTTTTTCAACAACATCAGAATTATCTGTTGTTAATCCAACAATAGCGTGTCCAGCCTCATGATAAGCAATTTGTTGTTTTTCAAAATCAGTCATAACTCTAACTTCTCTTTGAGGACCACCTATTGTTCTATCAATAGCTTCATCAAGATCATTAATAGAAATTGCTTTTCTATCTTCTCTAACAGCCAATAGAGCGGCTTCATTAAGAACGTTTTCTAATTGAGCACCACTAAATCCTGGTGTTCTTCTAGCAATTTCAAGCATATCAACTTTTTTAGAAACATTTTTATTTCTTGCATGAATTTTTAATATTGCAGTTCTTTCTGAGATATCAGGAAGAACGACTTGAATATGTCTATCAAATCTACCGGGTCTTAAAATAGCATCATCTAACACATCTAAGTGGTTAGTGGCTGCTATAACAACAACTCCGGCAGATGGTGAAAAACCATCCATTTCAGCTAATAATTGATTAATAGTTTGATCAGCAGCACCGCCACCGCCGCCAACTATATCGTTTTTACCACGTTTAGCTGCAACTGAATCAATTTCATCAATAAAGATTATAGAAGGTGCATTTTTTCTAGCTTTTGCAAATAAGTCTTTAACTCTTTTGGCACCAACACCAACTAGCATATCATCAAACGATGAACCAGAAACTGGGTAGAAATTACATTCTGCCTCACCAGCAACCGCTTTGGCTATTAATGTTTTACCAGTTCCAGGAGGACCATAAAGAATTACACCTTTTGGACTTCTAGCGCCCATTGCTTCATATTTTTGTGGACTTTTAATAAAATCAACAACTTCGATAAGTTCTTTTTTAACTTCAGAAATACCAGCAACATCAGAAAATTTAACTTTTGTTTTCGTAGGTTCTGCTGTTGATTTACCAATTCCAAATATAGAATTAGCTCCAGCACCCATTGATTTTCTAGTTAAGAAGAAAATTAAAGTTATAGTAATTACCAAAGTAATAATAGGTAATAATGAACTAACAAGTGCATATCAATTGAAACCAGCTGGTTCAAAATCAATCTCATCAGCAAGATGATCAAGAAAATTAGCAAGACTATTTGTAATAATTGGTTTTTGTTGATCAGCCGGTGGAGTAGTTGGTTTTTCAGGTGTTCCTGAATTATTATTTCCTTGTCCATTTGGGGGAGTAATTCCAGTTGGGGCTTTAACAACTGGTTTATTAGGAGTTGGTGGCGGAGTAGGAGTCGTGTTGTTAACACCAGGTATAGAAGCAGTTAAAATATATCCATTAAATCTAAATGAATAATTTGAGGTATTATTTTCAATTGACGGAATTTCATAATTAATTTTTATTTTATAAGGCAAGGCGTTTCCATTTTTAATAAAAATGTCTGCACCCTTCATTCCATAACCAGAAGAGACAAAATAAGCTTTTAATAAATTTTCTGGAGTTAAATTAATGTTTAAATTCCCAGAAGAAATAGTTATAGGTTGAGAGCCTGTAACTTTGTATGGAATTTGTTTATTAATTTCTTGTCCACCAATTTTTAGAGTTACTCCTTCTTTTGGTAGTTCAATAAATGTTTTTCTATTTGAACTTCAAACAGAAACACCAATAATAATTCCAATTATAGTAATTATGGTTACTCAAATAATTGATTTTTTAATAACTGATTTTTTATCTTTTGCTTTTTCTTCACTTGATTGGTTTGGTTCTGATAAAGATTTAGATTTCTCATTGTCTTTATTTAATTTTTTTTCTTCTATTTTTTCAAAAAAATTAAAAGCAATTTTTTTAATAATACTCATAATAACCTTATTCTTTTGTGTATATTTTTTCTTTAAGAATTCCAATAAATGGAAGATTTCTTAATTCTTCTTTGTAATCTAATCCAAATCCAACTATAAATACATTTGGAATTTCAAAGCAAGAATATTCAGCGTTCAATTCGACTTTACGACCTTCTTTTTTATCTAGCAATGTTAATATTTTAACATTTTTAGCACCACGTGAATATAAATACTCCACTATCTTTTTAAGTGATCTTGCTGTATCAATAATATCTTCGATTATTAATATTTCTTTATCAACAATATCTCGTTTGATATCTAATGTAATAATTGGTTCAGAGGTTGCTGAAGTTTCTCCATTAAAACTACTTATGGCCATAAACTCAAATTCACATCTAATATTTAATTTAGGTATCAAAGAACCATAAAAAGGAATGCATCCTTTTAAGATTCCTAAAAGTATTGGTCTTTTGTCTGAATAATTAGTATTTACTCATTCTGCAGCTTTGTTAATTCCGTTATTGATTTCTTCTTCTGTTATCAAAATTTTGTCTATTAAATCATCAACTTTTCTCATCTTGTTAATTTTAAAGAATACTCGCTATTCCTTAGGCCTTTTTAAAATATCATATTATTAATAATATTATCAAAAATAAAAGTACTTTATATAAGTAAATTGATATTTTACAGAATTTTTTTTAAATATTTTCCTGTATGTGATTGTTCTGATTTAATGGCGACCTGTTCTGGTGTTCCCGAAGCCACGATTTGTCCGCCTTTATCTCCACCATTAGGGCCTATATCTATAATGTGATCTGCCATCTTTATAAGATCAAGATTGTGCTCAATTACCAACACACTATCTCCATTATCAACTATCTTATTCAACACACCAATAAGTCTAGAAACATCTTCAGAATGAAGACCAGTTGTGGGCTCATCTAAAACATACAAAGTTTTTCCGGTTGGTCTTCTCTGTAAGAATTTAGCAAGTTTTATTCTTTGAGCTTCACCACCCGATAAACTAGTAGAAGTTGAACCCAATTCTAAATAACCAAGACCAACTTCTTGCATTAAATATAGTTTTCTATGAATAGATGGAATGTTTTTAAAAAATTCTGTTGCTTCATCAATAGACATTTTTAAAACATCATAAATTGATTTTGATTTATATTTAACGTTTAAAGTTTCTTCGTTGTATTTTCTTCCATTACACTCTTCACATGTAATATTTACAGATGGAAGAAAATGCATATCAATCTTGATGATTCCATCGCCTTGACATTTTTCACATCTTCCACCCTTTACATTGAAACTAAATCTTCCTTTTGAATATCCCTTTTCTTTCGCATCAGGAACACTAGCAAACACATCTCTTATATCATCAAATAAACCAACATAAGTTGCTGGGTTTGATCTTGGCGTTCTACCAATCGGTTCTTGTGAAACCTGTACTAATTTATCAATATGATTTGCTCCAATTAAATCTTTGTATTTTCCTGGTTTTTCAAAAGCGTTAAAATTACTTTTAATAATCGCTTTAACTAATACATCTAAAATTAATGTAGATTTTCCAGAACCAGAAACGCCAGTAACAACTACAAATTTACCTAAAGGCAATGTTAAGTTTACATTTTTTAAATTGTTTTCTGATGCTCCTTTTAAGATTATCTTCTTACCATTCCCAGATCTTCTTCCTTTAGGGGTTTCTATTTTTCTTTTTTTAGATAAATATTGACCTGTTATAGATTTGTCATCATCCATAATTTCTTGAGGCGTACCCTTTGAAACAATGTAACCTCCATTTTTTCCAGCTCCAGGACCTATATCAACTATATAATCAGATTCCAACATTGTTTCTTCATCGTGTTCTACCACTATTAATGTGTTGCCCAAATCTCTCATAGTTTTTAATGTGTCTATAAGCATTCTATTGTCTTTTTGGTGAAGACCAATAGAAGGTTCATCAAGAACATATAAAACACCAGTAAGTTTAGAACCTATTTGAGTAGCCAATCTTATTCTTTGTGCTTCACCACCAGATAAAGAGGCCGCTGTTCTAAACAACGTTAAATAATCAAGACCAACATTTATTAAGAAGCTTAATCTATCTATAATTTCTTTTAATGAAAGTTTTGCAATTTTTTCTTGTTCTGGAGTTAGTTTTAACTCTAAGAAAAAATCCAATATTCCTTTAATGTCTTTACGTATTAATTCAATAATATTTACTTCATTAATACGAGCACTCAATGCAGAAAGATTTAGTTTATCGCCCTTACATTTTTTACATGTTTTTTCAGAAATATATTTTGAATAATATTCTCTATTGTGTTTTGACGTTGTTTCTTCGTGTCTTCTTTTTATAAGTTCCAAAACACCTTCAACATAATCTTTTTGTTCGTATTTTCTTCCGCTATCAGATACTAGTAAAATTTCAATAGGCTCTTCTGAACCATACATTAATATACGAACTTGATTTTCGTCAAGTTCTTTAAATGGAATATCTGTTGGAATATCATAATGTTTTATTAGAGTTCCATATTTTTGTCAATCAAGATTTGTTGTATTAACAGTATTTTTGAAAAAATCTATAGCTCCACCATCTATTGTTAAATTTGGGAATGGAACCATTTTTTCAATGTCTGGTTCATATGTAAATCCTAACCCTCTACATCCATCACAAGCCCCCATTGGAGAATTGAAAGAAAACAATCTTGGTTCAAGTTCTGGAATACTAAAATTACAAATATTACATGAATAAGATTCATTAAAATAATATTCTTCTGTTTCATTCAAAATTATTATTTCACCGTTTGATGTTTTTAATGTTGTTTCAACAGAATCACTAATTCTTGATTTTGTTTGTTGATCTAAATGCAAAACAACTCTATCAACTATAACCTCAATAGTGTGTTTCTTGTTTTTTTCTAATTTTATTTCTTCGTCTAGTGTTTTTATTTCACCATTTATTCTTAATCTTAAAAAACCTTCTCTTTTTAATTTATTAAGAACCTCTACATGACTGCCTTTTTCTTGTTTTACAATGGGTGATAATAATTGAAGTTTAGATTTTTCTTCTAATGAGAAAATAAAATCCACTATTTGTTTAAGAGTTTGTGTTTTTATGGGTCCATGATTATTTGGACATATAGGAGTTCCAATTCTCGCAAACAAAACTCTCAAATAATCATATATTTCAGTAACAGTACCAACAGTAGATCTAGGATTATGTGAAGTTGTTTTTTGATCAATGGCAATACTTGGCGATAATCCCTCTATTGAATCAACGTCTGGTTTTTGATTACCTCCCAAGAATTGTCTAACATAACTTGATAATGATTCAAGATATCTTCTTTGTCCTTCTGCATATATTGTATTAAAAGCTAAAGAAGATTTTCCAGAACCAGATAAACCCGTTATAACAATTAGCTTGTTTTTTGGCAAAATTAAATCAATATTTTTAAGATTATTCTCTCTTGCACCTTTAATAATTAATTCATTTTTTTTCATTTTGAATTCCCTTGAAAATAATAATATAACAAAAAAAGCTTTCACTTGTCTTTTTTGTGTTATAACCTTTATTGAACCCTTAGAAGAATTATCTTTTGATGGTTTCCATATTAAGAAAACATTTTAATTATTTATCTTATTTTTGATAGTTTTTACTCATAAAATTTAATTTATAATTTTATACATCATTAGATATTATTCTATATTAGAATTAAATATCTATTACACACACATACCTTAGGCGAGAGCCTAATTCATAAACATATACACACACAAAAAAAACCAGCCTTTTATCCTGCTGGTTTTTTTATTGTTTATAAGTTTTTGTAATTATTTAAAAATTTCTGAATTATCATCAAAAACTATATCTTTAGTTTTATCTTTTAAATTCAATTCAAATGAAGAGTTATTAATTATTCTGTTTAAGAAAATTTTATCTTCATTGGTAAATTTAATTCAATCCTTAGAAGGGACAATTGTTTTTTCTAGAAAATCAAGTTGTTGATTATCAAATGGATTTTCGTTGAAGTTGAAATCAAATGTTGTTTCTGCGTTATTAATAGTAAATATAGCCTTGACAACATTTAACGAAATTAATCTAACCATTGCATTAAACATCTTATCAGCATCATTAACATAAATATTTAATGGTGACTTTTGTTCATAAGCTCTAAGATTAACTCCATCTTTAAGTTTTGAAGTTAAATCTAAATGTTTGGTTCAACCTTTGTCCATATTTTGAACAATGATAGACTTTATTTGTTCTCCAAGACCAAATTCGCTATGAATTTCTTCTAATTTTTCATCTAATTTATTAGAAATTATTTCTTCTAGTTTATTAGTAACATAAGAAATCTTAAAGCTATTAAAATCAGATTTATTAATAACTATTTTTCCAAATATATCATTGTTAACTTCTTTTAACAAATTAGCAATATCCACAGTATCTTTATTTACGGGGTCGACATTTTTCTTAACAAATGATTCAATGATTTTCTTTGCCATTTTTTTAACAATTTCATTTAAATCATTAGATAACAAAATGTTATCTCTTTGTTTGTAAAATAATTCTCTTTGTGAACTCAATACATAATCATAATCAATTAATGATTTTCTAGTGTCATAATTAAGAGATTCAACTCTCTTTTGAGTATTATCTAATAACCTAGTAAAGAACTTCAAATCAATAGCTTCTTCTGAAATTTTATCACTAGCTTTATCAAATTTATCTAGGGCAAATCTTTTAAATAGTGAATCTTGTAAACTAATGAAGAATCTTGACTCTCCAACATCACCTTGTCTTCCAGCTCTACCTCTTAATTGATTATCAACTCTTCTAGATTCATTACGTTCAGTTCCTATAACATAAAGACCGCCAACTTCTCTAACTCCCTCACCAAGCTTAATATCAGTTCCTCTACCGGCCATATAAGTTGCGATAGTTATTCTTCCTAATTGACCAGCAGATTCAATAATTCTAGCTTCTTCAGCATGATTTTTAGCATTAAGAACATAATGTGGAATATTAAGTTTAGTTAATAAAATGTGTAAAATTTCTGAATCTTCAACAGCGGCTGTACCAACTAAAATTGGTTGTCCGGTTTTATGTCTTTTCATAATTTCTGCAACAATATATTTTCATTTTATTTTTTTAGTCTCAAAAATGAAGTCTGGTTGATCAATTCTTAATAGCGGTTTGTTGGTTGGTATTTTAACAACAACCATATTATAAATATTTAATAATTCTTCAGCTTCTGTGGCAGCGGTCCCAGATACTCCAGAAAGCTTTTTATAAAGTCTAAATAGTGATTGATATGTAATAGTGGCAACAGTCACATTTTCTGGTTCTATTTCAACATATTCTTTTGCTTGTATAGCTTGATGAAGTCCAGCACTATAAGTTCTACCCTCCATAATACGGCCAGTAAATTGATCAACCAACACAACTTCTTCTGTTTGTTTTTCTTGATTTTTTCTAACGATATATTCAACACCGTTTCTAAAAATATGAATTGCTCTAAGCGCATTAGTTATTTTATGAACTAAACCACTAGACTCCATGTCATAAATATTTTCTATATTAAAATATTTTTGAGCTTTATCAACACCATATTCACTAAGATTAATTGAGTGAGATTCTTGATCGATTGTATAATCATCATCTTTAAGAGTTTTAACAAATTTATCAGCTTTAACATAATCATCTACAGTTTCATCTGGTTGTCCTGCAATAATCAATGGAGTTCTAGCTTCATCAATCAAAACAGAATCAGCTTCATCAACTATGGCAAAGAAAAGTTCTCTTTGAACTTTGTCTTTATAATCTGAAACCATGTTATCTCTTAAATAGTCAAATCCCAATTCAGAGTTTTGAACATAAGTAACATCTTTTGCATAGTTTATTCTTTTTGTGTTTTCATCCATTGCAGCAGTAATAAAACCACAACTTATTCCAAGCTTACTTAATACTTCTCCAGCGAATTCAGCATCACGTTCAACAAGATACTCATTAACAGTAACTACTTGAACTCCTTTTTTATATAAAGCATTAACAAAAGCAGCAAGAACTAAAGTTAAAGTTTTACCCTCTCCGGTTAACATTTCAGCAAAGTCTCCAAAATGAACTATTAAAGCACCAATTAATTGAACTTTATATGCTTTCATTTTATATGTTCTAAAGAACATCTCTCTTACAATGGCAAAAGCTTCAACTAGATATTCATCGATTGAATTACCCGCTTGAAGTTTTAGAACTATATTGTCTGTTTTGTTTCTCAATTCGATATCAGATAAATGTGAAACATTCATTTCATATGACATTATTTCATTAGCTAATTTATTTGCCTTATCTAATATTCTTGTTTGAGGAAGTAATTTTTCAAATACTTTAAATCTCATTTTAAAATTACTCCTGGCCTCATGGCAATTCATCAACAAGTTTTGGTTTCTTGTTTCTTACAAGTTGGTTTATTTGACCATCTTTAATTTTAATTACCAATGTTCCCAATTCTTGAAAAATTGGGTTATGAGTAACTAATATAACTGTTGTTTTGTGGTTTTTATTAATATTAACAAACTCTTTAAGAACCATTTTAGACATTTCTTCATCAATAGCACCAGTTGGTTCGTCACCAAATAATATTGTGGGATTTTTAGCAAAGGCTCTTGCAATAGAAACTCTTTGTTGTTGTCCACCTGAAAGTTCATGTGGGAATTTATTTAAATGTTCTTCCATTCCTACAGATTTAAGAATTTCATATACATCTTGTTTTTTGGAAACATCAGATTGAAGTTCGGCTCCCATACCAACATTTTCTTTTACTGTTAAATTGGGCAATAGACCATATTGTTGAAATACATAACCAATATGATCTTTTCTGAATTCTGTAAGTTCTTTATCTTTAAAAGTAATCAGGTTTTTTCCATTAACATTTATAACACCAGAAGATGCTCTATCAAGACCAGAAATAATATTCATCAAGGTAGTCTTACCAGAACCAGAAGGACCAAGAATGATAACAAAATCTCCTTTTTTAATTTCTAGATTTACACCTTTTAAAATTTTTGTAACTATATATCCATTAGTATAATATTTAACAACATCTTTAAGTTCAATAATGTTTTCAGGATTAGAAAAAATTATATCTTTTGAGCCCTGATGAGGTTTATTAAGTTTTTCTATTTCTTTCAAACGATCTTTCAAAGCTTGCTTATCTTCTTTAGATAAGTTTTTAAAGCTTTTCTTTTGTTGTTTTTGTTTTTCTTTTTTAGTTAAAGCTGCTTCTTGTTTTAATTGTTTTTCGCTTTTTTCTAAAATTTCTTTTTCAATGTTGTTTGTTTTTTCTTTAGTTTTGTTCATATATATCCTTAACAATAAGAATCGTAAGCACTTTATATTAATTTTAATAAAGTTTATTGCTTTATTTTAATTAATTTACATTTTATTAATTAGTATCTATAATTATATATTTAATATATATATAAAAATATAAATTGAAATCACTTAAATAAATAGTATAATTTTTTAGTATATAGTAACCTGATATATACCAATTTTAAGAGCGTGTGGAAGAGATGGTTACTCTCGTTATTACACCACGTAATGAATATCACAAGAAATGAGGTATTGCAAATGGCTCCAAAAGCAAAACAAAAAGAAATAGTTAGAATTGCAAAAATTCAACTTATCGGCGGCCAAGCTAAACCAGGTCCTGGATTAGCTTCAATAGGTATTAACATGGGAGAGTTTACTAAAGCTTTCAATGATAAAACCAAAGATAGAAACGGCGAAATTGTTCCTACAATTATTACTGCTTACAAAGACAAATCATTTATCTTTGAAATCAGAACTACTCCAGTTTCTATATTATTAAAAAAAGCAGCTAATATAAAAACAGCTGGAAAAGATCAATCTAAAGATCTTGTTGCTACAATTTCTAAAGAAAAAGCCTTAGAAATTGCTAAATACAAATTAACAGACGCTAATGCATATGACGAAGAAGCAATGTTAAGAATGATAGCTGGTACTGCTAAACAAATGGGAATCAAGATTGAGGGTGTTGACCCAATAGTTCACAAAGGTGGTAAATAATAATGGCTAAACTTTCTAAAAAAATGAAAAACAATCTAAAGTTAGTAGATCCAAAAAAACTATATCCATTAACAGAAGCAATTACATTGGCTCAAAAATCATCAATCTCTAAATTTGATGGTTCAATTGATTTGGCTGTTAAATTAAACTTAGATACTACTAAAGTTGAACAACAATTAAGAGGTTCTATATCTCTTCCTAATGGTAATGGTAAAGATATCAAAATATTAGTTATTGACGAAGATGCTAAAGAAGCTGATGTTAAAAAAGCAGGTGCTACATATGTTGGCGGTAAGTCAATTATTGCAGAAATCGAAAGTTATATTAATAAAATTGATTTAATTATTACTACACCAAAAATGATGCCTTTATTAGCAAAACATGGTAAAGTATTAGGTCCTAGAGGATTGATGCCAAACCCAAAAATAGGAACAGTAACTCCTGATGTTATTAAAACAACAGAAGAATTTGCAAAAGGTAAAGTTGAATATAGAACTGATTCATTTGGAAATATTCACTTAAGCGTTGGAAAAGTATCGTTTGATGCTAAAAAAATAGAAGAAAACGTTAAAACCGTCTTATCTCTAATTAAATCTAAAAAACCAAGCACAGTAAAAGGAACATATATCCAAAATGTTTCATTGTCTCCAACTATGGGGTCTGGTGTTAAAGTTATTATTGAAAAATAATTAAGAAACTTTAAAATAAAAAAAAGAGCTTTAAAAAGTTCTTTTTTTTATTTGTCTTTTTTAAATAACAAGTAATAAGAAAGATAACCGAATCCTATGGTTACCAAACCAACAAGTGCTGATATACCAAAAATAAATATTCATTCTGAAGATTCTTTAACAGAAACCTTGATGTCATTTCATTCCGGTGGAATAACGGGACTAGTTCCTTCTGGTTTAGTTGGTTGATTTGGATTTGCTGATTGGTTGCCACCAGATTCTCCTCCAGTTCCTTCTCCAGAACCACCTTGACCACCTTGATCAGGAGAGGGAGGAAGAAAATTATAACCCCCTTTAATCACAATGCTAACTAGTTTGTGAGATGCATCTAAAGGAGTTGGGTTTTTTGTTCCCTGTGGAACAAATCAAACACTTTCACGAACACTTATTTTAGCGCCCCTAGGAACAATATCAAAAATTAAATCACCTGCACCAATCTGTCTTGGATTTATACCAATTATGTGATATTTGTAACTAGCTAAACCAAAATATTTCTTTGAAAGAGCTTCTCAAAAATTAGGCAATTGATTTTGCAAAGGTATTTTTGAATCATATTCATCCATTAACATCACATCATCTGTACTTAAAGGAAAACCATCTGGATAATTAGTTAAAAAATAATTTGAATTTCAATAGTCACTTGGTAGAGTTTTATCCGCCAAAGCAGGATCAAAACCAGAAACAGTAATTCTCTCTGAATGGGCTGCAATCTCTTCTTTTGAACCTATGGTGTTTTTATTTCTTCATGTAAGGTCTATAGAAAATGAAATTTCTGTTTGAGTATTAAAATCAAGTGCAACATCTGCGATTACTACTCTATGTATTTTAGAATCAAAAGAAGCAGATGTAGAAATCAGTTTAACCCCTATTTCTTTTAGTAATTTGCTTGTTGGAATTAAAAGACCACTTGAATCTCATGAACTAACTTCAGAAGTCAGTTCAGCTAAATATGTTGCAACACTATATGTTGCTGGTGCTTTTGCTGTTTTGTTTATTTGAATACTGTAAATACTATTAGCATTGTTGACTGTATTAGCAAAATTTTGAATATTGTTTTCTCTAGTACCCAAAAATATCATTGGAATTGAAAAAGCCATAATAGATAAAAGAGTAATTTTTGTTTTAGTAATTTTCATTTTTATTTTCCCTTCTATTTATTTTTAAATAAGGCTTTACCAAATGGAGAAAGCATAGCAACTGAAATAATTAATAATAGGAATGAAATTAATGACATTATTGCAATCGCAACAGCCTCGCTTCCAGTTACTTTATTTTCAATATTAGAACTCATTCCAGTTATACCGGGTTTTGTATCGTTCGGATCGCCTTGTGGTGGTGGATCTGGTTGAACTGGTTGATCGGGTTTGTGATCTGGTTTATCTGATGGTGTAGAATCATCAGGAACTGTTTGATCTGGGTTTGCAGGGGGTACGCTGGGATCGTTATTGTGAATTGGTCAAACAACAGTGACATTAGTAAAGTCGTTTATTGGATTTTCAAAATGTATTTGGTTTTGAAAAAGAATAGTTCTGATTTCACCGTTATGATCTTTTCATTTAGTACCCACAAAAGATATGTGAAACGTAACATAGTAGTCACCCTTTATAACTTGTTTTAAAGTTGGTGAAACAACTCAATTTTTTGTTAAAAAACCATAAAAGTGTTCAGTTATGTTTTTTCATGCTCCCGGGCCTTGTTTTTTAGGACCTAATTTTGGATCAAAAACTTCTAATTTTCCTATATCGTTTGCATTAAACTCTTGTGGGCTTATTTTAGGAAATCTTTTAGAAATATCAGATTGTGCAATTAAGCCTTTTATGTTAATAATGGCAGAAGTATCCCTTCCACTTCCTAATGTTCTAGGAAATAGTCCAACTCTAAAACTAATTTCTGTTCCAGTGTAGTTAGATCAAACATCATTAACGGTTAATGATCATTTCACATTTGCTGGTAACGAAGTTGGTAATTTGGCAATTTTTAAACCTAGTTGATTTAAAAGTTTTGTATCAAGTGTGGCGACCGCATTATTCGGTGTTTTTTCAAAAAGATTAGAAAAAATTTCAACTTCTTTGTATAACTGAGGTATTATTTTGATTGCGCTCGTTTTGCCTCCAAAATCAAAGATAGTTTTTTTGAAGTTAATATTATTGGTTGTATTATTACTTTCGTTTTGATTAATTAATGTTTGGTCCACGGCCTTAGCATATCTTTCAACTAATTCCTTGTTCACAACATTATTAGATAACAAAACACCAGTCGTTGCTGTTAATGCTGTCAAAGCGACCGTTGAGGATAATAATACTTTTTTACCGAAATTCATTTTTACACCTTAAATATATTATTTAATTCATATACATTATTTATATATATTTTATAATTTTTTTGAGATTTATACTTAATTAATATATTAATCAATATGAATAAAACAAAAACAAGAACCAAAATTCTTGTTTTTTTATTTATTAAACTTCACAAATTTATGATTTTGAACAATAACTATGTCGCCATTATTTATGTTTTTATAATCAAAAGATTCTAATGTTTCTTCCAATTGCTCTTCGACGTTTAAACCCTCTAAAATAATTAAATTTTTTTCAATATAAACACCAGAAACAACATATTTTTTCTTTCAAAAAATCATACTATTTTGAGGTCCTAAATTCTTTAACAATGTTGCCATATCCCTTATTGTTATTATTAACAGTTGGGTTTTGCTTAACTCAATTATTCAAAGGTTCTCATTTTTTAACTATCACATCTATTTCTTTTGTCGTGTCCTTTGGGTTGTCTCTAATAATCTCTTCTCTAGTTTTTCCAAACTTTCTTGTTCCCTTGATCATATCAACACCAATGTTTTTTCTTTTTAATGTTGCTGCATATCTTTTTATAGGATCTACATCAGGAAGTGTATATTTATCATTATCACCAGCAGAGATTCAAACTTCATTTGGATCAACTAATTCATTAATAAAATATTCACTATTAGATCCATTAGTAAAACTTCCGTGATGTGGACTTTTTAATATAGTGGCTTTAAGTTCTTTCATATTTTTAGCGGGTATTACACGCTCTAATCATTTATCGTCTTTGTTACTACTTGTTCCACTAGCCAAATCACCAGTATAAAGAATAGATTCCGAACCTCATTGAAATTTGTTAATTAGACTTCAAGCATTATGATCAGTTGGAAATGCTGGGGCTTGTGAAGTTCCAATTATGGAAAAGAAATTTCCTTGACCAAAATCAACAATATTTATATTTTCTCTTTGACTTCAATCTCTCGAATCCTCAAAAGTAACTTTTTTATCTCTTAAAGCACCAAGTGCTTTTTTGGCAGTCACAGTTAAATTTTCGTGTTTCAAACCATATTGTGCTTCACCGAAATTAAATAAAACAGTTGAGTTTTTAAAAGTAATGTCTTTTTTTAATGGTTTATTGCTTCTATCAACTAGAGTTTTAATAGCTCCAATATGATCAAAATGCAAGTGAGTTATAACTAACAAATCAACGTTTTTAACATCATAAGTTAATAACTCATCAACTAAAGATTCCTTTACAACATTTGAGGATTGATTTTCCACACCAAAATCTATTAATATATTAAAATTATCTTCTTTGGTTTTAAAATCAGCATCTTTGCTAACTTGAACAAGACCAGCATCACCTTGACCAACGTCAAATTGAACAGCTCTTGCTTTCGATAAAGCAGTTGTTTCAAAGTTTATTGTTTTTGTGTTTGAAGTTACTGGTTTTTCTGTAACAATTGGTGGTGTTGAGATCTTGCCAAATTTCTCATAAGCAAAATAACCTCCTACACCAATAACAATTGAAAGTATAAGACCAACTATACCACCGCCTAAAGTTTTCTTTTTCATTTTAATTATCCTTATTTTTTAAATAGATTGGCTTTTATACAGAATTCCAAAACAATAAATAAAATGCCAACAAATGTCAATGTTAAAGTTATTCAATTATGTCTATAAAAAATATTTTTAAAGACTTCTTTATTTTTCTCATTTGATTTTACATATTCAACTAAATTCAAAATTCCATAAATTAATGTATAAAACAATATACCTCATGAAATACCAGCAGATATTGCAAAACCTAACATACCAAACAATATTATTATTCCAAGTATTGGGATATCTATCTTTTCTTTTCAATTAAAATTTTTAATTTCAGATATCATCATTATTCCAATAACAATAACTATTGGAGCAGTAACTGGCTGTAGTTGTCCTATTGTTGGATTTCCTATTGGCATTAAGGGTCCTATCAATGGATAAAAAGCAATAGATAAAGCAAATAAACTAGCAGTTATAACAGAAGCCAGTCCTGTTCTTGCCCCTGCGGATATTCCTGCACCAGACTCAACAAAAGTAGTTACAGATGAGTTTAGTAACAAAGCCCCACTAATTGTGCTAGCTCCATCAACATAATTAACTCTTTGAATTCATTTATTATTTATTTTTGGGTTTTTATCATCTATCAATTTGGCTTCATTTCCAAGAGCGATAATTGTTCCTGATGTATCAAAAAAATCAAAATATAAAAATGTGAATATAGCAACATAAGCAGCTGGTGATGAAAAAGTAGAAGATCAAGTTTTTGAAGAAAACAACTGATTATACAATCCACCAAAATGACCAAAATCAGAATAATTCTTTAACTGAAAGGCCTCTTCTAATCCAGAATTCATTAATAATGAATAATTTGTTCCCTTTAATATTCCATAAGTCATAGAAAGCATAATTACAGAAACAATTACCATTATTAAAAAAGAATATTTAACTTTACAAAAATGTAAAACAATACCTATAACCATACTAAGTATACCAACAATAAGCATCGGATATAAACTATGCAAAGGAGAACTGGGTTTAAAAATTCCCCCAATCTCTGTAGGTGCTCCTACAACTTCGGTTGAATTAATTAACCCAAGACCAGAAAGACCTATGAACGCCATAAAAAAGCCAATCATAACATTAAGTGATAACTTAAAGTTTTTTGGTAACAATTCTAATAATTTTTTTCTAAATGGTGTTACAACCACGATCGCGTATAAAATACCAGATAGCATTACACAAACAAGCGCTTGAAAATAATCTAATCCAAAACCACTTGAACTAGCAACAGTAAATGTGAAGAAGGCGTTTAGTCCCATTCCGGGAGCCAATCCAATCGGAACATTCGCAAATAAGCCTATTGCCATTGTTCCCAAGAAAGATGATAAGGCAACGCCCAAGAAAAGAGGCCCTATTGCAGAGGAATCAATTCCAGTTGAATTAGACAACATTCCCGGATTAACAGCCAATATGTACATCATTGCCAGAAATGTTGTGACTCCACCTATTATTTCTTTTTTAATTGTAGATTTTCTATCCGAAATCTTAAAAAAACTATCTATTTTTTTAGTCTCGAACTTCAAACTCTTAATAGAGGACATTTTTCGTTCTCCCAAATACAAGATAAATTTATTGTATAGTATTTTAAGTTCAAATTTATTAAATTTTTATTTAAAATAAAAACATCAAAGGCAATAAAAAAATGACCGAAATTAAAATAAAAGAAAACGATGTTGGGAAAAGAATAGATAATTTTTTATCGAAATGTTATCCTACAATTTCTAAGGTTCTAATATTCAAATTAATAAGAACAAAAAAAGTTAAATTAAATAAAAAAACAGTAAAAAACGATACAAGATTAAATCTCGATGATGTAATCACAATATACTATCATCTAGAAAAAGAAGAGAAAGACGCTTCTTTTTTAAGAGCCAACAAAAAGCTGACCGTTGTTTATGAAGATAAAAACTTAATAATAATTGACAAACCAGTTGGTTTAATAGCACACGAAGATGCTACACACATTTACGATACAGCAATCAATAGAATCAAAAAATATCTACACGAGAAAAAAGAGTATGATTTTCAAAATGAAAATATATTCTCACCAACTCTTGTTAATAGATTAGATAGAAACACTTCTGGATTAATGATGGCAGCAAAAAATAGTCAAGCCTTAGAAGAACTTAATTATTTAATAAAAAATAGATTAGTAGAAAAAACATATTACTCGATAGTTCATGGGAATTTTAATAAACAAACATTAAAAACAAAACATTATTTATTAAAAGACGAAAAATTTGTAAAAGTTTATACAAAACAAATAAAAGGTTCAAAAGAAGCTATTACTGAATTTAGTTTTGAAGATTCCATAAGAAACTTTACATTATTAAAAATAAACCTGATAACAGGAAGAACACATCAAATAAGAGCTGTTCTTAATTTTTTAAACTTCCCAATTTTAGGAGAACAAAAATATATAAGAAAAGGTTTCACGAAATTACAAAAAGAATTCAAACACCAAATTCTTTTGGCTCAATCAATAAAGTTCAAAGAAAATAATTTAAAACTTCTTTCTTATCTTTCAAATGAAGAATTCGAATTAGATTATTCAGAACTTTACAAAATCATGAATTATTTAGATTCTAAATAATGTTCTTCGAAAAGCTTCTTAATTTTTCTATTCACGTGATTAAGAAAACTTTTTGTAATTTTAAGACCATATTCTTTTTCTAAAATTACCACTAATTTAGACAAACTCTCTTCGGGATATTTTTTAAGACAAGAAATATATTTCATTTCCTTATCATTAAATTTTCTCAACAAAAATCTGTTAGCTAATTTTTCCACTCTGTCAAGAGTGTCATTATTTGATTTAACTGTTTTTTTAATATTAGAAATTTCTAAATTATTTAATCTTTGAAGTGAATTATAAAAATCTCTAGTTATTCTGAAATCTTCAAATTTATACATATTTTCTTCGGTATTCATAAGTTTTAAAATATCAGAAATATCATCAAAACTTTTAAAATAAAAGGTGTTTTTGTTTCTTCTGTTAATTTTCTTGTGATCCAATCCAAATTCCGACATGATAAATTCAAATATTTTAGAGACTTTATCGCTCTCTATTCTAAATTCCAAATGATTAGAACTAGTCACCGGATTACTTAAACTTCCCGAAAAAAGAAATAACGAAGAAATAACAGCCCTTTTGCAACACTCTCTTGATAAATCAAAATCGAAATCGAATTTATCAAACAAATCTTTTGATGAAGAAGAAAATTCAAATCTCATCATATATATATTTCTTTGATCTTGTATGCTTTTAATATTTGATAAAAAAACATCGTTTCTGGTTTCAGAAACATATAATTTTAAGTGTTTTTTTATAAATTTAAAACTATTCAAGAATTTACTTTTCAATTCTCAAACTATTTTGTTTTCTTCTCAAGATATTTGTGCATTGTTCATTAATGCAATTTTTAACATATTTAAAAAACAGTGTTCTTCGTATTCCAAAGAACATATTTCTTTTTTAACTATTTCACTAAAACTTATCTCTTTTATTTCGTTCATTTTTTACTGAAAATATAGTCCTTTGCAGCCAATGCAGCTACAGTACCATCTCCCACAGCTGTTGATATTTGTCTAGTCTTTTTAAACGTGATATCACCAGCAGCGTATATTCCGTCATACATTGTTTTCATATCTTCATCAACATCAATAAATCTTGTTGTCTCAGACAATATACTCTTAGAATTAACCAAGGGAGAAACCGGTAATAAACCAATGAAAACAAAAACACCAGCAACCTTGATTTCTCTTTTAACTTTTGTGTTTTGGTTTTGAATTGTAATAGATTCAATATCCTTATCACCATTATAAGAAAGAGTGTCAGATTCCATTATTATTTCAATGTTTGGTTTTGATTTCATTATTTCAACAGCTCTAGCTTCAGCTTTGAATTCTTTTTTATTTGAAATAACATAAACTTTGTCAGTTACGTTAGATAGATATACAGACTCTTCCACAGCAGATAATCCACTACCTATAACAACGACTTCCTTACCTTTGAATAAAGAACCCTCACAAACAGCGCAATAACTTATACCTTTGTTATCAAATTTCTCAAGACCTGGAATTTCTAATTTTCTGTTTTTCATACCCGTACTAATAAGTACAGTTTTTGTTAATATAGATTCTCCTGATTTTGTCTTAACAACTCAAAGATCATCTTCTTTGACTACATCAACAACTTCTTGCATTTGAAACTTAACTTCATTTTTTGCAGTTTGTTCAAACATTTTAAAAGCTAAATCAGCTCCAGATATAGAACTGAACCCCGGATAGTTTTCAACTATTCCGGTAGTAGCAACTTTACCACCTGGATTTTCTTTATCTAGCATCATTACACTAAGGTTGGCTCTTTTTAAATAAACAGAAGCTGACATTCCAGCAGGACCGGCTCCAATTATTACACAGTCAAAACTTTTATTATTCATAATTATCTCCTTGCATAAAATATTTTTTCACTATTTTTTCTTAAATTTCTTTCATCAAAGAAAATTTCTTTGAATTTTCTTTTTTCAACATTATCAATTAATCATTGTTTAAAAATTTCAAACAATTTATAGTCTCTCAATTTATCTGCAATAAATTGTGAATAAATGACCAAGAATAACCCTGTAGCCATTAATAAACCATTTAATATAAAGGTTCCTTCAAATTTAAATAAATGAAATCTTTGAGATTCTAAAATAGACCTAGTTATTCCATAAAGAACGAAATACATTCCACTAACAACACCTATCTTTATATTTCTGTTTCAAGGTAACAAGAAATAAAGTATACAGAACGAAATTATTCCAGCAAAAGAAGAATATAGAAATAATGGTTGATATATAACACCATTAACAATGTTGCTGTTAGGATTTAAGCCGGTCGTTATTTCAGATACATGAGCAATCATCCCACCATAAACTCCAGGCATTAATGTTTTTAATCAATGGAGATCTCCTGGTGTGGATGCTAAACCGAACAATTCACCATTAAAGAAATTACCTCATCTTCCAATCGCTTGTCCAAATAAGATAGTAGGAATCATAGCATCTGCATACACTCATAAACTAGGTCTTCTAATATAAACCTTTCCATCTTCTATTACCCTCTTGTGATATTTTTCGTTTTTCAAAATTAACCAAAAGAATATAACAGCAGAGAGCAATCCAAATACAACACCACCCTGGACAGCCATCCCGCCAGTTTTAAAATCAAAAAACGTAGACCAATCCGTGACACCATTCGCGTCTGCGTTATTTCCCATTAGGAAAGATCACAATCTAGCCCCCAGTAAAATCATAGGTATTCCTATGAATATAAAATAAAACGCAGGATCAACCGCAACCTTATATCTTCATTTAATAGCAATCAAATAAATAACAATCGCCGATGCATAACCTATTAAAGTAAAAATAGCATATCATCTAATTTCCAATCCAGCAACTCAAAAAGCTACACCGAATGCGCTGTTTCCGAAGGGATTTAAACCATCTGGAGACATATTTCCCCTTTCTTTTCTTTTTCTAAAAAATATTAGAACTTATTTCAAATTATATTAAGTTTTAATTAATATATTTGAAATAAATAAAAAAATCCGTTTTGCTGATTAAACAACAAAACAGAAGATAACCAATGATCATTACTTTTCTTTTTTTCTCTTAGCTAATGATTCAACAAAATAACTAGCAGAATCAAAGCCATTATTTATTTGTTTAAAGTTAGCGACCGCTGTCTCTACAATATCAGCCATATTTCTACCTGGTATAACGGGTATTCTGAAAAGTCTTATTTTTTTTCCTTCAAGTTCGTAATATTCCTTTTGAACACCAACTCTATCTGGTGTTCTTGGATCATATTTTGATTCTTTTATCAACTCAATAACAACTTCTATCGTTGTCTGATTTATCATTTTTTCAATACCAAATGTTTTGGAGAAGGATAAAACTCCAAGACCTCTAATTTCTATGAAATCCTTAGAAAGTTCAGAGGCGTTGGCGTATATTTTATTACCAACTCTTTTTATATCCACAGCATCATCGGCAATAAAAATGTGTCCTCTTTTTATTAACTCTATTGTAAGCTCGGACTTACCAACACCAGAATCACCAATCATCAAAGTTCCTACACCGAATATAGAACTTAAACAACCATGAATCATAGAAGTTGAAGAAATCATAGATATTAATCAATTCGAAAGCAATAAGTTCAAATCATAAATCGAGTGTTTGCTTTTAATTATAGGTATATCAAATTTAGAAGCAACTTCTAGCAAAGTTTCATCCCTTTCAAAATTAGGTCCATAAATAATCAATGGAGGATTAAGTTTTAAAATTTGTGTTAGTCTCTTTCTTTGAATTGATATAGACATTGTTTTAAGATACCTTGATTCTGTTGAACCTAAATAAACAATGTCAAAAAGCTCTTTATATATAATAGCGCCAGAAAGCTCTAAGCCCACTCTGTTAAAATCGGTTGATTTTATTTCTCTATTTAAAGAATCATTATTCAAAACAACTTCCAAATCAAACTCTTCCACAAGATCTGAAACCATAGGTTTTTTGCTCATAATTTTATCCCTTTCTTGAATACACCATTTTCTTATCGACAACGATAATAGCCTTATTATCCTCCAATCTATAATGATTGGTTTTTCTAGCATTTATAAATTGTAGTATTGATTGTATTTTATTCTTATTTATTCTTTCTTCTCCGTTAAATCTAAGAAATTTATAAATTAAATGAAACTTATCTTCTTCTTCAAATGTTTTGAAAACACTTAAAGAGAATTCATCTTTTTGTCAAAACCCAAACCAAGAAGATATTTTCTTTTCTCTTTTTTCATTACTTTGATTGAAATCTAAAACCTCTTTTATTTTTTTTTCGAATTCATCTTTTGTTCATTTTTTGATTTCTGTTCTTATTTTGTTTCTAGAATAAATTTCTGATTCATTACTTTTGTCGTTTCAATACTTTATATTGTTCTCTTTGCAATACTCTTCTAATTGAAATTTTCTATATCCGAAAAGAAGTGGTCTAAAAACTTTTAAAGATTTTCAGTTAGAGTATTCTTTAATTCCTAAATATAACGTCTTTGAGTTTCTTCTTTGTTGATATATAGCGGTTTCCAAAAAATCATCTAAATGATGAGCTATTAAAATTGTTTTTATTTCGTGTTTATTAGACATTTTTAAGAAAAAATCATACCTTATTCTTCTTGCTAGATTTTGAAAATTTTCACCGTTATTGTATTCAAATTCGTCTACAATTAATAATTCAAAAACTTTATTATTTTTTTTACAGAATTCTTCTACTGTTATTTGCTCTTGATCCGCTTGTTCTCTTTTTTTGTAATTAACAAAACAAACAACAGAAATTTCGCTTGAATACATATGAAGCATAGCCATTGAGTCGGGTCCACCACTTACCGCAGCTAAATATTTATTTGATTGCATTGTGTTTTGACATGACCTTTTCAAAATCTTCTAAAATAAAATCATAAGCAGCTATTGATGCTTTTTTGATAGCACTGTTTATCATTTTGCTTTCCTCGTTGTTAAATTTCGATAAAACATATTTCTTTGTTTCAAATTTCGGTTTTCCAATACCTATTTTAATTCTTTTAATTTCTGTTGTTTTCAACAAATCAATTATGTTTTTAATTCCATTTTGACCACCGGACGATCCTTTTCTTTTCACTCTAATATTTCCGACAGGGGTATCTAAATCATCATAAACAACCAATATATCTTTTGTGTCTATTTTAAAAAACTTTGAGATATTCAAGACAAACTCTCCAGATAAGTTCATATAGGTTAAAGGCATCGCAAAAACAACTTCTTCACCATTTATAGAAACTTTAGTGAATTTGCCTTTGAATCGTTCTTTGTCACAATCAACATTAAGAGTTGATAACATGTTGTTAATCACCATAAAACCAACATTATGTCTTGTATTTTCGTATTCTTTGCCTGGGTTTCCAAGACCAACTATCATCTTCATTATCAACACCTTATCAACACGTTTTAAACGTTTAATTTATTTTTTCATATATAGTATAAATATATATAATGATTATATGTTGTTAATCAATAATCAACAAATATAAATAACATAATAATAATTTAAAGATAAATTAAAGATGAAAATAATTTTAAACAAAGTAAAATTTTTAAACAATTTAAAAAAAGCTAATTTAATCGTTGGGAATAATTTGAATATGAACCCTAATTTAAATTCGATTTTATTAAGTGTTGAAAATAATCAAATAGAATATGTTTGTACAAATGGCCAATCAAACCTTAAATTGAAACAAGAAGACGGATTTGAAATAATTGAAGAAGGTAAAATTTTATGCAGACCTAGAATAATGATTTCTGTTATTTCAAAATTAAAAGAAAAAGATTTGGAAATATGCAAAGTTGATGATTCGATCATAAGAATAAAAACTGATTCATTTGAATGTCAAGTCAATATATTGGATGAAACTATATACCCGATATTAAATTTTGATTACAGAGATTTTAATAAAGTAACTTTTAAAATCCAAGAATTAGAAAATGTTATTTCAAAAGTTTCATCTAATGTACTACAGAATGTAGAAGTCACAAAACCATTAATCGCCATTCACTTTCAATCTTCTGAAGATAATGATTCCATTGAAGTTATTGCGACTGATGGATTTAAAGTTTCTAAACTAACGTTAGACAAAAAAGAAGAACCTTTGAATTTATTAATAGAACCCAATATGATCAAAACAGTCAAAAGCATAATGGAAGATCAACAAATAGAGATATTGTTTAAAAACAACATGATCATTTTTAAAGATAATGTCTCTGTAATAACTTATAGAATAATCGACGGTTCATTCCCTAACGTGCATGCTGCTTTTGAGCATCCGGTGATAACAAGTTTTGTGTTAGATAAAAAAATAATTATTGATGCTCTTGATAGAGGTTCGTCTTTTGTGTCTGGAGAAAAAACACCATCTGCCAAATTGTTATTAGGTAATAAGAAAATGGATATTAAATTCGAATCTTATGAATTTGGTAACTCAGAAGAACAAATAGAAATCAAAACCTTAGAAGGAGAAGCGCTTGAAATAAATCTAAACGCACATTTCTTGATTTCTATATTGCGTACATTCGAAAATGACGAAATCGAGTTTAATTTCTCTGGCAAATCGAAACCATTGGTTTTAAAGGACCTTAGAGATAAAAGTTTCGTTCAATTGATGCTCCCTACTAGGTTTTAAAAGTCATTGAAAATAACCCTATTATTTGATATAATAAAGGTAGTAAATATGAAACAGCGTGATATTAAGAGAATAAAGATAACTAGTGAGTACATTACACTAGGACAATTATTGAAATATGCAGGAATCATAGAAAATGGTTCTATGGCTAAAAGTTTTCTTTTTGAAAATGATGTTTATGTAAATGACGAATTAGAAAATAGAAGGGGGAGAAAAATTTACAATGGCTTTGTCATCGTTATAAATGGTGATGAATATTGTATTTTTTCGAATTAACCAAAATGTCAAATAAGAAATATGATAGTGAGAGTATTAAGATCCTTAAGGGTCTTGAAGCTGTAAGGACTCGTCCCGGTATGTATATCGGTTCAACAAACACTCAAGGATTGCATCACATGATCTGAGAAATCGTTGACAACAGTATAGATGAAGTTGTTGCTGGTTTTGCACGATATGCTTCTTTGCAAATAAATAAAGATGGTTCTATTACCGTTGAAGATGATGGTCGTGGAATTCCTATAGATATACATGAAGAAACCAAAAAATCTGGTGTTGAAACTGTTTTAACTGTTTTACATGCTGGTGGAAAATTTGATAACGAATCTTATAAAATTTCTGGAGGATTGCATGGTGTTGGTGCTTCAGTTGTTAACGCTTTAAGTGAATGATTCAAAGTTTGAGTTGCTAAAGAAAACAAAGAACACTACATCGAGTTTAGAAATGGTGGTATCACACAAGCTCCACTTAAAGAGATAGGTTCTACTGATAAAGAACATGGTACAAAAATTTCATTCTTCCCTGATTATACGATTATGGAACAATCTAAGTGAGAAGAAGAAAAGATAATGAATAGACTTAAAGAACTTGCTTATTTAAATAAGGGTTCTTTAATCAAGTTTGTTTCTGAAAATTCTAATATTACCAAAGAATGAAAATTCGATGGTGGTTTAAAAGAATATGTTAGAGATCTTAATGAACAAAAAGAAAAATTCACCGAAGAAATCATTTATGGTGAAATAGAGCAAAAAGTTCCGGTTATGATAAGTAATAGAGTTGAAGCTGAAAAATCATATTATCAAATTAAATGTGAAATTTCATTTCAATACAATAAGACTTACAATCCTTCTATTCATTCTTTTTGTAATAATATCAACACTACAGAGGGTGGAACTCATGAAGATGGCTTTTTACACTCTATAGTTAAGTGCGTAAATAAATATGCTGCAAAAAATAAATTAGTTAAAGACCCAGCTGCTGAAAAAGTAACGAAAGAAGATGTAGTTGAAGGTTTAACCGCAATCATTTCTATCAAACACCCTAACCCACAATATGAAGGTCAAACTAAGAAAAAACTTGGTAACTCAGAGGTTAGAAAATTTGTTATAGATGTAACAGAAGAAATATTTGAAAAATATTTATTAGAAAATCCAGAAGATGCGGATTTGATTGTTAAGAAAGTTTTCTTAGCAGCTGATGCTAGAAAAAAAGCAGCAAAAATCAAAGAAGAAACTAGAAGAAAATCTCCATTTGAATCTAACTCACTTCCCGGAAAATTAGCTGATTGTTCTTCAAGAGATTCAAGTATTACAGAACTTTATATAGTTGAGGGTGACTCTGCTGGTGGTAGTGCTAAATCTGGTAGAGAAAGAGAATTTCAAGCTATATTACCTTTAAAAGGTAAAATTCTTAATGTTGAAAAAAGTAATTACGAAAAGATTTTATCTAGTGATGAAATCTCTTATATAATAACAGCTATCGGAACTGGTGTTCTTGGTAATTTTGAAACTGAAAAGTTACGTTATAACAAAGTTATAATAATGACTGATGCTGATGTTGATGGTGCTCATATTAGAATATTACTTTTAACATTTTTCTACAGATACATGAAAGAGCTTATAACTGAAGGGCACGTTTATATAGCGCAACCTCCTTTATATAAGTTTAGTGTTGGCAAGTCAATTTCTTATGCTTATTCGGAAGAAGAATTAAGCAAATTAAAAGAAGAGGCGGGAGATTCTAGGTTCAATATACAAAGATATAAAGGTCTTGGTGAAATGAATCCTGAACAATTGTGAGAAACTACAATGGATCCTGTAAATAGAATGCTTTTAAAGGTTAGTGTTGAAGATGCTATAGCCGCTGATAAAGCATTTACATTATTCATGGGAGATGATGTTGCTCCTAGGAAAGAATACATCGAGAAAAACGCTAAATATGTTAAGAACATCGATGCGTAATTAGGTGGATAAAATTAATGAAAAAAACTTATAAAAAATTAACCACTGAGGATATCAAGAAACAACTTGATGAATCTTCAGTTAATGACTTGCCGATTACGGACGAATTACAAAAATCTTTCTTAGACTACGCAATGTCTGTTATAGTTTCTAGAGCTTTACCCGATGTTAGGGATGGTTTCAAACCGGTTCATAGAAGAGTTCTTTATGCTGCTTATGGTCTTGGAATGTTTGCAGAAAAACCTTATAAAAAATCAGCTAGATTAGTTGGTGAAGTAATTGGTAAGTATCACCCGCATGGTGATTCTGCTGTTTATCAAACAATGGTTAGAATGGCCCAAACTTTTAGTATGAGATATTTACTTGTTGATGGTCATGGTAATTTTGGTTCTATTGATGGTGATAACCCAGCTGCTATGAGATATACTGAAGCTAGACTTTCTAAAATTTCTGGAACCATTCTTGAAGATTTGGACAAAGATACAGTAGATTTTGTTGAGAATTATGATGGTAATGAGCAAGAACCAAAAGTTTTACCAGCTGCCTTTCCTAACTTGTTAGCAAATGGTACTAATGGTATAGCTGTTGGTATGGCTACCAATATGCCTCCTCATAATTTAAATGAAATATGTAGTGCAATTAAGGCTACGATAGAAAATCCAGAAATCGATGTTGATGGATTGATGGAGCACATTAAGGGACCTGATTTTCCAACTGGTGGTGAAATCCTTGGCGATGAGGGTATAAGAAATTACTTCAATACGGGTAAAGGAAGTGTTCCTATAAGATCGAAAGTTGATTTTGAAGAACTTCCAAACTCAAAAACAGCTATTGTTGTTTCTGAAATACCTTATATGGTTAATAAAACAAATTTAATCGAAAAAATTGTTTCTTTGGTTAAGAGTGATCAAATTAAAGAAATTTCAGATCTTAGAGATGAATCTAATAGAGAGGGTATAAGGGTTGTTATAGAACTTAAAAGGGATTCTATTCCTGAAATCGTTCTTAACAAGTTATTTAAATCTTCTCAATTGCAAGTCAACTTCTCTGTGAATAATCTTGCATTAGTTAATGGACAACCAAAAGTTCTTTCTTTAAAAGAAATAATCACTAATTATTTAAATCATCAGCATGAAGTTATAGTGAGAAGAGCTAAGTTTGATTTAAAGAAAGCTGAAGCTAGAGCTCATATAATTGAAGGTTTGATTAAGGTTTTAAGCGATATTGACAAAGCTATAAAAATAATTAAAAGTTCTCAAACAACAGAAATAGCTTCTGCTGCTTTAATGAAAGAATTTAGTTTATCAGAAATACAATCTAAAGCTGTTTTAGAAATGAAACTTAGAGCCTTAACTGGTTTAGAGTATGAAAAGCTTAAAAAAGAATTTGAAGAACTTCAAGCTTTAATTAAGAAATTAAAAGAAATTATTGAATCTTTAGAAATAAGAAATAACATGATAATTGAAAAATTAGATTATTTCGTAAAGAGATTTGGTGATGAAAGAAGAACTGAAATACTTTATGGGGTTAGTGCTGATGTTGATGATGAATCATTAATTCCAGAAGAAGATATTTTAATTACTATGAGTTCAAAAGGGTGATTCAAAAGAATTCCTGTTGATACTTATAGAACTCAACATCGTGGTGGTGTTGGAGTTGTTGGTGCGAAAACACACGATGACGATGATGTTGAAAAAATAATTATTTCAAATACTCACTCTGATTTACTTTTCTTTACCGATAAGGGTAAAGTATATAGAATCCGTGGACACCAAGTTCCTAATGGTTCTAGAATATCAAAAGGTATACCTGCTCAAAACTTCTTACAAATAGAGAAGAAAGAAAAAGTCCTTAGTGTTCTAACTGTTAATGAATATGACGAAAGAACTTTATTCTTCATAACTAAAAAAGGTGTTGTTAAACGTTCTAAAATGAAGGATTTTGAATCAATATTTGCTAATGGAAAAATTGCCATCGGACTTAGAGGGGGCGATGATCTATTTGCTGTTCATATTACTCATGGTGGTGATGAGATCTTCATTGGTGCTTCTAATGGTAATGTTGTTAGGTTTAATGAAGAAGAAATTAGAGTCATGGGAAGAACCGCGGCCGGTGTTAGAGGAATCAATCTTGGTGAAAAAGATTATGTCGTAGGTTCTGGAATATCATTTGACGGACAATACATACTTTCATTAGGTGAAAAAGGTATTGGTAAATTAACTAATAAAGATGATTACAGATTAACTAAACGTGGTTCGAAGGGTGTATTTACACTTAAAGTTAATGAAAAAACTGGTAAGCTTGCTTCAATTAAATTAGTTAATAAAGAAGATCAAGTTTTAATGATTTCTTCAAAAGGTAAAGTTATTAGAATGAATATCGATTCAATTTCTATTATTAGCAGAAATACTTCGGGTGTTAAATTAATGAATATTGAAAATAATGAGATTGTTTCTTCAGTGGCTATATTCAAAGGTGAGGAAGAAGAAAATGTCGACTAAAATTGAATATGCTGAATTGTTTTTATCTGAACTTTGTGAATATCTAAAAAGAAAAAAGATACTTTATAATGTTGCTTATAGAAGTTGAGTTGACAATCCAGATGCGCCAATTTATTATGACAACAAAAAATTTAAAACGTATTGTGATCTTGCTATTTTTATAATTGAAGACAACAAAAAAATTAATTTATTTTTTAATTTTAAGATTAATTCTTTTTCTTACACACTAGACTATAGATATAAAAGATTAGTTAAAGAAACAAAAAATGGTGTTAGAAGAAATGACAATGATTTCAAAGTCGCTTCTAAAACCGTGAAAGAAGATAGATACGCAGCTTATATATTTGCATTGGGTAATAAAGCAGAAGATAATTTCGAAAACGATTATAAAAAAAGAATATTAGCTTGTGGCATGAAAAATAAATCAACGGTTGTTGGTGCTGTTATTAGAAACATATTAGAAAATTAATAAGGCCTTGCCTTATTTTTTTTATTCTGTTTTTGAATCACTAAAATTGTGTATAATGATTTCACCATTAAAGAAAGGAATTTTATTTATGCAAAATTCAAAATTTTATATAGATTCATTAACTTGTACATCTTGTGCTGCAAGTATTGAAAAACATTTATCTTCTAATGAAGGGATCAAAAACTTCTCTATTGATGTTTTAACTAAAGTTGTTGAACTTGAGTATGATAAAGAAGTTTTTAATGAAAAAACAATTCTTAAGTTCCTTAACAAGAGCGGATATTTAGCAGAAGAAATCGATGATTAATAAATTCAAAGAACTGCCAAAGAAAAAACAAAAACAAATAAGAAAAATTATAGAATTAGTAGTTGTTTTGGTTGTTGCTGCGGTTTTAGAAGGTGTAGATTTTTATTTCATGTTTTCTAATCAACCAAACAACCTCAATGAATTCATTTTTTCTTGAGTATCATTAGGCGTTTCTTCTTCCATTATTTTCACCATCGGACTTAAACGTTTTAGAGATTTCTATTACGAAGTTTTTAAAAGAAAACGTTTAGGGATGTCCACTCTTGTAATAATAAGTGTGGTTGTCGCTTATCTTTTTAGTTTTTATCCGTTGATATCTAACACTATATTAATTTCAAAAGGTGATTATACTTCTCATTTATTAGGAGTTTTCTTCTCAACAGGAACTGTGATTATGGCAATAATTTCAATTGGTGATTATGTTTCATCTTGATTGAAATTAAGAAGTAGTGAAGATCTTTCAAAACTTTCAAAACTAAAACCCACTCATGCCTTAAAAAGAGTCGGTGAAGAATTCAAAGAAGTTAGAATAAGAGAACTTAATGTTGGTGATGTGTTGTTTGTTGATAAAGGACAATATATACCAACCGATGGAATATTATTATCAAACAAAGCTATTGTTGATCAATCATTATTAACAGGGGAATCAGATCCGGTTATAAAAACTCACAAATCGGATATTATAGGCTCTACGCTGAATATTGGGGAACCTTTCGAAATTGAAGTTAATAAAAGAATAGGTAACACTGTAATAGATTCTATTATCAATCAAGTTGCCAGAATACAACAACAAAAACCAAAATACCAAAAAGTAGCAGATAGAGTATCAGCATTCTTTATACCAATTGTTCTAATTTTATCTTTAGCTGCTTTCTTGTTACAAGCTTTTGTTCCTGGTTTTAATCAAGCTTTAGATAATCTTAATGCAGGAAAGAGTGGCGATTATCTTTCTTCTCAATCTTTTGTCTTAGCTATCTACTCTGCAGTTTCTGTCTTGGTTGTAGCTTGTCCTTGTTCTCTTGGATTGGCAGTCCCTCTTGCACTTGTTGTTGGTTCTTCAAAGGCTTCAAAAAGTGGTGTTATATTTAACAATGCTGACGCATATGAAAAAATTAAAAAAATCACAACACTTGTTTTTGATAAAACAGGAACTGTTACTAAGAATAAATTAACTCTGGTTGATTATCTTTCTTCAGAAGAGGATTTGAGAAATATATTTTCACTGGAAAGAAATTCTCAACACCCAATTGCTAAAACTTTATTCATTGAATTTGAATCAAAATTTTCAGATAAAGATTTGATTGAATTTGAAACATTCAAAGAGAAACCCGGGTTTGGTGTTATAGGAAGCAAAAACTCCGAAGAACACATTGTAACTAATTTAAAAAGTGTTAAAAATAATAAATATTCTATTAATAGCGAAATAAAAAAATTCATCGAAAAAAACAAAGAAAAAACTTTATCTTTTTATGTAAAAGACAAAGTTGTTAAATCTGTCTTCGCTTTAGAAGTTGAATTGACAGATAGTGCTGTTGATACGTTTAAATTGTTAAAAAAACTAAAATTCAAAACAGTCATTATAAGTGGTGATAATCAAAACGCCACTTCTGAAATTTCTAAAAAACTAAATGTAGATGAATTTTATTATGAAACAACGCCGCAAGAAAAAGCAGATTTAATTAAATCCATGCAAGATAATGGTGAGATAGTTGCTTATGTTGGTGATGGAATGAATGATCTAAATGCATTAAAACAATCAGATTTATCATTCTCTTTTAATGAAAGTAACGAAATAGCTAATTCAATTGCGGATGTATCTGTGTTAAACTCGAATATTTATACTGTATACAAAACTCTTAGAATTTCACAAGCAACAAGAAAATTAATAATTTTAAATTTATTTTGAGCATTTTCATACAATGTGATTTTAATACCCTTAACGGTTCTAGGTTTTCTACCTCCTTATGCTGCTGCGATTTGCATGCTGGCCTCAGAAGTAATAATATTGTTATCAACTCTATTTTTCAAAAACAAGAAAATATCTTTAATAAATAAAAAAGAAAATAAAGAATTTAAGAATTTAGAAACCAAAATTTAACCAATTTTGGTTTTTTTGTATTATATAATAATACTTATGTTATGGAGGTGTATAATGACCAATTCTAATATTAAAAATATTAAAATAAGAACCATAATTCCCTTTTATAACAAAATGGATATAAACAGAGAATACAATCTTATGGTTTTGAATCCAAATAATTTTTTTACTTATTTAGATAAAAAAATTAATGAACTTAGTAACTCTGTTGAAAAAAACATATTTATCAAAAATAAAAATGATTTTTATGTAAAAGAAACAACAGATAATCCAACATTGGTGAATAAAAAAAGTTTTGACAACAAACACATGTTCAATTTTGCATTAAACATAGATGTTAAAAATGAAATGTTTTTATTGGCAGAACAAATACAACTTTCTTTTTATATTGATTCTGTTAAAAAAGAATCAATGGGCGCCTTTTCTTTTAATACTGGAAAGTTAAACGAAAAATTATATGGTGATAGAACAAAAAAGATTTATTTACAATTTTTTATTAATAACTTTATTAAAAAGAATTTTTTCCCTTTGGATATAAACTCTTTTGTAAGAGATGTTCTTAATAATAGAGAAAATTATAAGAAACTTGAAAATAAATGAACATTACAATTATCTGAGAGAATGGAAATATCTGAAAAGAAAATTTCTTCTATATTCTCTTCGTTGATTGAATTGCTTTTGGTGACTTTCTTTATAAAAAATGAAATAGATAAATTTATAAACGGATCTCAACAAAAAGAAATAAAAACATCAAAAATGCCACTCGAAATTTATGTTAAAAACACATTGTCTTTTAATTCTTATTTTCAAGATTTCAAACCAACGTTTGAATTAATAACAGAGAGCGCTGATAATATTAATGTTTTTGAGTTCGTTACTTCTGATTTCAAAATGAAAAATCTAATATATTTATTGAATTTTCCAGAATTATATTCTTTAGGAACATCAAATAATGATTTGATAAAATATAAAAACTTTTTTAAAATTTTATCAAGTGATCACGATCTTAGTAATTCTTATATAAAAAAGAGAATAAACAATTATATAACTGCAAGAACGAACAGTCACATATCGTTTTCTAGTGAAGACACAGTTGTTATAATTAGACACAACACGAGTGATAATGAATTTAAAAGAATATATAATTCTCATTTTTGAGCTGAAATTTATTTTCAAGTTAATGTTTTTAAGAAAGAATATATTGAAAAAAAACTACAAGATACCTATTCAGAGAAGATTACGGATCTTAATGAAGATTTTTATATAAACAGTTCTAGTGAACTTTCTGAAATCCAATACAAACTTCATAACCAACTTTATGGAATTAATGAAATTAATAAAATAATAAATCAAAAAAACCGTATATATGATTATGAAAATTCTTTGGAGATATTACACCAAAAAATAAAAATTTCACATGGTTCTTTTTTAGAAACTAGCCAAGCAAGGTGATTGACATATTCATTTGTTGTTGGTTCATTGAATTTAGTAATAACTTATATAATGTCTATATTCACAATACTTGCTAATTTGTTAGATAATTTTGATTATTCTTTATTAATAGTATTCATTTCAATTAATACATTTATGTTCTTTTTTTCAGCTTGCTTTGTCGGGTTCACTGTTTCTAAATATTTAATATTAAAGAAAAAAATAAATCAAATTACAAAAAAAAGAAAAAGACAAAACTCTAGGGAGGAAAAATAAAATGACTAAAAAAACATTTCTAAAAGGATTAAAAATAAGAACTATATATCCTTTTTATATTAAAAACGTTAATGAAAAATTCTTTACTGAATTGTCAAACAACAAAAACACAGTTTTTGTTAAAAAGTTTCTTCCTAAAATAGAAGAAGAATTTGATAAAGAAGATATTGAAGCTTTAAAAATAATAGAAAACCTTAGAAAACCAGAAAAAATTCTTAGAATGATTAATTCATCATTATTGAAGATAGTTTCTTTAACTGGTTCTAAAACAGCCGAATTATTTTCGAGAGTTGGAACAGATGAATTAAAACAACCTTTATATATAAAAACAAAGAGTAATTTTTCTGATTTAGAAATTATAGGTGATGTTCACGAAGATAGACGTTTCTCATATGCAATTAATGTAGATGAAAACTCTTATTTATTCGAGTTTGTTGAACAAATTCAATTAGGCTTTTATTTAGATCATGAAACAAATAGAATCTCAGGTGGTTTTTCTTTAAACTCTGGCAATGTTACAGGTGCACAAGATTTTGAAGAAGCCGTTGAGAAAGTTTATGTTCTTAAACTTATAAACAAATTTTGAAAATCACAATTGTATCCGATGACTTTAGAAAATATTCTTTATTTAATATCAGATATTAATAATGTAGAAAATGATAATGAATTAGTAGATATTATTGACGCCGATCAAATAACTATTCAAGAATTGAAACATAATTGAATTAGATTCATCGACAAGAAGTTTATTAAATTCAAGAAAATGAGCGCAGCAGAAAGAAAAGAGTTTGAAAACAAAAGTTTTTATTCAATTTTAATTCTTTCATTAATCATGCTTTATATTCTTCAAGAAATTAATAATTACTTTACTTCTGAAAAACCTGAACTTATATTATCTTTATTAAGTAAACCAACAGTTTTGAAAGACAATGGCGATCAAAACTATGAGGGTGATTTTAAAGCTTTAAGTTTGTTCTTGAAAGAAGCACAAACTAGAAGAACTGATTTATCTAATAAGGCAATTAATAAAGTTAAAGATGCCAATGACTTGATCAATTTATTGAGCAAGTTCAACATTTCAGATCAAAGAAACGTTTTTCTTGGTGAATTCATTTCCACTTTTGAAGTTATTCCAGAACAAAAAGTTAAAATACTTGATAAAGATAATTTCTTAGAAGATTGAAAATTCAAAACATTTTTCTTGATGTTGATTTTCCCTGAAATCTATAGTTTGAGTATTAATAATCCTCATTTAATTGAATACAAACATTTATGAAACAGCATTAATTCAAACCAAGACATAAATATATCTAGTGCTATTTTAGAAGATATAGATGAAGCTATATGTGAAATGAACTATGATTTTGCTTCATTTATTACTTCTGAAACTATATTGATATTAAAAAACAATGACCCCCTTTATCTTGAAAGAGAAGGCGAAAAAACTCTTGTTGTTAGAGATGAAAATAGAAGACTTTATAATAATTATTTCTGAGCAGAAATTTATTTGCAATCTAAAATCTCTGAAAAAAATAGTATTGAATCTGCCATGAGCAAGATTAGTCAAATCAGACAAAAACAAAAAACTTTAGTTTTCAAAAATGCAATTCAAAATCTTGAAGACTTACAGTTTGACTGATATGATCACTTCTATGGTTTGCCACAAATTAAAAAAATTGTGAAAAAACTTGATGAAAGAAATGATTTTAAAAATTCATTAGAAATATTAAGTACAAAAATTCAGAATGAAGACGAAATAACTAAAAAAGATGGCGAAAGAAATTGAATTATTTTAGCCTTCATTATTGCGTTATTGAATTCATTAATTGATTTTATTGCTTGTGTGTTTTCTATATTACCAAACTTAGCAGTAACAGAGGTTGGACACTCATATGTGTATACTTTTGTTGGCGTTGCTACTTTCATAGCTTCTATAATGTTTGGTATACTAGTTGTTACAGCAACCAAGTTGTTTAAATTCAAGAAAAAGATCAAAAATCTTCAAAGAAATAAAACATACCAAAATTTTTAAAACCGATTTATATGTTATTTAATATCGGGAATATTTAAATTAAAAAAGTGCTATTTTAGGGACTTTTCAAAACAAAAAACCCATAAATTTTTCATTTTTTAGTAAAATAGATATATCAACGTGAAAGAAAGCTGGGGATTATGCAACATTTTTTAATTAAAGAATTTCAACAAAATGTTCAAAATCTTTTCCCGTGAGTTGGAAAAGAAGAGTTTGAAATGTTTGATAAATATAAAAATGTTGTACAAAGAGAAAATGAAAAAATAAATCTATCTCGTCTTGTGGATGATGAAAAAATTTATGATCATTACTTTTTAGAATCTTTACTACCTTTTAGTGATAAAGATATATTTAATAGAGAACTAACCTTCAATATTCTTGATATCGGTTCTGGTAGCGGCATACCTGGTGTGTTGTTGGCTATAATATTTAAAAATTCAAATATTTCTGTTATGGATTCAAATACTAAGAAGACAAATTTCTTGAATACTTTAATAAAAGAATTAAATATTAATAATGTAAATGTTATTAACGCCAGAGCTGAAGATGTTGCTAGTGAATATGAAGAAAAATATGATATCGTTACTTCTCGCGCAGTATCTGAACTTTATAAAATAATAGAAATATCTGTTAAATTTTGTAAAGTTGGTGGAATGCTTATTGAACCTAAATCACAAAAGGCTCATGCTGAATTAGCAAATGCTAATAGCGCTATTAATAAACTTCATTTAGATTTAATTAAAACTAATGAATATGAGTTTTTAAAAAAAGAGAATCATGTTTTCTTTTTTAAAAAAAACCAAAAGACCCCTGAGAATTATCCTCGTAAGTGATCTTATATTTTAAAAGATAAATTATAGATGATTATTAATTTTGTTAACAGTTACAAAAACAAAGCTTTGACCGAATTTGTTTTTAATTTTTCAAAAGATTTTTTGAAAATAAGTTCAGTTTTAATAATTTCAGAATTTGCTAAATCAGACAAAACAAAAGAGATTGAGCAAATCCTTAAATTAAAAAAACCTAAAATTTATAAAACTAATAAATTTATTTGTAAGTCTATTAATTATATTGAATCTATCGAAGATGAAGTTTATAAAACAACAACTGAAAAAATAATGCACATTTATAAAACCTTTTCGTTTTTAGTGCTTGAAAATAATTTTGAAAGTTTAAGAAAATATAAAGATATCAAGAATTTAGATACCTTTGTTTTTGTTGATATTGAAGAATATTCAGAAAATTTAATTTTTGAATTCCTTAATACAATCATTTCGAAAAGTGAATTTAATAAAAACATAAAATTTATTTTCTTTACCAAAAATCCCTCAACAGAAAATGATATCCTGTTTAGTTCATTAACATCAAAAATTAAAAAAGTAATATTTCCAAATATGTTAATTATAAAAAATGAAACAGTCCAAAAGAAAAGCAGAGCATTTAAGTCATTACTTGATTTTGCTAAAGAATAAAAAAAGGAGAAACCATGCGTTTTAAAAAAATATCAATTGCTATTTTAGCTACAGTAGCTGTAATAATTCCAAGTAGTTTAATGCTGGCTATTGCCATTAAACCACGTCCACCAAAAGCTAGTTCTGAATTCTTAATGAGCTTTAATGGTGCTATAAAGAATCTTGAATCTAAAAAAAGTTTAACTCCAGAAGAAGAAAAAAAATTAATTGAATACAAACAAAACCAAGCTTATATTGATGGATTAAAAAACCAAGTTGCTGAAGTATTTAAAGCGTATGCTAAAAAACATCCTAAAAACTCAAAATTAAATTTACAATTTATAACTCTAAATGGTTCTCCAACTCCTGGAGACATTAATTACTTTAACCAATTGAATAAAGCCTTTAAAGAAATAAATCCAAATTTATCATTTACTTTATTACAAAGATCTCCTGAAAACGTACAACTTGGTTTCTATCAAGGTAATACTGATATGGTTTCATTTTATTGAAGTCCTGATTTTAATGGCCTTGGAACTTGATTGGGTTATGTGTTCTCAACTTCTTTCAACGTGCCTAATATGTGAGGTCCATTAGCAGAATTACTAAGTGGAAGAATGGGCAACACTTTAGCACCATGAATGATATCTATGAAAGAAAAATTTCAAAAAATCACTATTCCGGTTAAATCTTGAATTGTTGGTCCAAATGGAGAACCAACGAATAAATCATTTGTTTTTCAAGTGCCATTATGATTTGACAGCAATACACCAGAAATTCCAGGCGCTCCAAAAGTAGCTCAACAATCAAGCGGACACTTCATTACTCCAAATGAAATCGCTGGACTTGTTGCCACTCTTAGAGATGGTAAATTTGTCTATGGAGACAAAACTTTAATTAATGATTCTATTACTCCAGATATGTTTGACACCGCAATTCAAAATGGAGTTAGTGCTTGAGTTGCTTTTCAAGGGAATAATGATGTTGGCGGCACATTAATGACTGACGCCCAAAACAAAAGTGGAACCTTCCCAAACTTTACTGGCGGAATTCAAAATTTTAAACCATCAAATGTGGTTGAATTCATCGATTGAATTAGTAAATATATTCCAACTATACCGTTTGCTCAAAAGGGTCCAGGATCAAAAGTTAATCTTTTGGTTAAGGCCGGCGCAAACACACCAACATCTCAATTGGGGGCGACTAACTATAGAGATTGATATTACAATCCAGAAGTTTATACAAAAAACTCTTATAGATGAAGATCAAAAGGAAATCCTTTCGAATCTTCAACTACTCCAATAAATCCAGCATTTACTCAAACATCTAATAGTACATATTTTGATTCTGTTTTCAGCCCTTTATTTAGTTGAACTTCAAATGGTAATTTCTACAACGAAGAAGAAAGTGCAAAAGGCGCTCCAGAATATAAAATATCTTTAGTTTCACAAGGCACAAGCGTTAATCTTAAAAATTTTGAAAGTGTCATAGATTCGGATTTTGGTAGAGACAAACAAATACAAATAAGCCCTTCTATTCAATATGGTCAAATTCAAGATGGTGGTGGCTGAGTTGATTTACCAATTAGAGCAATCCCTTGAGTTTCTTATGATGGTCAACAAGCCAAAAATAATCAAGGTCAATTACAATATTTATCTCCAGCCGATTATTTAGCTGGTTTCCAAGCATATGATCGTTCAATTAAGGCCGGCATTAACTCTAATAGTTATTTCGTTGGTTTAACGAATTTAGATATGCAAGCCACTTTGGATTGTCCTGAAAACAGTGCCGTTAATACATCTTTACAAGATAATAAATCGTTTAGAATTTTCTTCCACAAACCACAACTTGCAGGAAAAACAATTGCTGACATTTTAACAAACGCTTATTTTTCAGCCATTCCTCATTTTAGCGATTTGGTTCAAAACATAACAAATAAACAAAAGTTTGATTCTATTGCTCAAATGAATGGTAATTCTATGTCAGTTGGTTCAACTAATATGGATTTGTTTTATGGTTCAGGTACACCATACAGAAAAGGTTTTGTGAATTCGCTATATTCAGCAGCACCTTATTATATAAGTTCTATTGACAGGCAAAGAATTGTATTTAAAGCTAATAAATATTTCTTTAATTCTTTTGATAATGAAACAGGAAGTGATTATCTTTCATATCATTTAAATGGCACTTGACCAACAACCTCTGCAACTACAACTCCGAGAAAATACAAAAAATTCGAAACTATAGAAACTCTTTATGGAAATGACCAACAAGACTTGGTTTCATTTAATGCTTTTAAATATGGTGATTTAGATCAGACTGAAATTCCAAAATCAGAAATGGCTAATGTTTTTTCTCCAAATTCTAGATTTAAAAAAGATATTTATCAACCAAGTATTATTAAATTGTCTAGATCTGATTTAATGCCTTTTAATTTAAACATATATGAAAAAAACTCGACAACAGGACAATATATAGTTAAAAACAGCGCTGGAAAAATTATAAAAAATCCATCGGGCATTCTTGGAACTGATAAATATGGTAACACAACTTTAAAAAGTGGTTATCATTTACAACCAAAATCAAGAATCGGTCAACCATATGTTGATTTAATTGCAAAAAACTTCTATACTCCTAATAAACCTGATATTCCTATATTAGATAGATCAAGTGCTATTCTTAGAGAAGCGATTGCTAATTTAATTAATTGATATTCATTAACATCTATCCAAAATCCGGGCGAGACACAAGTTATGCAAAACTCATTCTTGCCTTTTGGGACTTTCCCTATTAAACCAGACAATGCTTCAACAGATTCAAGATGAACTTATTGAAGTATTGCCGCTTACAAGGTTGGTCAAAAAGATAAACCACTTGGCGAAAGACTTGGTGGTTCTGTTCAATGAACATGAAATCAATATATAAATAATAGAAAACTAAAAATTGAAAATAACAAGTAATAAGAAAGGAAAAATATGCTTAGATATATTCTTCGAAGAATAATTTTAGCCGTTATAGCATTAATTGTTCTAATGGTTTTGGTATTCTTCTTGATGCAAGCTATTCCTGGATATTCTCTTCAACGTCAACAAAACTGAACTGATGCTCAATACTTAGAAAGGTTGGGAGCTGAGGGTTTGCTTGCAAATCCAGTTGTTCAATTTGGTAAATTCATTGAAGGGTTATTCCACGGACAGTTTGGAAAAGTTTATAACTCTTCTGAAACTGTTGTAGAAAAATTCATACAACCGATGCAATATTCAATGATGATCTCAGGACCGGCTTTTGTTTTGAGTTCTATAATTGGTGTTGGTTTAGGAATTATTTCTGCTTACTATAGGGGAAAATGAGTAGACAGTTTAATAAATTTAATTGCTGTGCTATTTGTTTCTATACCATCATTTATTTTTGCCTTGCTACTTGCTAATTTATCAGGTATTTTGGGGCTGCCAACACAGTTTGATGCGTCTGGCTCTTCTTTAAAGATGTTCACATCTTTAATAATGCCAGTATTAGCAATGACCCTTGCTTCTATTAGTGGTGTTTTATATTACACAAGAAACGAACTTGTGGAAGTCTTTAAGCAAGACTACATTAAAACAGCTTTGTCAAAAGGTGTTTCATTTAAAAAAATTATTTTGACTCATGCTTTAAGAAATGCTTCTATTCCTATTGTTGCGATATTATTGCCTAGTTTTGTTGGGGTAATGTCTGGTTCTATTATTGTAGAAAGATTCTTTGCTGTACCTGGGGTTTCTTCAGTTATAGTTAATGCTGTTCAACAGAAAGAAACATATATAGTTTTATTTGCTTCATTATTTTATGCTTCATTATATTTTTCATTACATATTGTGGCTGATGTATTGTATACAATAATTGATCCAAGAATTGTCATTTCTTCAAAAAATAAAAATTCAATTATTAAAACTGTTAATTCACTTAGATTGAGAAACATAAATAAACAAGAAGTTTTAAGCAATGATTATTATTTAAATAACTTTAACTTTAACTCAATTAATTTTGATGTTAAAGAAGAAATAATAGACAACAAAGTTGATCTTCCAACTAAGAAAGAAATTAATTTTGCAAGAACTCAAATTAATCCAAATATCGAATTTGCAAAACCAACTAATGTTGCTTATTTAACAAATAATTACTTTAGTGAAAAATTATTTGTAAAATCTAAAAACGCTGGAAACAACAACGAACAAATCGTTGGAAAACCTTCTAATTATTGAAAAGACGTATTTACAAGATTTTGTAAATCTAAAACATCTGTAATTTTTTCTATTCTTTTAATGGGAATAATTCTATTTTCAATTATTGTTCCACTGATTTCACCAAATTCGATTAATGAATCATTAGGTGCTGGAAACTTCCCGGGATTAGTTTCATACTTACCGCCAAGAATTCCAGGATTGGGCATCACTGGTATAGTTGCAGAAAAAGTTGTTGATAATCAAACATTTCATCTTTTAGAAGAACTTCATCTAAAATATCCGGGTCTTTATTCTTCTGCTAATGAAATAGGAGCCTCATGAGTTGTTAAAGATTTCAATCCTTATGTTCTTCCTGGTTTAAAACATTCATTCCCATTCATGGGAACAGATGGTATTGGTAGAAATTGATGAAATATGCTATGATACGCAACTGCTAAATCATTAACGCTGTCAGTTCTGGCTTCGTTAGGTGCTGTTCTTATCGGTGCTATTTATGGTGCCATTTCAGGTATGTTTATTGGTAAATGAATCGATAACATAATGATGAGAATTGTTGAAATTCTTAATGGTGTTCCATTGATTATTTGAGTGTTGATTTTATCTATGGCAATATCAACAGGAACTACAAATATATTTACGATAGCTTTTGCTCTTATAGTTACAACTTGAATGAGCGCTGCTATTATTACAAGAACATATGTTCTTAAAATTAAAGATGCAGAATTTGTTTATGCTGCACAAACTCTAGGGGCTTCAAAAATAAGAATTTTAACAAGTCATCTTTTACCTAATGTTTTAGGTAGACTAGCTGTTGTGTTTGTAAACAACATTCCGGCAATTATTTTCTTTGAATCATCATTGGTATTCTTAGGTTTAAGTAGTTCAATTGATGTTTCTATTGGTTCTATGATCGATACTGCATGAAAAGAAAATCTACCCTACTTATTGGTAGGGCCAACATTAATGATTTGTTTAATTACGTTATCATCACAATTGATGGCTAATAATTTAAATGATTCTATTGATCCAAGAATAGTGAACTAGGAGTAAGAATGAACTTTTTCAAAAAGAAGGTTTTTATTGAAGATTTAGATAAAAAACTTGATGAAGACACATTATTAGATATTGTTAATTTAAATGTTAGTTTCAAAACTAAATCTGGTGTTTTAAAGGCTGTTCGTGGAATAGATTTTAAAGTTAAGAAAAACGAAATTGTTGGTCTTGTTGGCGAATCAGGTTCTGGTAAATCTGTTTCTGTTAAATCTGTTATAGGTTTTAATGACGGAGCAAAAACAACAGCCGACAAACTTAATTTATCTAATATTGATATTAGAGAAATTAAGAAAAATGATTGACCATATTTAAGAGGAACAAAAGTTGCGTATATTCCGCAAGATCCTTTGTTGTCTCTTAATCCAACCAAAAGAATAGAATCACAAATATCAGAAGCTATTTTTTCTGTTGAAAAAAGACATTATCAATGAGAAAAATATAATATTGAAAAAAAATATTTAAATTCTTCTGATATTGAATCTAAAAAAAGAGAATTGTTAGAAGCAAAAGAAAACTATAAAAAATCTATTAACAAAGAAGTTGTTTATAAAAGAATAATTTCCATATTAGATTTTATTGGTATTACAGATCCTGAAAAGAAAATTAAATCATTCCCACATGAATTTAGTGGTGGTATGAGACAAAGAATAGTTATTGCTATTGCTATTGCTTCAAAACCCGACTTAATTATTGCTGACGAACCAACAACAGCTTTGGATGTTACGGTTCAAGCAAAGGTTTTAGAATTAATCAAAAAATTAAAAGATGAATTCAAGATATCTATTGTATTCATCAGTCATAATATCGCTTTGGTTGCAAACTTCTGTGATTACATATACATTATGTATGCAGGTAAAATTGTAGAAAGAGGAACAACAAAAGAAATATTTACTCAATCAAAACATCCATATACTTGAGCATTGATTTCATCAATACCAGACGCTCAATCTGATGATGAATTAGTTTCTATTGAAGGAACCCCTCCCAATATGCTTAATCCACCAAAAGGAGATGCATTCGCTCCTAGAAATAAATATGCTTTGAAAATTGACTTTGAAGTAGAACCTCCAATGTTCAAAATTTCAAAATCTCATTCAGCTGCAACCTGATTGTTATCTGAATATAATAAAAGTGAAATATCAGTACCAAAATCAGTTATAGAAAAATCTTCTATAGCTCTTGCATCTATTAATAAAATGGATGATTCTAAATAAATTAAAGGTAAATTATGAGTCTAGAGAACAAACCAGAAAATAAAATTATTTTAAAAGTTGACAAACTTAATAAATACTTCAAAAAACAAAATACGTTATTCAAAGCTGTTAATAATGTATCTTTTGATGTGAAGCAAGGAGATTTCTTTGGAATAATTGGTGAATCAGGTTCTGGTAAATCAACGACTGGTAAGGTTATCATTAGATTGTTAGAGGCTAATGGCGGAACAATTACTTTTGATGACAAGATAATTTCACAAGATAAAATTTCTAGAAAAACCAAAAAATGATTAACTAAAAACGTACAAATGATCTTTCAAGATCCTATGTCATCTTTAAATCCAAAGAAAAATGTTTTGAATTTAATTTCTGAACCTTTAATTATTAATAAAGAAATTAATTCAATAGCAAATGAAATTATTAAAAATCACAATATTATTAATCCATATTATCAATTCTCTTATAAAAGAAAAGATTTTCATTTAACTAAAGAATTTAATGAGAGTTACTATATTGAAGTTTTGAAAGAATATAAAACATTATTAAAAAATATTAAAAACTTTAATATTGATCAAAAAAATTTAGAAACTATTAATTTTGATTTTTCAGAAATTTTTTCAACTTCTGAAAGTGTTATAAAAGAATTAACTAACTTAATTCATCCTTATTCAAAAAAAATCAAAAACGTTTATGATGAAATTTTAACAAGGCATCAATCTGGCAAGGCTTATGAACAAGAATTGAAACTTCAAGAGGCTGATAAAAAACTTAAACTTTTAAGTGAAACTCATAAAAAGCCAGATTCAATAATTGAATTAGAAGAAAAACTTAACGATAAAAGAAAAGTTTACAATGATTTTAAATCTGATTTTTCTGAAAAATATAATGAAGATAATGTAATATTTTCTAAATCAATTCTTTCTTCTTATAAAACAGATTTACATGCTTTAAAACAAGAATGCAACAAGGCAACTAGCTTCACTAAATATTTAGTTATCAGTGCCAAAATATTAAAAGCAGAATTATTTATTGAAAATTTCAAGTTGCTTACAAAACAAAAATATTTATTGAATCATGAAATAATTTCTTGCAAAGAAAAGCTTGAAGAAATTATTTTAAAAACAACTAAAGACTTAATTAATAAAACATTAGTTTTAAGAAATCTTGAAATAGAAAAACAAAACAAAATTTCAGAATTTCTTAAAAAAGAATTAATAAGTAATAATACTGCTGAAAAATTAAAAGAAATTAATTCTCAAGAAGAAATTAAAGAAATAATTTCTAATGTTGAAATTAAAGATAAAAACTTTGAAAAGATAAATTCTGAAATTGAATCTACTATGAGTTTTATAGAATCGGAATTTGAAAATAAAAATAAATTTAATTCTGAAGAAATGTTATCTTTGATTAATTCTTTTGTTTTAAAATCAGAAAAAATAAACTCTGAATATCAAACACAAAAAGATAAATGCGAAGACAAAATTATTGAAATTGAAAACGAATTAATTAAACAAAGAAAAAAAATCATAGAATGAAAAACAACAAAAGAACATAAAATTAAAAAAGAATTATTCTATAAAGCAGAAAAAGAATATCAAATTGCTTTAGAAGAATGTAGAGAATTTTATAAAGAACTTGAAAAAACATTCCTTTGAGAATATCAACCGAAAATCGATGTTTTAAAAGAAGAGATCAACAACAACAAAAAATCTATTAAAAAACTTAAATTAGAATTATCATTAATAACTAAAAAATATAGACTCTTATTAATTAAAAAAACTTGAAAAGAAAAAACTGATTTAAATTTAATTCAAAAATTAAAAACTTGTTTTGAATCTCAATCTTATTTTGCAAAAGAAGTTGATGTTAAACTTAAAAATCTAAAAGCTTTAGATTTTGAATATGACAACATAATGGACGAAGTTCAATTAACTAGAATGTTAAGATCTGAGAACAAAATTGTTTTACTTCTAAACAAAAGATTCTTAAAGAAAGTTTTAATTAAACAAAAAGTTTATGAATCTCTAAAATCAGTTGGTTTAAAAACCGAACATGCATATAGATATCCACATGAATTTTCTGGTGGTCAAAGACAAAGAATAGTTATTGCAAGAGCTTTAATTAATAACCCTAAATTAATAATCGCTGATGAACCTATTAGTGCTCTTGATGTTTCTGTTCAAGCTCAAGTTATTAATATTATGAAAAATCTTGCTGAAGAAAAAAATATTACGTTTTTATTCATTGCACATGATTTGTCAATGGTTCATTATGCTTGCAATAGAATGATTATTATGCATAATGGTAGAGTTGTTGAAAAAGGTAACACCAATGAAATATTTAGTAATCCAGTTCATCCATATACTATATCTTTAATAAAGGCAGCGCCTCAGCTTTCTAAAATACATGTGAATCTTTCTGCTTTTAGTCAACTTGAAAACTATTCTGATTCTTATTCAGAAACAAATAAACCAATTTATTATGATATAGAATCAGAAATGGAACATCAAGTTTTTGGAACCGAAAGTCAACTTAAAAAATGAAAAAACCAGTAGATTCATGATCTGGGATGAAAACAGGTTATGGAAGTAGATCAAAATGAAATACTTTAAAAAACAAAAGCAAGAAAAACAAAAATAATGCTAATGCAGATAATTATGACAAAAGATATCCTAATGGAATGATTCCATTTATTGTAATTATGATTGCATTAGTAATAGGAATTATTCTTGTTATGACCATTCGCCCTTCATACTCTCATGGTGGAGAACTTTATTTAAAACTCAATTGATATTGAAACTTATTTTATTTAACAGGCGCAGCTCTTTCTTTAATAGTTTTTTGAACCCTTGGAAGGTTTGACTTCTTATCTAGTGTTAGATTCGGAATGTTAAAATTTGGAAGAACTGTAAGGTTGGCTGATATTAAAAGAAAAATAAAATATAAAGTTATTGAATCTGCCATTGATGATGTTGAAAATCTTCAAGAATGAGAAGAGTTTACAAAGATAAGAAAAAAACATACAAAAAAATGATTTATTATAAGTTGAATAACTTATGGTTCTTTATTTGGGATCAGTATAATAATCATGCTTATCATGGATTATGCAGTTAATGTATAATTCATGATTTTTTCTTGCGTTTTTTAATATCTTTATAACCACAAATATACATTTTCAGGTTAATATTAATTTGTGAGTGTCAAGATTGACAACTAACCAATATTATTCATGTTTTTTGAATAATCCAAAAAATACATATACTTAATTAAAATCAGCAGCAAAATATTGTCTATTTTGTTCTTAAATTTACTGATTTTCTTGACTTATTAAAATAATTTAAAATAAGTTAAGCGTTTTTTAACTTTTGTTATATACTTATTAGGTGTAGTTGAAATCCAACTCACAGATTGTTCTTTCAAAACTTAATAAAATCCGTCAATTTTTTGAGAGTTTGATCCTGGCTCAGGATTAACGCTGGCGGCATGCCTAATACATGCAAATCGAACGAAGTATTTATACTTAGTGGTGAACGGGTGAGTAACACGTATCCAATCTACCCTTTGGTTGGGGATAACTAGTCGAAAGATTAGCTAATACCGAATATCAATATGACTATCGCATGAGAACATATTGAAAGGTCCGTATGGACCGCCAATGGATGAGGGTGCGGAATATTAGATAGTTGGTAAGATAATGGCTTACCAAGTCAATGATGTTTAGCTGTACTGAGAGGTAGAACAGCCACAATGGGACTGAGACACGGCCCATACTCCTACGGGAGGCAGCAGTAGGGAATTTTTCACAATGGGCGAAAGCCTGATGGAGCAATGCCGCGTGAATGACGAAGGTCTTATAGATCGTAAAATTCTTTTATTTGGGAAGAATCACATGAATAGGAAATGATTTGTGTTTGACTGTACCATTTGAATAAGTATCGGCTAACTATGTGCCAGCAGCCGCGGTAATACATAGGATGCAAGCGTTATCCGGATTTACTGGGCGTAAAACAAGCGCGGGCGGATTTACAAGTTTGGTATGAAAGACACTTGCTTAACGAGTGTTTGTATCAAAAACTGTAGATCTAGAGTGTAGTAGGGAGTTCTGGAATTCCATGTGGAGCGGTGGAATGCGTAGATATATGGAAGAACACCAGAGGCGAAGGCGAGAACTTAGACTATCACTGACGCTTAGGCTTGAAAGTGTGGGGAGCGAATAGGATTAGATACCCTAGTAGTCCACACCGTAAACGATGATTATTAGATGTTGGCACTAAAGTGTCGGTATCGAAGCTAACGCATTAAATAATCTGCCTGGGTAGTACATTCGCAAGAATGAAACTCAAACGGAATTGACGGGGACCCGCACAAGTGGTGGAGCATGTTGCTTAATTTGACGATACACGTAGAACCTTACCTAGGTTTGACATCTCCTGCAAAGCTATAGAAATATAGTGGAGGCTAACAGGATGACAGGTGGTGCATGGTTGTCGTCAGCTCGTGTCGTGAGATGTTGGGTTAAGTCCCGCAACGAGCGCAACCCCTGTCGTTAGTTATTTTATCTAACGAGACTGCTGCCGCAAGGCAGAGGAAGGTGGGGATGACGTCAAATCATCATGCCCCTTATATCTAGGGCTGCAAACGTGCTACAATGGTTGATACAAAGTGTTGCCAAGCTGTAAAGTGGAGCTAATCACATAAAGTCAATCTCAGTTCGGATTGAGGGCTGAAATTCGCCCTCATGAAGTTGGAATCACTAGTAATCGCGAATCAGACATGTCGCGGTGAATACGTTCTCGGGTCTTGTACACACCGCCCGTCAAACTATGGGAGCTGGTAATATCTAAAACCGTTATGTTAACCGCAAGGAGACAGACGTCTAGGATAGGATCGGTAACTGGAGTTAAGTCGTAACAAGGTATCCCTACGAGAACGTGGGGATGGATCACCTCCTTTCTTCGGAGTTATTTATTAATTTCGTACTTAAGTGTACACAATATTAAAATCCAATTTATTTTTTATTCACTCACTGGATAATATATTTTGGTCGGATTTTATTAAGTTTTGAGAGATTTAATCTCTCCCTTATGAGTTTATCTCATGAGGAGATAGTTCTTTGTAAACTAAATATCATCAATCTTTCCGATTTAAAATTAGAATTTATTCTAATTTTTAAATCACGATTAAGAATTGATTTATTCAATTCTTTATCACAAAAATAATACAAGTCTAAAATGCAAATTTTAGACAATATAGTAACATAAGGATTTATTTATAAGTTATTAAGAGCTTATGGTGAATGCCTTGGGACAAACAGGCGATGAAGGACGTGCAAATCTGCGATAAGCTACGGGTAGTTGATAAGAAACTGTAATCCGTAGATCTCCGAATGGGGAAACCCAGTATATAGTGATATATACTATTATTAACTGAATTCATAGGTTAATAAAGCGATACCTGGTGAAGTGAAACATCTCAGTAGCCAGAGGAAAAGAAAACGAAGTGATTCCCTCAGTAGCGGCGAGCGAAAGGGGAACAGGCCAAACCGGCTTTGCCGGGGTTGTAGGACTACAATATAGACTTGATTTAGATAGTGGAAATAGTTGGGAAGCTATATCATAGAGGGTGAAAATCCCGTACACGAAATCTAAATCATACTTAGTAGGATCCTGAGTACGGCGGGACACGTGAAATCCTGTTGGAATCTGCCCAGACCATTGGGTAAGCCTAAATACTAGTTTGTCACCGATAGCGCATAGTACCGTGAGGGAACGGTGAAAAGAACCCAGAGATGGGAGTGAAATAGAACCTGAAACCATAAGCTTACAAGGTGTCAGAGCACATTAATGTGTGATGGCGTGCCTTTTGAAGTATGAGCCTGCGAGTTATTATTACATGCAAGGTTAAGCAGTAGATGCGGAGCCGTAAGGAAACTGAGTCTTAATAGGGCGATTTAGTATGTGGTAATAGACGCGAAACGGGATGATCTAACCATGGGCAGGTTGAAGGTGAAGTAACATTCACTGGAGGACCGAACCCACTTTCGTTGAAACGACAGGGGATGACCTGTGGTTAGTGGTGAAATTCCAATCGAATTCCGTGATAGCTCGTTCTCGTCGAAATATTTTTAGGAATAGCGTCAGATTATGATCAAATGGGGGTAAAGCGCTGAATCTATGATGGCGCCACCTCGGTGTACTGAATAGAATTAAACTCTGAATACCATTTGATTTACTCTGGCAGTCAGACTGTGGGGGATAAGCTTCATAGTCGCAAGGGAAACAGCCCAGACCGTTAATTAAGGTCCCTAATATATGCTAAGTGGAAAACGTTGTTGAGGATCACAAACAGCAAGGATGTTGGCTTAGAAGCAGCCACCGTTTAAAGAGTGCGTAACAGCTCACTTGTCGAGATTCTCTGCGCGGAAGATGTAACGGGGCTAAGCATATAACCGAAATTACGGGTTCACATTTTTTAATGTGAGCGGTAGACGAGCGTTGTATTTGGGGCGAAGGTAGAGCGTGAGCACTATTGGACCGAATACAAGTGAGAATGCAGGCGTGAGTAACGTATGAAAGTGAGAATCTTTCAAGCCGATTGACTAAGGTTTCCTGGGCCAGGTTCGTCCTCCCAGGGTAAGTCGGAACCTAAGGCGAGGCCGAAAGGCGTAGTCGATGGACAACAGGTTAATATTCCTGTACCAATCATTAAAATGATGGAGTGACGGAGAAGGTTAATGCAAGCCGGTTATTGGATTCCGGTTTAAGTATCAAGTTGCAAATGTTGGCAAATCCGCATTTGAATACAACAAGGTACGAGTACGAGTGAACGTTTCGACAAGTAGCGAAGTTGCATATATCATGCTTCCAAGAAAAGCTTCTAGTGTTAATTTAATGATTGTCCGTACCGAGAACGAACACACGTGGTCAGGTATAAATGTACCAAGGCTAGCGAGTTAACTATAGTTAAGGAACTCTGCAAATTGACTCCGTAAGTTAGCAATAAGGAGTGCTCAACGTAAAAATTGAGCCGCAGTGAATAGCGAGGGGGGACTGTTTAACAAAAACACAGCTCTATGCTAAGTCGTAAGACGATGTATATGGGGTGACACCTGCCCAATGCTGTAAGGTTAAAGAAGAATGTTAGCGTAAGCGAAGCTTTTAACTGAAGCCCCAGTGAATGGCGGCCGTAACTATAACGGTCCTAAGGTAGCGAAATTCCTTGTCGGGTAAATTCCGTCCCGCTTGAATGGTGTAACCATCTCTTGACTGTCTCAACTATAGACTCGGTGAAATCCTGGTGAGGGTGAAGACGCCCTCTTGGCGTGATTGGACGGAAAGACCCCATGAAGCTTTACTGTAGCTTAATATTGAAGCATTTGTTTGTTTGTAGAGCATAGGTAGGAGACTTTGAAGTGTAGTCGCTAGATTACATGGAGTCATCTCTGGAATACTACCCTTGCATTCAAATTCTTCTAACCTGCAGCCGTGAAACCGGCTGGGGGACAGTGTTAGGTGGGCAGTTTGACTGGGGCGGTCGCCTCCCAAAAGGTAACGGAGGCGCGCAACGGTACCCTCAGCACGGTTGGAAATCGTGTTTAGAGTGTAATGGTATAAGGGTGCTTGACTGTGAGACTTACAAGTCGAACAGGTAAGAAATTAGGTCATAGTGATCCGGTGGTTCAGAATGGAATGGCCATCGCTCAACGGATAAAAGCTACTCTGGGGATAACAGGCTGATAGTGCCCAAGAGTTCATATCGACGGCACTGTTTGGCACCTCGATGTCGACTCATCTCATCCTGGAGCTGGAGAAGGTTCCAAGGGTTCGACTGTTCGCCGATTAAAGAGATACGTGAGTTGGGTTCAAACCGTCGTGAGACAGGTTGGTCCCTATCTGTCATGCCCGTAGGAAGATTGAAGAGTTCTGTTCCTAGTACGAGAGGACCGGAATGGAGACA
>NZ_BAAKAX010000002.1:0-198046 GCF_057537535.1 Ureaplasma rhincodontis
ATCCCGAACACAGAAGTTAAGCACAATGAGGCCGACGGTAGCGCAAGTGAGAATAGGAAATTGCCACGCAAAAAAAAGCACCATTATTGGTGTTTTTTTTATACATTAAATAATATAAAAAAATAAGTATTCTTTAAATAGAATGCTTATTTTTATTTTTTACCAAATGGAGATAACATAACAGATGCAAGTAATAATATCATAATTCCCATTATACAAGCAGAAACTAGAGTCATTATAAATCCCATCGACATTTTATCAGAAGTACTTAAATAGTTATCTTTTGTAGGATCTTTTGAGTTGTCTGTTGAAGGGTCATTTCCAGATTCTGGTTTTGTTGTATCACTAGGATTATCATTAGGAGCATTGGGATCTGGTTTATTACCTTCTTGTGGATCAGAAGGACTATCTGGATTTGGTTTATTATCATTAGGTATGTTTTCACCATCTGGTGGAGTAACAATTGGAGGATTATCTGGATTCGTAGTTGAATTATCTTGATTTGGTGGTAATGGATCGTTATTATCTGGTCTATTACTTTCTTCGTCAGGACTTGGCGCTCCGCCGTCAGGACCTAAACCGTTATCATCACCATTATTAGGCGGCGGTGTTCCATCTGGATTAAAATCAGGACTTGGTGGTGGATTTTGATCTGGATTTGTATTACCATCATCAGGTGCTGGTGTGTTATCATTCGGATTGCTGTCTGGATTCCCGTTAGGTGGAGTGATGTCTGGAGCATTAGGATCTGGAGTATCATTTGGATTGTTATTTGTATCTCCAGAGTTTCCGTTGTTATCTGTTGGTTTATCAGAAGGTTGTGAATTATCAGGAGTTATAGGTGGTTCTGGTTTTTCTACTATAGGCGGCATATCTCTTGGATCAAATACAACAGTAATATGAGCTATTTTTTCAGATGGAATTAATTGAAAAAAATTAATATTCAAATCTTTTAAATATGGAGCTTCGGTTAATCCCGCTTTTCCATCATATTCTCATGTTTCACCACGTCAATCAAAGTCAACAACAGTTTTCTTTGAATTAACTTTGAAATTAACTGCTCTTGTTCGAAGTCTATTGTTTGGTCTTCTAGTTTCTTGATAATTTCCAAAAACGACGTCTCTTGCAAAATATCTATAAGCGCTTTCTGCATATCACAAAGACGGATCAACGTAGCCATCGATATTATTAATCATGCTATCGCCAGGTTGTATTGCTAAATTTCAAACAACATCTTTTCTTGTGGGAACACCAATTGCGCCTTTGGTTGGTTTAAGATTTTTAAATCTAAAAGTATTTAAAGAGTCAGATCCAACAAATGGATCGTCGTTTAATTTTAATTCAAAACTAATAGAACTAAAAGTGGAACTATCACTATATCAAATACTAGTTTCATAAATGCTTATTTTTCTTTTAATTTTGAATTCAAAGTGATTAAAAATTGGAGTGTCTATTGAATTAATTAATGTTGGTGTCGGTTCTTTATTTTTTATATATACAAATTCTTTCGATATTTGTCTCATAATAGTTGCAGCAGTATATGCTTGATTAGCATCTATAGTTGTTTGAACATTATAGCTTGCATATTTACCATCTCTTATAGGACCTCTATAGATTTCTTTGTTATTTTTTGTATTTAAGTTTATAAGAAAAAAAGTAGTTCCGATAACAGAACTAAATGTCAATAATAAAAATATTTTTTTAATAATTTTCTTTTTCATTTTCAGTTTTTAATTCTTGTATATTATACATAATAAAAAAATAAGCACGTTGCTTATTTTTTACCAAATGGAGATAACATAACAGATGCAAGTAATAATATCATAATTCCCATTATACAAGCAGAAACTAGAGTCATTATAAATCCCATCGACATTTTATCAGAAGTACTTAAATAATTTTCTTCAGTAGGGTCTTTTGAATTGTCTATTGAAGGGTCATTTCCAGATTCTGGTTTTGTTGTATCACTAGGGTTATCATTAGGAACATTAGGATCTGGTTTATTACCTTCTTGTGGATCAGAAGGACTATCTGGATTTGGTTTATTGTCATTGGGAAGATTGTCACTTGGTGGCGGATTAACTATAGGAGGATCTTCTGGACTCGAACCATTGTTATCTTGATTAGGAGGTTTGTTTTCATTGTTCTCAGGTTTATTATTAGGATTATTAGGATCAGTAGCACCACCATCAGGACCAACACCATTATTATCTCCATTATCAGGATTTGGATCTCCAGGGTTTGGATTATATTCTGGTTCTAATGGAGCATCTGGATTTGGTTTTTGATTACCACTGTCATCAGGTGCTGGAGCGTTATCGTTCGGATTGCTATCTGGATTTCCGTTTGGTGGAGTCGTGTCAGGAGCATTGGGGTCTGGACTTTCACCTGGGTTGTTGTTTGTATCTCCAGAGTTTCCGTTGTTATCTGTTGGTTTATCAGAAGGTTGTGAATTATCAGTATTTGGAGGAATTGGTGGAGGTGGAATGTCTTCTGGAGGAAGACCTCTTGGATTGAAAATAATTGTAACTTTTGCAATCGGTGAAGTTTTTTCAAAGTGGATACCATCAATATGTAAATTCATAGTTTCAGGAACTGTATATAAAGGATAATTTAATGCAGCATAATAATCAGCAGAATAATAAAATGTAACAGCCGATCTATCTTTGTTTGGTCGTCATGAACTTTTATCTATAGTTGTAAATAATTTATTTTTTCCTCTATATGAACCAAGTGCTGGTGTGTTATCAGCGTTGTATCCTCATCTTGGAATATAATCTGGGAATATGTAATCTTCAACAAGTTCTTTATAACGAGAAGCAGTTAAATAATCATCATTAATGTCTATATAACCAATTTGATTATTTATATATTGAGTTCCTGGACTCAGACTAAGATCATAGGTTGCGTGAGGACGAGTTTCAATAGGTTTTAGATTTGGAGGTTTTTTAAGATTAACAAATCTAAAAGTACCAGTTGCATTAGGTTCACCGGCTGCACCATTTGGATCATTCATTGGAGGACCTGGATGATAAAAATATGGATTAACAACTAATGATGTAAATTCATTAGGATCATTTATTCAAATATATGTTTTGAAATGAGTAAAAATAGAACTTGGTCTAAGTGTCCCATTGTATTCTTTGATTTGGAAAGTAAACTTAAAATCAAAATATTTCATCAGTGGTAACTGATTATTAGCAATTTGACGATCATTTTCTGCTGTTGATTTTCCAACAGTAAGACCTATTTCTTTATTAATTTGTTTAAGAGCATCTACTATTGTATATTGTCCTTTAGCATCAATAATTTTATCTCTATTGTATCTAACATAGCTATTCTGTGTCATTGGGTCTGCATGACCATAAGTAACTTTCTGTTTTGTTTCTTTAAACGCAGTAGAAATAGCAACAACACTACCAACAAATGCTAGGGATGTTATTGCAGTTAATATTTTTAATATTTTGTTTTTCTTGAATATATTTTTGATCATGGTTTTTGTAATCTCTTATTGTTATAGTATTATAAACAATATTGTTAATAATATATCCAAAATACCATTAGATTTTTTTGATAATAGAGTTTATCATATTCTTTAAATCTTCGTCTCTTTCGCATCTAGATTTTACATTCTCTACAGCGCTTATCATTGTTGAATGATTTCTGTTAGACATGAATGAACCAATGTCTCCAAAACTCATTCCGACATGAGTTCTTAAAATGTATGCAGCAACATGTCTTGCATTTACAACTTCTTTTTTTCTTGATTTTCCAATTACGTCTTGAGACTTGATTCCATATATTTTAGAAACAGTATTTATTATTGTTTGAGGATTAATGTGTAATTCGAATTGATTATTCTTTTTAGCTATATGTTGCAAATCAAGAATTTCCATAACATCTTCTTCACTAACTATGGTTTTTCCTGAATGAAGAACATATATCATTATGTTATTAATGATTCCTAAAAGCTTTCTAATATCTTTGTAAAAGAAATTAGTAATTTTATTAATTGCTCCAGAACTTAATTCAATATTAGATTTTTTTAATTTATTTTCTAAAATATTTTTTAATATTTCAGTTTCAGGATCTGAAATCTTAACAATGATTCCAGAAGAAAATCTTGAAATCATTCTATCTTGAAAACCATCTAATTTTTCAGGTGTTCTATCTGAAGTCATAATTATAATTTTGTTTTGAACGATTAAGTTGTTATATATTGTGAAAAATATTTCATTCATTTTTGTTTTATCTGATAAAAATTGAATATCTTCTATAATTAATATATCAACATTTGAAAATGTATTTTTGAATATTTCTAAAAAATTACTGGGTTTTTTCTTGGAGAAAATTTCTGATAGTTTTTTTATGAATTGTTGAGAATCAATATACATGATTGATTTGTTTTCATATTTTTCAACATATTTTCTAGCGAATGCAGATAATAAGTGTGTTTTTCCAAGTCCTGTATGACTATAAAGAAAAATCGGATTAAATTGAGCAGTGTCGGTATCTAATATAGTTTTAAATAAAGTAAAAGCAACTTTGTTAAATTCGCCAACTTGATAATCTTCAAAATCAAGATTTTGAATCCTTCCAATAAGTCCATTTTCTTTTTTTTGTTTTGGGATCTTATCAACATTAGATCTTTTAACAAATTCAACACTTATTTTCTTTTCATAAATTTCTTCTAATATTTCTTTAGAAGTAATTGAAAAATTATTTTTGTAAAAATCTAAATATTCTTCATCCTCAACTATTATGTAAAAAGTATCATTGACTAATTCAAAAAAACTAGTTTTTTCCTTGAAGGCATTGACAACTTGATCGTTATTAATTCTCTTTTCAAATCTGTCTAAAAATATTGTTCATTTGTTATCAATCATTTTCTTATTTGCCTCTTTAATATTAGTAGTAAAAAATTCTCGAATATGTTATACTTTATTAGTATAATATTATTTATATCAATATTTAAATCATATTGAAAATTATAAATAATTACATTCTTAAAAAAATCAATCAAGGAAGTCAAATTTATGAAAAGAACTTTTCAACCAAATAAAAGAAAAAGAGTTAAAGTTCATGGTTTTCGTGCAAAAATGCAAACACCCGAAGGCCGTAATCAATTAGCTCGTAGACGTTTAAAAGGACGTCACAAATTAACTGTTTCAGACGAACACAGATAAAATTTATGCAGAACAACATTTCTACAATCAAAAAAAATGAAGAAATTCTTAGAGTATTAAAGTCAAAAAACAGAATATATTCAAAAGAATTTACAATTTTTTATAAAAAAAATGAGAACAAGAAAAGAGTAGCTTTTATTGTTTCAAAAAAAATATCTAAGAAAGCCGTTGTTAGAAATAAAATAAAAAGACAATTAAGAAATATTGTTTATAAAAATTTAAAGAATTCGACATTAACTGTTGATATTGTAATTATGGTAAAACCCGAATACCTAAATAAGGATTTCAATTTTATTGAAAACTCATTTAGTTATTTAATTAGAAAAATAAAATAATAGGAGCGGAAATGTTTTTTGATTTCATGAAAAATAATAATTCTTCCAATTCAAAAAACTTGATAATTCCAAGTTTTATTTCTAATACACCAAAAGATAAGAAGAAAATAACTCAGAAAAAATATATTAAGATCGCATTAAGAGTAATAAAGGTCTTAGTCTATTTATTTTTCTTTGTTATGGGTCTTTATGGTTGTTTTCAATCATATAGTGAATGATGAACAATATCAGCGCCTACACCAGGTAATGGATTAGAAATTGGTTTCTCACCATTTCTGGGAATTGACGACCCAAGATTTGTTTTAACTTATTCTGGAACGGGTTCTTATTTTCCATTTAGTGATTTCACAATGGCTTATGGTCCATTTTATGGATTGTTTGTTTGACCTTTTGCTCAAATTTTATTAAACTTCATGTGAGCAACTAGAGATTGACCCGTTGGTATTAATGCCTTAGTAGGAATATTTATTGTTTTATTATTAATTAGAATAATAACCATAGCTGTTTCTGCCAGATCTATGATTCATTCCGAGCGGATGACGGAAGTACAAGGAAAAGTTGCTGAAATTAATGCAAAATATAAAGATGCAAAAGATCAGCAATCAAGGCAAAAAAAACAATCTGAAATTCAAGAAATTTATAGAAAACACAATATTAAGGCATTTGCCCCATTTGAGCAGATATTTGTAACACTTCCCATCTTCTTAATTATTTATAGAGTCGTTACAGTTTTAAGACCATTGAAATTTATAGTTATTTTCAATGCTTGGAATATGACTATGACTCCAATGAACGAAATATTTAATCACTTTACAACCACGGGATGACCATACATATTCTTCTTAATGTTGGTTATACCTACTCAATTCTTATCTCAATGAATTCCAAGAAACCTTGCCAAGAAAAGATCAAGAGGAGCAGTAACTATTGGAGATAAAAATAATAAAGCAATGAAGAGAACAAAACAAATAAATCTTGTCATGACCATTGTTTTAGCTGTTGTCTCATTTGTATCTGCGGCTGGTATTGGTACTTACTGATTCTTTAATGCTTTATTCACCATTGCTCAATCCTATATTCTTCATAAATTGATTCTGCGCAATAGAGAGAAAAATATAACCATAGAATCTAAATTATCAAAACTAGGAATTTCTTAATTTCATGAATTCAAAAGAAACCAAAAGTTATTTGATTAAAGAAAATTTTGTTCCTTCCAAAAAAATGGGGCAAAATTTTTTAATTGATAACAATATCAAAAACAAAATAGTAGATGTTTCTGATGTGAAAGATAATGATTTGGTTTTAGAAATTGGACCAGGACTTGGAGCAATTACTAAAATCATATTAGATAGGGGTTTTAATCTCCTATGTATTGAATTAGATAAAAGGTTAGCAGAACACTTAATTAACAACTTTTCAACAAACAAGAACTTTGAACTTATTAATGATGATGTTTTGAAATTTGATATTAATAAAAAATTAAACAAAAAAGAAACTCATGTAATAGCGAATTTGCCTTATTCAATATCTTCGAAAATCATTTTTAATTTAATAAAAATTAAAAATATTAAAAGTATTGTAATAATGGTGCAAAAAGAGCTAGCTTTAAGAGTTATAGCTAAAGTTGGAAGCAAAGATTATGGTTCATTAGCCGTTGTGTCTTCGTTGTTCTTTGAATCATCATTAGAATTTGATGTTTCTCCAAAGAACTTTATACCAGAACCTGCTGTCAATTCTTCGATATTAAAATTGAAAAGAAAAAATGTTGATTTCAATATAGAATATGAAGATTTTTATAAATTTTTAAAAATATTATTTGCCAAAAAAAGAAAAACTTTAGTTAACAATCTTATTTCTAATTATAAAAAAGAAACTATTTTAGAAAATCTTGATAAATTAGATATAAACAATAATATTAGAGCAGAAAAATTAAGTCCAAAAACCATATACAATTTATTCTTATTATTTAAGGAGTCATAATGTTTCATAAAGCGTACGGAAAAGTAGATTTATCTTTTGAAATTAAATCTGTTGATGAAAGAAAGAATTTTCAATTTAAAGCAATTTCATTATTAACAAAAGATTATTTTAATGAAGTTGAAATTACAAAAAACAATTCTAATAAAATAGAATTACGTTTTTTGGAAATAGATCAATCAGGAAAAAAATCTTATAATCTTAGCAAAGATAAATATGAAGATAAAATTTTCTCATACTTAAAAAAAGAGCACAATATTAATAATGGTTATCTTATAAAAATAAAAACCGACAATAACGGCTCTAAAAATTTCTATTGTTTATCTTCTACAATTGCTTTAATAATAAGAGAGATATTTAAAATTGAAAACTTAGATATTAATGATTTAGATCTTAGAACAATAGCTGAAGATTATTTTAGATTTATCCCTTTCTTCTTATCAGAGTATGAATGTGCTTATTTAACTAATTATGGTGAAGAAGTTGAAGAAATAAACATTGATATTAACAACTATAAAATGAGAATAATTGATTCTAAAATTTCATTTAATGCTAAGCAATTGTATAATGCTATTTATAAAATGAATTTCAAGAAAACAAATAATCTCGAATTTTCTAAAATAATAGAAAGTTTAGAAAGTGGAAATTTTGATTTTTCAATTCATAACAATCTAACAAATGTATTATTTAATCTTAATGATGATTTTAGAAAACTATTTTATGAAGAACTTCATAAAACAAGATTTGCTGTCATTAGTGGTATGAGCAGCATAATAATTGCTTTTGATAAATTAAATAAAATAGATGAAACAAAAATCAGAACTAGATATGCTCCTTCTCCAACAGGTTATTTACATATGGGAGGAGCAAGAACTGCTTTGTTTAATTATCTATTTGCAAAACATCATAATGGTGATTTTGTTATAAGAATAGAGGACACAGATACAGAAAGAAATGTTGAAAACGGTATAGAGTCTCAAATCAACAATCTTAATTTATTAAAAATAATAGAAGATGAATCAATATTCAAAAATAATTTATTAGGTCCGTATGTTCAAACAGAAAAATTAAACAGATATAATTTATTAGCAGACATGCTAATATTTCAGAAGAAGGCATATTTTTGCTTTTGTACTAAAGAAGAATTAGAAGCCGATAGAGAAAAGGCAATTAAAAATCATAAAACACCTAGATACAACAAGAAATGTCTAAAATTAACAAAAGAACAAATAAGAAGAAATTTAATTAAAGAAATACCATTTGTTTATAGATTAATTATTGAGGATGATGAAACTTTTGAATGAAAAGATTTAATTAGAGACAAAATTTCAATTCCAGGCAGTGCATTAACAGATCCTGTTATTATGAAATCCAATGGAATACCAACTTACAATTTTGCTGTAGTAATTGATGACAATGATATGAGAATAACTCATATATTGAGAGGTGAAGAACACATATCTAATACTCCATATCAATTAGCTATTAAAAAAGCATTGAATTTCAAGAGCGAATTTGTTTATGGTCATTTATCAATTATTGTTGATGAAACTGGTAAAAAGCTTTCAAAAAGAAATTTATCGATAAAACAATTTGTTTCTGAATATATAGAAGATGGATATGTTCCGAATGCAATCTCTAATTTCTTATTATTATTGGGTTGAAGTTCAGATAGTAATCAAGAAATATTTTCAATAGAAGAAATGGCAAAAGAGTTCAATACCAAAAATATTTCTAAATCTCCAGCTTCATTCGATATAAATAAACTTAAATGAATATCAAATGAATATTTCAAAAAAATATCAAATGAGGATTATTTATTACTTGCCAAGAAATGTATTCAAAAAGAAATAAGTGTCTTTATACAAGGAAATAATTTAGATGATATATTATTATTGTTCAAAAAACAAATACATTCAGCTCTCGAACTTAATAATTTAATAACAACTACATTCATTGATCAAAACAAAAAATTAACAGTTGAACAATGAAGAATAGTGGATGACAATATTGATGTTATTAGAACTTTTTATGATCTTATTCTAAAATCTGAAACTTTTGATGAAGATACAATTAAAAAGATAATTAAAGAAGTGCAAAAAATCACAAACAAAAAATCAAAAGATTTATATATGCCAATAAGAATTTCTACCACAAAATTAGAACACGGACCAGAACTTGCAAAGAATATATATCTTTTAGGAAAACAACAAATAATTTTAAACTTAAAAAATTGTTTAAAATTATAAAGTAAAACTCATAAGGAAAAATAAATGAAGAATATAGATATTATTGATACAGCTTATACTTTAGCTAATACCAATTTCAAAAACAAAGAATTTACATTTGATAAACTTACAAGTTTATTATTAAAAGAATTAGAAATAAAAAAAGAAGAATTTACAGAACAATTAGGTTCTCTGTATGTTGATTTAATGCAAGATTCTAGATTTATATTAATGGGAGAAAATAAGTGAAATTTAAAAGAAAACTTATCTTCTTCAGAATATAAAAAACAATTAAATGCTCTTTATGATTTTTCAACAGAAATTCATGAAGATCATATAGATGTTGAAGAATTTGGAAAACCAGAATCTCATGAAGAAGTTCATGATGTTGAACATGCTTTTGGACATGACATTGATGACAAAAAATTAAGCAACGATAGCCTAACTTACTCTTCAGATTCTGATAATCTTGATGAAATATTAGACGAAGATAAAAAATAATGTTTTCTAATAAATTAGTTTCAATGCATAAAATGATAGAAGATGCATATAAAAATAAATACGCTATTGCTCAAATAAATATAAACAATCTTGAATGAATACAATCTGTTTTATTAGCTTCTCAAAAAAACAATACACCAATTATATTGGGCGTTTCTATGGGGGCTGCTAAATATATGGGTTCATACAAATTAATACACGATATGGTGATTAATTTAATTGGCGATTTAAATATTACAATTCCTGTATGTTTACATTTAGATCATGGTAATTATGATGCTGTTTATGAGGCGATTGAAGCTGGCTTTAGCTCAATAATGTTTGATGGGTCTTCATTAGATATTGAAACAAATTACAAGCAAAGTTTAGAAATTTCTAAGATTTGTTCTGAAAAGAAAATAAGTCTTGAGTTAGAAGTGGGATCTATTGGTGGTGTTGAAGATGACATTGTTAATGAAGGTTCAAAATCTTCAGTTGAAGATTGTTTAAAATTCACTAATAATATTGAGATGACTATTTTTGCATCTTCATTTGGAAATATACATGGCGTTTATCCCAAAAACTGAAAAGGTCTAGATTTTGAACACTTAGAAAATATTTCAAATCTTACTAATCATCCATTAACTTTACATGGTGGTAGTGGAATAGATGATGAACAAATCAAAAAAGCTATTTCATTAGGCGTTTGTAAAATTAATGTGAACACTGAATGTCAAATGGCGTTTAGTTCTGCTATCATTGATTATTTATCAAAAAACAATGATATTAATTCAAAAGAAGTTTATGATCCAAGAAAATATTTAAAATTAGCTAAAGAAGCAATAGAACAAACTTGCAAAACTAAATTTCAATTATTTAATTCTATAAATAAGGCTTAATTATGAGTATGAACACAGGAATAGTCGGTTTACCTAATGTCGGTAAATCAACTTTATTTAATACATTAACAAATTCAAATGTATTAGCTGCAAATTATAGATTTGCAACATTAGAACCAAATGTGGGAATTGTCAATTTACCAGACACTCGTTTGAAAAAATTAAAAGACATTTACAATTCTAATAAAATAATTCCAGCAACTTTCAAATTTGTTGATATTGCTGGTTTAATTGAAGGCGCATCTAAGGGCGAGGGCTTAGGGAATCAATTTTTGCAAAATATTAGAGAAGTAGATTCTATTTGTCATGTTGTAAGATGCTTTGAAAATAAAGAAGTTACACATGAGTATAATACTATCGATCCAATTAGAGATATGCAAATCATTAATTTAGAATTGATAATTTCTGATTTAGATATTGTTTCTAAGAGAATAGACAGAATCAAGAAAAAAGCTAAATCTGGAGACAAGGAACTTGCTAAAGAACTTTCTGTTCTTGAAGTTGTGCATAAACAACTTGAGAATTATAAATCAGCAAGAGAATTAAATCTAGATGAAGATTCATTAATGATTATTAAATCATTGAATTTAATAACTCTTAAACCTTGTTTATATATTGCAAACATATCTGAAGAAGATATTAGAAAACCACTAAACAACAATCACTATAAAGCTTTGCATGAAAAACTATCTGAAACTAATGAAAAATTAATTGCTATTTCAATAAAGATTGAAAATGAAATCAATTCATTAGATGAAGAAACTAAAAATGAATTCATGCTTGATTTGGGTCTTGAATATACTGGTCTTGAATCAATGATTAAAACTTCTTTTGATATGCTTGGTCTTTCAACATTCTTTACTTGCGGAGTGCAAGAGATTCATTCTTGAATCTTTAAAAAAGGAATGACCGCTCCTGAATGTGCCGGAATAATTCATACCGACTTCCAAAGAGGATTTATAAAAGCAGATGTTGTTTCTTATGATGATTTAATTGAATCATCAAATGAAACAATTGCTAGAGAAAAAGGTAAAATAAGATTAGAAGGAAAAACCTATAAATTACAAGATGGAGACATTTGTAATTTCAAGTTTAATGTTTAATATTTATGGCTAAAAAATTAACTTATTCGACTGGTGGAATAGAAGTAATATGTGGTCCTATGTTTGCTGGTAAAACAGAAGAACTTATTAGAAGACTTAATAGATTCAAATTTGCAAATATTGATTTTGTTACTTTCAAACCAGAAATTGACACAAGAGACACTGAAAAGATTCGTTCTAGAAATGGAACAGAAGCAAATGTTGTTACTGTATCTAGCGAAAATGAAATCTTAGAATATCTTAAAAATAATCAAAAAATAAAAGTAATAGCAATAGATGAAGCACAATTTTTCAGTTTAGATTTGATTCCAATTGTAACGTTTTTAGCTCAAGAGAAATATCACATAATAATATCAGGTCTTGACAAAGATTTTAGAGCCAAATCATTTGAAACTATATCTGCTTTAATGGCTATAGCTGATGAAGTCGAAAAACTTCATTCTATATGTGCGAGCTGTGGAAACTTTGCTGTCTTTAGTCAGAGACTTGTAAATAAAAAACCAGCAGCTTTTAACTCTCCAACTATTCTTATTGGTGATACTGAACATTATGAACCAAGATGTAGAGAACACTTCATTCTTGGGGATGAAAAGCAAGATGTTGAATTTAACAATTTTAAAAAAATTCTTTATTCAAAATAAATTAATCAAAAAATCTCATTTCATAGTGAGATTTTTTAATATATAAGAATCTTTTTTACAAATTATTTAAATATTTCTATAAATTCTATAAAAAAAGACAAAATTACATAATCTACTTTAAACTATATTTTATTATTTAGTAAAATTAAATGTAAAGAATAGGAGCAACATCATTATGATACATATAATTAATCACCCACTAGTTAAGGATAAATTAACAAGAATGAGAAAGATTTCAACAAACACAATGATTTTTAGACAATCATTAAAAGAACTTACTCAATTAATGATGTATGAAGCCACTAAAGAGCTTGAAACAGTTTCAGTTAAAATTAATACTCCTGTAATTAAAAATTATGTTGCCCAAAAAATAAATAGACCGATAAATTTAGTTGCTATTTTAAGAGCGGGATTAGGAATGGTAGATGCTGCTAAAGAATTGTTGCCAAACGCATCTATTGGTCATATAGGTTTATATAGAAACGAAGAAACCCTAAAGCCTGTTAAATATTATTACAAAATGCCTGCTAATTTTACAGAAGCTACTATATTTGTTTTAGATCCTATGCTTGCAACTGGTAACAGCGCTATTGATGCAATATCTTATATAAAAGAAGAACTTAAAAAAGAAGGTTCTTCAAAACACAAAATTGTGTTTGTTGGAATTGTTGCTTCACCAGAGGGTGTAGAGGCACTTCAAAAAGAACATCCTGATGTAGATATTTATATATCTTCATTAGATGAAAAATTAGATGAAAAGGGATATATAGTTCCTGGACTTGGAGATGCCGGAGATAGAATCTTCGGTACAAAATAGTGAGATAAAATTATGAATAACGAAACTAACAAATTAAATCAAATTAAACATATTATAAAAGATCAAACAATAAGAATAAAAGAAAGCGAAATTTCAAAATTAAAAATAATTAGTATTTTATCTAAGGTTGCTATTATATTAATAATGACCTTTATATTGTTTATTATATTTACTGTAATTATTTATTTTTTATCTGAAATATTAATTAATCAAAGTTCTTCTGGGGCATTTGAAAATCCTAATAATATTAATGGCATATTAGTAACAGAAGGACAAAAAGCTTCTTATTGAATAGCTGCAAAATTCTTTATTGTTCTTCTTGTTTTTGGTTATATTTTTAATATTATTTCAAGTTTGTTAATGATATTGATAATTAAAAAAGATAAAAAAAGAAGTAAACAATTGAAATTTGCAATAATCAATTTATTCGCAATTCTGCCCATTCCTGCATTATTGTTTTCAAAAAAAGAAATTAAATTACTTGAAAACAAAAAATAAAAACAACTTATTTTTTATTTCAAGCGAAATAAAAACCCAATCAATGATTGGGTTTTGTTCTCGGTAATTTAGAAAATGAAAAGAATGAGTATTGTTAAAATTACTATTAACACTATTTTATTTGTTCTGTCCATTTTTGTTCCTTTCCGGAAGAACCGAAAAGTAAAAATTAATATAGTTTGAGTGTTTTTGGGTTCCTCCATTTTAAATGTTGTGGAATAATCCACTTAATAATTATAAATGTCATATTTAAAAATATAGAAATTTAATAATTTATTATTTTTTTATGTATAATAAGTGTAGAGAAAGTGAAATTATCTCCCTTTAATTGTGTTCTCGGAAAATATAGTTTGAGTGTTAATTTCATGACCTAGCAATTACTCTGGGTTTCTCTATTTGATATTTAAAATATCAAAAAACCCAAAAATAAGAATCAGCTTTTGTTGGTTCTTTTTTTAATGTAAATAATTCTAAAAATTTCATAGTATTTGTTTAAAAGTGCTTATAATAGGCATTAAATTTAAAAAAACATTGTTATTTATTTTATTTAATTTGCTCTTTATGTGTATAATTAGATAGAGAAAAATGTTTATTTCGATTAATAATTGAAATGAATATTAGATATGAAGATATCTTATCTCACTTAAAGGCGTATGACCCACCGCTCAATAGTCATACGTTTTTCTTTTGTAATAAAATAAAAAAACAAGTTAACAACTTGTTTTTTTAAAATCATTTTATTGGTTCTTCTAGTAATTTATTTATTTTTTTAAACAAATTTGAATTAATAAAAGATTTGTAAGCACTGAAAGGAGATGGATGAGAGAAACACAAAATTGTGTTCTTTTTGTTTATTTTGTTTTTGTAAGATAATGCTTTATTGCCCAAAAGAACAAACACTATTTCCTGTTCATATATATAATCAAGAAAATTATTAATAAATATTTCTCATCCTCAATCTTTGCAAGACATTGCAATTCCTTGTTTTACAGTTAATAATGTATTTATCAAGAAAACTCCTTGTTCAACTCAAGAAGCTAAATCTGTATCTGTTTTTTCTGTTTTGTATTCTAATTCAAGTTCTTTGAATATATTTTTTAAGCTTGGTGGACATTTTTTGTTTTTTGTACTAAAAGCAATTCCATCAGCAACTCCAGGAGTATGATATGGATCCTGTCCAAAGATTAAAACCTTAATGTTTTCTAATGAACATAATTTAAAGACTCTAAAAACATTTTTATATTCAGGAAATAAAGTATCTTTAGAGTTTGTATAAAGACTATTCAAGTTAATGAAATAATCTTTATTTATCTCCTCTTTAAAGAAATCCCATCAAGAACTATTTTGAAAGTTTTCTTTTATATTTTTAATTAACATAATTTATTAAGATCTTATTCTTCTTCCATTACGCCTTTTGTAAATTGAGAATTATATAAATTAGCATAGAAACCTTTTATTTCTAATAATTTATTATGACTTCCTTGTTCAATAATTTCACCATCTTTAAGTACTAGTATAACATCCGCTTTTTCGATTGTAGATAATCTATGAGCAATAACAAAAGAAGTTTTTTCCTTTGTAAGATTCATCATGGCTTTTTGAATTTTGGCTTCTGTTTTTGTATCCACAGAACTTGTTGCCTCATCAAGTATTAAAATTTCAGATCTTGATAAGACAGCTCTAGCAATTGCTAACAATTGTTTTTGACCTAATGAAAGACCATCTCCATTATCATCAAGAACTGTATCATAACCATTAGGCATTTTCATAATGAAATCATCTGCTTCTGCTATTTTAGCTGCTTCTATAACTTCTTCATCACTTGCATTAAGATTTGCCATTTTAATGTTATCTTTGATACTTTCATTAAATAAGAAAGTATCTTGTAAAACAATAGAAACGTTATTTCTCATTGATTCTTTTGTGATTTCCTTAATAGAATATTTATTACCCAATAAAATGTCTCCATGTTCTATGTCATAGAATTTAGTTAATAGGTTGATAATTGTCGATTTACCAGAACCAGTAGGACCAACTATGGCTATAGTTTGTCCTTTTTTAACTTTTAAGTTGATGTTTTTAAGTATTTGTTTTTCAGGTAAATATGAGAAATCAAGATTTTTAATAGTTAAGTTCGACTCTGTTATTACAACATTTTCTTCATTGTTATTGTTTTCTAGATTTTGTTTTCTTGTTGATTGTATTGAATCAACAAGTTTTAATATTAGTTTTTCATTTTCATTGAATTCATCACTTACTTCGAATACTTCAAAAGATCTTGAGGCGCCAGCAAACGCAGCTTGAATAGAAGCCAATGTATTTGAAAGTTGAGTAAATGGCTGTAAAAAGTTTCTTAAAAATAATGAGAAAGTGGTTAGCATTGTTATAGTTGTCGTTAGATTCGCCATAAAATTGGGATCTTGTTGTGGTGTATTAATATGTAAATCAGGATGTAAGATTGGACTTATTAATCCTGAATCTGTAATTATTAAAATGATTCCCATAAATGTAACAAAATATACGATAAAGTTTTGAAAGAAAATAACTCATGGGAATATATATGAGTTTAAATTATTAGTTTTATATGCAACATCTGTTGTTTCATCAGAAAGTTTTTTGAATTCTTTCTTAATTTTTTCTTGATGATTAAATAAATTGATAACGTTTTGTCCAGAAATCATTTCTTCTGAAAAACCATTTATTTTTCCTATTAATGTTTGTTGTCTTTTATAAAGAGGTTGAGCTCTTTTTGTAATTTTCAACATAACAAATAACATGATAGGAACCATTGCGAAAGCAATTAAAGCAAGTATAGGAGACATAATGAACATACCAATAGTCATTCCTATTCCCATGCTTAATGCAGTTAATAATTGACCAAAGTTTTCACTTAGTGATTTAGTAACGTTATTGACATCATTAGTAAATCTAGACATAAGATCACCACTAGAATTTCTATCAAAGAAACTTACAGGCAGTCTTTGTATTTTTTCAAATAATGCAGATCTAATTTTTTCACCCGTTTGTTGTGAAATTTTAACCAGTCCTCATGTTTGAATAGAACCAAATATAAGAGTTAATATATAAACAGCAAATAATACACCAACACCAATTGATAACGTCATTCAAGTGTCTGGTTGTCCTTTTGTTTGTAAAAGTTGTTGGAATTCTTGTAATAAGAATATTCCACCAATCGTTAAACCAGTAGCTAATAAGTTTATTATTATCATTCATATTATTGAATACTTATAAGATTTCATAAATATGAAAACGCCCTTAAGGGTTTCTTTAGCAACTTTTGCAGCGCGCTTTTTCTTTGCTTTGTTTAGTCATTTATAAATATCATCCGAAATAAATTCAAGATTCAATTCTTCAGAAACATACATTTCTAATAAATCTTCAGGAGCGGCGTTAAAAAGTTTTTCATAACAATCTTTTGAATGCACAAAATTATCCATTTTTGATTTCATTTTTAACTCCTTTCTCACCTAGTTGTGAAATAGCAATTTCTTTATATGTTTTACATGATTGCAATAATTCGGTATGCTTACCAATACCCACAATATGTCCTTTATCAAGCACAACAATTTTATCAGCCAGTTTAACTGATGAAATTCTTTGAGCAACCATTATTTTTGTTGTTTTGTTTTTTTCTTTTTTAATTTGTTCTTGAACTTCTTTTTCTGTAATCATATCAAGAGCAGAAGTACTATCATCTAATATTAATATTTTTGAATCTTTGATTAAAGCACGAGCTATAGAAATTCTTTGTTTTTGACCTCCAGAGAAATTTTTTCCTCTTTGTTCAACAACGCTATCAAACATTGCTTCTTTTTTAAGAATAAATTCATAAGCTGAAGCTATTTTAGTAGCCTTAGTCATTTCTTTATTTAAGATTTTTTGAGCTTCTTTTTCTGAAACTCCTTCTTTTTGCATAATTTCTGATAATGATTTTCCATATTCAAGATTAGATTGAATAGTTCCACTGAATAGAGTAACAAGTTGTGGACTAATAGAAATCGAATCTCTTAAAGAATCTCTAGTAATTGTTTTAACGTTTTTATTAGATATTAATAATTCTCCGCTGGTTACATCATAACCTCTTGTAATTAAATTAACAAGAGTTGATTTACCAGAGCCAGTTCCGCCAATGATACCTACTGTTTCGTTTTCTTTAATTGTTAGATTAATATTACTTAAGACATTTTCACTATCTTCAGTATATTTAAAATCAACATTTTTAAATACGATTTGACCATTTTTGATTTCTTCAGTTGTCTTTGAGAAATCAATTTTTGGTTCATAAATAGTAACTTCTTTAATTCTCTTAGAAGAAGCATTAGCAGAAGCAACTTGTCCAACAACAACAATAAATAAGATTAGACCAATCATCATTATTGAAATCAATTGAATAAGAGCCATAACATTTCCAACTAATAATGTTCCTTTTGCTTTACCAATGGCAATAACTGCTACCATTGCAGCATTCATAACAAAAGTAACTGCTGGAAAACCAAGTTGAGAAACTAATCAAGCTTTAGTTGAACTTCTTGTTAAGTCTTTATTTGTTTTTTCAAATCTTTCAATTTGTTCGTCTTGAAGATTAAATGATTTAACAACTCTAACACCAAGAATGTTTTCTCTCATGACGCTATTTGCTTTATCTGTTTTTAAGATGCTTTTACCATATAGTGTAGAACCACGGATAATTAATATTCCAGCAATTGTTAACATAAGGATGCTAAACAAGAAAACTGTTACAGGAATTATTCAAAGATTTTGAACAGCTTCTGGTGGCATTGGTCCTCTAAGTTCTGGACTAACGACACAAGCAACAACTCCTATTATTCCACCAAGATATAACATCAATGATCTTAATCCTATAGAAAACACTAAATTAAAAGCGGTTTCAAGAGAATATAAATCAGTAGTTATTCTTGTAATTAAAGTAGATGTTTTAAAATTATCAAAATCAGAATTGCTGAAGTATTGAATTTTGTTATATAAATTCATTCTGATTTTTCTAATTATATTTGCATTAAGTTTTGCTCCTAAGACGTTTCCAAAACTACCAGTGGCAAAACTAGCAATACCTACGAAGAACAATATCACTATTAAGATTGTTGCGGCTATAACTCCATTTTGAGTAGTTAAATGGCCTTCAACATTTACACCAGAATAAACTTGTTCAATAATTTTATTCATGTAAATAAGAATAATCGGCATAGCAATATCTGCTATAGTTCTTATTAAAAATAATGCTAGAGCACCTAACAATAGAAAAATATTTTTCTTATTGTTAAGTTCTCTTTTTACTAAGAATCACATAATATCTCCTTTTGAAAATTAATAAATGTTTTTCTTCATTTCTTTTGAAAGAGTTTTCTTTTTCAAGTCTTCTCTTTTGTCATGAAGTTTTTTACCCTTTGCTAAAGCTATAGTCATCTTTATTTTATTATTCTTTCAGTATACATTAACAGGAATTAATGTATATCCTTCTTTTTGCATTAAAAAATCAATTTTTATTATTTCTTTTTTATGAAGTAAAAGTTTTCTTTTTCTGTAAGGATCTTGATTTTCTCTATTTCCTTCAAAGAAAGGATGAACATGCATGTTCATAATAAATAATTCATTGTTTTTAGAACTAATATAAGCTTCATTAATAGAAGCGTCTGATTTAGAAATTGATTTAACTTCTGTCCCTTTAAGTTCTATACCTGCTTCATAAGTTTTTTCTAAAAAATAATTTCTTTTAGCATTTTTATTACTTAATAAGTTTTTCATAACTTTTCCTAATCGACTATCTCTAAATCGATTTTTCTTTCTAACTTATTAGCATTAACAACTTTAACTTTAACTTTTGTACCTAATGAATATTTTTTGTTTGTTTTCTTGCCAATTAGGATTAGGTTTTCTTCATCGTATTGATAAAAATCATCTTTAAGACTTCTTATTAATACTAATCCCTCAATGGTATTTTCTAATTCGATAAACATACCAAATGAAGTAACTGTAGAAACTTGTCCTTCGAATGTTTCATTAATATGTTTAGTCATATACTCAGCATATTTCATTGAATTAACATCGCGCTCTGTTTTAACAGCAGCAATTTCTGTTTTGTTACATTGATCACAAATATCAGAAAGTTCATTTGATAATTTATTTCTTTGTTCATCAGTATATGATTTTTTATCAAATAAATACATTCAGAATAATCTATGAACAATTAAATCTGAATATCTTCTAATAGGAGAAGTGAAATGAGTATAATTTTCCAAGGCCAAACCAAAGTGTCCAAGATTATCTGTTGAATAATTGGCTTTTTGCATTGATCTTAATAATAGTTTATTAAGAAGTTTAAAATTAATATGATTCTTATTATCATTTATTCATTTAGAGATTTGTCTTGATGTAACTTCTTCATTCTTATCAAATATTATCTTAAATAATAATTTAGAAGTTTCGATTAAAAAATTTTTTATTTTCTTTTCTTCTGGTTGAGTATGAGTTCTATAAATAAATGGCATATTTAATTGAGATGATTTTATAGTAACTGCTTCATTGGCAGCAACCATAAAGTCTTCAACTATTTTTTGAGCTGTTCCGCTTTTTTTAATTCTTATATCTATAGGGAAGTTGTTATCATCAAGAACAATTTCTGGTTCTTGTATTTTAAATTCCACATATCCCTTTTCATTCTTTTTCTTTCTAAGAATGTTATGTAATTCTAATGAATCATTTAAAATTTCTTTATATTCATTTTCGATATTCAATGAATTATTGTCTTTTAAATAATCATTAACTTCATCATAACTTAATCTTTTATGATTCATCATAATACTTGGATATAGATCGATAGATTTATAATTTCCATTATTATCAATTATCAAATCACAAGTGATTGCAAACCTTTTTTTGTTTTCGTTTAATGAACATAAATCATTTGATAATTTATGTGGCAGCATTGGTATTACTCTATCTACCAAATATACAGAAGTTCCTTTATTAAAAGCATCTTCATTAATGGGATTATCAACTCTTACATAATGCGAAACATCTGCGATATTAACACTTAAAAAGAAAGTTCCATCTTTTTGCTTTTTAACATAAACAGCATCATCAAGATCTTTCGAAGTACTAGGATCGATAGATAGTATTTTTCTGTCTGTAATATCTCTTCTTAATTTAAGATCTTTGTCAGTTATATTGAAGTTTAAACTATTAGCATAATCTTTAACTTCTTCTGGCGTTTCATATAATATTCCATTGTCATCAACAACAGACATAATATCAACACCAACATCATTAACATGACCTATTATTTTTTTAATAGTTGTTTTTATTGTTTTTTTGTTAATCTCATATGCTTGAACAAGAACTTTATAACCCTCAACAAGAGTTTCAATATCATCAACAATTATTTCTTGATATATTTTTTTATTATCAGTAACAGCCACTAGTTCTTCATCATCATTTTTTATTATTTCAGCAACAAAGTAAGTTTTGTTTCTTTCATAAATATTAACAATAGCAGCATCATATAAACCGTTTCTAGGTTCTTTTATTAATTTAACAAATTCTATTTGATCTCTGTCCATTGCGCCATTTAGGTGCTTTTGATGAACAAAATAAGAACAAATAGAATTATCTGCTAATGTTTCTCTAATAATTCCGCTACCATGTGAGTTCAAATATAATGTACCCATCTTGATAGTGGACATGTCTTTAGGCGCGTCTATATAATCTATTAAAAGATATCCTTTAAAAGATTTCTTTAAGTAGAATTCTTTTAATAAAAAATCAATAGATTTAAAGATATCTTTCTTAGGCAATAATGAATTATCGTTTTGTAATTTTTTTAAAACAATTCCAACCGGAATTGGTTTGCCTCTTTCTTTTTTTATTAAGCTTACTATCTTTTTTTCTAAACTTGATAGTTGTTTGTCTTGTTCTTGATACATTTTTAAATTACAAAATGAACCACTACAGAAACAATAATAAGAATTATAGAAATAATAAATAATATTATTTGAAGTATTTTAACAATACCTCTATCTTTAGTTTTTTTAAAAATCTCTAAATCTTGTCCAGCAAGTGAAGCCAATCCACCACTAGAACCAGATTTAGACAATAGCAATCCAATGATAGCTGCTAGCACACCTAAAACAGCGCAAACAATTGTTATTACTTCCATTATGGTTTTCTCCCGTTTTTAATTATGTTTATATTATATTTTAATTGATATACTTTTAACAATAAATAAAATAAAAGACAAGAGTCTTTTATTTTATTTATTACTAATTATTATAATGGTGCACCCGAAGAGAATCGAACTCCCACTCCGTTAAGAACTAGATCCTAAGTCTAGCGCGTCTGCCTGTTCCGCCACGGGTGCGTGGTGCTCTGTAAGGGGTTCGAACCCCTGACCCACTGATTAAGAGTCAGTTGCTCTACCAACTGAGCTAACAGAGCACAAACGCATCAATTAAGATGCGTTTTTTATATGGTGCCGACAAAAGGAATTGAACCCTCAACCTACTGATTACAAGTCAGTTGCTCTACCGATTGAGCTATGTCGGCTTAATGGTGGAGCTTGAGGGACTCGAACCCCCGACCCTCTGCTTGTAAGGCAGATGCTCTCCCAGCTGAGCTAAAACTCCAGAAATACCTATATATTAATATATAGGTATGTTTTAATGTTATATGGTGACTCGTACGGGATTCAAACCCGTGAATGCACGCGTGAAAGGCGTGTGTGTTGATCGCTTCACCAACGAGCCATATGGCGGCCACAGCAAGGATCGAACTTGCGACCAACCGGTTAACAGCCGGTTGCTCTACCGCTGAGCTATGTGGCCACGGTAAAAATTAACACTATATAAGTATAACAAAAATATTTTTTAAATTACATATTAATTTAAATAGTTATTTAATATAGTACATATAGATAATATTCTATTTATTAGAAAAAGAAAAATTAATAAATTGATATCAATTTTTACACTCTTATTTATTTTCTTATATACTTTTTTTATTAGAACTATTTAACATAAATAATTCATTCCAAACAATCAACTTTTTACAATTTAAAATAGATGGTTCTATACATTTAATTTTCAAAAGAATTCTCGCACACGAGAACTAAATTTTTAAAATAATGAGAGCATAAAATTAAAATGAAATTAAAAACTATTTTAATCCCATTAGGTTTGATATCAATAGTTGCTGTTACTATTGGTTTGTCAGTGGGTTTAAGTCAAAACAAAACCATAACTAAAGATAAATATTTAACATCTGTCTTTAATACTATTGATTCAACAGCAGCCATGGGAATTCAGGCAGACTATATTGAAAGATACAAAGATACTACATATAATGCAAAAGGAACTGATCATGTAGTTAAATATATGTTAGAACACACTAACTTAACAAATAATCCAGAAATTTATTCCTTTAAAGAGCAACCATCAAAATATGAAAAATTAGGTATTAATACAATTGCAACATCTGCTGATAATTTACCTACTACTTTAACTGAATCTGTTATTAATAAAATAGCAAATTTAAATAATAATAGTACTGTTTCAGATAAAACAACTCTGTTTAATGAAGCTAATATTGGAGATTTAAAAAAACTTATTCAAAATAAGGTTATTTTGAACGGTGTTTTTTCTGATAGAAATGATATAGATCAGCTAAGAAATAAAACTTTTAAACCTACAGTTATTAATTCAAAAACTGGTGTTGTTTTAAATGATGAACAAAAAACAAGATTAGGAGATCCCAATTTCAATACAGAAATGGGATTAAGTGAAACTACAAATCAAGAAGATCTTGGTCAATTTTATAATTGATTTAACGATCCATATAAAGTATTTGAGGCTTTTGCAGAATCTTTTGAACAAACAAATTATTCTTTTGATTCATTCACTTGATTAAAAAATAAAATCACTAATAAACCAAATCCAACATCTTTCTTAGATTATGCAACTGGGGTTAATAAATCTATTGCGGATTATGTAAGTAAATTAACTAATTTATTTAAAACAAACATTAAAGATAAAAATTTAACCGCTTTATTTATAAAAAATGAATTTACGTTAAATTCAATTAATAAATTAGATGAAAAAGGTCAAGAATTTATAATGGAGCAACCTGCGCTTCATCCTGTTTATTATAGTGATCCAGAAAATACTAACTTACCAGGATTTGGTTTTAGATTTCCTGAACCAAATAAAGATAAAAATGATAAATATTATGTTCCATTTGATAATTGATATGAAATAGGTTCAGCTAAAACTGATGGCAAAGGAAATGCTGTAATTTCTAACAAACTATCTGCTGCCTTTGAAGGAACTGCTGATTTTATTTTCTATTTTTATGATTCTAATTTATTTAGTGAAAAAGATGAAAAAGCACTTAGAAAAACTATTTACGAATGAACTGATAAACCAAATTCAACAAATAAAATTGTTAAGATGTTAAAATCAACTAATAAAACTCCTGGAATACAATCTAGAGTTATTCCGTTAGATATGAATATGATGTATAAATCTTCATGAGGCCCAATAGGAACAATTACACAAGCAAGAAGAATGTCTTATGTAATGGATCATGTATTAAATACAAACAAATCTTCTAACATAAAAACGATATCTGATGGTATGAATTGAAAACCATTTACTAAATCAGAACTTAATAAAATAAGACCAAATAACATAGAAACGGTTAATGCTTTTTTAATCAAAGCGCCTATTCAGAAAAAAATAATTTAAACAATGTATAAAAATCAAGCAACAGTTTCAATTAACAAAATAGTTAATAATCAATTTATAAGCAATAAGACAATAACAAAAAGACAAATATCTTTAATGGTTTTTTTGATTGTCTTGATTATTTTGACAATTACTCTTAACTTTTTTTATGATGGAATTGAATTTTTAACGTTATCTGAATTAACAAAAAGAATAAATGAAAAAGATGTTCTGCAATTATTTTTGCCGGTTTCATCTATATTTGTAGGACTATCATTACCATTAGTTGGTTTATCATTACAAACGACTACAAGAAATAATTTTGCTGAGCCAACAACATTGGGTTTTTATCCTCTTATAACAACGGGATTTATGATAACTCAATTTTTAGATACTATGTTTCAATCAGATATGTTTTATTTAAATTTCATATTTGGATTTGCATTTAGTTTCATAATAATAGGAATTAATTTTTTGATGGTTAGAAAAAATATCAAAAAAAATGCATTTAAATCTGTTTTAATTGGTTTTGCAATTGGAGCATTCTTCACCGGCATAAACGCAATACTAGCTGAAAAGTTAAATGGCGTTTCTATTGGTGCTGTTGATTACATCACAGGAAGCATTACAAACAATCCAACAGCCTTACTAAGCGGTTGTTTAATTATTACAATTGCTTCAATAATACTTTTCTTATTAGCGACAAGATTAAGTATTATTGCAAAGGACTATTTATTAGCAAAATCGTTAGGTATTAAAGTAGATTTAATATTTTGAATAGTTGCTATTTGTTCTGTCTTAATAGCTGTAAGTTCGGCTGTGTTATTTTCTGGGGTGATGTTAATAGGTTTAATAATTCCATATTTAATTAGATTTTTATCGGGTTCTAATAATCTTAATTATTTATTACCAGCATCTTCAATGTCTGGAATAGTTTTATTAAGTTCTGCTACTTTGGTGGAGAAAAGAGCAAATTTAAATATTAATTTCTTTATTTCAATTTTTACATTATTCGTTTTTATATTAATAATAGTTTTTAAAAAAATAAGGAATAAATATGCTTAATAAATTAACTCCTTTAAACAAAAATAAAATATTAATGAGAGAATTAAAATCAAGATTTTTTATAAAAGAAAATCAAACTTCAATATTTGCAATTTTGATTTCTTTATTTTTTGTTTTTATTCTTGCTGCGTTAGTCATTTTTGTAAATTTAAATGCTGTTGGATTGCCGGCTAATTCGAAAATAAAATTAGATATATATAGAGTATTACAAATGATATTAACTGGATTCTCATTAGGGGTTGCTAGTTATCTATTACAAAGGTTGTGTAATAATAGATTAGCAGATACTTCTATTATGGGTCTTGGTAATGCTAATTTATTATTATTAATAGTAATGTTATTACCTTTAAATTTAGAAGACCAAAATGCTACAAGCACTATTGTGTTTTATGCTTTGAAACCATGAATATTTATAATATTTAGTACTTTGATTACTTTAGTATTTAATTTATTCTCTAAAGAAAAAATAAAACACAATATCACAAAACTTATAATAGCTGGTATTTTAATGAATTTTATTTCAATGGGAATAGCATTTAGTGTTAAAACTAAATTAAATATACCTGAGAATAATTTAATAAATGATTATTTAATGGGAAGTATATCTTCAAGATTAGATGATTGAAACTTATTTGTTCCAATGACTATGATATTTATAGCTACTGTTTGACTTATGATTAATTCATATAAGATTAAATTATTAATAATGAATCCTGATATTTCACATCAATTGGGAGTTAATAATAAATCTATAACAATGCAAACATTAATTTGTATTGGAATATTTGTAGGATCTTCTTACAGCATGAGTGGAGATTTCGTTTTTGTTGGTTTATTTGCTGGAAATATTGCGTTTGGTTTTTCAAGAAATAAAATATCAAACGGAATATTAACAAGCGGATTTATAGGTTCTTGCTTAATATTAGTAGTTTATTTTATATTTGAAAACTTAATCAATTTAAATCCAATAAGCATTGTTCCAAAACTTATACCTGTAATAATAATTCCATATTTTTTATATATACTTTTAAAGAAAAAAAAATAATTTACTAAGGAAAAAAATGAAAAAAATTTTATTTGAAATAAAAAATATTAGTGTTGAATTCGGTAAAAAAACTATTCTTGATGATATTTCTATGAATATAAACGATGGAGATTTTTTAGTTATTTTAGGTGAAAATGGATGTGGAAAATCTACATTAATAAAAACACTTAATAAAATTAATAGTCCTTCAAAAGGAAATATTCTTTTTAAAAATAAACCACTTTTTAGTGAAGAGAAAAACATCATTAAAAAGATGAGTTCTTATTTTGATAAAAAAATAGTTAGTCAAAAAGAATTAAGTTTAGAAATATCTTATGTGCCACAAATATCAGATTTTCCAGAAGAAACAACAGTTTATGAATTTGTAAAAATGGGCAGATTTCCATATGCCAATTTTTTAGGTATAAATTTAGATTTTCAAAAAGAAGAAAAAATTATAGACGAATCTTTAGAAAGAATGGGAATTTTAAATCTTAAAAATAAATTTCTTGTTGATTTGTCTGGTGGTCAAAGACAAAAAGCTTTAATTGCATTATCAATAGCACAAGACACAGAAACAATAATTCTTGATGAACCCACTAATCATTTAGATATTCATTCACAACTTGAAATTTATGATCTTTTAACAACTTTAAATAAAGAATACAAAAAGAATATTATTCTAGTTACACATGATCTTTCTCATGGTATTAAATATGCAAACAAAGTTTGTTTCATTAAAGAAGGAAAAATAGAAGCATTCGGAACGCCAAAAGAAGTGTTTACAAAGAAAAATGTACTTAATGTTTTCGGTGTTAATGCTGTTTTTTCAGATAATGAAATATTGAATCTTGAATTACCAAAAAAATAAAAAGAAGCTGTTGCTTCTTTTTTTTCAATTTGATTGATATATTTTTAATAGCTTAAATTAAAAATATAATTATTTATAGTAAACAATTCTATCAACTTAAGGAACTTCAATGAAAAATAAACAAAAAAAAATAATTGGAAAAGAGGAATTCGATCGTTTTATCAAATTTTATAAGAATGATGTTAAAAATATGGTAACGAAAAAATACGATTTTAAATCTAAAAGCGTTATGGTTTCTTCTGGTTTTGGAAACGGAAAAACAACATTAAAAAATAATTTTAATGAATATTTAAATGAAAACAATGATGAAAATACTTGAATATTTGACATTAACATTTGACTTAACCAATACAAAAGACCAGCACACATATTTTTCATGGAAATGGTTTCTGAAAATTTATATCTAAAAACCGAAATTTGAAAAAATTTAAAAACCGAAATTTCAAATTATTTCAAAGAAAAAATTCCTGGCTTAAAAAATATAGCTGATATTTTTTTTAAAAATTCCACAAAAGATACTTATGAGGAAATAAAAGATCTTTATCAATTTGAAAATGTATTTAAAATTTTCTTGGATTTTATTGAAAAAAAGAATATAAAGGTAATATTTCTTTTTGATGAATTAGAAAGATGTTCTAAAGAATTTATTAATTTGTTCTTTTCAGATTTTCAATTAATATTAAATAATGAAAATATAACTATTTTTACATTTACAAAAAAAGAATATCTAAATGAATTATTTAATCAAAGTGCCTTTTCAGAACCTTATATTTCTAAATTTTTCAATCTCGATTATTGATTAACTCCTTCTGTTAAAGAATATTTTTCTAATCTTTTTGAAAAAACAATATTATTTGAAAATACTCATTCTTCATTTGGAAATGCTTATTCTTCTTCATTTCCGTTTTCAACTACAAGCGCAAACAATTATTCACTTATAGAAGAAGAAAACATATTGACTAAAGAATATATCAGTTTTAGAGAAATAGTTAGAGCGGAAAAATCAACTATTTTAATTTTTAAATATTTTTCAAAAGAATTGAAATATTCAGACCCGAGAATTACAAAATATTTCACATTTTTAATTTTTTTAAACATTAAATCAAAAGGAATGCTTTATGATTGCGATTGAATTGAAGAAACATTACTTGAATATTTCTCAGAAGAAACAATTGATAATTTGCAACCAATTCAAAATTTTCAAGAATTTGATGAAACCTTAAAAAAAAATAATGGAAATAAAGTTTCAAACGAATTTTCTGTATGAAAATTAATAGAAGAATTTAATAAATTTTTAACCTCTTGAAGGGAAAGAAAATAAATTAAATGAACAATATAAAAAATAAATAATATAAAAATGATTTATGTATTATAATTTTGCTTATATAAAAATTATAAAATTTAGGATATAAAAAAATGAGTAATCAAAATTCAAATAGATTAATATTTTTAATATTAATGATATTTACATGATTCGTTGGAGCTATATTATACTTAGTATTTATCAAACCTAAAGGTATTGAATTTATATTAGTTATTGCCGCAATATTTATTCCAGTTATTCCAGCTGTTGTTTTATTGTTAAATGCTCTTGATGTTATCAAATTAGAAAAATAATTATTATTAAATAAAATTATATTAATTAACTTAAAAAAAGCAGAAATTTCCCTTTTCTGTTTTTTTATTGTAAAATACATTTTACATAGTATGTTTGGTTTTAAATTTCAATATTAGGAATATAATATGAGAAAAATAAAACTTAACAAAAAGAAAACATTAATTACATCTACTTTAGCAGCATTAACACTTATACCTGTTGTTGCTGTAACTTCAGTTGCTTGTGCTGACCAAAATACAAAGCCCAAAACAACACCTGAACAACTATTGAACTCTGCTCTTGGCGCAGAAAACATAAAAGCGATTAATCAAAATACAGTTTCAGTTGAAACTATCAACGGAACTAGTCTTAAAAAAATTATAGAAAAATTGAACTTCCAAAACTTAAAGAACATTAATTGAAAAAATGTTATTTTCAAAATAGTTTCTTTTGACAAAAAGCTTGGAACAATTGTCTATAAAATTTTATACAACAATAAACCAATTGAAAATAATAAAAGTTATTTAATTGGAGGTTTTCAAAAAGAAACAAATACTGAAAACAATCCAAACACAAACCCTCCTATTGTTAATCAATTAAAAATTACAGTTAGTTCATCAACATTATTAAATGATGGAACTGACACTATTACAGCGTCTATTAACACTGATCAATCAACTAATATCAAATGATTTTATGGAGATAATAACACTTCAACTGTCACAACAAATTTAGAACAAATAAAAAATAAAACATCTAACAACATTTTATTGAATTCTAACTTATTTGGTAACAAGACCTTAGTATATTTATATGCTGAAATCAATAATAAACTTATATGTCTAAACAAACCAATTACTATAGTTTCGGTTCCAAAAGAATCTGAAATTAATTTAACACTAAATAAAACTACATCTCCTGATACAACACCGATAATTGCTACAGTTAGTGAAAATCCTGTTCCTAATGGAACTTGAACTTATCAATGATTTTTAGGAACTTCTTCTACTAATAAAAAAGCAGTAATAGGAGAAAATTCTAGAACTTTAAGTATTAGCAAAACGTTAGCAAAAAATGCTAACAAGGTTTGAGTTGAAGCAACTTTAACAATTGATAATAAAACTGTTAAATATTCACCACAACCAAAAGAATTTACTTTTACACAAAATATTTCATCTGTTATTAATACTTTACAAAATCAATATACAGAAATTAATAACACTACAATTAAACCACTACCTGCAGAAAAAGCTTCTGCTTCATCATTTACAGATAGTACTGGAAAGATAATTCCAGTATCTAATATTGATCTTTCAAAATCCACATCTTTATTAAATTTTTTAAAAACAAAATTAACACAACCTATTACATTAGAAATTATTAGAGCTCAAGAAAAAGAAATACTAGCTGATGCTATTAAACAATTGGGTGAAAATAATGTTCTTATTCATAATAAATTAACAATAGATCCATCCTTATTAACAGTTTCTGGAAGTATTTTCTTAAGATTAAAAAATACTAAAAACTCTGTTGTTAACATACAAAATTTTGCTAACACTCAAAAACCAACATTTACTATTCAACCAAATTCAACACTTTATTTGGAATTTGAATTCGAAAATTCTGAACTTGTACCACAAGTAAAAGAAAAAATTGCAACCCCATCAACTCCTGTCGCTTTTGCAACTCCATCGACAGGCGGAACTCAAACACCTCCTTCAAAACCTATTAAAACTTTTGAACTAGGTTTATCAGTTAAAAATGTTTTAATTAAAGAACAACTTAACAATGAACATATTGTTCAAAATAACATTAATGAATTTAATTTAGATACTTCATTTACTGCCTTAAATGCAGAAGTTACTAATGTTTCAGATAACTCTAATCCTGATTTTTATAATCCGGGAACACTTATTACTAATTTTGAAAACAAAATTACTAATAAAGATATAGAAACTTCTATAACCGCTCATTTAGACAGTGAACAACAAAGATTTATTAACTTAAAACAAACAGTGGTTTCTTCATTAAAAATAGTTGAATTAATCACAGGAGAATACAGACCTGCAAATGCTACATGAGCAAAAGGAGAAAGCCCTGCTTTATTTCAAATTCTTCAAAACTTAGGAGCAATTCTTGGGCCTATGCTTAAAAATACTAATCCTGATTTAGGTAACTTCTTACAAGAGATATTAAGTAATAAATCGGGTGGAGAAATAGGAAAATCAGCAGCATATCAAAATTATATAAAGAAATTAGGTTCTGCTGGAACTGCTCTTGGATATATTTTTTCTGGAGATAAAAACCCTTGATCTTGATTTGCAAGTCTTGGCACACTTGGATTCATAATACCTAATACAACAATAAATGGAATAATTAATTCTTTACCTAATTCAGCAAAAACTCCAGAAATGAAATTGATTTTAACGACTCTTTCAAATTTTTTAACAAAAGATTTCGAAAAAGGCTTAGTTTCAACTTCAGGAACATCATCTAATTGATTTAATGGAAATGTGTTTAAAACAATAACATCTCCAAGCATTATAAATAAACTACTTTCTTACTTTGAACCAAAAGGTCAATTAAGAAAAATACTTCCACCTACATATACTAAATATATTGATATTATAATTTCTATAATTAAAACAAAAACAGCACAAGCTAATTTCCAACCAGAATTAGAAGCAGCTATAAAATCATTATTAAATGTTACTGTTGATGGTTCAACATCTCCTATTTTATTAAGTGATTATTTAGAAAACAATTTGACAATTACAAATTCTGGTTCTATAAGTCTTGCAACAAAAGATGGAATAACATATAACAAAAATATTGAATTTGAATTTGTTAAAGGAGCTTCGCTTGATTTAACTGCAATTAAAAATTTAATTGGACCTCTTACAATTAAACAACTATCAGATATTTTGTCAACTGAATTAAATATTAATATATCTGACATTATTGCTAAAGCAAGCAAGTGATTAAACATAAATATAAACGGAATAAATTTAACTGAATTAATACCTAATTCATTTTCAATTTTTGCTGGTGAATCAATTACTTATAATTTAAGTTCGAATAATCAAAAACCAATTATTGAATTTAATCCAACTACAAAAGAATTAGAATATAAAATTCCAGTAATAAACAATGTATACTTTAATTTAAATCAAGCTACTAACAATCTGTTGAATGGAATATTAACAAACTTATTAAAAGTAATTCCAAAAAATTTAAAAGACACTGTTGAAGGTTTATCTCAAGTTGTAAAAAACTTTTTAAATAATTATGTTGGAAGCACCGAAAATAAAAATAATGGACTTATAAGTTCTGTAGTAAGTTGAGTAGCATTAAATGCAAAAAACAACTCGTCTATAGAAAATTTCGATTATGATTCAATAAATATTAATTCTGTAGTTGATGTTAAAACTCCAAATACAACTATTCAAAATTTAGTTAAAAAAGATCTTATTGATTCTATGACAAACAATAGTTCATTAACTCTTTCACAACAAACAAAAGAAACAATAATTAACAACTACTTAACTTATGACAAAGCAGAATTAGGAACTCCAGAAATTATAACAACTGCTTATTACAAACCTATTGTTGATATTTCATCATTACTTACAAAAAATGAACCAAGTTTTCAAATAAACATTTATTTTGCAAAACCAATTGTCAAAAATACTGCAACAGGTCAAGAGATATCAAATTTTATTAAAATAAATATTTAATAAAAAGATTTATAATTTATATATTAAAGGTCACAAAATTATGAAATTTACTAAGAAAACAAAATTGATTTTAGCTACTAGTTCTTTAATCACTTTAGCAGTGGTTGTTACTCCGCTCATGACTAGTTGTTTTAACAATGTAGCTAACAATAATTTGAATATAGAAAATATTCAATATAATGTTGTTTCTAAAAAAGCTAAAGGATACTTTAAAGATAATATAGGATCATATTTAAAAACAGTATCTCCACAGGTTTTATTACAAAAAATAAACGAGAATTATCCTGAATTAAAAATTAATCCGAATGATAATTCGATAATTTCTGTTAATTTTGAAACAAATTTTGTAATTGGAAATAATCAATCAAAAGATGGCATTCTTGAATTTAAAATAAGAAAACAAAATTCTCAAGAAGGCACATTATTAAAAATTACTGAAGTTGATTCTTTACCTTCAGTAATTAATAATGCGAAACCTCCAAATTCTTATAATTATACATTCACGCAAAACCAAATATTCGGTGATCTTAATACTCAAACTATAGAAGAAATTAAAGCTTTAACCATTTCAAATTGAACTAATTTATTATCAAATTATAAAGATCCTACAAATCCTGACATTGTGCCCTTGCCCACTGGTTATTCTTTAAAACAAGAACAATCAAATATTTTTAATCAATTGAAATTCATAGCTACTGGTATTTCATCAACCGGGATAGTATATAATATAAATATCATTATTAACTTAAATTCTTCTTTTGAATTTAATGTTAATGCAAATCAATTATTAACACCAATCGCACCTGAAACGAAAATAGTTTTTGATGAAATGTTTGGGCTAATAAACAATCCAAAATCATTAATTGAGAAATTAAATATGTTGCCCGAAATTTCTAAGACACCTATTGATTTAAATGTCTTAGATGTTGCCACTAATCAATTAAAAAACTTTAAAATGAAATCAACTCAAAATTCTATAATTTTGAGTTTTGCTGATCAAACAAATAAATACATTGTAAATATTAATGATCTATGACAAAAACCAATTGTTAATTTCGGCTTCAAAAAAACATTTGGAATTGTAAAAAAACTTACAGAGAGTGAACTAAAAAATCTTCAAACTTTATCAACATTAACATCAAACGAAGCAAAAATCGAATTTATAAATAATTATTTAATTCTAAATGCTCCAATTACTTCAATAATAAAAACTATTGATTTAAATGTTAATTACATTCCGCCAACTCCAGTACAGCCCCAAAATCCAACTCCTGGTCCGGTTGTTTTCGCTAAAAAACCTCAAATCAAAGCGACTTTAACTTTAACAATCACTTTTAATGAAACAACGAATTATTTACCTTTCACAATGACTATTAAACAAAACGGAGGAGCATAGAATGTTTAAAATTAATAAAAAACTTATTAAAATTTCTTCTGCTATTTTTTTAACAACAATAATAAGTGCAACGGTTTTAATTTCTACTACAGCATGTGCAAATAAAAAAGAAGACATCTTTGCAAATGCAGAAACAAGAAATTACGATTCAACTCAGTATTTTCCATCGGTTTCTCAAGACGAATTCTATAATTATTTAATTGCTAAAGCTCCAAATTCTAATGAAGAAGTTTTAGCTAATGAATCATTAATCATTAATGAACTTGGTTTGCCTTTAAAAACCAAAATTGTTTTGAATAGCATTGTTGACAACAAAAAAACAAAAGAAATAACTTTTAATGTATTAAAACCGAATTCAGAAGGAGTTGCTGAATTCCCAGCTAAAGTTATTATTAATTTTAATAACGATACTTCAAAAGAAATTCCAAAATTAGATATTTTGAAAGATGAAACTGGAATTAATTATTGAAATCAAGAAATAAATACAAACACCAAATTAAACACGATAAACGCTTCTAACTATTTAACATCGGCGCCTAATAATGTTTATATACCAGTTGAAGAAAGTATTGCTGTTGAACAACCACTTGTTATTAATGCCTTTAATACTTTTAAAAACAATAAATCTAAATTAAAGAAAAATCTAGAAATTGATTTAAATTATAATCTTTCAAATCTTGTTAGATCAATAGCTAATGATTGAGGAACATTAACTTTATTATTAAAACCTTTAATTAATATTAATATTAATGTAAATCAAACAAATAAAATTAGCGGTAATGTTGGTTTTCAAGTATTAAATAGTACTCAAAAAGATCAAAACTTAAATTTATTTGGAGAAAATATTACTATTAAGCCAAATGATAATTTTGCTTTTTTAATTAAATTTAATAATTCAGATATTACTCCTTCTCTTTCTTCTGGTCTTGTTGAAAATGACAATTATTTAGGTTATACATATAGCAATACTATTATTGAATATCAAACAACCGGCTCAAATATTAAGAAAACAACTGAAAATAATTATGAATTAGATAGATCTATAATATTAAACACTGTCGTTACTAATTCATCAACAAATTCTGCATTTAATAATTATCAAACAATTTATGATGAGAATTTTAAAAAAACATTCGGGAATAATCCAGAGGTTGTTTTAGAAAAAAAACTTTCTACTCAAGTTTATTCAGATTTTAATAAATGATCTAGTGTGGTTGCTAACTTTCAACCTATTCTTGATGTATTGGCTAAAAACGGAACTATTGGAGAATTATTAAAATGTTCTGGTGAAAGTGTTGGATATTTAATTTCAACATTAACTAATAACAAAAATTTAGGAATTATTATTTCTAATTTATTATCTGATAAAACAATATCAGGATTTTTATATAATTCAGCGCCCGCCATTGTTTCTTATCTTTCAACCTTAAAAAGAACTCCAATTATTGATGCTATTTTAACCATGACTGATGAAAACATAATTGGAAAAACACAAAGTGAAGTAGTATCTCTTGTGAATTCTATAAGTTCTTTAAAATCAATGATAGAAACAATGTTAGACAATAGTGGCGCTTTTGACACAGCACAAACTACGTTTATTTTGAGTTTATTGGACGAAGTTGCTAAAGACCCAAACTTATTTGATTTCATTGCAAGTAAAATGAATATTATTTTAAATATTCTTGGAACACCATTAGTTGGTTCTGAAATGTATTATATTAAGAATATGATTGAAGGATTAATTGATTTATCAACAAATACCAATAATCCAAATGAACCAAAGAATATATTAAACACAAAAGTCTTAGACATATTAGCAAAACCAACAACAACTACTACAACCCCTGGAGCTCCTGTTGTTTTTGCGACTACAGGAACTACTCCTCCTGTTCAACCAACAACACCAACTGGAAATAAATTTATAGTTAATCTTGTTGCTTTATTAAGAAAAGTTTTATCTCCTCAACTTACTAATGGAATATTAGGTAAAGTTTTAACATTACTTGAAAACCCTCCTGCTAATTTTTCTGTTGTTAATTTAAAATCATTATTTAATTCACTTGCTTATCCAACAGTTAAATCTAATGGAAAACCGGTTCCTGGAATAGATACTCTTGCAGAAGCAATAAACAATTCTATTCAAGTAATCCCAGAAAATACTAACTCTGTTACATATAATGCTCTAACAAAAGAATTTAATATTAATTTAAAATATTATGTATCTTTCAGATATGACGTTAGTTTCTCAGTAACACCAGAAATAAAAAGCTTATTATCAACGATAATTGATCAATTTGCTCCTTCTGTTGGTTCTATTGCCACAAGCTTAATTGGTAACAACATAGTTTTAAAAGCTAATGATGGATTTGAATTTGGTTTTAGTGCCACAAATACAAAACTTATTAGTAATTTTGTAGGAAATCAAATTGATTGAAAAGTTGCTGGTATTGGTTCTACATCATTTAATTTATTAAATAGTGTAAAAGCTTCACTAACTTCTCTTGGTTCAACTATTGCTGGGTCATTTTTAAAACCATTTTTCGAATCTGTTAATAATTTTTATAGAGAAATTGATTTAAAAACTTCTAATCTCTTAAATCACTCATATAATGAAAATGTGATCTCAAAGGTTGATGGAAAAATATATGAAGTTAACATCGATGATGCCTTAACTCCAACAGAAAAAAATGAATTAAGAGCATTTTTACAAACTAAAACAATTTATAAATCTTATAAATATGAAAGACCAGAATTTGATGTTGATTTAACAAATGCCGAATTAAGTGGATTAAAAAAACGCTTCTTGCAATCATTTAATTTTCCAGAAAGTTTCCAACCATCATTGAGTGTTATCGCTTCAACTCCTGTTGGGACACTTCCTATAATGGATTCACAAGCAACACCAACCCCGGGAACTACAGTTGCTCTTGCAAAACCAACAACACCACCAGCAACACCAAAACCAGTTGTTCCAAATATCACTTATAAATTAGTATTTACTTTCCCGTTGCCTGTTTTACAAAAAATAAATAATACATATTTATTGTCAAATACATTTGTATTTACTTCAGCTTGAAAATAATTATGAATACAATTTATATAGATATAGGCAATTCAAAAGTAAAAATTTTAGAAAACAAAAAAATATTTTCATTAAATTTTAACGAAATTAAAAAATATATAAACAACAATCTTAAAACAAACAAGATTGTTGTTTCTTGCTCTAACAAAAGTATTTATAAAAAAATAAAAACTGTAAAGTCTAAAAATTTCATTATCTTAAATTCAGAATTAATAGTTTCTAAAATTAATATGAAGTTAAATATTGATTCAAAAGAATTAGGGACTGACATTGCATTAATATTGTTTTATTTTTGAAAATCTGAAATAAAAAATTATATATATATTTCTTTTGGAACTGCTATATTTTTAATTAATGTTTTTAACAATAAATTAATAGATTTATCAATTGGTTTTAATGAAGAAGTAAATAAGAAAACAATAATTTCTTATTTCAAATTAAGCGACAAACCCAATGAATATGAATTTAATAATAATTCATCTATTGATAGCTCATTTAAGATTTATATGAGAGGTTTGTGTAGTTATATAAATTTAGAATCAAAACCCACTTATATATCTTGCAATATTGAACAAAACCTCAAATTTTTCAATCCAATTTCTAATTTTAAAAAACTTGATAATTTAGTTTTAAAAAGTTTAGAAATATTTGTTAATTTTATATAAATTAACATTTATAATTAAATATAAGAATTTTGAAAAAAATAAAATCATTACAATAATAAGGAATAAAGATGACTAAAGCACAATTAGTTAAAGAATTAAGAGCAAGAACAAACGCGGGAATGAACGATTGTATTAAAGCTCTTGATGCTTCAAACAATGATATTGAATTATCAATCGAATGACTAAGAAAACAAGGGACTATTAAAGCTGCTAAAAAAGCAGATGCAGTTGCAACAGAAGGAGCGGTTGTTGCTGCTTCAAATTCTGATGGATCAAAAGTAGTAGTTTTTGAAATTAATAGTCAAACTGACTTTGTAGCTACAAACGAAAAATTTGTAGAATTCACAGAAGAAGTTTCTAAATCTCTATTAGAACAAGCTAAAAAAGATTCAGATATTGAAAAAGTAAAAGTTAATGGAAAAAGTATATTAACTGCAGGTGAAGATTTAACAGCAATTATTGGTGAAAAAATCTCATTTAGAAGAGCAACTATTTTAAATAAAGAAAAAAATCAAACTATCGGTTCATATACACACATGAATAAAAAAATTGCAACAGCTTTAGTTTTTGATAACGAATTAGATTCAGAATCAGCAAAACAAGTTGCTATGCATGTTGCTGCTATGAAACCTAAATATATTTCAAAAGATCATGTTGATACAGCTTGATTAGAAAAAGAAACTGAAATAATCAAAACTCAAACTCAAGAAGAAATCATGAAAATTGAAGATTCTAAAGTAAGAGAAGGCAAATTAAACAATATGGATAAAGTTATTGTTGGAAGAGTAAACAAAACTATTAAAGAAATTTGTTTATTAAATCAAAGCTTTATTATTGACCCTTCAGTAACTGTTGAAGAATTCTTGAAAAGAAAAAATGTAAAGATTTTAACTATGATTAACTACATTCTTGGTGAAGGTATTGAAAAAAAAGAATGTGATTTTGCAAGTGAAGTTGCAGAACAAATGAAAAAATAATTAGTGAAATTTATGGCTAGAAAAGAAACTATATTAATTAAAATATCTGGTGCTTCTTTAAAAGATAAAGAAAATACATTTGATATTTCTAAAATAAAAAATATTACTTCACAAATTAAAAAAATACAAGAAAAATATAATGTAGCTATAGTAGTTGGTGGTGGAAACATATTTAGAGGCAATTTGGCAGAAGATTTCAATCTTGCTGCTACTGATGCTGATTATATGGGGATGCTTGCTACTATTATGAATGGAATTATTCTTCAAAATAATTTTGAATTAGAAGGCGTTAAATGTAAATTATTTAGTGCCTTGGAAATTAATTCTGTTTGTAGTCCATATATAATAAGAAAGGCTGCAAAATCATTAGAAGATGGTTTTGTAAGTATTTTCGTAGCTGGAACTGGTTCTCCATTTGTTACTACTGATACAGGAGCAACATTGAGAGCTTGTCAAATGGGAGCTAAAACAATTTTAATGGGAAAACATGGTGTTGATGGTGTTTATGACAAAGATCCTAGACAACACTCAGACGCTAAGAAATTTGACAAATTAACTTATAGAGAAATATTTGACAAAGATTTAAAAGTTATGGATTTAACTTCTCTGTCTTTATGTCAAGATCATAATATCAAATTAGTTGTTTTCAATATAGATGAAAAAAACTCTATAATCAATGTAATGGATAAAAAAACACCTTTTACACTAATAACAAAGGAATAAAATGTTCGATTGAAAAAAATATGAAGAAGAATTTGATATTGAATTCGAATCAATCAAAGAATGATTCATTAAAGAAACAACAAAGTTACATGTTGGAAGAGCTACTCCTGCTCTTGTAGAAAATTTAAAAGTTGAAGCATATGACGAATTAATGCCTATCAATCAACTTGCAAATTTTTCAATACCTGATGCTAGAACTTTAGTAATTAAACCTTATGACAAGACTACTGTTAAAGCTATAGTAGCAGCTATTCATACAGCAGATATTGGAATAAACCCAATCGCTGATGCTGATCTTGTAAGATTAACATTCCCTGCACCTACAGAAGATAGCAGAAAAGCTTCTGCTAAAAAAGCTAAAGCGCTAGGTGAAGATTCAAGAATCAAAGTTAGAAAAATACGTCAAAAATTAGTCGATTCTTTTAAAAGAGAAGAAAACTTAGTTGAAGACGATAAAAAAGATTTCCAAAATAAAATTGATGCACATACCAAAAAGCTGAATGCATCAATTGAAGAAACACTAGCTTCTGTTATTAAAGATTTAATGACTATCTAAAAGAAGGCTCTGTTTTGAAAACTGGAATACATATTAAAAAAAATGATTTATCATTAAACGCAAAAAAATCAATGTTTCAAAGAATGTTCTCAGCAGCATTCATTTTAATATACATTTTAGGTATATTTATCATTGGTTCACTTTCTGATGTTATAAATCAATGAAGTCCATTATCTCACAACACAAAAATTGGGTTAGGTATTACTTATCTAGCTTATGTTTTTATTTTGCTTCCAATAACTGTTAAAGAAATATGTAATATATTTTTTAAATTTAGTAAAAGAGCACATGTGATGATATTCTTGACTATGTTTCTTTTAATATATGCTCCAACATTAATATATTTTGTTTATTACTATTTTGAATTGAATGTAAGTACTAATCTTTTAAAAACCATATTTTCTTCCACAATTGGTTTTTGTATTGTTCTTATGGTGCTAGTTAATTTAGTATTATTAACTATATATAAAAAATTAAGTTTTAAAAACTTATTAATATTGACCTTATTAGTTGGTTTTGTTTGTGGTATGTTTTTAGGTTTATATTACTTCATATTCCTTAGAGGATGAACAACTTTATTATTTTTGATGCTTATTGTCTTCTTTATGGATACATTTGCATACTTTGGTGGAATATTCTTCGGTAAACATAAAATGTCTCCAAAAATAAGTCCTAAAAAAACATGAGAAGGATTATTTATAGGAATGTTCATTACGACGTCCTTAATATTGTTATTATTATTTGCCTTCTCATTTATTCATAAAGGAAATATATTAGAAAACATTTTTGGAATGGTCTTTAAAAATCCAGCGCATCAAAATTATATAACTAACTCACCAAATAATAAGTTTATAAAAAACCCAATATGATGATTCTGAATAGTTATCATTTTAATAGGGTTATCAGTTGTTAGTGTTGTTGGTGATTTATTCTTCTCATGATTTAAGAGAACATATAAAATAAAGGACTATGGAAGAACACTTCCAGGTCATGGTGGTATTATTGACAGAATAGATTCACACTCATTCGTTTTAAGTTTCTATTTCGTTATAAGTTTTCTAATTTCAATTTCATCTGCAACAATTCAATTATTTCCAAATATTAAATAATGAAAGAGTAAAAATGAAATTAAAATTAAAAAATGCTCTTATAAGATTGGGCTTTTCAGAAACAGAAGTTTCCATTATTATTGATTCTTGTTCTGATTATGAAACAAGAAATGAAGAAAAATTAACAATCATTTTAAAATTATCTAAAATGATTGATTTTTTCATTTTAAAGAAAATAAACCAGATCAATAAAGAGCAAGACAATATAGTTCTTATGGTTAAATATATTAATCAATATTCAATTAATGATATTAAAGAATTGTTGGCTCATTTTTTTAATGTGAATGATAATAAATTATTATTATCATGTGTTAATCATGAAAAAATTGAAATACAAAACAAAGATTTAATCATTCATTATTCATCAAACAAAACACAAATTGAATGAAATAGAAATAAACCTAAAATAATGAGTTTTTTTAATAATTTCTGTTTTTTGGAAATTACTGATTTATTATTTTTAGAAAGTAATGAATGTAAAGAATTTAATTCTAAAAAAGAAGAAATCATTTTTTCTAATAGATTTAGTTCAAGTAAATCAGAACTTAATTCTAATAAGGTAAGTAATATATCTGATTTGATTGTTGAAATGAAAATGGCAACAATTGAGGTTGATGTTTTAAAGATAGATTTTAAACTTTTAAAAAATGATGTAAAACTATACACTATTTTAGTTGAAGATAAGACTTCTTGTTTATATTTAAAAGCGTTTGCTAAAAGCGAAAATGATTATTTAGCTAATATGCATGAAAATATGCATATTAGAGCAAAGATAAGTTTAGAAATTGATAAATATGAAAATAACAATCAATTGGTTGGAAGTATCAAAAATTGAATTGAATTTAAAATAAGCAAGAAAATAGATGAAGTCGAAAAACCAAGAATAGAAGTTGCAGCACATACTAAAATGTCTGCTTTTGACGGTTTGATTACGCCTAAAAAAATGAAAGAAACTTTAGATTCTTATAATCAAAAAGTAATTGCCTTTACTGATAGATATAATGTTCAAGCATATCCAGAGATTTCAAAAGCTTTTTCGGATTCTGACATTAAAGTTATTTATGGATTAGAAACAGAAGTATTAGAAGATAAGTACTTCTCTGTTTTGAATCCAACTAATGAATCTATACTGGATTCAGAATATGTTGTATTTGATTTAGAAACAACAGGTTTATTTCCAGCCTTTCACGACATTATTGAATTTGGTGCTGTTAGATATAAGAACGGAATGATATTAGATAGAAAACAATTTTTTATTAAACCTAATGTTCCCATTTCACAAAAAACAAAAGAAATTACTAACATAACAGAAAAAGATGTTGTTAATGCTATGTCTCAAAAAGAAGGTCTTCAAGCAATTCTTGATTATGTTAAAAATTCAATTTTAATAGCACATAACGGTATAAATTTTGACTTTAATTTTTTAAATGTTAAATTAGAACAATACGGATTTGAAAAATTAAATAATTGTATGATTGATACTTTGATTATTTCAAGAGGCATAAACCAATTCAGATCTAATACTCTTGAGAGATTAGCAAAAAATTATAAGATTGAATATTCTACTGAAGACGCTCATAGAGCTGATTATGATGCCGATGTTTTAGCAAAGGTGTGAGGAGCATTCATGCCTTTCTTTACTGAAAGAAGGGTTTATACTATTGATAAAATAGATTCAGCAACAGATGATGATAGACTTAAAAATTCTTCAAGAGGACACTTTGTTAATATATATGCAAAGAATCAAGAAGGACTTAAAAATATTTATGAAATAGTTTCTAAAACTCATACTGATTTTTATCATGGTAGACCTACTATTACTAAATTAGAATTAAATAAATTTAGAAAAAATTTAATAATAACTAATTCTCCAATAGAGTCTGATGTGGTTAATGGTGCTTTATCTTTTTCTGAATCTGAACTTGAAAAAGTCATAGAATATTATGACTATGTTTTATTAACTCCCCCGTTAGGTTTGGATCATGAAATAATATTAGATAATATTTCAATTGATGAATCTAAAAAAGCTATTTTAAGAATTGTTGAGATATCAAATAAAACTAAGAAAAAAATGATTGGAACTTCAGGAGTTTATTATATTGATAAGGCTCATAGAAAATTCCATGACATTTTTGTTAATATACCAATTCTTAATAGAAGAAGACATAGATTTTGAAGAAGTCATACTGCTCCTTTAAGTTATTATAGAACTACCAAAGAAATGACTAAAGAGTTTGAATTCATTAATGATTCAAAAATAATTGAAGATATAGTAGTAAATAATTCTTATCATTTTAATGATAATTTTAAAACTAATGTAGAACCACTTAAGAAAAAATTATATCCTCCAAAGATTGAAGGTGTTAATGAAAAAGTTAGAGAAGAAGTAAACAAAACTGCTCATTCAATATATGGTGATAATTTACCAGATATTGTAGTTAAAAGAATAAAGAAAGAACTTGATTCTATTATCGGTAATGGTTATGCAGTTGTTTATTGAATTTCTCATTTATTAGTTACTCAATCATTAAATGATGGTTATGTAGTTGGTTCAAGAGGTTCTGTTGGTTCTTCTTTAGTTGCTACTTTGTTATCAATAACTGATGTTAATCCGCTTAAGCCACACTATATATGCAAAAAATGTAAATTTAGTGATTTTAGTGATTTTAATGTAGATGATGGTTATGATCTTAAAAATAAACCATGTACAAAGTGTGATGGAACATTAATAGGTGAAGGACACAATATTCCTTTTGAGACTTTCTTAGGTTTCAATGGTGATAAAGTTCCAGATATTGATTTAAATTTTTCTGGTGTTTACCAACCCAAAGCCCATAATTTTATTAAAGAAATGTTTGGAGAAGAACACTCTTTTAGAGCTGGTACTATAAGTACTATTGCTGAAAAAACTTCTTTTGCAAATGCAAGAGAATATTTTGAAAACATAGAGAAAAAAGCAACTAACGCTCAAATACATGGATATGCTCTTAAATGTCAAGATGTTAAAAGAACAACGGGACAACACCCTGGTGGTATTATTGTTGTTCCTGAAGATATGTCGATTTTTGATTTCACTCCTTATAATTTCCCAGCAGACGATACAAAACAGAGTTGAAAAACTACGCATTTTGCTTTTGAATATATTCATGACAATTTATTAAAATTTGATATTCTTGGACATGATAATCCTACCGCACTAAGAATGCTTAAAGATTTAACTGGAATTGATGAGAAGCAAGTTCCTATGAACGACGAGAAAACTTTAAGTTTATTTAGCAGCAATAAGATTTTAAATATTGATTTAGAAAAATATTTAAAAGAATCAACCGGTGCAATCTCTATTCCTGAATTTGGAACTAAATTTGTTAGAGAAATGTTAAAAGAAGCTCAACCAAAATCATTTGCAGATCTTATAAGAATATCAGGACTTAGTCACGGTACTGATGTTTGATCTGGAAATGCTAGAGATCTTATCAAAGATAACGGACTTACACTAAAAGATGTTATAGGATGTAGAGACGATATTATGGTTTATTTAATCAACAAGGGTGTTGATGCTTCTTTATCTTTTCAAATAATGGAAGATGTTAGAAAAGGTAAAACTATTAAACAAGAACATGAAAAAGTATTAATAGAAAAAGATATCCCAAGATGATATATTGATTCTGCAAATAAAATTAAATACATGTTTCCTAAAGCACATGCTACTGCTTATGTATTTCACGCTTGAAAATTTGCTTGATATAAAATCAATTATCCTCTTGAATACTATGCAACTTATTTTTCAGTTAGATCATCAATATTTGATGTTCAAACATTAACCTCAAGTGTTGATAAAATTGTTGAACAACTTCTTGATATAAGAAAAAGAATGACTAATAAAAATTTAATGAGCACAGTAACAACTAAAGAAAAAGATCTTATTCCTTTATTTGAGGTTGCTATTGAAATGAAATTAAGAGGTTTAGAAATCAAATTAATTGATTTTGAAAAATCACATGCAAACGATTTTATTCTTGATAAAGAAACAAATTCAATAATATGTCCATTTTCTTCTTTAGATGGATTGGGAGAGGCAGTTGCTATAAGTATTGTTGAAGCCAGAAAAGATGGACCTTTTATGTCAATTGAAGATCTTAAAAAAAGAACTAAGATAACAAGTCAATCAATTAAAAAACTTAAAGAACTTGGTGTTTTAAACAATCTTTCTGAATCAAACCAAATAAGTTTATTCGACCTTTAATGTGCTATAATAATTTTGCAATTTGTTTTGTAATTTATAAAAGAGAGCTTGTTGCTCTCTTTTTATTTTTTTAAGGAGTATTATGAAAAACAATAATCAAGTTCAATTATTGTTGATGGAAGCAATTAAAGAAATTGCTAAAGAAAAAGAAATAGAACAATCATCAATTGAAGAATTCTTTAAACTTGCTATTAAAAGAGTTTATGAAAAACACTTTTACCAAGACAACATTAAAGTAGAAATCGACAGTACTAAGAACGAATTAAAAGCTTGAACATTATTGAATGTTGTTGAAGCTAATTATGTTAATAATGAAGAATATGATGATCTTTTAGAAATCCCAGTTGATAGTGAAGAATTAAAAAATAAACTATCAGTTGGAGATGTTTATGAAAGACCATTTGATTTAGTAAAAGAATTTAAACGTCAACATATTCAACAAATATTACAAAATTTCAAACAAGACATTATAGAAACAACTAACAAAAAGGTTTATGATTCATGAAATTCAATGGTTGGCGAAATAATCATTGCAACGCTTGGGCAAGACGAAGATCCAAAAGGTTCACATTATATCGATCTTAAATATGATGGATTAGTAGAAACAAAGGGCTTCTTGTCTAAAAGAGATCAAAACCCCAATGAAGATTTAAAATCAAATCAACAATATCCATTTTTAGTTAAAGAAGTTACAGAATTAACTAAATTTTGACCAGTTCTTTTATCAAGAACTGATGTTAAATTGGTTAAATATTATTTTAATTTGGAAATTCCTGAAATAGAAGATGGAAGCATCGATATAGTTGGAATGTCAAGATTTATTGGATTTAAAACTGTAGCTATAGTTAAATCTAATACTCAATCTATTAAATTCCCAGCTGCTATTTGTGTTGGAACTAAAGGGTATAGAGTTAAAGCTTTATCAAACAACATTGGTGGAGAAAAAATTGAAATTTTTAATCATTATGATGACATAACAGCGCAATTAGTTTGTGTTTTTGGAAAAAATTTAGAAGGAATTAACAGAGTAAGAGCCGTTAAGTTCGACTATGAAGATGAAACAGATCCTACAAAAGTTACTAAAGCAACAATAGGTATTCATGAAGATGATCTATCGTTTGTAATTGGGGCAAAAGGTAAAAATATTAAATTAATAATTCAATTACTTGGTTACTTTATTGAAGCTATCGATATTGAAGATATTGATGAAGATTTTAAAACAATTGATAAAAATATTTTAGATACTCAATCTGTAGAAAATACATCTAAAGAATCTGAAAAAAATAATTTAGATGATTTAAGTGTTGAATATGGAATTGATAGTTCTTCACTTGATACGTTTGAAGATGAATTTAAAGAAGATTTAGAAGATTTCTTTAAAGACGAAGAATAATTAAAATTAAATAATTCATGCAAAGGAGCTAATATGGCAAAAAAAACAAAGAAAAATGTTGTAGTTGATAAAAGAGAAACTATTGACATTAATAAAAAACTTAAAAAAGTTGATGTGGGTGTTAAAGATGGAGTTTTCATTTTTACTTCTCCATTAACTATTGAAGAATTTGCTCCTAAAATTAATAAATCTTCAGGAGAAATTATTAAAAACTATTTCATGAAAGGTCAAATGAAAAATATAAACACTCTTCTTAATGAAGAAGAAATTGCAGAATTATGTTTAGAACACGGATTTGACTTTAAGATTGAAAAAGAAATTAATCTTGAAAATATTTTAGAAAATATTGATTTTGATGATGATAAAAAAAGTTTGAAACAAAGAACTCCAATAGTAACTATTATGGGTCATGTTGACCATGGTAAAACAACTTTATTAGATACTATAAGACATTCTAGTGTAACAAATTCAGAAGCAGGTGGAATTACTCAACATATTGGTGCTTATCAAATTACTAATAAAGATAATAAAGAAATCACTTTTATTGATACTCCGGGTCATGAGGCTTTTAGTGAAATAAGAGCTAGAGGTGCAAACGTTACTGATATTGTTATATTAGTAGTTGCTGCAGATGATGGAATGAGCGTTCAAACTCATGAAGCTCTTGATCATGCTTTAAGTGCCAATGTTGAAATTATAATATTTATTAATAAAATGGACAAACCAGAAGCCAATCCAGAAAAAGTAATGTCTCAATTAGCTGAAAGAGATATTATGCCTGAAGAATGAGGTGGTAAATATGTTTTTGTTAAAGGTTCAGCTAAGAACCATGAAGGTATAGACGAACTTCTTGAATCTATAATAGTTCTATCTGAAATTAAAGAATACAAAGCAAACCCTAATAGATTAGCTTTTGGTACAATTCTTGAAGCAAATCTTGATAAAGGATTTGGTCCAGTTGCCACTTTATTAATTCAAAATGGTACTTTAAGAAAAAATGATCATTTGGTTGCGGGTTTTACTTTTGGTAAGGTAAGAATGATGTTTGATGATTTGGGAAATGAAATTGATGAAGCACTTCCTTCTAAACCAGTTAAGATTGCAGGTTTAGAAGAAGTTCCGAAAGCCGGAGACAGATTCTTAGTTTTAGATGATGAAAAACAAATAAAAACCATTGCTTTACAAATTAAAGAAAAACAAAACAACATTAATAGAAGTAATACTATGTCTGAAGAAAAAAGACAACTTATTAATGAGGGTGGTTTAAAAAACTTAAATATTATTTTAAGAGCTGATGTTCATGGTTCATTAGAAGCTATTAAACAAATGTTATTAAAAATTGAAATTGAAGGTACTAATGTTAATTTAATTAGAAGCGCTATTGGTGGAATAACTGAAACCGACATTAGATTAGCACAAGCTTCAAATGCCTTAATAATAGGTTTCAATGTTAGAGCAAATAGAATAATTAAAGATTTAGCAACACAAGTTGGTGTTGAAATTCAAAATCATAATATTATTTATAAATTAAAAGAAGATATTCAAGGAATATTAAAAGGAACTCTTGATCCAATTATTGTTGAAGAGGTTCTTGGAGAAGCAGAAGTTCAAAAAACTTGAAAACATAGTGACATAGGAACAATTGCCGGTTGCAAGGTTTTATCTGGGAAAATCGTTCGTAATGGTAAAATAAGATTAATTAGAGATCAAGTTGTTATTTATGAAAGCGAAACAAAATCATTGCAACACGGAACAAAAACTGTTAATGAAGTATTAGCTGGTAATGAATGTGGAATAACAATTAAGAATTTCAATGACATTAAAGAAAAAGACATCATTGAATCTTATACTCTAATTAGTAAAACTTATGACGAGGTTAATGAAGATGGCAAATCAAATAAAAATAGCTAGATTTGAAATAACCATAAAAGAAGTAATTTCAAAAGCCATAATAACCGAAGTTGAAAATAAAATTGCTAAAAAAGCAACTATATTAGAAGTTAAATTAGCAAAAGATTTATCAGTTGTTAAAGTATATGTTGATTGTTTAGACAGAACTAAGATTAATGACGTTATTCTTAATCTAAACAAACTTAAGGGATTTTTTAGATCAAAAATTGCTAGTGCATTAAATATCTATAAAACACCAAATATTGTATTTTGCAACGATGAAACTATTGATAGATCTTCTAGAATTGAAGAACTTTTGAGACAAATAAAAGACGACGAAAAGAGATAAAATGAAAACATATTTCGAAAATTTATTAAATAATCTTGGTGATAATTTACAAGGTTATAAATATTATCAAAAAACCTGAATAGTTATTCTTGTATCTACAATTATCTTATTCGGATTAGGTGCTATTTCATTAGGTTACCTATTTAGTTCTCATGGAAATGCAACTGATACTATTATTAATTTAAATTCAGCATTTTCTAGCGCTTCAAAAATACTTGTATATATATCATATGGAATTATAGGATCTGTTTATGTGTTCTTAGCTGGTGTATGAATCACAGGTATCAATAATATTACTAAATCAAAATATTTTCACTTATTTTTATGAGTGTCTTATGCAATAGCAGCTACGCTATTAATAATTGCAATTATTTTGTGTTTTAGATCGATAATTGTTTAAAAAAATAAGAGGTATTTATATAGATGGTATTTTTAAAAGAATTTTATGCTGAAGGTTTTAAATCTTTTGCTGACAAAGTTACATTAAACTTTGAAAACGGAATGATAGGGATTATTGGACCAAATGGATCTGGTAAATCAAATATTGTTGATGCTCTTAAATGAACAATTGGTGAACAGTCAGTTAAAGCGCTTCGTGGTAGCGAAAAGAGCAATTTAATTTTTATGGGTGCAGAAGGTAGGCCAGAGGCAGAATTTGCTATGGTTACTTTAACTTTTGACAACTCTACAAAAATATTACACCATGATGCTAAAACCGTATCTGTTACTCGTAAATTAATTAGAAAAACTGGTGAAAGTCAATTCTTTATTAATAATGAACCTGTAAGATTGAAAGATATTCAAGATACATTCTTAGACACGGGTTTATCTAAAGGTTCTTTGGGGATTATTTCTCAAGGTACAGTTAATTGATTTGCAGAAGCTAAAAAAGATGAACGTAGAAAAATGTTTGAAGAAGCTGCTGGTATTGGTAGATATACTAAAAAGAAACTTGAAACTAAATCATTACTTGAAAAATCAGAAATTAATCTTTCTAGATTAAGCGACGTTATTTATAACTTTGAAAAAGATATAAGAAAACTTGAAAGTCAAGCTGAAAAAGCGAAAATCTATAAAGAGAAAAAAGATGCTTTAGAACAACTTGATGTTACTTTAATGGTTCAAGATTTATTAAAATGAAATGATGAGGTAAAACACGATTCAGAAACTGTTAAGACTTTATCTAAAAAAGTCGAAGAATTAAGATTTGAAAGAAATGAACTTCAAGCGATATCAGAAGAAGCTGAATTAAAATTCAGAGAAGCTGATGTTAAACTTTCTGATCTTACTAAACAAAGAGAAGAACTTAATTCTAAAATTAATTATTTAAAACAAAAAGAAATTTTATATACAAGTAATTTAAATAATGAAATTTCTTCAAATGACAAGATAGTTAGAGCTAACGCTTATAAAAAACTTATTAGTGATAATGAAGTTAGTTTAAGGAATTTAAATAGCGAAATCGTTAAAGTTAGAGAAGAGGCTGAAAAAGCACAAGTTGATTATGATTCATCAAATGAATTAAAATCTAAACTTAATTCTGAAATGAGCGAAATTAGTCAAAACATTAGTTCTAAAAATGCTAGATTTGAAGCTTTACAAGACCAAATAGAAAGAATGACAGCATCTCAGAGAGGTGTTCAAACTATTATTAAAAATAAAGCTGCACTTCCTGGTATTATTGGTACAGTTTCATCTATGATTGAAGTCGCTAATGAATATGAAGTTGCTATTTCAACTGCATTAGGTAGAACAGTATCTAATATTATTACTCAAAACAAAGATAATGCTACAAATGCCGTTAATTTCTTAAAAAGAAACAAAACCGGTAGAGCAACTTTCTTGCCTTTAGACATTATTAAACCAAGATATATTAAACCAGATAGTTTAGAGATTGCATCTAAACTTGAAGGATTTGTTAATGTTGCTTCTAAATTAGTTAAGTACGATGAAAAAATCAAATCAGTAATTGATAATTTATTAGGTCAAGTTTTGATTGCTGATAATATTGAAAATGCGACAAGAATAGCTGATATGACTTTTAATGCTTACAAAGTTATATCTCTTGATGGTGATGTTAACTTTGTTGGTGGTGCTATCGAAGGTGGTAGTTCTAAATCTAATAAAACTTCAATGTTAAATATTGAAGAAAGAATGGAAACACTTAAAAAAGAATTAGAAGAGTTAAATGAAGAAAAATCAAAACTGAATATTCATTTAGAAAAAGCTAATATTGAATACAATATTGCTAATAAGAAAATGCAATCTTCAAGCATTAGTCTTAATGATATGGAAAGAAACATTGATCACTTCGAAACAAAGATTAGAGAAAACAAATTAGAATTCGAAGGACTTACTGGAACATCATATGATGACATTACAGAAGCTTTTGATGAGAATGAACTTAAGAAAGAAATTTTATCTCTTGAAAATGAATTAAGAGATCTTTCAACATTGATTTCTGATGCAACTGAAGAAAAAGTTGTATATCAAGATAAAAATGGAGATTCTAATCATAAATTAAACGATGTTAATGTTAATCTTGATAATCTTTCAGTTAGATTAAATCAAAAACAAAATAATTTAACTCAAATGAGAAATGGTATTGAAAATGCAGAAAGCAGAATAGTTGGTGTTTATAACATGACTGTTGAGACCGCTATTGAAAAATTTGACAAACCATTAGACATTCCAACAGATATTGCCAAATCAGAAGTTATGAGATTAAAGGCTGATATTGATGCCTTAGGTAATGTTAATTTAGCTGCTTTTGAAGAACTTGAAGTTAAACAAGCTGAATATGACACTATTAAAGTAGAATATGATAATGCTAAACAAGCTGTTGATGAATTAGAAAGTACTTTAAAAGAACTTGATAAGAAAGCTAGAAAAGATTTTGAAGATATTATTAATAAAGTAAATGAAATTTTACCTTCTATATTTAGAAATCTATTTGGTGGTGGAAATTGTAGAATTGAATGTACTGAACCAGCTGATGTATTAACTTCAGGTATTGATGTTATTGTTCAACCTCCTGGTAAGAAAATTAGCAACTTGATTTTATTATCTGGTGGTGAAAAAACATTAGTTGCATTAGCGGTTCTATTTGCTATTCTTAAATCATCATCTTTCCCTATGGTTGTATTAGATGAAGCAGAAGCTGCGCTTGATCAGGCTAATGTTGATATCTTTGCAAAAATTATTAAAGATTATAGTGATAATACCCAATTCTTAATTATTACTCATAGACCAGGTACTATGAAAACTTGTGATGTTCTTTATGGCGCAACAATGCAAAGAAAAGGTATTACAAGAGTACTTAAAACTGATATTTCAGAAATCAAGAATAAATACGAATCTGCTTCAGTTTCTGCTGATGAAGAATAAAAGGTGAAATAATGGCTGGATTTTTTAAAAAATTATTTAAAAAAAATAATGACGATTCTATTGTTAAAAAAATTTCTGAAAAGAACGTTGAAAATAGAGTAATTAAAGAATCTAAAGAACAATCTCTTTTTAACAATAGTTTAAAAAAATCATCTAGTGCTTTTTCCAAAGCTATAGATGAAATCATTAAGAAAGAAATAAACATTGATGATGAATTATTTGATTCAATAGAAGATATGCTTATTTCATATGATGTTGGTTACAATGCGACGTCTGTTATTGTTGAAGATTTAAGAGATGAAATTATTAATTCGAACATTAAAGACTTTGAATTAATAAAAGAGTTGTTAATAGATAAAATATTTACTTATTATATTAGTGGCGCATCCACAACAACAAATTTAAACTTATTGAATGATAGAACAAATGTAATTGTTGTGTGTGGTGTTAATGGAGTTGGTAAAACGACTTCAATTGCTAAAATTGCTAAATATTTTATAGACCAAAATAAAAAAGTTTTATTAGTTGCTGGTGATACATTTAGAGCTGGTGCTGTTGAACAATTAAAGGTTTGATCTAAAAAACTAAATACAGACATTGTGGTTCCTCACAAAGAGGGATTAGAAACAGCGACTGTTATTTATGAAGGTGTTAAAAAAGGTTATGAAGAAAAGTATGATCTTGTTATTTGTGACACCTCTGGTAGATTACAAAATAAAACTAATTTAATGAACGAACTAAAGAAAATTTTCAGTGTTATTAAAAAATTCGATAAAGACGCTCCTCATGAAACTTTATTGGTCTTAGATGCAACTACTGGTCAAAGTGGATTAAATCAAGCAAAAGCATTTAATGAGGTTTCAGAACTAAGTGGAATAGTGCTAGCTAAAATGGATTCGACTTCAAGAGGTGGAATAGTATTAGCTATTAAAGATTCATTTAACATTCCCGTTAAATTTATAGGTCTTGGAGAATCATTAGATGATTTATCTGTCTTTGATTTAGAAAAATTTGTTGATGGAATGGTTTCTGAATTTGGAAAATAAAGAAAAAAATAGATTTGAAATCATAAAGTTATTTGATATATATCAGGATCTATTGACTGATAAGAGAAAAGAATATTTTATTTCTTATTATTTTGAAGATCAATCTTATTCTGAATTGTCTCTTGTTTATAATGTAACTAGACAAGCAATTCAAGATAATATTAATAACACTATTAAAGATCTTTATGCATTTGAGAGTAAACTAAAAATATATAGTAAAATTAATGAAATTAATGATTTGATTGATAGTATAACAGATGAAGATATTATTAATAAACTCAAAAAAATAAATCAATAAGATTTATGAAAGGACAACTTATGAAATCAACATTAAAAGTTAAAAAAGAAATAGATTGAACTAGAACTATAGTTATAGAAGAACTAGTTATGGACCAAAGTATTGCAGAAATGCACAAGGAAAGAATTGATAATATTTTCAAACATCTTTCTGAACAAGAAAGAGCAATGCAATTAAATAACATTGTTATGAGAGATAATATTTTCAATGCAGCAATGAATTTCTTGTTTGAAGACTTTGAATTTACTTATGATGAATCAGAAGTTGAAGAATTTGAAAAAAATATAATTCAAAATTTTGGTGAAGATAGAAAAGATATAGCAAAAGAATTTGCTAAAAAAATTATTTCTAAATTCTTAATTTTTGAACACTTACAAAAACTACATGATATTAAAATAACAGATGAAGAATTAACTTCAGTTTTACAAAATTATTATGAACAAACTAATCAACCGATTAGAGATTTCATGAAAAATGAAGAAAGCTTTCAATCTGCTAAAAACACATTATTAGAAGAAAAAACAATTGGTTTTATTGTTGATAAATTTCCTAAAAATTTATCAAAATATGAAGCCAAATTATATGAAAATTTAAATAAAGCTCAAAACAAAGAAGAAAAAAAAGATAAATAATATCTAATGACTACTAAAGAATATATTATTAGATATATATTACTTAAAATATTTTCAAAAAATATTAAAGTTTCAGAACAGCTTCCGAGTGAAAATAAACTATCTGAAATCTTCTCTTGCTCAAGAGAAACCGTTAGAAAAGTTTATGAAAAACTAGAATCGCTTGATATTGTTATTTCTAAAAAAGGATCAGGGCATATCGTTTCTGAAAATTACTTGAATAATTATTTTAAAGTTCCTAAAAATTTAATATTTGATGAATATGAACTTCTTGAACATTCTAAGAATGAAACAAACTACAAACTAAAATTAAATTCATCAGAAGATTCATTTCTTAAAATAAGAACAAAAATAAAGTTTAAACAAGAAAACAAAACCACTCTAGATGATTTATTTGCTCAACTTGTTTTTCAAACTAATCTAAGTTGAGATTCAATAGAAGAACACAAAGTAATTAAAAACAACTTCATAATTTACAGCATTAAGTTTATAAATATAGAAGACAAAATTAAGGATCTTGAAATCGAATTTAATATTCCAATAAAAAGTTTTAAAGATTCTAAAACAAGAGCGTTTATTTAAAAAAAAACATCGCCTGAAGAGACGGTGTTTTTTTTATTAAATCTTTTTCTTAACTTTGTTAGTTACGACTTGTAAACCAATTGCTTCATTTCATACAACAGTGTGAAGAACAATAGGAGCGTTAACAATTTTTATTTTGTTTTCAGCTATTGAGTATTCTTTAATCAATTTGTTTTTAACATTGTTGATTTCTTCTTTAGTGTTATTAGAAATTAATATTGCTAAATTTTTAATATCTTTTGAAGGATCAAAATCATCAAATATTTTATTAAAAGCGTTCATTGATTTAGATAAGAATTGATCTCATTTTTTCATTACTGTCTCTAAATGATTTATTTTGTCATATCTTAATAAAGGATATATTTTTGTTAATTTAACTAATTTAGTTACTATTTTAGGAACACGCCCACTTGCTATTATTCCATCAACATTTTTAATGCCTATGTATGAAACTGAATGATTGTGATAATTTTCTACATATTTTTTCAATTCATTAATATCAATTTTTGGATCTTTGTTTACTTTTGCTCTAACTTCTTTTGCAATTAGTTCTAATTCATAGCCATAAGTATTTGTATCTGCTACTATAAATTTATCATCAAACATGTTTTCTAATGATTTTAAATGTGAATATTGTGAAGATCATCCTGAACTTATTGGAATTGCTAATATATATTCATATTCTTTTAATTTGTTTGAAATTAATGTTTCCATATATCCAATAGGAGTACAACTTGTTTTAAAAGTGTATCCTTTATCAAGCATTTCAATAATATCAGATGGTTTTAAATGAAGTATTTCTTCAATATATTCCTTGCCATCATTTCTAGTTATTGTTAACGGTAAAATTTCAACATCATATTTTTTAGCTTGTTCTAAACTCATGCTTGTTGAAGAATCAGTTAATATTAATAATTTTTTCATTTGTAATCCTCAAAGCTGTCTTGTTGTCTTAATTATATATTAAGAAACATTTTTGTTTATAATAAACATAATTCTATAATTTTTTTCATAAGGTATAAGAAAATGAATAATAAAAAATTAAATTTAAGTGCTGGTTTTATATTAGCCAATGCTTTAATTAAAAGATACAAAGATATAAAAATAGTAGACATAAGAGAACAAGAAGAAGGTTACTATGTTGAATTCAATTCAGAAGAAACAATTTCATCAAAAGATTTACTAAGAATTGAAAAGGATTGTCAGAAAGTTGTTTCATCAGCATCAGAAATAAAAGTAGAAACCTTAAGTTCTTCTGACTTCAAAAAAGAGTTCAAAAATAACAAATTTATTTTTGAAGATAACAAAGAAAAAAAAGTTCATAATGTTATTAATATTAACAATAACATTGTTTATACCAACGACACGGATTTATTAGAAAACACAAAATTGGTAAAAGTAAACAAATTATTAAGTATTGGTGGAAGTAATTGACACAATGATGTTAAGAAAGACCAATTAACAAGAATATTTGGAATTGCTTTTGAGACTCAAAATCAATTAAATGATTATCTTGAACTTGTTAAGGAAAGAAAAGAAAGAGATCATAGAAAAATTGGTAAAGAATTAAAATTATTTACTTTTGATAGTTTAATAGGCGCGGGACTTCCCATATTATTACCAAATGGTAATTTAATTAGAAATGAAATTAGAAATTATATTGAGACACTTGAAAAAAAATATAATTTCTCTTCTATCTCTACACCAGTGTTGGCTTCTATTGACCTATATAAGACTAGTGGACATTGAGACCATTATAAAGAAAACATCTTTCCGCCAATAAAAGTTGACAATGAAGAATTAGTTTTAAGACCAATGACTTGTCCTCATCACGTAATTGTTTATAAAAATGAACAATATTCTTATAAACAATTACCTATTAGATATTGTGAACCATCTATATTACATAGATATGAATCATCAGGCGGTTTAACTGGACTTGAAAGAGTTAGAGCGATGGTTCTTGAAGATACTCATATATTTGCAAGAGAAGATCAAATAAAACAAGAAGTTAAAAATTGTTTTGAAATGATTAAACAAGCTCATAAAGATTTAGGTTCTAAAGTCTTTAGAGTTGACTTGTCATTAAACGATCCAAATGATAAAGAAAAATATCACGGCAACAAGGAAATGTGAGATTCAGCTCAATCACAATTAGAAGAAATGTTAAATGAAAACAACATTGAATATACAAAGATGATTGGAGAGGCGGCTTTTTATGGACCTAAAATTGATTTCCAAGTTAAAACTGCTTTAGGAAGAATAATTACAGTGTCTACTATTCAATTAGACTTCTTATTACCTGAGAGATTTGATATATCTTATAAAGATTCTGATTCTGAATTAAAAAGACCTGTAATGATTCATTTAGGATTAATTGGTACTTTTGAAAGATACCTTGCGGTCTTGCTTGAACAAACCAAGGGAGTTCTTCCTTTATGATTAAGTCCAAAACAAGTTTCTATTATTCCTGTTAATTTGGAACTTCATTCAACTTTTTGTGAAGAAATCAATGAAGTTTTAATTCAGAATAATATAAGAACAGATATTGATTTAAGAAATGAAAGGATTTCTAAAAAAATTAGAGATTCACAAATTTCAAAAACACCTTACCAAATTGTTGTTGGTGATGATGAACTTAAAGACAAGAACTTTGTGTCATACAGAGAGTATGGTAAAGAAAAAATTAACAAAGTCACAATTAATGACTTCGTTAATTTACTTAAAAATAAAATAAATTCTAAAAATTAGTTATTATCATTTAAAGTTTTCATCAACTTTTGCATAAAGCGATGTAGCATAAAATTCGTTATTAAATTTTCTAGAATTTTTAATATATTTTTCTTCGATGCTATCAGAATAAAAACGAGAGAAATAAAAAGAGTTGTTTTGAAATAAGATTTCAGAATAATTCTTTTTATTTTCTTCTAAAATTAAAAAATTGTTGCAATCGTATGCAGTGTTATTTCAGAAGTTTCTTTCTGTTTGGCTGAAATGTATGTAGTTTGAATGATCAAGAATTATTTTGAATTTAATTTTTTTATTATCCTCTAGTTCTTCTTTTCAAGTTAATAAATATGCATTTATTAATAAGCATAAATTCATTAACGGCATTCCATTTTCAGTATTAAAATATCCTTCTATCTTGTTTTGATTATGTACTGAAGTTACATGGAATTCAGAATTTGAAAAAGTTTTTAAAATTCAATTTATTAAGACTGTAATTTCAATCGTTTCAGAAATGTCATTAATTTCTATATAAATTTTTGACATTTTAATTTTTTTAATTTCGTTTGTATCTAAAAAAGTAGAATTACTTTTATCAAAAGAAATTTTTAGATTTTTAATGTTTGTGTTTATTATTTTTTTTAATTTGTTCATATAAATCTATTTTATTCTAAATACTTGTATATTTTAATAATTTATCTAATACAATAAAAAAATGAATTATTCTAATTGTATAGTAAAATAGTATTATATTTTTTAAGAAAACTTATTTGTTTTTCAAATCTATAAATATACAATTAAATAAATATTAAAATATTTTAAGGAAAAAAGATGGCTATTAAAAGAGGAATTAGATTACAATGTATCGAATGTAAAGAGATAAATTACTTGTCTAAAAAAAATCCTAAAAACAATCCGGATAAATTAGCTTTAAACAAATATTGTAGTAGATGTAGAGCAACTAAGTCACATGTGGAAATAAAGGCAAAAAAATAATATGAAATTAAGAATTAAATTAGTAAAAACTTTTTTAGCTAACGCTAATATAGATGGTGTGATATTCGCTTCTAAACAAAATCGTTATTGATTAACAGGTTTTGAATCAACAGAAGGATATATTTTTGTTAACAACAAAGGTGAAATAAGATTTCTAGTAGACGGAAGATATTTCGAAAGAGCTCTTGCTTCAATCGAAGGATTAACTAGAGATGAAATTGTTTTAATTAACACTAAAAAAACTTTAATTGAACAAATTAAAAATGTATTAAACGATTTACAAATTAATAAATTAGCTGTTGAAGCAGAATATACAATAGTTTCATTAAGCAACTTATTGGCTTCAATTAGAGGATTAGAATTATTTTCATTTAAATCACAAGCTTTAAGAATCACAAAAGATGAAGAAGAAATCAAATATCTTAAAAAAGCTTCTGAAATCACTTCTAACACTTTATCAAAAGTTAAATCAGATCTTAAAGCTGGAATGACAGAGAAACAAATTGCTAAAATGATCACTCAAGGTTTATTGTCAGCTGGTGCCGATGGTAATTCATTTGACCCTATTGTAGCTATTGGTGTTAATGGAGCAAATCCTCATCATGTTCCAACTGATACAAAACTTAAAAAAGGTGACTTCATTACTATTGATTTAGGATGTTCATATAAAGGTTATGCTTCAGACATGACAAGAACATTTACTTTTGCTAAATTAATTAGAAAAACAAAAAACCAAAGAATGTTAAAAATCTATAACGCTGTTAAAGAAGCACATAAAGTGGGTATTGAACAATTATCAGTTACTTCAACTGGTGAATCAATCGATACTGTATGTAGAAACATTATCTCAACTCATGGTTATGGAACTTATTTCCTTCATGCAACAGGGCATGGTGTTGGAATAGATGTTCATGAATTGCCTCTTATTTCATCAAAAAACAAAGACCCATTAGGTGTTAATTCAGTTGTAACTGTTGAACCTGGTGTTTATGTTGAAGGTGTTGGTGGAGTTAGAATTGAAGATACAATTTTAATTACTCAAAATGGACCTGTAATTTTAACTAAAGATTCTAACAAATAATCATTTATGGAAAAGAATAAAATTTTTAATCAATTAAAAAAACTTCACTCCGTTTCTTACGCTAAATACTCAAATTATCCAGTTAGTGCAATTGTTAGTACTGATAAAGGGTTCTTTGAAGGTGTTAACGTGGAAAACGGAGCTTTTCCATTAGGTTTATGTGCTGAAGTTAATGCGATTTCGACTGCAGTTACTAATGGTGCTACAAAAGTAAAAGAAGTTTTCTTGCTAACTAAAACCGAAATAGGTTTCGGAACTCCTTGTGGTGGATGTAGACAATTCATTTTTGAATTCTCAGAAAATGAAGATGTAAAAATTAATTTATTTAATTTGAATGAAGAGTTGGATATAGTCAAAATTAAAGATTTATTACCTTACCCTTGAAAGGATTTATAAATTTATGAAAAAAGAACTATATGAAATTGTTTATGAAGAATGATTAAACAATAAAAATGTTCCTGATAGATTAAAACAAGAAATGGAAAAAATGGATGAAAAGACAATTAAAGTTGCTTTTCAACCAGGTTTGATCAAATTTGGGACTAGTGGTTATAGAGCTGAAATGGGACCTGGATGTACATTTTTAAATACATTCACTTATACTCAACTTGCATATGGTTACGGTAAGTATATACAAACTCAAAAAAATTGAGAAAAAAGACCTGTCATATTAGCAAGAGATAATAGACTTAATTCAGATAAATATGTTTTATTAATAGCAGACGTTTTAAGTTCAATGGGAATTAATGTTTATATCATTAAAAATAATGTTGTGCTTTCTACTCCTCATTTATCTTATTTAATTATTAAATTAAATGCTGTTGGTGGCATTAATATAACTGCGAGCCATAATCCTAAAAAAGATAATGGATTCAAAACATATAATAGTTTTGGTTCTCAACTATTGCCTGACGAAGATAAAATACTTGTTGAATCAATGTTGAAATGAGATGAAGTTTTAAATTATGAAGTCAAACCAGATACTTCTAAAATTCACACATTAAAAGACAAAGATGTTCAATCTTTCTTTAATGAAATCCAAAAGATTTCAGATGTATCAAAATCAGCCAAAAAAACAAAAGTCTTGTTTTCTTCAATGCATGGAGCCGCAACTCCATATATGGTCAAGTTTTTAAGAAAACTTGGTTATGATGCTCATGATTTTGAAAAACAAAACTTTATTAGTTCCTCTTTTGAAAATGCAAAAATCATAAACCCTGAAGAACCAGAAGCTTTTGATCCTGCAATTAAGTTTGCTGATGAAAATGGATTTGAATTAATATTTGCAGCCGATCCCGATGCTGATAGATTAGGAATCGCTTATAAACATAATAATAAGTGAGAATTTCTAACTGGTAATGAAGCTGGTATTATTCAAACTTACTATCTTTTGAATAAAAATAAAAACTCTAATAAAAATCTTAAAATAATTAGTACTTATGTTTCAAACAACATGATAGATAGATTAGCAAATGAATTCAATGCTCAAGTTATTAGAACAACAACTGGATTTAAATGAATAGCAAATGCTATGAATCAATTATCTGATAATGATAAATTCATTACAGGTTTTGAAGAAGCAATAGGTGCAACAACTTCTGATCTTAATAGAGAAAAAGACTCATTCCAAGTGGCGGCTACTCTTTTAGAAATTTATACTAAATTCCAAGATAAAAAATATACTTTTAAAGATATATTAGAAAAAGAAATTTTTCCTAGATATGGAACTTGATTTGGAAAAACTCAATACTTTATGATTTCAGGTTATGATTGAAAGTTTAAAGCACAAGAATTAATGGAATATTTATTAAACTATAAAGGTAAAAGTATTCTAAATAGAAAAATCACTAAAATTGAAAAAAACGAAGTTGGTCAAACTGTAGAATTCAATTTTAAAAACGATAGTTGATTGAAATTTAGAATTTCTGGAACTGAACCAAAATTCAAAATGTATTTTAATTTATTCACTAATGAAGACACTGAAACTACATTTGAAGAACTTAAGCATGAAGCTTTAGAAATAATCGAATATTTAAGAAAAGAATTAAACATATAAAATGACTGAAAACAGAATTCTAGAAAAGTTTTATGCATATAAAAAATATTTAAAAGCAATTTCATCTTTGAATTTTGTTATTGCAATATTTACTTTGCTATGAGTTATTTTCTTGTATTACTATGTGTACACTCCAACAAACTTATTAAAAAATTCATTATTAACTTGTTTTTCAGTATTTGCATCTTTATCTTTAATTTTGTATATTATTTGCTCATTAATAGCTGTAGTTTTATATAAGAGACACTTTAAAGACGAAACATCTGAAATACTCATTCTTTATTTAAAACAATCATTGATTACTATTTTTGTTCCTTTTTTATATCCATTTATTAACTTAATTAAGATAAGTTCAATAATAAAAAAAGTAGAAAAAGAAGTTATAGATTTAAATAGATAAAATAATAAAAAAAATATCTTTGTTTCAAGATATTTTTTTATATTATTGACTTTATTTCAAGTATAATTATTTAGTTTTATATGTGTTATAAAACACTCTTACTCAGTTTAGAGTAATACCCCATAAGAGAAAGGTTAGATACACATTATGGCTAAATATGAAATTATGCTTTTAATAAGCAGTAATTTAAAAGAAGCAGAAGCTAATAAGATTGCTTCTGACTTGATTAAAACAATAAACGAAAAAAGTATCAAAGAAACTAAAATTGGTTTAAAAGATATGGCTTATGAAATTAAAAAAATGAAAAAAGCTTATTATTTCCAATACAACTTTGAATCAGATCAAACTGAAAACTTAGAAGAATTTAAACGTCTTACAAGAATTAACAAAAATGTTTTACGTCAATTAGTTATTAACATTGAAAAAGACTATGGTTACAAAGCATCAGTTAATCCTAAAAAAGTTGCTTCAAACAAAAAAGCTGCAGAAGTTAATGCTAAAAAAAGAGAAGAAGCAAGAATTAGAAGCGAACAACGTAAAGCTGAATATGAAGCTCGTAAAGCAGAATGAGCAGCTAAAAACAGCGAAGCTAAAGCTTAGGTTTATTTAAAATGAATAAAGTATTTTTATCAGGATATTTAACTAAAGATCCTATAATCAGAAAAACTAAAAATGATAAAGATGTTGCTAGTTTTTCTATTGGTGTAAATGATGCTAGACAATGAGAACAAAGTTATTTTCTTAACTGTGCTGCTTTTGGTCCAAGTGCTACATTTGCTAAAAACAATTTACATAAGGGTGATCTAGTTGTTATTGATGGAAGAATAACAACCGGAAGTTATGTTAACAAAGACGGAAACACTATTTATACAACTGATATAGTTGTAGATAATATTAAAAGTTATGGTTCTAGAACTAAAGGAAGTGCCTCAAAATCTGAAGCTAATGATTATTCAAGTAGTTCAGATGAACACGAATTTAAAAAAACTATTAACTTAGGTGAAGTTTTTGATGAAAAATCAAATTCAAAAGATAAAGACTCAAATAATGATTGAGACGATGAAATTTAGAAAGAAGTAAAATTATGGCTAATTTAAAATTTAAAAAACGTAAACCACGTAAAAAAATATGTTATTTCTGTTCACGTGGTATTGAACAAATTGATTATAAAGACGTTGATACATTGAACAAATTTATTAATCAAATTGCTAAAATACAACCAAGAAGAATTAATGGAAACTGTTCAAAACACCAAAGAAGAGTTGCGAATGCAATTAAACGTGCAAGAATAGTTGCTCTTTTACCATTTATAGTTGAATAAATTTAAAACCCTAAACTAAGGGTTTTTGTTTATATTTAGGAGTTAATCATGAAAGTAATTTTAAAACAAGATGTTAAGGGTGTTGGTCTTAAAAACACCATTGTAGAAGTTAATGATGGGTATGCTAAAAACTTTCTTATAAAGAAAAATTTGGCTGTTTCACATAATGAGAAAAACTTAAGAGAACTTGAAAAAGACTTAGATATACTAAATATAAATAACGAAAAAAGACTTGATGAAGAAAGAATAATTAAGTCCAAATTAGAAAAAATGTTTTTAGAATTTGAACTTAAAACAAATAACGGAGCTGTTTTTGGTCACATAACAAACAAGGCTTTATTATCCGAAATTAACAAAGAAGAAAAATTGATTAATAAATTTATGTTTGATGAATCTTACAAAATTACTGTTGGATCGTCAAAAATTAAAATTAATTTATCAAAAGACACATCAGCTATTATTAAAATAAATGTAAAGGCAATATAATGTCATATAAAAGAATAGAAATAGATTTTGAAAATCTAGAATCAAGAATCATTTCTTCTTTCTTAAGAGATTTAGATGCCAGAGAAGAAATAGTTTCTAAAATTACAATTGATAATTTCAAGAAGCCAACTAATAAAAAGATATTCACTATACTTTTGGATTATTATGCAAAGAGCAAAGATTTTAATTTAGAAGTATTTCTTGGTGAAATGCAAGATTTAGACTTTAAAAAGAAAATAGCAAAATATTTAACTGAAAATCCAACATCTGAAAATATTAATGTTTATATAGAATCATTAATTAATGCTTCTATTAAATGAAAACTTGAAGAAGCTCATAGAGAATTTTCTGATGAAAAAATTACTATTTTAAATGCTGATGAAAAATTTAATGATTTATTTGAAAGATCAAGAAAAATAATTCTTTCAAAACCAACAGCTTCTCTAGTTGATGTTTCACAATACACTAAAGATTTTAATGAAAGAATGACTAAATTAAAAAATCACGAAGCAGACGTTAATGGTGTAAAAATTAATTTTTCAGGAATAGATAAACTAACTAATGGCTTTTCTCCAGGAGAATTAATAATTCTTGCTGCTAGACCTAGTATTGGTAAAACAGCATTAGCATTGAATTTTGTTTCTAATATTTTAAAAGACGACAATATTAGAAGAGATGAAGTTGTTGTTCTTTTCTCATTAGAGATGAGTGCTGATCAATTAATCGAAAGATGAATTTGCATGAATTCTAATCTTGATAACAACGTTTATAAGAACGGTTCATGAAATGAAGAACAAGAAAAAATGATAAAAGAAACAAATGAAGAAATTTCAAAATGAAATCTTAAAATTTTTGATGGTTCAAAAATAACTGTTAATGAAATTCATTCAACTTTAAGACAACTATCAAAAAGTTATAAAATTAAATTAGTAGTTATTGATTATTTACAACTTATAGAGTCTACTAAAAATTCTTTTGCTTCAAGAAATGAAGAAGTTGCAAAAATATCAAGAACTCTAAAAATAATTGCTAAAGAAATAAAAACACCAGTATTAGCTGTTGCACAGTTGTCAAGAAACATAGAACAAAGAACCGGTGAAGATAGAAGACCAAGATTATCTGATCTTAGAGAATCTGGCGCTATTGAACAAGATGCTGATATTGTTTCATTTATTGATTATGATAGAAGTCAAGTAGATGATGCAAATAGCAATAATGAAATTGTTAAATTCAAATCAGTAGTTAATGTTGAATTTACAATTGCTAAAAACAGAAGTGGTGAAACAGGATTGGTTAAATTGTCATTTAACAAATCAACTGGTAAGTTCACTAAATTTATAAGGAAGAAAACAAATGATGAAAATTAGAACAAGAAAAAAATTATTATTTTTAGGATTAGGAGTTGCAACGATTGGTGTGTTATCATTACCACTTCTTTTATCAACTTCATGTGCTTCAACTTCTACTCCTTATGGCCCTTATACAGATTTTGCTGTAACTATAAACGGCAAAACTTTAAATATGAAAATGTATACAAACTCAAAAGTTGTATTTATGAATAAAACAACTGATGGATTTGGTATTCCTATTCCTTCATGAAAAGACAAAGAAGTGACTGCTAATCAAGTGGCAGAACTTGTTAAATTTAGAGCTCCAGGTTCAAAAGTAGAACCTGATCAACAATATGTAATTGATCAACCAGATTTAAATAAAGATTCTCCTGCAAGATATGAAGAAAACGGAAAATGAATTAATGCAACCAATTTTACTGTTGGAGATGCATTTAAACTTTTAAACATATTATCGATAACTGAATCTATATATTCTAATGCTCAAACATTTGCTATTGGATTAATTAAAAACGCTTCTTCATCACAAGCGATAAATCCATCAAACACCACTTCACTTCAAATTTCAAATTGAAACAATCAAATTATTAACTCTCCATTAGCTAAAGAATTCACTCTTGGGTTATTAATGGGAGCTGGAGAGGGCAATACTTCATATTCTTTATGACCAAGTAAAATTTCTATGAACTTAAATATTGTTCCTAACACAGCAACGACTACTCCATCTTGAAACAATGGTGGATTTCCAACATTTAAAACTCAAGTTGATGAGAATAATTTATCAAAATATAATTTTAACATTGAAGCAACTAATGTTAATTTAACTTATCAATGATACAAAAAAGCTAGAACTGGTGGAGAATTTCAAGGTGTTGACGTAAATATATTAAATGATGCATCAAAATATACAGGAAGTCAATGAAGAGCTTTACAAAGTGCTGGATTAAAAACAGGATACACTTCAACAACTTATGTAGTGCCAGTTTCTAATATGAATTTTAATGCAAATAGTGGATGATATACTCATGCCGACAAACCAACTGAAACAAATAAAGATCCAGTTACAAATTATTATTTAAATGGATTAATGTCAGTTCAACCAACATTATTTAATTCTAATTATCCTGAAGGCGCAATTGATGCTTCCAATTTTAATTTTTTACAAGGAACTGAAAATTTTTCTGTTAAAGCCGTTGAAGCCTCAAGAATTGACAATAAAGGATTTGAAAATCTTTATAAAACAATAAATAATATACCTTCAAATAAGAATGTTACTGCCAAAATAGTTTCTTCAAATATAGAAAATGGTTTTGTAGCTGCAAATGTAATGATTAGTGAATCTAATAATTCTGTTATAACCAAAAAAGTTTCTTATTATGGATTTAAAACTCCTAAAGCATTAATTCCTACATGAGGTGTTTCTCAAAATCAATTTGCTTTTTCTTTCCCAGCAATTAATGGTTTGACATCTGAAAGATTAAATATATTTAATGAAGAAATTAAAAAACTTTCAGAAACGAATCAAGTAGTTAATTCACACAACACTTTGCCGTTTAATATGTATAAATATTTAGTTATTTTAGGTTATTTAAGTAATTTAAATAATCCATTAGATGGACTAAATAATGTTATTCAATCAGTCGATTCTAAAGAGAATGAAATTGAAACTGCAGTTAAAAATAATGACAAAAAATCACCATTATTTAACAATTCTGATTATAAAAATGGAATTTCAACACTTTATCAATTAATAAATATTTCAACTATCAAAAAATAAAATTTAATAAAGGAGCGCAATAAATGAAAGAAGTATTTGCAAGAACTGTATCGCCGCTTGCTGAACCTATGTCTTTAGAACCTTGACAAGCCATTCTTGTCTTTTTGGCCTTCTTTATCACTATATTAACTGTATCTATAATTAAAAAAATCTATTATTCAGTTAAATATAAGAAGAGATATTATATATTACCAAGAGTTGGTGTTAAAGGGATAACCAATATAGCAATGGTTATTGCTATATCTATTGCTGTCATTATTCTTTTAACAGTTATAACGGCTGATTTGCTTAATGTTGTTTTTAGGGCGTGACCTGGAACAAGAGTTACGTTAGAAGGTATTCTTATTAAAATTGGTGGATTATTATTTGGTCCATTTATAGGAATGTTTATTGGAATAATGACTGATCTTTTGACAGTTGCTTTAACAGCTGGTGTATTTCACTATGGATATTTAATAGCAGCTATGGCTTATGGACTTATTGGTGGATTAATTAGAGTTGTTTTTGTCTTTGCTAAAAGAAAAAATTTAAATTTTGCAATATATTCAACAATATTATTTACAATTATTGCTGCTTTATTAGGTTTCTTTATTGGTGAAGGAATTCATTTATTAAATCCGAATAGTTTGAGAATTTTTGAAATAAGCTTCTTAGGATTAACTATTAAAATACAAGATTGACAAATCGCATTATTAGTATCTGGTTTTATAGTTTCTGCTATTGTTGTTATTTGAATTTCTTACTTCATTAACAAATCTAAAAAACAACTTAAGTTCACATCACAAAAATATGAAAAACATTTTCATGTTGGCGAGAAAAAAATAAGCTTTAATCTTTTTAAAACAAAATGTTCTTACGAATTAAAAACAACAAATAAAAATTGATTTTCTACTTTTGCTCCTGTTTTAGCAGCTATTATATTGTCATCATCAATTGTCGATGTAGTTATGCTTCCTGCTTTTGATGCAAATATTTCTACATTAGGATTCGAGTTTTGATTAACTATTAGATCATTCTTATTTGTTCCAATGGTCTTATTAAATATAGCTATAATATATCCTATTTTTAAGATTGTTGTTCCTATGATGAAATATGATTACACAACAGAAATAACAGAAAGCAAAAAACTCCCTATATATTACGAATAATTGAAAGATAATTATGAATTTTAAAAAATCACTAGAAGAATTAAATTTAGAACTTAAAAAAAATGAAATAGAAATACTCAAAACATTAGAAGAAGAAACCAATCTTTCTTTTTCTAAAATTAAGAATTTCAAACTTAGTTCAAATTTAAAACCAGTTTATGAGAATAAAACCTTTTTAAGAGAAGATGAAGTAATTCAAATCACTGATGGTATTTTTGATAATGCTATTGAAGTTGAAGATAATTTAGTGGTAGTTAAAAATGAAAAATAGTTTAATATTAGAATTTAGAAACAAACTTTTAAATAATGAAATTACTGTTTCTGAAAATCTTCAAAATTATTTAAAACAAAATGATTATGAAAGTTCTTTGTTAGATCTTTCATCTTTTGCAATTAATAAGGCAAAAGAACTTGATAAAGTTAAAATAACAAAAAACACTAATTTATTGTTTGGTACAGTTTCCTCAATTAAAGATAATATTAATCTTAAAAATAACGTTACCACTTTTGGTAGTATGTATTTTAAAGATTATGTTTCTGCTTTTAATGCAACAGTAGTTGAAAATATTAATAACAAAAATTCATTAATAATATCTAAGGATGTTCTTGACGAATTTGCACAAGGTGGAACTGGCCAACATACAGAATTCAATAAAGCTTTAAATCCGTTTAATGCTAATAAGATAACTGGAGGTTCAAGCTCTGGTTCTGCTACAAAAGTTGCTTCTAACAAAGTTATGTTTTCAATAGGAACAGATACTGGAGATTCTGTTAGAACTCCTGCTAGTTATCTTGGTATTGTTGGATACAAGCCTTCTTATGGACTTATAAGTAGATATGGTGTCTTTCCATTTGCTGAATCTTTTGACACAGTTGGTATATTTTCTAAATATGTAACCGACTCTGCTATTGTTATGTCTGAAATTGCTACTCATGATGAAATGGACTTTACATCTTCAAATAATCAAGAAAACTATTTTGAAAATCTTAAAGAACCAAAGAAAACAAAAGTTTTAGTTTACACATATGATTTAAAAACTGATGAAAAAATTAAAAAAGAATACGAAGAATTTTTAAATTTTATTAGTAAAAATGAAAACTTTGAAATAACTTATAAAGAAATAAATAAAGAAATTTTTGAAATAATTCCTCATTTATACAAAGTAATAAGTTATTCAGAAGGCTCTTCTAATTTAAATTCTTTAAATGGAATTACAATAGGAAATAAAGTTGATTACAAAAATCATCTTGATCTTCTTAAGAAATTAAGAACTGATTATATTTCAAAAGAAGTTAAAAAAAGAATGTTAATAGGAAACATTGCAACCAATGAAGATAATTTTGAAGAAGTATATTTAAAATCTAAAAAAATCATTGAACATATCAATTATCAAATAACAAATGATTTAGAAAAATATGATATTTCGATTTCATTAGCTTCATCAATATATGCTCCTGAAATTAAAAACTTTAATATTCAAAACAATTCAAGTAATATTTTACAAATAGCTAATTTTTTAGGATTAGGTTCAATGGTTATTCCTTTTATAAAACATTCTAATGAAGATTACATAGGACTTAATATTTTTGCTAAACAATATGATGATCAAAAAATATTTAATAATGCTCTTAAATTAGAAAGAATAATATTGGAGAAAAAATATTAATATGAAAAATTTTGAAACAATAATAGGTTTAGAAGTACATTGTGTTTTGAACACTAAAACAAAAATTTTCTCAAGTTCTAAAAACGATCATAATTCTAAACCTAATACTAATATTAATTATTATGATCTAGCATTACCAGGAACTCTTCCAAGATTAAACAAAGAAGCTGTTAAAAAGGCTATTTGATTTTCTAATTTTACAAATATGCAAATCGATTATAAAAATATAAGATTTGATAGAAAAAATTATTTTTATATCGATTTAGCAAGAGGATTTCAAATTACTCAGCAATGACATCCAATTGGCAAAAATGGTTTTATAAAATTAGATAACAATAAAAAAATACATATAGAGAGAACTCATTTAGAAGAGGACACTGCAAAACAATTCTCAAAAGATAATAAAATATTTCTTGATTTCAATAGAGCAGGATCTGGACTTATTGAAATAGTTACTACTCCATGTATTTCTTCAGCAGAAGAAGCCAAGGAATATTTAACTAAATTAAGACAAATACTTTTGTTTGGAAATATCTCAGATGCAAAAATGGAAGACGGGTCATTAAGAGTAGATGTAAACATTTCTATTAGACCATATGGTCAAAAAGAATTTGGAACAAAAATAGAAATCAAAAACATTAATTCAATTCTTAATGTTGAAAAAGCAATTCAATTTGAAACAAATAGACAAATCTCTATGTACTTAAATGAAGAAGAATTCATTCAAGAAACAAGAAGATTTAATGATTCAACAAACACCACTGAGCATATGAGGTTCAAAACAGATGCTGTAAATTATAGATATATTTATGAACCCAATATTATAAACATATCTTTAGATGACAAAACATTCAACGAATTTATAAAAGAATCTCCAAAATCAATAGAACAAATCAAAAATGATTTATCAAAAACAAACTTAGATGAAAAATCAATAGAACATTTGTTGAGAGATTATGATTTATATAAACTATTTAATGAATTAAATAAAAATAAAGATCAATTACTTATATATAAATGAATATCTCAAGATATCATAGCCAATCTCAAAAAAGAAAAAAAGAATTTATCAAATTTAACTTCTTTCAATAAAGAACAAATATTATTAATGCTTGATTTATTATCTAAAGAAGAAATAAATGGTAAACAAGCAAAATTAATATTAACTCAACATATAAGTACAAATGAAAAAGTTAAAGATATAATAAAAGCAAATGATTTTGTTCAAATAAAAGATGAAAAAATTATTAAAAAACATCTTGAAAAAATCATTTCAGAAAACAAAAATATGTTAGAACAATATGCTGATAGACCAGAAAGAGTTGAAAAATTCTTCTTAGGAAAACTAATGCAAATTACAAAAGGACAATGTAATCCTAATATTAGTTCTAAAATTTTAAAAAATTTATTAAAATAGTAGAGTTATCTATGGAGTAAATTAATGAAAAAATTATCAAAAATTTTAAATAAAACAATAGAGAAAAAAGGTAAAACTGAAGTTGTTCAATTCTTGATTGAAGAATTAGGTCTTCCAACTCATTCTCATGCTGATGCTGACTATATGTTTGAACATAAAACAAATACAGAAGAAGAATCAAATATTGAAACTATAAAAAAAGAATCTAACAAAACACCAATCAACGATTCACATGTTTACTATTTATCACCACATGGAGATAAAGGATGAAAACTTATGAAAAGAGGTGGAGAAAAAGCAAGTTTTGTATTTGAAACTAAAAAAGAAGCTATGGAAAAAGCAAGAGAATTTGGTAGAGAAAACAAATGCACAATTATCATCAAGAAAAAAGATGGTAAAATCTCAGATTCAATTAAATACCACTAAAATGAGCTCAGCTCATTTTTTTTGTTAAAAGGAGTTTATATGAAAAGTTATAATTTACATGAATGAATTGAAACGACTTTAATTCAAAATAATTTTGTTAGGCCAACTAACATACAAAGAAAATTAATTCCATTAGGCATTAGAAGCAAAAATATAATTGGTGTTGCTCCTACTGGTACTGGTAAAACTTTAGCTTATTTGTTGCCTATTTTGCAAAATATAGATTATTCAACAAATAAATATCAAGCATTAATAATATTGCCAACTAGAGAGCTTGCTAGACAAACGATTTCTAAAATAGAAATATTTAAGAAAAACAACAAAAAACTTAAAACTCAACTTTGAATAGGTGGAGAAGAAATTTCTAAACAAATTTCTTCTACTAATAATGGAAGTCAAATTTTAGTAACTACTCCTAATAGATTTTTAAAAATTTATGAACAATCAAAAATTGATTTATCTTCATTAAAAACTATAGTTCTTGATGAAACTGATATGTTATTAGATCTTGGTTTTTTTAAAGAAATAGATCAAATTTTCAATATTATAAAAAACAAAGAAATTCAAAAAATAGCATTAAGTGCTACTATTCATAATTTACTTTCTCAACAACTTGCTAAATACTTTACAAATACTAAAGAAATTAATGTTTCTAAATCTATTTATGAAAATGAAAATATTAAACATTATCTTTTATGAACTAAAGATAAATATCATGCTTTGGCAACAATTGCTAATACAACTAATCCATATTTATGTTTAATATTTGCAAATACCAAAAAACAAGCAGATGAAATTTATAAATATTTAAAATCACAAAATAGAAGCGTTATACATTTACATGGTGGATTAAGAACTAGAGAAAGAAAGAACAACTATAAATCTATTCAAAGATTAGATTTTCAATATGTTGTGGCTTCTGATTTAGCTAGTCGTGGATTAGATATAGAGGGTGCTAGTCATGTTATTTCTTGGAATTTACCAGATGATCCAGAATGATATGTTCATAGAGCCGGAAGAGCCGGGAGATCTAAATACGAAGGTATTTCATATGTATTTCAAAATAACGAAGAAGATGCAAAAATATTGAAGCTTCAAAAAAAGGGCATCAACTTCGTTAATATGAAAATTAAGAACAACTCTCTTGAAAAAACAAATCAATATGTAAGAGCAAGAAAACCTAAAATATCAGAAGAACAAATTCAAGAAATTAACAACGTTGTTAAATATCAAAAGAAAAAAATAAAACCTGGTTATAAAAAGAAACTTTCAAAAGAAATTAAAAAGATTAATCAAAAATATAAAAGAGAACATCTTGAAAAGGTTATTAAACAAAAAAGAGTTGAAGGTTACAAAAGAGACAATTCAAAAAATAAATAACTAATTAATCTTTTAAGAAGTTATAATAAATACATAATATTAAACAAAAAAGTAATTAAAAATTGTTATTAATATATCTCCATATTATTGACTTTTTTTAATTGAATTAAACAAAAAAAGGAGAACTTATGGCAATAAGTAAACAACTAAAAGCTGATCTAATTAAAAAATTTGGTGGTTCAGCAACTAACACAGGTGACACAAAGGTTCAAATTGCTATCTTAACAGAAGAAATCAAATCTTTAACAACTCACCTTATAGCTAATAAAAAAGACAACATCTCAAAAAGAGGGTTATACATGAAAGTTGCTCAACGTCGTAACTTATTAACTTACTTACAAAAAAGAGATATTGAAGCTTATAGACAATTACTTAAAGATTTAAATCTACGTGGAAACTAATAAAAGAAACTTATAAACTATGACAACAAAATCTATTATTATTAATAATTCAGAATTTGAAAATGATGCATATGAATCAAATGATCATATGGAATTTGTTGTTAACGAAAATTCTTTCTATAAACAATTAAATAAAAATTTTGATAATTTTGTCAAACGTAAAAACTTTATTGTTTATTGATTTTCTAAACTATTTTTTTATTCAGAAGACTACAAAAAGAATCCTTCTATATCAGAAAAGAAATTATCAACTAAACAACTTTTTATTAAGTTGTTTATTTTTCTATCTTGAATTTCACTATTTGTTTGCATAATATGAGGTGCAGCTCTTCCCATGATAGGTTCTGTAATGAAAACACAAGCTTTATTAAAAGGGAATGTGACAGGTGAAATAATAGCTAATAATCAATTAGTTGGATACATATTAACTACTAAAACAGCTGCTAATTGGTTAAGTTCAGCGGTTAATGATCCTGGAGTAAATTTACAAAAACTTACAGATACAGGATATGTTGGACAAAAAACAATAGATTCTTCTGGTGTATATGACATGTTTGGTGGAACTAAAATATTTTATCCACCAGGAAGTTCTGGAAAAGGAGTCAATGTAGCTAATGGAATGGTTCTTACTCTAAATTCGGGTGCTAGAAACTATTTATTAAAAATATTACAACAAGCTAATCCTAATTTAACCGCTTCTCAAATTGTTCTAAGTGTTGATCAAGTTGGACAAAAACTTATAATTGGAAATATATGACAATCATATTTTTCAACAGCTTCTACGTTAGTGCCGATGATATTAACATTATTCTTTATATTAGTTATTTTTGTATTAAGATATAGAAAGAAAAAGATATTACCAGTTACTAACAAAGCTAGTTGAAAGGATTATTTTCTTTCTAAAGTTTTATGAGTTAGAAGATTTAAATCCGTTGTAAACGCCCCAATTACTAAAAAAATATTAAATAACAAAGAAAATCACAAACTTCTTATTAAAGCTTCTTATATCAAATATTCAGATATGTATGATTTATTAGAATTTCTAAATTTCATGTTTGGAAATTTAGTAGAACTAAATATATCAATAATAATTGATCTTGAAGAAGAAGAAATAAAACAAATTTATAAACAAGTAAAAACTGAAAACTGAGAAAATATATACATAACATCTATTCAATAATTTTTAAGGACACATATGAATAAATATAGTTGAGATCTAGAACATCTATTACAAAACAAACCACTAGAAGTATTACATAAAGAATGATTAGACAAACAAAAAGAAATAATTAAGTTGTATAAAGATTTTTTAAAAACTGAAAATAATTTTATTAAATTTTTAAATAAATCAGAAGAATTAGAAAAAATTTCTAATCGTTTATATAACTTTATAAGTAATAATCTTAATGAAGATATTGCCAATCCTACTTGAAATAATTGAACTCAAAAACTTTCTAATGAATCGATGAAATTTTCAACTGAACTTAGTGATTACACTAATGTTGTTTTAGAAAATCAAGAATTGATTTCAAGATATTTAAATAATCCTAAAATCAAAGAATACAAAAGAAGTTTTGATTTAATATTCAAAACTAAAAAACATGTATTATCTAAAGAAGAAGAAAAACTTCTAACGAAATTATCAATATATGATTCAGGTTTTGAAGATGTTTATTCTACATTGCTTGATAATGATATTAAATTTGAATCTGCATTGGATTCTAATAATAAACTGCATGAATTAAAAACACAATCTGATGTTTTTAAAAATTTAAAATCTAAAGATAGAGAACTTAGAAAAAACTCTTGAATAAATTTCAACAAAGGAATTTATAAGTTTAAAGATACTTTAACTAAATTACTTTATTACAATTATTTAATGCTAAATACAAATTCAAAAATAAGCAATTTTGATGATTATGTTTCAGCTACTGCTTTTTCTGATGAAATTGATAAAAAATTTATAAACACTGTTTATAAACAAGTTAAAAATTTTTCAGATATTTATAGAACCTATTTAGATTCTAGAAATGATTATTTAAAAGAACTTCTTAACTTGAAAGAAATCGAACCTTGAGATTCTTCTGTAGATTTATATAAAAAGGAAATTAAATATACACAAGAAGAAACAAAAGAAGAAGCCCTTAAAGCTTTAAGTATTTTAGGTGAAGATTATTCTAAACAAGTCAAAAGATCTTTTGAAGAAAGATGAATATCTTGAATGCCTAAACCAGGAAAACAAACTGGAGCCTATTCTATTGGCGGAACAAAAGGATTAGACAAATATTATATTTCTATGAATTTTTGTGGAACCATTCAATCTGTTTACACTTTAGTTCATGAATTAGGACATAGTATGAATAGTTATTACTTTGGTCAAAAACAAGAAATATATCAAGGGTGTTCTATATTTTATGCAGAAGTTTCTTCTATTATTAATGAAATGCTTTTAAATCATCATTTATTAAATAAATTTTCTAACGACAATGAAATGAAATTAATGATATTAGATGAAATGATTTCAGGATTTTTTGCAACTACAAGTAGACAAGTAATTTTTTCTAACTTCGAAATGATCGCTAATGAAAAAATCAATAATTCTGAAAATTTTGATTATTCAGTTATTGAAGAAACATATTACAATTTGACAAAAGAATATACAAATTCTAAAAAAGAATTTAAAGATCTTGAATTTCCTAATAAATATAGTTTAGTAACTCCTTTAAGAATTTCTCACTTTTTTGTTGGTAATTTCTATGTTTATAAATATGCTATTGGCCAAGTTGCTGCTATTATTGCTAGCGAAAGAATATTTAATAATAAAGAAGGTTCAAAAGACTTATTATTTAAATTCTTAAGTTCTGGTAATAGTTTATCTCCATTAGAAACTATTAAACTTTTAGATATCGATTTAGAAAAAGAAGAAACATGATTAGAAGCTAAAGAAATAGTTTCTAAATGAATCTCAGAATTTCAACAAATTTCAGAGAAATTAAGGAAAAAATAAAGATGTCTTTTTATTCTAGAAATGAGTTTAGTGTAAGTCATCATGCAATCGAAAGAGCTAAACAAAGACTTAATTATTCTGGATCGAATTTAGAAATTGAATTAAAAATTTTAAAAGATCTTGACGGAGTTCATTTTGAATTCGAAACCAGAACAGATTACTATTTTGAAGTACCCAATAAATACAATTACTATTTTGTTGTTTCAAAAAACAACTTCTTAGTTATTACAGTTTCTCGAATTTCTTACAACAAAAAACTAAGTTTAAATATTATTTAAGCTTAGTTTTTTTAATTTATTTTAAATTTTAAAAATATCTATTTTTTATATTTCTTATAATTATTAATATAAAGATTGGAATAGTAATGTTTAAAAAAATTAATCTTGAAAATGATAAAGAAATAGAAAAAATAATTAATGACGAACTAAAAAGACAAATGGAACATATAGAACTTATTGCTAGTGAAAACTTTGTAAGTTCTGATGTTCTTAAAGCAACTGGTAGTATATTAACAAACAAATATGGAGAAGGATATCCTGCTAAAAGATATTATTCTGGTTGTGAGAATGTAGACAAAATCGAGGCGTTAGCTATAGAAAGACTTAAAAAATTATTCAATGTTAAGTTTGCTAATGTTCAAGCTCATTCAGGAAGTTCTGCTAACGCAGCTGCAATTGCTGCCTTAATAAAACCAGGAGATAGAATTTTAGGAATGTCATTGAATTCTGGCGGTCATTTGACGCATGGTCATAAAGTTAACTTCTCTGGAACTTTTTATGAATCTCATTTTTATTCAACTAATGATAATGGTTTAATAGATTATGAAAAAGTTTTAGAAATAGCAAAAGAAATAAAACCACATTTAATAATATGTGGTGCTAGTGCATATTCTAGAATAATAGATTTTTCAAAATTTAAAAAAATAGCAACTGAAGTTGGTGCTAAATTAATAGCTGATATTGCACACATTGCTGGAGCCATCGCTGTGGGGTTACATCCATCTCCTATGGAATTTGCAGATATTATAACTTCTACTACTCATAAAACACTAAGAGGAGCAAGGGGTGGAATTATTATGACCAACGACCCTGAAATTGCTAAAATTATTGATAAAAAAATATTTCCTGGTTTTCAAGGAGGCCCCTTGTTTCATGTTATTGCCGGAAAGGCAATTTCTTTTAAAGAGGCTCTTCAACCTTCTTTTAAAGAATATCAAGAACAAATAATCAAAAATGCAAAAACGTTTTCTGAAACTTTTATAAATAAAGGTTGTAGTGTAGTTTCTAATGGTACAGACAATCACTTATTTATAATTGATGTAAAAAAATCATTTAATATGACAGGAAAAGATGCTGCTGAAATTTTACACTCATATAAAATAACATGCAATAAAAATACAATTCCTAATGATAAAGAATCTCCATTTGTTACAAGCGGAATAAGATTGGGTGTTCCTGCAATGACTACAAGAGGTTTTGTTGAAAAAGACTTTATACAATTGGCAAATATTATAATTCAAATTTTAACTAACAAAGAGAGTGATAATCCCTCAATTATTAATGATATTACAATCATGAGTGATAAATGTAGAAAACTAAAAAATTAAATTTATTTTAAATTTTGCAAAAAAAAGTATAAAATTATTTTAACTCTTAAAATTTATGTTTTCTGAGTGATAAAATTAAGGATAAAAAAAATGAGAAAAAAAACTATTTTTTCAATTGCAACTGCAACTGTTGCAATAATTACTGCAGCAACATTAGGAACTTCTTTAAGTTCTTCATTAGTTTCAACTAAAACTACAAATGCTGCTGTTAAAACAATTAGTTCAAAAACAACGCCTATTTATGATCAAATCCAAGTTGACGGCAATAATATGTATGTATATACTACACAAGCAGACGACTTTGATATTACTGGGCAAGGAATATTAACTGGTTATTCACCTAAATTTAAAAATTTAATTGAATCTGGACCTTTAAGTGAAATTTTCTATATCAATTTAGTAGTACCAAGCACTGTTAAAGGTATATATCGTAATTCATTTGACCCTGGAAATATTAAAAATCCAACTTCAAACTATAAATTGTTAGCTGTTGATTTTTCAAAAGCAACACAATTAAATGAAATTCATAATCAAGCTTTTATTGATAATCCATTTTTAACAAGTGTTAAATTTAATGAAACTCTTTCTATACTTGAACATTCAGTTTTTGCAAATTGTCCAAATTTATGAAAACTAGAAGGTCTTGAAAGAACAAAATTAACAACAATTGAACGTGATACTTTTAGATCATCAAAACTTAAAAAACTTTCATTACCTAATACTTTAACAACAATTAAAGATTGAGCTTTTGGTGGTATTCAAACTAATTCACCATTACTTGATTTTTCAAACACAAAAGTAACAACCATTGGAAACAACGCTTTCAAAGATTCAACATTTGGATTTTACTTCTTGCCAGAAACTGTAACATCTATAGGTTCTGGTTCTTTCGAAAGAACAACAAATCCTGTTACAAACAAAACTATTAGTTTACCTTCAAAATTAGTTACTGTAGCGACATTAAATTCTGCTGGAATAAAACCTTCAGCACAAGGAGCTAATCTTTGAACTGATGCATTAATCCAAAGTAAAAATTCACTTACTTCTCACTTTAACAAAGAAGCAATTATAACTGCTTTCTTTAATGATGCTAATACACCAGAAAAACAAATCGAAATTTTTAACTCAAAAAAAGGTCAAGAAAAAGCTGATTTAATTGGTCAATTCTTCCATTTTAATAATGATATTAACCAAAAACAAAATATCATGAATACTCTAAGAGACTTTAAATTAACTTTAGAAACTAACGGTTCAATTACTATTGATATAGTAACTTCACCTTTCTATACAACTGATCTATTAACATTTAACGTGTTAAATCCTAATATAACTCCAGAACCAGATCCAGTTCCTCCTTCACCTGACCAAGGCGGAGACAATAACACAACTCCTCCAACACCAAACCCAATTCCTCCAGGAGAAATTGTTCCTGGTGAAGGTGATGGCAACAATCAAACACCAGACCCAGTTCCTCCAGCTCCTGAACAACCTGAAGGGAATTTAGAAGCAACAAAAAATAATAACACTGCTGCAATTGCTGGTGGTACAATTGGTGGAATATTAATTGTTGTATTAATAGTTGCTGCTATTGCGTTAATTTTCAGAAAAAGAAAAACAAACGATCAATAATATTTAATTATTTTAAACTCAATTTAAACTCTCTATTTAATAGAGAGTTTTTTATTAAACAATTATATTAATCATTTATATTACAAGATTTATTACCAAAATTTAAAAAAAAGTGTAGAATTACTTTAACTCTTTTAAAAAAATATTATTAAGAGTGTGTAATTATAAGGATAAAAAAATGAGAAAAAAAACTATTTTTTCAATTTCTAAAATCAGCTTAGCTGTATTTGCGACTGCTACTATAGGAGCAACATTAGGAACCACATTAAATAAAATTGAAACTAAGAAGAAATCAATCTATAGTTCAAATATTCAAAAAACAATTTTAACATACGACGAAATTCTAGTGAATAATGTTAAAAGTTACTTGTATACAACTTTAACAGAAGATCTTCAAATTAATCATTCAACTGGAGAATTAACTGGTTATTCAGAAACATTTAAAACAAAACTTAAAAATGGAGCTCAAAGTTCTAATTTCTATATCAAACTTAAAATTCCATCTTTTGTTAAATCTATTAGTGATTCTGCATTTAGTGCTCAATCTAACACTTTTGCAAATTACAAATTACTTTATGTTGATTTCGATATTGCAACCAGCTTAACATCTATTGGTGCATCTGCTTTTAGTGGTATTACAACTACAACTAATTTATTTGATTTTTCACATACAAAAGTAACAACGATTGGAAACAACGCTTTCAAAGATTCAACATTTGGATTTTACTTCTTACCAGAAACTGTAACATCTATAGGTTCTGGTTCTTTCGAAAGAACAACAAATCCTGTTACAAGTAGAAAAATTAATTTACCTTCTCAATTAATTAGCATAACATCGTTAACTGATGCCGGAATAAAAACTCCCTATCCTGATGTTCCTTGAACAGAATTACTAATTAAAAGAAAATGAGAATTGACCTCTCACTTAAATAAACAAGCATTTATAAATGCATTTTTCAATGATACTAATACACCAGAAAAACAAATTGAAATCTTTAATTCTAAAAAAGGATTACAAAAAGATAGATTAATTGGACAATTCTTCCATTTTAATAATGATATTAATAAGAAAATGATGAACGTATTAACTTTAAGAGACTTTAAATTAACTTTAGAAACTAACGGTTCAATTACTATTGATATAGTAACTTCACCTTTCTATAAAGCTGATATATTATCATTTAACGTGTTAAATCCTAATATAACTCCAGAACCAGATCCAGTTCCTCCAACACCTGACCAAGGCGGAGACAATAACACAACTCCTCCAACACCTGAACAAGGTGGTGGCGACAATCAAACACCAAACCCAGTTCCCCCTTCACCTGACCAAGGCGGAGACAATAATACAACCCCTCCAGCACCTGACCAAGGCGGAGACAATAACACAACTCCTCCAACACCTGACCAAGGCGGCGGTGATAATCAAACACCAAATCCAGTTCCTCCAAACCCAGACCAAAGTACAGAAACAACAAAAAATAATAATAACGCTGCAATTGTTGGAGGAACAATTGGTGGACTAATAATTCTTGCATTAATAATTACTGTTATTTCACTAATTTTCAAAAAAAGAAAAAACAAATAATTAATAATATTTAATTATTTAAAGGTTGACATAAATCCTTTATTTAATAGAAGATTTCTCTATTATAAATTGAATACAATAAAAAAATCATCCCAAGGATGATTTTTTTATATTAATTAGATTTCTCTTTTTTTAATTTTAATTCCGAACACTAAAATTATTATTATTAAGATTAATGCTAACAAACCAACTCCACAACCGAATAAAATAGTATCAGTTTCTGAGAAGATTATACCTTTTACTGGTTTTGGTATTTTTTTGAATTGAACATTGAAGTGAATAGGAATATTTTTTGTAGCCCCATTTTCATATGCGTTTATTAAACTTAATTCAAAACTTAATTTTGAACTAGCTTCATTAAATCAAGCATTAGTTAATTTCATTTCAGAAGTATTACCTAAATTTTCGACTGTTAATTGTAAAGCTTGAAGTTTTGGACAACCTTCAAAATTCTTAATAGTTTTTGCGTTTCAAGAATTAATTTCAGTTTGTAATTCAGTTAAATATATTTCTGATTCTTTTCTATCTTGAGTTGACATATCAATTTCATTATTTAATAATGAAGAACTAAATATTGTTGAAGGAAGATCAGCGAATAAGATAGTGAATTCTAATGGGATTTTATTTGTTGTTACTCCATTAGATTTAGTATTTTCTAAAGTTAATTTGATACCTAAAGTTCTTGTTAGTTTATTTGGAGTATAAACTGCATCAGCTAAACGAGCTTCAGTGTTTAAATTAGTGATATTTAAACCTAATCATTTAAGAATAGTAGAATTTGCAAAATTTGCCACTTTCGAATTATTTCAATCAGCTATTTCTTTATTTAATTCAGTTTCAAATAAATCCATTTGATCAATGTTAGCCTCTTTACTAATATCTTTAAGAGCATTTTTAACATCAGATGTAAATGTTGTTGCATTTTGGTCTTTAAATCAAACAGTAAAGTTTAAATCTAATATTCCTGTATTTGAACCAGCAGTTGTTGCTCCGCTAAGTTTTAATGTAACTCCTATTGTGTTATGAGTGCTTATATTCTTAGTATCAAAAACAGCAGAAAGTTGCATTGAAGTTGAAGGGTTTGTAACACTTAGACCCATTGCTTTAAGTATTTTAGAACTTGAGAAACTTGGATCTTGTCCAGATATTGGATCATTTCAATCAGTAATTTCTTTATTTAATTCAGTTTTGAACAAATCTAACTTAGATGTATCTACATCACCTAAATCAAGAACATTGTTTTGATTTGAAGTTCTAAAAATTGTTACTGGTGAATCATTAAATACAACTTTTAAATTTAATGGTATAGATTCATTAGTTGATCCACTAACATAAGCATTTTTTAATGTCAATGAGAAAGACAAAATATTAGTATCTGGATCGAAATTAAATGTAGATAATTCTAAAATTAATTTTTGTTGACCAAGAACTTGATTTGCATCTTTTGATATTGATAACCCTAAAGCATTTAGAATTGCATATTTTTCTTTTGCAAACAATAAATCAGGAGTTATGTTTCATTTGTTAACTTCATCTTGAATTTTGGCTTCAAATTCTGAAACTTTATCTTGAAGCACTGAACTTAAATTAAGTGTATTACTTGCTAAAGAACTAACAAATGTATCATTTGAATAACCAGTACATTTAATAGTAATGTATTGCGTTAAATTAGGAACATTAACACCTAAATTATTTACTGTTAATTTAAGAATCATTGTATTAGATTTTAAATCTGCAGTCAATGTATAAGAAAGTTTAGCTCCACTTGGGATGTTAACAAAATTAAGATCTAAGAATTTTAAAAAATCAGTTGATGGTAAATAGTTGGTGTTTGTTTCTGGGCTTCATCCATCAGTTTCAGTTGTTAATAATGTTTCTAAATCTGATTTTTGACTAAAGTTAAGTTTGCCAGTTAAATCTAATATATTGTTAGGAAGTGAAGAAGTAAATTGGGAAGAAGAATCTGCTTTATAAACTATATTAAAATCTTGTGTTAAATCAATAGTGGTTGAAGTTGAATCAACATATGCTTTTGACAAAGTTAATCTTACAGAAAATGAATTAGTGTCATTTGATTCAGTAATCACGTGTGTTAATCTTGAATCCGTTGATGGATTTGTGATATTTAAACCAAATAAATCACCTAGAATAGGATTAGCAGTCAAATCAGTAGTTGGTCTTCAAGTATTAACTTCTTGTTTAAGAGCATCTTTAAACTGTTGAAGATTAGCTTTATTAACTGTTGCACTTAAATCAAAACTTGAACTTGTTTTAGAAGTTGTGAATGTTGTTATTGGTTTTTCTCCAAATATAACTACATAAGATAATTCTAAATTTGAGCTTGAGTTGTTAACTATTGCATTGTTCAAAATTAATTTAACAACAACTGTATTGTTTGAAGTGCTTGTAATAGTAGAGGTTAGATTGGTATTTGATCTTAAACCACTAACTTTAACACCTAATTCTTTTAAAATTTTTGTATCAGAGAAAGTTAAATTTCTGTCAGTAAATGTTTTGTCATTTCAGGCTTGAATTTCGGCTTCTAAAGCTGTTTGAAAAGCAGTAATTTTTGAAATATCAACACTTGATGAAATGTCAAACACATTATTCGTTTGTGAAGTACTCACAAAAGTTGTTTGTGATTCTTGTTTAAATAAAACTGTTGTGTTTAATGTTTTAACTAAAGTGGGTTCTAAAACACCTTCAACAAATAAACCCTTAAGTTTAAATTCGATGTTAATAGAATTGCTTATTAAAGATTCTGTGTAAGAAACAGAAAGTTCAGAAGATAAATCAGGATTGATGATTTGAACTCCTAAATTATATAGAGTAGGATATTCTGTTGCTGTAATTTCTTTTTTATCAATAGTAGAAGCCGTTTTGTATTTTTGAACTTCAGAATCTAATAAAGATTTTAAAGTAGAACGCTGATTGTATTCATATTGAGTTGCATTTATAGTTGCGTTTTCAATAACTGTTTTTAGAATGGTTGATTTAGAATCCAATTTAGAAACATCAAATTTAATATTTAAATCATTAGAAGAATAAAGGCTATTCAATTCAATGTTGAAAGTAATATTTCCACTAGAATCTAATGTGGTTTTTATTTTTCTTAAAAAATCAATGGGTTCTAATCCTGGTCTAGATGTATTGAAATTTACATAAGTTAACAATTCTTCGCCCGTTAAGGAATTCAAAGTTGTAATTATTTGATCAGCAGTTTTTGTGGGATAATTGGAAATTATTTTTGCATAATCAATTTTTATACTGATTGGTTCAGGTGTAAGATCAGAACTTTTTAATGATGAACCGTTTGCATTCTTAATTCCAAGACCACTAAGTGTATTAAGATTATTATATTTTGAAGGAAGATTAATATTTCATCTTGTAGCCACTTTATAAGTTGGATGTTTTCCGGAATGACCACCGTTCATTGAAGCGAATGCTCCTGTTTCAATTCTTGTAACAGTATCAGGAGCATAAAAATGTTCAATATTGTTGTACTGGAACGCCTCTTTATCAATAGTTTCTATTTTTGTGTTTTTTAATGAAACCACTTTTAAGTTAGGATTTTCACCAAAGGCTCATTTGCCAATATATGTTGCATTTTTAGGAATAACAAATTCAGTAATATTGTCTTCATAAAATGTTGAATTAGGAATTCTTACAATTTGAGTGTTTTCAAAATTTGTTAATTTACTCAATTTAACATTCACTTTCATTGAATTTTCTCCTGAATCATAATTTGACACATTTGGGTCTGGGTCTCCAATTAAAGAAAGAGAATTATTAAAAACAATTTCTCTTAATTCGTCAAGTCCTCTAATTGAACCTCCACTCATTTTTGTTAATGAAGCAGCAGCAGACATATCAATTCTAATTACCTTATTAAGATCATTTGAAGAGCCATACAAAAATGTATCAAAAGCACGAAAACCAATTCTTGTTGTTCAACTAGGAAGTTTAATGTTTACAAAAGTATCTGCGCTTAATGTTTGTGTAATATTTAAACCAGTTACAGCTGTTCCATCTTTAGTGTATTCATTTTCAAGTGGTGTGTAAATTTTGCAAACAGATGGTATGTTAGAATTTGAGCCATTAGGAAAACTGATCGTTTCAGTTTGTCCATAATCTCCAACAAAAGCGGCACGAGGTGCAGATTTTGAATTTTTTGAGTTTAAAACTTTATTATGTTTAATTGTTTCAGTTATACTTCCAACAAACAAAGGAACAACAGTTCCTAAAATTAATGAAGTTCCTACTATGCTTGAACTTGCAATAATTAATTTTTTATTTAATTTATTCATTATATATACTCTTTTATCCTAATTAATAGTTTTTGTTTTTTTAAGAATTATTATTAAAGTGATTGATATAGCTATTAATATCAATAAGATTATTCCAGGAATACCAAATGAAATTAAAGCTTGATTACTTGTCATAGTTTTTGGACCAACTGAATCAAATTGTGCTATAAAATCAATTGTTTTGTTTCCTAATGGACCATCTTGAAGAGTGTTAGTCAAAGTAATACTAAATTTAACATTCTTATTTTCGTCATCTTGTTTATTTATTTTTAAAAGAAGTTGAGATTTTGAAGATAAATTATCAATTGAAATATTTAATTTACTTAAAGTTTTATATGAACTTAAATCGGTTGTAGGATTCAGATTTCATTTCATGATTTCGTCGTTTAAATCACTTAAATATTGATTAACATTTTCAGGTGTATATTCGTATTTTTCTAAATCAATATTGCTATTTAATGTTTCAAATATAGTAACTGGATTGTTTGAAAATGATAATGTAAAGTTTCTAGTTATAGTGTTTGTATTTAAACCGTTTGAATAAGCATTAAGTAATGATAAAGAAACAACAAGTTCATTTCCATTTTGACTAGTACTAAATACTGGAGAATCTAATCTCATTCCCTCAACTGGATTTGTAATAGTTAATTTAAATTTCTTAAGCGTTGGGTAATTAGCAAACGTTAAATCTTTAACAGTGTCTGAATTTCACTTATCAACTTCTTTAATAATTTCTTCTTTAACTTTTTCTATGTCATTAATAGTTAATGAAGTAAAGTCCAAGTTAGAATTTGAAGAAGTTGTGAATGTTGTTGCTTGTATGTCTTTAAATAAGATATTGAAGTTTATGGGGATAGTTGTAGTTGTTACTGTGTCAACATAAGCTTTTTCTAAAGTTAATTTAATTCCCATAGAATTATTAGTCTCATTAACTTTATAACTTACTGCTAATTTTGAATCAGATTTAGGGTTTTGAACAGACAATCCTAATCATTTAAGAATCGGATATTTTGTAAATGTTAAATCTTTATCAACTTCTGCATTTCAATTTTGTATTTCCTTATTTAATTCAGTTTTGAATTGAGCTGATTTATCAACTGTTTCTTCAAATAATTTAACTGATCTTGAAGTTCTTGAAGTTTCAAATTTAGTTGAATTTAAATCAGAAAATACAACACTAAAGCCTATGCTAATAATGTTTGTAGAAACATTGTTTGAATACATGTTGTTGATAGATAAATCAAATGTAATCATTTTTGTTGATGGAGTGTATTTTAAATTTTTCACTGATAATTTAGAATTGTTTGATAAATTGGTAAAAGACAATTTTAGATTTTTTAATATAGGTAAAGCAGAAAAGTCGTTTTTATTTGTTTGAATGTTTCAAGCATCAACTTCTTTTCCTAATTCTATTTGGAATTGTTCAACAATATTAACATTTTCTGATGTTAGATTTCAATTGTTGTTTTGTAAACTTGTCGTAAATGTTGAATCTTCTTTTTCTGCAAATTTAATTGTAAAGCTTTCAGTTAGTGTTGTAGTGTCAACAGCATTAACACGAGCGTCCTTTAATTTGAATGTAACATTAACATTGTTAGTTGATGTGTTTTTATAAATATCTGCTGAAAGTGTTGAAGTTCCACGATTTGAAATAACTAAACCGAATTTAGAAAGCGTTGTTAATGTATTTATGTCAATTTGTTTATTGGCATTTCATTTAGCAATATCTTCTAAAAGCTTGGTTTCAAATTCATTCATTTGAGTTTCATCAGCGTTTGCGGTTCAATCAATCATATTATCATTTAATGACGTTGTAAACGAAGTTTTCAAACCATCTTTAAAAAACATTATAAAGTTTAATTTTAAAGTCTTTGTTGTAGTTGTATTAACATAAGCATTTGTTAGTGTTAATTCAGTCATTAAAGCATTCTTGTGTTTGTTTTCTGTAAAAGTAACTTTCATATCTGAATTAGCAGAAGGATTGGTTACTGTAACACCAAGTTCAGTTAAAATTGTAGAAGTTATAGTTGGGCTTGTTGGGCTTCATGCATCAACTTCAGATTGTAGTTGCTGTTTAAACGTTGGAATTTCAGTAATATCGTATGCTGTTCAATTTTTAATTAAATTTGATTCATTTGTTGTAAATGTAGTTGCAAATTTAGAAGGAGCAAATAGAATTTCAAAGGTGTGAGAAATGCTATTTGAAGAACCAGGTTTTGCTTTGATTCCGCTCATAGTGAATGTAATACTTAATGAATTAGTTTCTTGATTCATTTTGTTAGCAATAGTTATTGAAGTGTTACTATCAAAATTTGTTGCTGAAAAACCTAATTTTTTAAATATTGATAAACCATTGAAATCACTTGTTTTAGTTGTATTTCAACTATTGGCTTGTGATGTAGCTTCATCCACAAAAGCTTGCATCTGAGAACTGTCAGCGTTTGTAGTGCCTGTTAAATCAATTACATTTGTAGTGCTTGAAGTATCGAATGTTGTATATTTTTGTTCAAATGAAACTAAAATACCAACTTTATATATTGCTTCTTCGCCTGAATAATTAATATCAGTGAATTTAAAACCTAATGAAAGAGAATTGTTTTGGTCATTTTTAGTTTTTGAAACAGTCATTTTCATTTCTGCGGTTGGGTTTACAAATCTAAGTTGTAATTGTTTTAATAAATCACAACCAGTGAAATCAATTTTATTAGATTGTGATAAAAGATTTCAAGCAGCAACTTCATCATCAAGTTTTCTTATAAATGCATCTACATTTGAATAATCATAATTTAAATTTCATTGTCCATTAGGTAATGATGTTGAAACTTGAGTGCTCTTAAATCCAAAATCGTTATAATCAATAATAATTTTATTAGCAGTATAAAAAGTGTTAGTCGTAATTTCAACAATGAATTTATTATGTGTTACATCATTTGTTGCTGTTATTCCTCTTAAATATTCGATTTGCTTAATATTTGAATTATTTACATTTAAAAATTGAGCTAAAATATTTGGTTTGCTAGCAAGATCGTTTAATGCATTTGCTAAACTATCAAAATTAGAATAAGCTTCTTTAAATTTAAAAATATCAAATGTTACATTCAAAGCCGTAGATGGGAATTGGTCGTTACTTGAAAAAGGGTCGTTTTGATTTTTATATATTCCCATTCTTTTAAGTTCTGTTATTGTAGATAAATTACTTGATGAAAAATTGAAGTTTTCATATGTCATTTTTCTTGGTTTTTTATTGAAATTACTTGAATTGAATTCATCATTTGAAATGTTCGTGTTATCCGGAAAATAAATATTTTCTACATAAGTGTTATGAAAAGATTTACGAGCAGTTAAAGAATTACTTAATGAAAAATCTAGGAATTTTATATACGGAATATTTTCTAATGAACCACCATATAAATCTTTAAATTCAGCAGGGAATTTTATGCTTCAAATGCTTGTGTTGGCAAATAATGCAGTCGAAAAACCTTGAGTTCTAGTTTTTTCAAAATCTGTTAATTTTCTTAATGAGATACAGTTATCAAATACTCTATTTTCAAAAGCATAATTTACTCCTTCACAAAAAACAACCTCTTTTAAAGAGTAGAGTCTAGAAAAAGAATATACACCAAGATAATTTAAATTCGGAGAATTCTTAAAATCAACTCTTACTATTCTTTTATAATGATCGTTAGTATTATTAGCTGGTATTGTTGGATCAAATGCGCTAGTTAATGTCTTTGTTGCATTAGATGGCAATAAGAGATTCACATAAGCATTTGGAGTTTTAGTTGTAAAGTTTGATTTTAATCCTGAAATTTCACCAGCCGTATTTATTTTAAAATCATCAGCTTTTGTAGTATATATTTTGTAATTTTTATTTGTGATGCTATCATAAACAGAAACTTCTTCTCCCGGAGTTAGATTCATTTTTCCAAAAGAAACGGCTGCTTCATCAAGAACTCTGTTCTTTGCTTCGAGATTGTCAATTGATGTTGTGCTATTAATTGAATTTTTAATTTGTTTATCTTTTTTGTTGAAATTAGGTGTTTGCGAAATGACTGCTGCTATTGAAACAGTTAAGCTTAGTAGCAAAAAATTATTAAAAATAAATTTTTTGTTATTTTTTTTCATAATAGTTTTTATCCTTATTTCTTTGCTATATAACAAAGATTTTTGTATTTTTAAATTTATACATTTTAAAATTATATAAAATTTATTATTTAATTTGAAATTATTTTTTGCCCTTTTAATGGGGCTTTTTCAAAATTCAAACTAAATTTTTATTTTTTAAATGATTAATTTTTAATATTTATAAAAGTTAATAGACAAATAAAAAAGCAATCGAAAAAATCGCTTTTTTATTTAATGATCATATTAATAGTGTAATTAAAAGAATAAATAACATTTTAACGAGAATCAAACTTAACACTAATTACGGCAATAAACAAAGTTAATGTAATAAACATTAAACAACCTGCAACAATAGTTAAAACAAATCCCATTGAAATTTTTTTAGAACTACTTGAATTATTTTCGTTTGTTGATTCGTCTTCTGGCTTATTTTGATTTCCATCGGGATCGGGAATTGAATTATCGCCACCAGAAGGAGGTTTTGGCGGTATGATTTCTTCTGGTCCAGTATCATCTGGTCCAGGTGTTGTTTCTTTTTTGTTGTAATTTAAATAAACATAAGGCGAAAGAACACCTTCTCTAAAAGATACTATATCAACACCACCAAAATAAGTTTCAGTTATAGAGGGTTTGAAATTTAAAATTTCAATATGTGCTTTAATTACTTGTTCAGTTGTTCTTTTTTCTCAAATTTTGGCGAGATCGTTTGCTCTAAACTTTGCATTAACATTTAAAATAACATCGAATCAATGATTCAGAAACTTATTTACTCCATATACATCTGCTCCTTCAATTCCAACTGTTTGATTTATTTCTTCATTCTGATAATCAAGACCAACGATAACATTTGTTTTTACTTCGTAATTCATTAGTTCAAACAAATTCTTTTTATTATTAATTAATTTTACGTTGTTTATACTAAAGTTAAAGGTTATTGAATTTGATTCTATTGCAGGAATATTATCTAACAAAAATGTAATTTTTGGTTTTGATCAATCTCAAATATTTTCAATTTGTGTTTCTTTTATTTTTAATATAGCGCCGCTTGTTATGAAATCTGGTTTTATCGCAAGACCAAATGCATTAAGTATTGGTGTGTTTTTGTCTATTTTTTTGTTTTTATTGATATATCTAACTTCTTCTGAAATTCTTTTCACAATTTCAGGAGTATTAATTTCATTATTAACAGAAATTAAATCTCTTCTGTAACTAATATATTTGTTATTTAATTTAATTTCAATATTATTTTTTATGATCCCAGAATTATTATTATTTTTAATTGATGTTGGTTTTAAAAAAAAGTAAAAAGATCCGCCAATAGCGAATGTGATTATCAATAGAAAAAAATTAACAAATTTATATTTCATACATTACTTAATTATTAATAATATACATTCTTCTTGCAATCATTAATATTTTTGTATATTGATTATATTTTAAAATTATGAAAAAATAATTATCTTATTTTTGAATGAAATTGAATAGTAAGTTTTATAGATAATTAAGAGCAATTAACTGAACCCAATATTAGATTTAAGGGATTTAAAGACAATTGAAATAAAGAAAATTTAGGTAACGTTTCGAAGATTAAAGCGTCAGGAGATTTAAAAAAAGAAAATTTTTCGAATGCAAAAACTGAACTTTATAAATTTGAAATTTTTTCGAATAATAAAAAAAATAGAGGCTTTTATGGTTGGGCCTCCACTTTTAATGGAGAAGCAGATTCTGTAACCATTACTGCAAGAGGAACAATAGGCTTTGCATTTCATAGAGATGAAAAATTCATGGGAATTGGAAGGCTTTTAATTCTCAAAAGCGATATTATCAAATCCTCATTTATTAGCAAATGATTCAACATTAAACCAAGATTCTTTATGGAAAAAACAAGCATTCCGCAATTAACTACCAATATTTTATCTGAAATTAAAATTATTTATCCTTCTTATGGAGAACAAGAAAAAATTTCATTCTTTTTTGAATTAATTGATAAACAAATTAAATTATTGGAAAGAAAAATACAATTAACTGAATTAAAAATGAAATTTTTTCTTTTTGAAGATTTTAAAAATATATTTTTAAATGAACCATTAATTTGTAAATTTACAGATTATTTTGTTGAATATAAAATAGAAAGCAACATTTCTTCAAAACCAGTTTCGATTGGAAAAAATGGTATAAAGCCAATAGAAAAATGAATTTATGATATTAGCCATCACAAAAGAATTCTAGATAGAACATTAATATTAGGTCTCGGAATTGATGAGGTTTGTGTAAATGAAATAGATAAAAATAAATGTTGTTCAAACATTTATAAAACTTATAAGATAAAAGATGCCATATCGCCATTTTTTGTTAAATATCAATTAAAAACATATTTAAATTATAAAAAAGGTTATGTATCAAAATCAACAACACGAAGAGAATTTGAATTTGATCATAGACAACTTAATGAATTAAAAATGCCTAATTTAAATAACAAGCAGATTTATGATTTTGGTGAAATTTATAAGACGTTTGATAATTTATTATATTCATTAAAAAACCAGAAAAAAGAACTATTAAATAGAAAACAATATTATTTAAATAACTTATTCATTTAATTCATAATATTCTTAGTAAATATTAAGGATATTATGAAATACATTACATACCTAAAAAATAAAAATTTGTCAAAAGAAACAATAAGAATTTATTTGATATATTCAGATAAATGATTAATGTACCTTGATGGAAGAAAACCAACAAAAACTTTATTTGTTAAATACATTAATCAGTTATCTAAAACACATAAGCCCAATTCAATTAAATTACAATATGCAAGCATATTGTCATATATTAAATATCAAAAAAATTGAAAATTATATATGAATTTTCAAGATATTAAATTGCCTAAACAAGATCATATAAATAGAGAAATAATTTCAGTCGAAGAATTTAATTATTTAAAAAAGAAAATAAAAACGAAAACATGACATCAAAAAAGAAATTGAGTCATGTTTTGTTTTCTTTTTACAACAGGAATTAGAATAAATGAATTAAGAACTCTTAATCTCAATAAAATTAATCAAAACAGAGTAGAAATAAAATGTAAGGGTTCTTTACATAGAACTGTTTTTATTTCAGATTATTTAAAAGAAATATTGAAATTAAATAAAAGAGGAAAGTTATGCACATCTAAAAAAGGTAAATCTCTTTCTCACAATCAAATTATTAAAATAATAAGAAAAATAGGAGTTGATTATTTAAATAAAAACATAACTCCTCATACCTTAAGAAGGAGTTATGCTACTAATTTACTTAGAAAAAATATTGATATAAAAACAGTATCAAAATTAATGGGGCACAAAAACATAAATACGACAAGTAAATATATTCATTTAACTGAAAACGAAATATTTGAAAAAGTTAAATATATTTTTGATTAAAGAAATAAATTTTCGAGATAATATTTTTTTCGTTTAGTAAGTTCTTTTTTAATTTTTATTAAAAGATTTGTTCTTTTTTCTATTAATATTAAAAAATTAGAAATTTCTTTTTGTTTTGAAAGAGATTCAGGGAAACTAATCATAAATTTTTCTAAATCTTTTTTTTGCAAATTTTTTAATGAACTACCAACAGCTAATTTACTTATATCTTTCGATTTTGAATGTAATAAAAAAAACAAAAATTCAGGAATTATCATATTATCGATTTCATGAAGAGTATATAGATGTCCACCTGATCAAAATTTTGTTTTATTTCACGTAACAAAACCACATTCACCACCTTCACTTATACTTATAGTATTTTCGTTTCTGTTGAATTTATCAAGATAACCACTAGGTAATCTACTACCATTTAAATAATAATATTCACCATCGGTTTTAAGAAATTCTTTGTTTATTTGATCTCCCTTCAAAATATTACATATTGAAGATAAATTAATTTTAATTATTTTTGAATTATCATTATTTAAATTTTCATAGTTAAATATTTTTTTAAAATAAAATTTCTTGAGTTGTTCGGTTAATTGTATTTTTCTTTCTAATAATTCAATTTGTTTTTGAATTAATTCAAAAAAGAACGAAATTTTTTCTTGTTCTTTTATTCTTTTTGGAATTCAAAAAGACAAATTCATCAATTCTTTTTTCAAAAGCAAAGGTTGATTAGAACCATTATTCATTTTGTTTTTTATAAAATTATTTAATTTAATTAAATTTCAATATTGATATTTTGAAAAAATTTTTTCTTTTTTTCAATTTGTTAATCAAATAAAATTATCAGATATATAAAAGTTAGAATTTTGTACATAAAAAGGGTTCCCTAAAGTTCCAACTCTTCCTAACAAAATATCTCCAGTTTTCAAAATTAAATTTTTATTTTTCAATTTTAAATAATCTTCTTTAGCAATATAATAACCAGATTTTGAATTAGTTCTCAATGAATTATTGTTGTGAATAATATAATCTGATTTTTTAGTAGTTTTGATTTTTTCATTAGGATTTAGGGAATCACATAATTCAAAAAGTTTATTTTTTATTCAATTTTCATCAAAACCCTTAAACCTAAGTCTAGGTTCAGTTAATTGCTCTTTACTCATTTTTGTACCATCTTTCTTTCTAAATAATTAAAATTATTTTGTTTCTCTCAATTCTGAAATCATTTTTTGAATTTCTTCTTCAAGATCTTCAATTTCTTTATTAACTTTCAATAATTCAGAATTAACAGCTTCTATGTCTATTTCTTCTTCTTCTTCAAAAGTATCAATATATCTTGTGATATTTAAGTTGTAATCGTTTTCTTCTATTTCTTTTAATGAAACAAGTCTTGAGAATTTTTCTACTTCTTTTTTGTTTTTAAAGACATCAAAGATTTTTGAAACATTTTCTTCAGTCATTTCATTTTTGTTTTTCATTTTTACAAATTCTTTAGAACCTTCAATGAATAAAATATCTTCATCACTAGTTTCTTTTTTAAAGAATAAAATACAAGCTGGTATAGAAGCGTTAAAGAACATATTAGTTGGTAGTCCAATAACAGCTCTTAAGTATTTCTTAGTTCCAACTAAATATTTTCTAATAGCACCTTCAGCTGCTCCCCTGAATAAAACACCATGAGGTACAACTACTGCACATTGTCCGCCTGGTTTTAACATGTGTATCATATGTTGAATAAAAGCATAATCTGCTTTAGATTTAGGAGCTGCTTTTGGATATTGTCTGAATCTATCATCAGTATCTCATCCTTCAGGATCTCATCCAACAGAGAATGGGGGATTAGCAACTATTACGTCAACTTTGTTCTCGTAATTAGTAAATTTATTATTAGTTAAAGTATTGCCGTTGGCAATTTTAAAGTCGTTATGTTTAATTCCATGTAAGAACATATTCATTCTAGTTAAGTTAAAAGTTTCAGTTATTTTTTCTTGTCCAAGAAGTATTTCGAAATTATTACCAACTTCTTTTTTTGCTTTAATTAATAAAGAACCAGAACCACAAGTTGGATCATATATTATTATTCCAACTTCTTTTTTGTCAATAGTTGCTATTTTAGCTACAAGTTCTGAAACCGCTTTTGGTGTATAGAATTCACCAGCTTTTTGACCAGATTCACCAGCAAATTTACTGATTATAAATTCATATGCGTCTCCTAATTTATCAGTGCTCTTATCTGACATATTAAAGTCTTCTCTATCAAATGATTTAAGTAAATCAAAAAGAGTTTTTGATTTTTCGAAATCATCACCACCTAAAGATGGGTTGTCAAGAATGATGTTTGAGAATAGATTAGAAAAATTTTTAGCACTTTTAGAGCCTATTGGTGAATCTTCAATTTCTTTAAATGCTTTAGCTAATACATTTTTAATAGAAACATCAGTTCCTTCTTCAAGTTGATTTATTATTGAATTAAATGTATATTTGTAATCAACAAAATAACCTAAATTATCTTTACACATACTTTTAATGTCTTCATAGTATTCATAATCTTCAGATATTTGATGAAATTTCTTATTTAAACCTTTATAATTATTAACATAAGTTTCAATTTTTTCAGATAAAATTTTGAAGAACATGAAACCTAAAAAATAAGGTTGTGCTTGTTCTAGTTTTAGTGAAGAGTTTTTTCTCACTTCATTGAATATCGCTCATAGAGTATTTTTTAATTCTTTTGGCATTTTAATTTCCTTTTAAACTTGCATAAAATTTTTGTTGCATCTTGATTAATTTACTTTTTCTTAAATATAACTTGTTCAGAAATTCATATTTTATAAACAAATCAGCTTTTAAAGAAATGTCTTTATTTTCTTTTATTTCTGAAATATCTATATCTTCTAAATCTTTCTTTTTTAATATTTTGATAGTTGAACAATCTAGAAACCTATCTATTGTTTTTAGTTTGGTTTTAAGTAAATAATAAATTATTTTTGTATCTTTTTTTTCAGTTCTTATAATTCCAATATTTGAAGGCACAATTGCACCAATTTGATTTTCTTTTACAAAAAATACATCAATTATTGGTCATAATTTAATTAATAAATCAGTATCTTTTAATCTTGAATTCTCTGGATGTTCTGTCCTAGATAAGAATTTTTTAGTTTCATTGTTTTCTAAACAAGAAAAATCTACTAATTTATATTCAATTTCTCCGCCTTCTTCTCTGGTTCTTAGAAAACCAGTGAGAATTTGGGCCTTATCTTTTAATTTCATTAATTATTAAAGTATTCTCCTTCTTTTATATATCTTCTTAAATTTATTAGATCTATTATTGTTTCTTTGACTTCATCATGTTTTTTGTTTCTATCTATTATGCTGTCAAAATAATTATCTAACAACTCTTCAGCGTTGTCTTTTCTATATTCATTATTTTTTAGTTGATAATTTTTTATAAGCTGATTTATTGCTTCAGAGGTTGTTTTTCAATTCTTAATTGCTTTTTTCTCTATTTCTTCTTCTTTTTTCTTGATTCAATTTTTTCAATAAAGAATTCTATCTTCTACAGAAACAATTCCTTTTTCATTAATATCTTTTCAAAAACCTTTAACTAATTCTCTATCTGATTTCTGTTTAAGATTATTTATTAATTTTTCTAGTTCTTCAGAAGTTTTAATCTTCATAAGGTTTTCTAAATATTTACTATTAATAGTTATTTTATCTCCATCAATTATTCTATATTCATGATAAACAGGAATAACCTTTTTCATTTCAGGATCTTCAAGAAAACCATTGAATGAGCTTTTGAATTTTTCAAAAGTTCTTATTTCGAAATTTTTTATTTTTTTATCATCATATTCAATTGAGGATTTTATCTTTTTATAAGAATATTCAACTTCTCTGAATAAGCTCATAAATTTTTCTTTTGAAGATGTTTCTTTTAATTTTGGTACATCTTCTGGATCTGGATATCTGTCAATTAGTTTTCCTCATTTGGTTTCAAGTTCGTTTTTCATTTCTTTGAAAGAAACCATTTTTCATTTCTCATTTGAAATAGTTGATAAACCACCATTGGTAAACAATTCAAAAGCTTCATCTACATCTTTTCTTTTTTTAGAAAAAGATACTATATGTCCTTGTTTTTTCTCTTTAAAAAGTCTATTTGTTCTACTCATTGCTTGAATTAAGCCGTGATATTTTAGATTTTTATCTAAGAATAATACCTTTGTTCTTGGAGAATCAAAACCAGTAAGGAACATTGAAACAACAATTAATAAGTCTATGTTAATTTTTTTTGTATTTGAAAAGCTTTTTTGAATGTCTGTTTTATATTGATCAAATTTTTCAATTTCTTTGTATTCAGGATTGTGTTCCTTCATTCTTTCTAATAAGAAGTCTTTGTTTGCTTCAGATATTTCTTCTCTTGAAGTGTAATCAGAATTAGTTATCGAATAGACTATTTTTGATTTTATATTTGTAGAATCGTTAAAGAAACTTCAGTATGCTTTAGCTTCTTCAATATTGCTACAAGCAAGCATTGCGTTAAAAGTTTTATTGTGAGTCGTTTTGTCAAAAATTTCTTCTATTTTTTTACCAATGTCGTTTATTCTCCCAATGTCAACTTCAATATGAGACCCTTCTGTTTCTTTTTCAGAATCATCATCTTTTTTATTATTTTTCTTTTGAATTTCACAAATATATTCTTCATAGAACATTTCTAATACATTTCCATCTTCGATAGCATCTTTTGATGTGTATCTATGAATTTCTTCTCCAAATATTTTTTCAGTAGTTTCTCCTTCTTTTTCAGAGTTTTTATCGAATATAGGAGTACCTGTAAAGGCTATGTTTATTGATTTTTTAAAGAATTTATTAATATTTCTTCTCATTAGTCCAAGTTGTGAACGGTGTCCTTCATCAACAATAAATAAAATCTTTTCATCTCTTAGTGCTTCTTGAGATTTATTTTTTAGTAAATCTTTGACAGCTGCATTAAGTTTTTGAATAGTTGAAATAATTATTTTGTTGTCTGTTAATGGATCTTTCATCATGTTCAACAAATCGTTTTTATTTGTTGCGTTTTTAATAAAACCATCATCAATTGTGAATTTTCTGAACTCATCAAAAGTTTGTTTGTTCAAGACTTTTCTGTCAATTAAAAATATAATTTTTTTAACATCTCTAGTTAATAATTCACAAACCTTAAATGATGTTAATGTTTTACCAGAACCTGTAGCGTGTCAAACATAACCACTGCCATTGTTTCTTACTCTTTCAATAACTTTTTCAGCAGCATGATATTGATAATATCTAAGAACTTTTATTTCTTTGTTATCAGTGTCATAAACAAAGTAATTTTGAATTATATTTAATAATATTTTTTTATCTAAAAATGTTTTACAAAAATTATCGTTTTTGTCATTTATCAAAACATTACAATATTGATTTTTTTCATTTCCTCATTTGAAAGAATATTCAGGATTAAATTTTTCTAAATTATTATTTGCTATGTAACGAGTATCTAAATTATTAGATGCTATAAAGATTCTAGTGAAATCAAGAAAACCAGAACTAGCTTTCTTTTTCTTATATGAATCTATTTGTCTAATTGCGTTTTCAACTGTAATGTTTTCTTTTTTTAACTCAATATGAATCGTTGGAAGTCCATTTACAAGAATGTTTACATCAAATCTTCTTGTGTCGTTATTTTTGTCATTAGTGGTGAATTGATTAATTATTTCAAATGAATTATTTTCTATATTTTTGAAATCAAAAATATTTAGATCTTGAAAGAATTTTCCATTTCTTTTGATTGATATTTTTTCAAATCTTGATTTTTTAAGTTTTTCAAAAACATCTCCTGAATTTAAATCATTCATTAAACCTTCAAATTCTCTGTCTAAAAACTTAAAATTATTTAATTCTTCAATTTTTTTCTTAAAATTTTGAATTAAATCTTCTTCTGTTTCTAAATCATTTCTATATATATAATTATTTTCTTTTTCTAAATAACAAATTAAAGCTTTTTCAAATTCTTCTTCCGAAGCTACTTTATAGTTGTTGTGAATAAAGTTTTTTAATTCTTTTTCAAAATTAATCATTTGCAGACTTTCTCTTTTTTATAACTAATTTTATTGTATCATGTAAAACAAAAATAATAAAAACAACTTTTTATTCTTTAAAAACTATATATGTTCAATTTAAAATGTGTTATTATTTACTAGATGCTTATTAAAATTAGGAGATTGTAAAATGGACAAAGAGCAAATAATATTCAAATTAGAAATAAAAAACGAATCAGATTTCAAAGAAAGAGCGAAAGAATTTTTATTTGATTTAGATTCTAATTTTAAAAAATTTAATGATGAAAAAATTGAAAAAGACAAAAGATATGAGTTTTTAAACGAAAAAAATAATAAAAAAAGAGTTTATTGTGAATTTGAAGATTTTGATAAAAAATCGCCTTGAACAATAATTGATGCTCCTTGAGGAGCTGGAAAAACATATTTTGTTGAGGAAATAACGAAAGAATTTTGCAATATTAAAAATGATGAAAATCCCGAAAAAGAATTATCATTTGATAACTTAATTGTAATAGATGCTTGAAAACTAGCTTCGATGCCAGAACCAACAAAAGAATTGTGTTGATTAATAACTTCAAAAATTATTTCATTTTATACAACTACAGAAAAAATAAAAAATTGAATTTTAAAATTAGGTAAAAAACAAATGGAAGGAATGTACTCTCAATGGATAAAACCAGAAATTGAGAAAAAATTAAAACTTTTTATTTTGCCAGAAATTGATGATGAAAATAATAAAGAATCAAAAAAACTTAATAAGGAAATAAAAGAAGTTAACAAAAAAATGGAAAACAAAAAAATTCTTATTTTCATCGATAATATAGAAAGATTAGAAAACGATAAATGAAAAATAATGAATTTTTTATCAGTTATCTCAAGATTTGAAAATTTTGTTTTTATTTTTCCTATGAATAAAGATAAATTTAATGAAAAAGAAGAATCAATTTCGGGAGAAAACGCAATAGAAAAATATTGTGATTTACAAACATATAAATTTGAACAAAATTATTTTGGCATACTTGAAAAAAATAAAGATCATTTATCATCAGAGTTATTCGAAATTTACAATGAATTGTTATCTTCAAAAGTAAATCATAGTATTTTATCCATAAGAAGAGCAGATAAAAAAATTAAACAATCTAATATTAAAAATCGATCTAATGATGAACTTGATGAGTTACATTTATTTACAGAAAATATTTGATATGATCAAGAAACATATCTAAAAATAATAAAAGCAAAATATGAAAAATTAGATGATTTAAATAATCAAATTCTAAATAATGACAAAGAACTTAAAAACTTTTATTATGATGATCTCGATTATCAAAAATTTTATTTAAATACAAATCGATTATTCCACAGAGAATACGAGGACGAAAACATAGAAAGTTTTGGTGAAGTTGAAAACATTTGCAAAGAAATAAAAAAATTAATTCCTAATAAAAAGAATTCTTTTGAAAAAGAATTGTCTGGTAAACAAGAAAAAAATGAAGAATATGTGAAAAAATTTGAAGAGGTTGAAAATGAGATAAGGGATATTAATTCAGAAATAGACAAAAATCCAAATGATTCTTCGGAGAATGCAAAAATAATTAGTGAATTAAAAATGAGGAAGGATTCTTTTGAAACTGCTCTAACGAATATAGAAAACAAAAAAACAAAAATTTCCCAAGAAATTAATGATATAGAACAAGATATCGAAGATTTAGACTATATTTTAAATTTTTGTAATGAATTTCTTAAAAAACAAAAAAACGTTATAAAAGAAAATAAAAAAATTGAAGAATTGATTGAGAACGAAGTTTTGCTTTCTAGTTTGGAAACACTAAAAAACGAGGAAATTCATAATTTTGATCAATATTTTCAATGATATTTTGAAAACAAAAAATAATTCTATTTTTTTATTTAATTCTTTCAAATATAGGTTTTGATTCTCTAACCTTATATTTTTTATTATCAAATGAATCAAAAAGCTCATAAACACTATTAATTTCATAATTAATGTTTGTTTGCTCTTTGATTTCTTTTGTTTTATTTACTAGAACTGGTTCTAATAAATAAGTTGTAATATAAATGATTTTAAAAAGATGAGATAGTAATGAATCTAATTCTTTATCTTTATTGTTTTTAAACAATTCTCAAGGTTTTAAATCCTCAATATATTTATTAGCTGATTTAATAAGATTAATAATTTTGGACAATATTTTATTAAATTCAAAATTATTAACATTATTTTCAAAATCAGTTAATAAATTATCAATCTCATTATCTAAAACTTTGTCTTCTTTATTTATATTAGTAATAAAGGTTGGAACTTCTTTATTTCTATATTTAGTTAGCATTCCTATTGTTCTGCTAACTAAATTACCAATATTGTTAGATAGATCAGAATTTAAAGTTTCAATATAGTGTTCTAATTCAAATACACCATCTTTGTGTATTGGTAATTCTTTAACAATAAAGTATCTTAATGAATCAGAACCATAACTATTAATTAGTTCTAAAGGATCTACAACATTACCTAATGATTTAGACATTTTACCTTCTTTAGTTATTATTCACCCATGACTTAAAATTTTAGTTGGTAAATTAAGATCTAAACTATTTAAAAATACTGGTCAATAAATACAATGAAATCTAGTTATTTCTCTAGACATTAAATGTATTCTTTCAGAATCTTTATTTTCTCAGAATCTTTTATAGTTTGAATCTTCATCACTTAAATAACCTAAAGAAGTTAAATAACTAAATAAAGCATCTAATCAAACATATATTACATGCTTTTTATTTTCTTTAACTTGAATTCCTCAATCAAAGGTTGTTCTAGTTATAGATAAGTCTGTTAATTCATTTATAAAGTTATTAATAAGTTCAGTTTTTCTGTGAGAAGGAAATATATCAATAACATTGTTATTGAATATTACTTTAAGTCAATCAGAAAACTCGCTCATTTTAAAGAAATAAGATTCTTCTTTTTTCTTTTCAAGTACATGACCAATTTCACAATATAATTTGTTGTTTTCTTTCTTAGCTGCTTTTTCTGTGTAATTCTCTTCACAACTTACACAATAAAAACCAACTCAATTATTAAGATAAATTAATCCTTTATCTAAAAACACACTAAAGATTTTTGAAACAGCTTTTTTATGTGAATCATTAGTAGTACAAACAAAATCATCATAGTCAATGTTTAATAGTTCTCATAAGGTTTTAAAATCTTTAGAAATGTTATTAACAAAGGTTTGCTCTGTTAAATTATTTTCTTGGGCTTTTAAAGATATTTTTTGACCATGTTGATCCATTCCTGTAACAAAAAATACTTCATCGTTTAGAAGTTTTTTATATCTTTTAAACACATCAGCTAATACTGTTGTGTATGAGTGTCCCAAGTGGGCTTTTCCACTTGCATAATATATTGGTGTAGTTATTATTGTTTTCTTATTCATAATGTATTCATTTTATAGTAATTATTTAATAGATTTGTTTTTAAAAGATAATTGTTTTTCTTTTAATTTAGATTCAACAGAATTATATTCATTTTCTATATAAAAGATTTTATCTTTTATATCATCTGGAAGATACTGTTGTTTTATATAGTTAAAAGGAAAACTATGAGGATATAGATAACCAGTAACTCCTAGTTTTCTAGCTGATTTGTAATGACCATCTCTAAGGTGATATGGAATCTCAGAAGTTAGACTTCCGTTTTCAAGTTCACTTATAACTCTATCATAAGCAATTCCTGCAGAATTTGATTTTTCACTTAACGCCATTTCTATAACTAGATAAGATAACATATATCTAGCTTCTGGCATTCCAACTTTTTTAGCTGCTTCTATTGTTAAAACTCCCCGAGTCATAAGATTAGGATTAGCAAGCCCTATATCTTCATATAGTATTACTAATAACCTTCTAAAGATTATTTCATAATCTCCAATATTTAGAAGTCTTGCTAAATAATATAAAGCAGCATTCTCATCGCTACCTCTTATTGATTTTTGTAATGCTGATTTAAGATTGTGAATTTCATCACCATCTACAGTTCCTGAAAATTTATAGTTTAATAAAACATTTTTTAAAATATCTTCAGTCACTTCGTTTGTGTCTTTAAGATATAAATTGATAATTAGGTCTAATGTATTAATAACACTTCTTAAATCACCATTAGAATGATTAATAATAGATAACAGATTTTTATCTGTTATCTTTATATCTAATGTTTTATTTTTTATCTTAGTTTTTAGAAAATCAAAAACATCTTCTTGACTAATTGGTTTAAGTTCAAAAATTTGACATCTACTTCTTAAAGCAGGATTTATACTAAAGAATGGGTTTTCAGTAGTTGTCAAAAAGAATTTTATTTTGTCATTTTCTATAAGAGGTAATAAAATATCTTGTTTATCTTTATTTAATCTATGTATTTCATCAATGATTATTAAATAATCATTTGATAACTTACTAAGTTCTACTATGTTTTTAAGCTCTTCTTTAGAACCAATAGCAGCATTGAAAGTAGAGTGTGGAATATTTAATTCTTTTGCAATTGTTTTTGCAATAGAAGATTTACCAATGCCTGGATTTCCATAAAAGATACTAGAAACTATATATTTGTTTTTAATCATTTTACTTATTACACCATCATTGTGTAATAAGTGTTTTTGTCCAACAATATCTTTTATGCTTTTTGGTTTTAGTAAATCTAGTAAATTAGGCATTATTTTTTTTCTTTCAATGACAATATTTTTTTATATATATCTTTAGAAGATATATTATATTTTAAAGACAATTCTTTGCTTAGGTCTTTAGATTTTTTGATGTTTATTTCTTTTAGAATTTCATTTTCAATATCTTCTAAGGATATATCTTTTTCTACATAATCATGTTTAAGAACTAAAACAAATTCACCTTTTAAAACAACTTCATCTAAATTAATATCTTTTAATTTAGATTTAATTATTTCTTCATTCTTTTTAGTAAGTTCTCTACAAATAACTATTTCGTTATTTCCAAAGTTATTTTTAAGATATTCTAAAGTTTCTACAATTCTATGAACCGCTTCATAGAAAACGAGAACGGTATTTAATTTAGAATATTTATTAAATAAAAGATCTTTTTCTTTATTTTTTCTAGGCAAAAATCCTAAAAAAGAAAAGTTTTGAGTATCAAACCCAGATACTGCAATTGAGTGAGTTAAAGCAGAAGGTCCGTTAATAACTTCTACAGCGATATCTAAGTTATGACACTCCTTAATAAGTTTATATCCAGGATCTGATATTGTTGGATATCCAGCATCGCTTATTAAAAGAACAGAGTGTTCTTTTATGAGTTCAATAGCATATTCATTCTTTTCTTCTTCATTATGTTTATGAAAACTTATTAATTTAGGCTTATTATTTATATTCAACAAATTTAATAATTTAGAACTCACCCTTGTGTCTTCGCAAAGAATAATTTCTACTTCATTAAGACAATTTAATAATCTAGAAGAAACTTCTTCTAGATTTCCTATAGGGGTTGCTGCTATTGTTAGTTTTGTTTTGCTTAAAAAAGTTTTCATTTGTAAATTATTATTTCTTTAATATATTTATTAGTTCTTGTTTAGTGATATTCATCATGTTTAATCTTTTGAATAATTGTTTTCCATTGCAATAACTTATTTTTAAACTATTACATATAATTAATCTTTTGTCTTTTGAATCAATTCTTAAATCATTAAATTCTTCTAGAGATATTGAATTTGTATCTTTTGAAAAACTAATCATATTATCAAGTGCTTTAATAATAGATTCATCAGTAGCTTCTGCTATTCCAATTTTCTTTGAATTTGTTTTAATGTCTTTTTTAGAAATAAAACATTGATAGAAATCAATGTTTAATTCTTTTGTTATTTGTTTTCTTATTTTTTCTCCTGCATAATCAGGATCTAAAAACAAGACTATTTTTTTGGTTTTTGAGATTTCTTTTATTAAATTTAAAGTTGATTTCTTTAAATCACTTCCATTGGTTTCGATGGTTTGAACATCAAATAGTGATTTAAGTCTTGAAGTATCGGTTTTGCCTTCAACAACTATAATGTGATTTAATACAGGTTTTTGCATTATTTACTTTCAATCTCTTTTTTTAGTGATTGTAAAGGTTCTTTAATGACTTCACTTAATGAACCACAACCTTTTGCAAAAACATTAAATACTTTAGAAAGTTGGGGAGCGACAGAAACAATATTAATGAAATCTATTTCTTTTAATTGTTCATCTGTTCTTTGGATAGTATCTGTTATGTAGATATTATCTATTATTTCGTTTTTGTGAGCTTCTTTAAGTTTTTTAATAGCATCTCCATTAAATAGAGCATGAGTGGCAAAAATAGAAACTGACTTAGCGCCTTTTTGTTTTAACAAAGTTGCACCTTTAATGATTGTTCCACCGGTATCTATCATGTCATCAATCATTAAACAGTTTTTGTTTGTTACACATCCAAGAACATCATTTATTTCTACTTCATTAGCAACAGGTCTTCTTTTGTCGATGATGGCTAAATCTAAACCAAGTTCAACAGCTATAATTCTACTTAACTTAACTCCCCCATAATCAGGAGCAACAATAGTTAAGTCATCTGGGTGTTTGTCATTAAAGAATTTGTTTAACATATCTCAAATTGCTTGTGCTGAATCAAAATGGATATCAAAAAATCCATGTGTATCTTTTGAGTGGATATCTCAAGTTAACACATTTTGAGCACCAGCGACTTCTAAAAGATTTGCAACAAGTTTAAAAGTGATGGGTTCTCTTGGCTTTGTTTTTCTATCTTGTCTTGAATAACCCATATATGGAATTATTACTGATATTGTTTTAGCCGAAGCTCTTCTCATGGCATCAATGGCTATTAATAATTCCATTAAACTATCATTAACAGGAGTTGATGTAGATTGAATGATGATTACATCTTTTCCTCTTACCGAATTAAGAGGTTTTACTAAAATTTCACCATCTTTAAAATGTTGAATTTTGATTTTTCCTTCTTCTTTATTTAATAATTTGCATAATTTAGTAGCTAATTTTTTTCCATTAGTTAAACCAAAAATTTCTATTTGTTTTGACATATTTTTTCTCATGATTTCTTATAATTAGATTAATTTCATTTTACTTTAAAAATATATTTTAAGTGAATAAAAAAACAGACAAATTGATATAAATTATCCTTTGTCTGTTTTTAATTATTATTTTTGTTAAATTAAATTCTTTTCATTGATTAAATCAATACTATTTTATTAATCTTCTATGTATATATTTTAAAAATAAAATTAATCGTTTAAATCTTCATCAATAGATCTATTGAACAAATCAACATCTTCATTGAAACTAATTTTTCTATCTACACTAGGTAAATCAGTTAATGATTTAATTCCAAATAAATCAAAGAATTTTTGAGTTACAGCATAAAGTCAAGGTTTACCCATTGCTTCTGATCTTCCTGCTTTTTCAATTAATTCTAAATCAAGTAACCTATTAATTTGAGAAGTAGCATCTTTATCTCTTATTTTTTCTACTATCCCCTTTGTACAAGGTTGGTTATACGCAATAATAGATAAGATTTCTAATATACTTTCAGAAAGTGGCTTTCTTTCTTTAGTATTAAGCATAGTAGAGATTTCTTTATTAACTTCAATCTTTGTTAATAATTTATATGAATTACCAAATTGTTTAATTATTAAACCTGAATTTGGATCCATTTTTCTAAATTTGGCCATTTCAGCAATTATTGAATTTATTATGAAAATAGGAAGATCAAGTATCTTCTTAAGTTCATAAACACTAACACCGTCACTACCAACAACAAATAAAGCAGATTCAATTATTTTTCTAACTTTTTCTATTTCTATTTTATTTCCATTAGTTGCATATGATTCTTCAATTTCAACTTTTTCACTTATTGAATCAGTTGATTTGCTTGCTTTTTCATAAATTTCTTTGGAATTAGAGAAATTAGCTTCAAATTCTTTTTCTGGTTTTATTAATTCACTATAAGTAGCTTCATCTCTTGTTTCTTGTTTAGTACCAATTTCATAATCATTAAGCATTTGTTCATACATTGCATTAGAACTTATATTTTCTTCTTCATCCTCAACAGAAGTTGCTTTGAATGCTTCATCTTCATCAGATTCTTCTTCAGTTGATTTGTTTTGTTCTATTATTATGTCTTCATTTGAAGGTTTAAACAATAACTCTTCACTAATTTCATCTTCATCAGATTTTGAATCATTGTTTTCTATTTCATCTTCATTTGAAGGTTTAAACAATAACTCTTCACTAATTTCTTCAACAACAACATCTTTTGTTTCTACAATTTCTTTTTCAGATTCTTCTTCAAAATCATATTCTTCAAAATCTTCTGATTTTTTAGTTTTTGGTCTTTGAGTAGAAGTGAAATCTGAAGAATCCATATAAATAGATTCTTTTTGCATTTTTTTCTTGTTTGAAGAAACCTTACTATCTTCTTCATCAGCTAATAAGAATTTAACTGAAGAAACTAAATTTTTATCTTCTTCAGGCATTTCATTCTCTTTTTTAATAATTTTTTCATGAGATTTGTAAACATCATCATAATTAACTTCAGAAACATTAGTTTCTACAATTTCTTTTTTATTAGATTCTTCTTTTTTATCATCATCATAGTTTTCAATTAAACTAGAGTATTTAGATAAAAGATCTTTTTTGTTATCACTCATATTTTTCCTTATTCACTCTCTAATAAGATATCTTCAAAATTAGTAAAGTCTTTTGTTTTGTTTAATGAAACAATGAAAACTTCATTGTTAATATCGTCTACATTAGATTCTAATATTATTCATTCTCTTTTTAGTAAAACTAACATTGCTAAGAAAAGAGTACAATAATATTCAATTGCTGATTCATTAATTGTAAGATTATCGAAATATTCAAAAATATTTACTCTATTGTCATGTTTTTCTAAATAATCTACTAAATCTTTTTGAACAACACTGATTGAAACTTCAGGAACTTCAATTGTGTTTAATTTCATAGTTTTTAAATTCCTCTTTAAAACTAATGCATCAAAAAGATTGAATAATTTTTCAGGATTAATTTTTTTAGGCAATTTACCCATTGGTACTTCATCTAAAAAATAATCTTCATAATCTTCAGGATCTTTAGAAAACATTTTTTCTCTATTTTCTTTTAATATTTCTAAAGCAGCCAGAGTTTCTTTATACATTTTGTATTCAAGAATTTTTTTAATAAGTCTTTCACGTTCTCTTTCAAAATCCTTATCACCCATGCCATCTTCGCCTGCGTTAATAGGTAAAAGACTTTTTGTTTTTAGATTAAGCAATTGCGCAGCCATTACCATGTATTCACTAAGATCATCAACGTCTATGTCTTTATCAGCATTGCTGACATATTCATAATATTGATTTGCTATTGAAGCTACATCAAGATTTTTGATGTCCATTTTCTTTTTTGTTATTAAAGTTAATATCAAATCAATAGGACCATCAAATTCTTTAAGAGAGAACTTTAAAGTTCCGTCTTCATTCATTTTATTTACTTTATTTTCCATATTCACAACTCTTATTATTCAGTTTTTTCTATGTAAGGTTTATGATTTTTTTTGAGTTCTTCATAAATCTTATACATTTTTTCTTGAATGTTTTTTATTAGAATAGTTGAATCTATATTCATATAATCTTTAGCAGTAATTGAAGATAATATGTTTACATCTACTATATTGTCTTTTTCTTTTTTATCTTTGTTTTTTGAATCTAGCATCCCCAATGTGTTGTAAATAACAATTGGTTGAATATTTACATAGGTTTTATAAGCTGGCATTAAAGCTCCTGCTTTAAAGTCTGAAAACTCGTGTTTAGTTGTTCTTGTTCCTTCAGGGAATATTACTATTGATTTTTTGTTTTTTATTTCTTCTACTTGTTCAATAGCAATTTTTGCATTTTGTCTTAAATTTTCTCTATCAATAAACTTAACATCTATCATGTTTAGAATAGCGCCTTTTCAACCTCTATTAAGTTCTTGTTTGGCAATAAAAATAGGATATTTTTTTGTTTTCTCAAATAGGATTTTAAATATTATTATTGAATCTATATTAGATTTATGATTTATTAAATATAAAAGCGGTTTGTCTTCTATATGTTCTCTAGATATTAAATTTATTTTTACATCTTTTATGTATAAAAATAATCTACAGATTCTATGAATTTTTTTATGTCTTAATTCAATGTCAATATCTTCTGGAACTTTTTTGTAGCTGTTTGCTGTAATTAGTGCGTTTAATCACAACCCAAATAATAAAATTCATGAGAAAGGTCAACTAACAACTCATAAAATTTTTAATAATATTTTCAATTTTAATCCTTCAAAAGTAAATTTATGTATGTTATATTATTTATTACATAAAGATAATTACAATTATATAAGAAAAAAAGTAATAAGAAAAATGAAAAACATAAACGAAATATTATTAGGCTCACATGTATCTATGACTAAATCTAAAAATTCATTAGTGGGCTCTGTTTTGGATAGCGTGTCTTATGGTTCAAATTGTTTCATGATTTATACAGGAGCACCACAAAACACAAAAAGAACAGAACTTGATTTAGATAATGTTAAAAAAGCACATGAATTAATGAAAATCAATGGAATATCAAAAGAGCATTTGATAGTACATGCTCCTTATATAATTAATCTATGTTCTTCTAAAGAAGAAACAAGAAATTTAGCAAAAGAATTTTTAGCAAAAGAGATATTAAGATGTGAAGCAATAGGATCTAAATATCTTGTTTTACATCCAGGAAGCAAACTAGAACAAAATTTGGAAATTGCTATTGAACAAATATCTTCAGGAATTGATTATGCTTTTAAAAAATCTAAAAACAAATCAGTTACTATTTGTTTAGAAACAATGGCAGGTAAAGGTTCTGAAGTTGGTTCAAAATTGGAAGAACTTAAACAAATAATTAATAAATCACAATATAAAGATAATTTAGGCATTTGTTTAGATACTTGTCATTTAAATGACGCAGGATATGACATGAAAAATTTTGATAAGTTTTTAGATGATTTTGAGAATGTGATGAATTTAGATCTTATTAAAGTTGTTCATTTGAATGATTCAAAAAATAAAATAAATTCTCATAAAGATAGACATGAAAATATCGGATACGGACATATCGGATTTGAATCGTTGTGTGAGATAGCACATAATAAAAGACTATGGAACATTACAAAAATATTGGAAACACCTCACGTTAAGATTAATGTTAAAAAAGCGGTTCCAATATACAAAGAAGAAATAAAGAATATAAAAACGAAATCTTTTAATGATATTAAAATTCATATTGTATAATCTTATTATTGATTAAAAAAATCGTAAAATGAATATTACCATGTGAAATAAAATATTAGGCTTTTTAAAAGATAAATCTTGAACGAAAATAATACTGGTATCACTATTAGCATTAAGTGTTGTAGGGTTAGTAATAGGTATTATATTTTCTTCTATAGATTTATCTAATACTAAAGCTATTAAAGAAGGTAATAATTACAACAATAGTGTTGAATCTAAAATTTATGTTAAATTAGATCCTAAATTCAAAACAAAACAAGAACAACTTAAACAAGTTGAAAAAGATGCTTCTAAATTTGTTGAAAGATTAAGAATTGCTGGCGTAACTGAAATGAGAGTTGAGTCAGGAATTGAGAACATAGAAACTCAACTTAATGAAAGTACAAATAATTGAGTTGGTGTTATATATTTATTCACATCAAAAAACAATCCACTATTTACATATCTTGATTCAAAAACAGATTCAAAACTTTATGAACAAAATTTTAATTTATATTCAAAATTTGCCAATCCATTTAATTTAGTTATGCAACCAATTAATTATGCAAATACTAATAATAAATCTAATTTTTCAGATAATTTCTTAATTCTTAATAATAAATCAAATTCTGTAAAACCTTCTGGTTCTAATGTTGAAGTTTCTTTACCAGATACATTAATAACAAACACAGAAGATAAAAATAATAAAGATTGAGATTTATCAATTTTTCAAAAGCAATTTGTTAAAACTTATCCAGGTTGAGATGGCACAAAAAGTTATAGTGACTTAATAGAAGCCAATAAAGATGTTGTTAAACCAAATCCCAATAAAACACTAATATTGTGAAAAAACAGATTAGGTTTAATTGAAATGCTCCAAAGAGTAATTTTAATTACTAAACTTAATTCAGAACGTTTCAATATATTGCCTGATGGTTTGAATGTAAGTTTATATCAAATTGATGAAGCTATTAAAAGTTTATATAGCTCTTTAACAGAAGATCAAAAATCATTTGGTGAATGAGTAGTTAAATCTAATAATATTTTTGGAGTTAATAAAGAATTAACTGAAGCTCAAGAATATTTACACCCAACAGTTAAAACCCCAATTGATCCATTAATAACTTTATTAAACTCTTACTATACTAGAGTTAATGCATCAAATCAATCTGGCGAAACTAATAATGTGTTTGCAAAGAACGATGAGTTCTTATATAGTTGAAACTTTAAGAATCTTACTTTAATTAATAGTTATTTTTCAACTATTGATTACAATAACTTCTTTGATTTCTTTAATAACAATACTCCTTCTAAACCAAATGATTTAAATTATTCAGAAAATAATTTTTATTCAAAATCTTTAAAATTTGCTCCTTCAAAATATTCAGTCAATGAATTTTCTCAATATTACAATACGGCTTCAGTTGATTCAATTATTTTTAATCCTTTTTTAAATAAAATAAATAATTCAAATTATGTTGCTGGTAATCTAAAACAATTTTTAAATTCATGCAACTTCATTCAACCAGACGATGTTGCTAAAACAAAAACCAATATTAATTTAAACTTTTATACTTCAACTTTAATATTGATTAGTGTTGTAATAATATCAATAGGAATTCTTGTAAGTATTCTTTATAGAGTGCCAGGAGCCTTTGCTGCTATTTTAAACATGTTCGCTTTCTTAATGACATTAATATCATTCAATTCATTAGGTATGTCATTTGATTTTTCAACATTTATGGGTGTGTTCGCATTATCATTAATTGCTTATTATCCAATGCTTACATTCTTAAAAGAAATTAAAGAAAATATACAATTAGGTTTTAATTTACAAAATGCTATATTGAAGAGCTTGCTAAGGTTCTTAAAATTATGCTTAGTAACATTTGTTTCTATATTCATTGTTGCTTTAACATTCTTATTCTTTGGTTTAAATCAAATACAAGAATTTGGATCTATAGTCGTTCTTGGAACCTTGTTTACATTCTTATTTGGTGTCGTTGTTTATTTATTATTTAATCTATCTTTATATTGAATAACTCAAGATAAATATTTATGATTAATGTTAGATAAAAAATATATATCTTATTTAAACGTAATTGATGAAACAAAATTTGGAGATTCTTCATTAGCTAAATTTGATAATAATGATAGCTTCATAACCAAGTTTGCTTCTAAGATTGATTTCATGAATTTTAGAAAATCATTGTTTTTCTTTATTCCTACAATTCTTATATTAATATTCTCAATAGTTGGTGTTGTTTTATTATTAACATTTGGTACTGGATTCTCATTAGAATTTTCAAAAGTAATGATTATTTCTTTTGATTCTAATAATGTGCCAACAACTGCTATTCATGATTTAGCAACTAAATTAAATGTTTCATGACATCTTGTAGAAGTTGTTAATAATAAAACTTTAATATATTCAGACGCTATGATAGATTCTGATAAAGTAATAAATGCAATAAAAACAATACCTGAACTTAATTCGCTTATTAGTACTTTATCCATTAAATTCCCAAATACTATAATTCCAAACTTGTTAAAAAATAACTTTGTAAATGTAATTTTAATTTCAATTGCTTTCTTAGCATTATGAAGCTTTATTAGTTTAAACTTTGTAAATGCAATAGCTATCGTAATTGCATTGTTCTTTAATTTGTTAATAGTAATAGGAATACCGGGAATTGTAAGAGTTCCATTTAATATTGATTCATTAGTGGTTTATTCTCAAATATATCTCTTAATAGTATTTTCTATATTTAATTCATTTAATTCATATAAGTCTACTATTAACAATAAAAAAAGATATACTAAACTTGAACTTAATGAAACAATGAAAAATAAATTCAAAAATGATTTTGAGTTCAACACTTATTCATACGCTTTATATTTAATTGGTTCATTGTTAACACTTATCTTTGTAACTGAACAACAAATAAACGCAATTATCATTTTATTAATTTCCGTTATATTTATTTCTATTACATCATTCATAATCAATTATTATTTATTCTTCTCTGCTATGTTGTTTAGAGAAAAATACTTACAAATGATTCAAAGAGGAAAATCATCTAACAAGAAGGTTGCATTCTCTTATGACAAAATTGATGAACAAGAAATATATGGTATTAACGAATATTAGAAAGAAAGTCAATGAAAGATCTAAACAAACTTAAAAATTTAATTATTAATGTACCTAACTATCCAAAAGAAGGCGTTAATTTTAAGGACATTACTCCTTTATTTAAAAAACCAGAAATTTTAGAAGAAGTAATTAATGAATTTGCAAAATTCACAAAACAAATAGGAGCAACAGTAATTGTTGGTGCTGAATCAAGAGGATACTTATTTTCAGTTCCTTTATCTCTTAAAACAAAACTACCTTTTGTTTTAATTAGAAAGCCTAACAAACTACCTAGAGATGTTCATGAGGTTTCATATAACTCAGAATATGGAAGTTCTATAGTACAAATACACAAGGATTCTTTAAATGAAAATGACAAGGTAATAATAATAGATGACTTATTAGCCTCTGGCGGAACAGTTTTAGCTATTGAAAAACTTGTTAAAAAATCAGGAGCCAAAGTAGTTGGAAATGCATTCTTAATTGAATTAGAACAGTTTAAAGCAAAATCTAAACTTTCAGGAAGTATTCTTTCTATATTGAAATATTAAAAAATAAAAACCAAGCAAAAGCTTGGTTTTTTATATGGCGAGGATAAAAGGACTTGAACCCTTAACACGCAGGTTTGGAGTCTGCTGTTCTACCATTGAACTATATCCCCATTAAAAATTTTATAAATAATTTATATATTCTTAAACATTATTATATAATCATTAAGGTTTTAATGTTTTTGAGATTGCTGATACACCAATATAAGTTGTCAGGTGTACAGGTAACTTACTAACATATAAAATAATGTAACATAACATCGTTACAAGGAGGCAACTATGAATCAAGAATTAAGAATTAAACTTTACTCATATGATCACAAATTATTAGATCTATCTGTAAAGAAAATTGTTGAAACTGCTAAAAGCACTAATTCAACTATTAAAGGACCTATTCCTTTACCTACTAAAAAAGAAATATTTACAATTTTACGTTCACCTCACGTTAATAAATCATCACGTGAACAGTTCGAAAGAAGAACACACAAACGTTTAATTATATTTACAAATACAAAACCAGAAACTATTGAGAAATTAAAACATTTAATTACTCCAGCTGGTGTTGAAATTAAAATAACTTTTAACTAATTGCTAGAACTATAGAAAGGAAACATAATGAAATCACTTTTAGGAACTAAAGTCGGAATGACTCAAGTCTTTACAAAAGACGGTAAAAAAATTCCTGTAACTGTTGTTTTTTGTGAACCCAATCAAGTACTAGCAGTCAAAACTCTAGACAAAGATGGTTACAAAGCTATCCAAGTTGGATATCATACAGTTAAAGAAAATAATTTAAATAAACCAAAAAATGGTTACTTTAAAAAAGTTAAATCAGAACCAAAAAGATTTATAAGAGAATTTAGAGACATGGAAGGTTTTAATGTTGGAGACAAAATTAAAACTGACATATTTGAAAATGGACAATTCGTTGATGTTCAAGGAATTTCAAAAGGACATGGATTCACTGGTGCTATTAAGCGTCATAATTATTCAATCGGTTCAATGGGTCATGGTGCAGGATATCCTCACCGTTATCTAGGTTCTATCGCTGCAGGTCGTGGGGGTAGTCAAGCTCAACGTGTTTTAAAAGGTACTAAGATGCCTGGTCATTGAGGACATGAAACTATAACTACTAAAAATTTAGTTATTGTTGATGTACTAACTGATAAAAACTTAATCTTAATTAAAGGTGCAATACCTGGACCTAAGAATAGTTTAGTTAGAATTAGAACTTCAAAAAGTTTTCCAACTAAAAAAGAAACCTTTGAATTAATCAATAATTCTGTTAAACAAGAATCAGCTAAAACAGAAGAAGTAAGTAAATAGGAGTTTTTATGGCAAAAATTAATTTGTTAAATATGGAAGGCAACATTGTTAAAGATGTTCAAATTTCTAAAAACGTTTTTGTTGAAGAACCACATAAACAATCTATCTTTGATTGCATTATTGCTGAAAATGCTGCTTTAAGACAAGGTACTCACTCAACTTTAACTAAAGGCGAAGTTAGAGGTGGTGGTAAAAAACCATGAAGACAAAAACATACTGGTAGAGCAAGAACTGGTTCTACAAGAAATCCACACTGAGTAGGTGGTGGTGTTGTATTTGGTCCTAAACCAGGAAGAAATTACAACAAGAAAGTTAATAGCAAAATATTTAAACTAGCTTTTAAATCAGCATTAACTTTAAAATTAAATTCTGATTCATTGTTTGCTTTATCAAACGATGCTAAATTTGAAAAACCTTCAACTAAGAAAGTTATTACATTATTAAGTAATGCTAAATTAGAAGATAAAAAAGTATTATTCGTAGTTGATAAAATAGATGAAAACTTCTTAAAGTCAACTGCAAACTTACAAAAAGCTAAATTAAAAATGTTAAACCAAGTGTCTGTAAAAGATATTGTTGAAGCATCAACTATAATTTTTAATGAAGCAACAATTAAAAATCTAGAAACAGAGGCAAGTAAATAATGGAATTAACAAATATTATTATTAAACCATATCTAACTGAAAAAACATTTACAGTTAGAGAAGCCTCTGAAAAGAAAGTTTATGCTTTCATTGTTGATAAGAGAGCTAACAAAAACCATATTAAAAATGCTTTTGTTGCAATTTATGGAGTAAATCCAGAAAAAATTAACACTATTAAAAGAAAATCAACAAAAGTTAGAACAGGAACTGCTAAACCTGGATTTTCAAAAGTTAAAAAAATTGCTTATGTTACACTTCCAAAAGGTGTAGACATAGCAGTTGAAGCTGATGAAATTGAAGAAGCAAAAGACGCAAAATAGTCGAAAAGATCTAATATAAGGAAAATCACATATGGCTGTTAAACATGTAAAGTCAAGAAGTAGTGGTAAACGTCAAACAGTTATGATTGATTACAAATCAGTTTTAACTACAAACAAACCAGAAAAATCATTACTTGTTACATTAAACAAAAATGCTGGTAGAAACAACCAGGGTAAAATTACAATCCGTCACAGAGGTGGTGGACATAAAAGAAAATATAGATTAATTGATTTCAAAAGAAATAAAGATAATATTGTTGGAACAATTAAATCAGTTGAGTATGATCCAAATAGAACATCATTCATTTCATTAGTATCATATGCAGATGGTGAAAAACGTTACATCATTGCTCCTAACGGAATTAAAGTTGGGGACAAAATTGTATCTGGTGATGAAGGCATTGATATTATTGTTGGTAACACAACATCATTATCAAAAATTCCTGAAGGTACACTAGTTCATAACGTTGAGCTACAACCGGGTCATGGTGGTCAAATTGCTAGAAGTGCTGGTTCATCAATTCAAATTTTAGGTTTTGATGAATCTGGAAAATATGTAATTTGTAAACTTTCAAGTGGTGAAGTTAGAAAAATACGTAAAGAATGTAGAGCTACAATCGGTACTGTTTCAAACTCAGAACATAACTTAGTTAATTTAGGTAAAGCTGGTAGAAGCCGTAACTTAGGTATTAGACCTACAGTTAGAGGTTCAGCTATGAATCCTAATGATCACCCTCATGGTGGTGGGGAAGGTCGTACACCTGTTGGTAAAGATGCACCTAGAACACCTTGAGGTAAAAGACACATGGGTGTTAAAACTCGTAATAAAAAGAAAAAATCTACAGATTTAATCATACGTAGACGTAATAGCAAATAATAAGAAAGGGAATTATTAAATATGTCAAGAAGTTCAAAAAAAGGAGCTTTCGTTGAACCTAGCCTTCTAAAAAAAGTACAGGCAATGCAAGCTGCTGAAAAGAAAAAACCTATAAAAACATGATCTCGTAAAAGTACAATCTTCCCTGAATTTATTGGTCTAAACTTTGAAGTTCATAATGGAAAAGCTTTTCTTAAAGTTTTCGTAACTGAAGATATGGTTGGTCATAAACTTGGTGAATTTGCACCAACTAGAAACTTCAAAAATCATACAGAAGCAAAACGTTAATTTAAATAAGGATAGAATATGAAATCACGTGTTATTCAAAAAAACGTTAATGTTTCACATAGAAAAGCAAAATTAGTTGTTGATCTAATTAGAAATAAAAACGTTAATGAAGCAATTAGAATTTTAGATAATACTAATAAAAAAAGTGCTCCAATATTAAAAAAATTATTATTAAGCGCTATTGCTAATTCAACAAACAATCATTCAATGAATGCTGCAAATCTTTATATATATGAAATATTTGCAAACCAAGGTCCTACTTTAAAAAGGACTTTACCAAGAGCTAAAGGTTCAGCTGATCGTATTTTCAAAAGAACAACTCATTTAGAAATTATTTTAAGTGATGATAAGTTTGAGAGAAATAACGATTTACAAGCCATTAAGGATCTTATTAAAAAAAGAGCTGATGGTAATAGAAATAAAAACAAAACAGTTAATACAGTTAAAAAAACTGAAACTAAAAAAGTTACAACTTCTAAAAAACCAGCAGCCAAAAAACCAGTTGCTAAAAAAACAACAACTGCTGCTAAAACAAGCACAGCAAAAACTACTAACAAAACAGTTAATAAAAAAGGAGAATAATCAATATGGGTTCTAAAGTAAATCCAAACGGTTTAAGATTTGGTATAAATAGAGATTGACATTCTAGATGAGTTGCTAATGACAGCGCTCAAACTGCTCAATGATTAGTAGAAGATGACAAGATCAGAAATTTAATTATTTCAAATTATAAAAAAGCTTGAGTAGATCATGTTGAGATTGAAAGAGATCAAAAATGAATTTCTTTATTCATATATGCTAACCAACCAGGAATTATCATTGGTAATGAAGCAGCTGAACTTAAAAAATTAACTTTATCTATTAACAAAATTGTTGGTAGAAACATTAAAGTTAAAATAAATGTTTTAGCAAATGAAAACCCAGCATTATCTGCAAGAGTAATTGCTAGAGAAATTGCTGATGCTATTGAAAACAGAGTTTCATTTAGAAATGCACAAAAGTTTGCTATTAGAAAAGTTCTAAAAGCAGGAGCTAAAGGTATCAGAACTCATGTTTCTGGACGTTTAGGTGGTGTTGAAATGGCCAGAGAAGAAGGTTATTCAGAAGGTATAGTAACTTTATCAACATTGAGAGCTGATATTGACTATGCTTTAGAAGAAGCACAAACTACTTATGGTATTATTGGTGTTAAAGTTTGAATCAACAAAGGTGAAATCTTTGGTAAAGGTTTCAAAAAACCAGCACCTGTAAAACCAAAAAGATCATTCAACAAAAATCAAAACAACAAAAACTTTAAAAAGCCTGAAACTTCAAAGGGACCGAAAAAATAGGAGGATTTAGTAAATGTTACAACCAAAAAGAACAAAATATCGTAAACCTCATAAAGTAAGTTATGAAGGAAAAGCTAAAGGTAATAGTTATGTTGCTTTTGGTGAATATGGATTAATGGCAAGCCAAGGTGCTTGAATTGATGCAAGACAAATTGAATCAGCTCGTATTGCTATTAGTAAAAGACTTGGTAAGACTGGTAAAATGTGAATCAGAATCTTTCCACATATGTCACTAACTAAAAAACCCCTAGAAGTTCGTATGGGTTCTGGTAAGGGTGCACCTGAAAAATTTGTAGCTGTTGTTAAACAAGGAACAGTTATGTTTGAAATTGCTGGTGTTACAGAAGAAATTTCAAAAAATGCTTTAAGAGCAGCTGGTAACAAATTGCCAATTGGCTGAAAAATTGTTAAAAGAGAGGTTAAATAATGAGTAGATTAGTTAATCAAGATCTTCGTAAAAAAAATAACGAAGAATTAACAAATATAGTAACTGAACTTAAAACTAAATTATTAGAAATTAGATTCAGTGTAGCTAGTGGTGAAACTTCACAGTTAAACAAATCAAAAGAAATTAAAAAAACTATAGCAAGAGTACTAACTATATTAAATGAACGTGCTAGAGAGGAAAGTCAAGATGGAAAGAAATAATAGAAAAACACTTCAAGGAATTGTTGTTTCTGACAAAATGACTAAGACTGTAACTGTTTCAGTTGAAACAAAAATGAAACACTCAAAATATAGTAAATTAGTTATTCAAACTAAAAAATATCATGTTCGTGATGAAAAATCTGAAACAAACGTTGGAGATAAAGTTGAAATTGTTGAAACTAGACCTATTTCAAAAACAGTAAACTTTAGAATTTCAAAAATTATAGAAAGAGCTAAATAATATGATACAAACTCAGACAAGATTAAAAGTGGCTGATAATTCTGGCGCTCGTGAAGTTGGAGTTATTAAAGTACTTGGCGGAACTGGTAGAAGATATGCAAATATCGGAGATATTGTTGTAGTTTCTGTAAAAAAAGCAACTCCTAATGGTGTTGTTTCAAAAGGTCAAGTTCTAAGAGCTGTTGTTGTTAGAACAAAAAAAGGTGTTAAACGTGAAAATGGTAACACAATCAAATTTGATGAAAACTCATGTGTAATTATCAAAGATGATAAATCACCTAGAGGAAGTAGAATTTTTGGACCTGTTGCTCGTGAATTGAGAGACAGAGGATACTCAAAAATTGTTTCTTTAGCACCGGAAGTTCTTTAAGGAAGGGTTTTTAATGAATAGAATTAAAAAAGGCGATAGAGTCAGAGTTATTTCTGGAAAACACACAAACAAAGAAGGTGTTGTTTTACAAATTTTTCCTAAAGATGAAAGAGCTATAGTTGAAGGTGTTAACATGGTTAAAAAACATGTTAAAGCAAACCAAGAAAATGAAAAAAGTGGAATTGTCTCAAAAGAAGCTCCAATTTATTTATGTAAATTAGCTGTAGTTGAACAAAAAGGAAAAGAAAAAGGCCAAATCACAAAAGTGAAATTTGGTAAAAATAAAGATGGTAAAAAAATTAGAATCTCTAAAAAATCAAATCAAGAGATTGTAGTTGGAACTAAATAAGGAATATTATGAATCAATTAAAAAATAAATATAATACTGAAATTGCTTCTAGTCTAAAAAAAGAGTTCAACTTATCATCAATTATGGAAGTTCCAAAATTAGAAAAAATAGTAATTAATAAAGGTGTTGGATCAGCCGCTAATGATTCTAAAAATTTAGAAATTGCTATGAAAGAACTTGAATTAATTACTGGTCAAAAACCAGTAATCACAAAAGCTAAAAAATCTATAGCTTCATTTAAATTACGTGAAGGCCAAGGAATTGGTTGTAAAGTAACTTTACGTGGAGACAAAATGTGAGCTTTCGTTGAAACATTATTCAACGTGGCTTTACCTAGAGTTCGTGACTTTAGGGGTTTATCAAATAAATCATTTGATGCATTATCAAATTATACATTTGGTGTTAAAGAGCAAATCATCTTCCCTCAAATTGTTTATGACAATGTTAAACAAGTTGGTGGATATGATATTACATTTGTAATTTCTAATTCAAAATCTAAAGAACAATCACGTTCTTTATTAAAACACTTAGGTGCTCCATTCCAAAGAATAAAGGGAGAAAAATAATATGGCTAAAAAATCATTAATTGCAAAACAAAAACGTCATCCAAAATTCTCATCAAGAGCATATACTCGTTGCCAAAAATGTGGTAGAGTACATGCTGTTAATAGAAAATTTGGTCTTTGCCGTTTATGCTTTAGGGAATTAGCATATAAAGGCGCAATCCCTGGCGTTAAGAAAGCTTCATGATAGGAGAATAAGAAAATATGCATATTGATCCAATATCTGAATTATTAACTAAAATTAGAAATGCTAAAAAAGCACGTCATAATTCAGTAAAAATAGCAAACACTAATATGAAAAAAGCCATTGTTACACTTCTTAAAGAAGAAGGTTACATTAGTGACTTTAAAATAAACGAATTAGAAAACAATAAATCAGAAATCGCAATAAAATTAAAATACAAAAATAATGTATGTTCAATTAATGGATTGCGTCAAATCTCAAAACCAGGTTTAAGAATTTATGCTAAGAGTTCAAACTTACCTAAAGTTTTAAATGGTTTAGGAGTTGCAATTATTTCAACTTCAAAAGGAATTATGTCAGATAAACAAGCCAGAGCTGAAAAAGTTGGTGGTGAAGTAGTGGCATACGTTTGATAGAAAGGTTTACACATGTCAAGAATTGGTAATAGAGTTTTAACAATACCTGCAAACCTTTCAGTAGAAGTTACTAAAGAAAAAGTAATTGTTAAAAATGCTAAACAAAGCTTAGAAGTTAATTACGATTCAAAAATTCTAGAAATAGAAACAAAAGATAATCAATTAACTGTTAAAGCAAACAAAAATATTCAAAAAGCAAACATGTTTCAAGGAACTGTTAATGCTTTAATTAGAAATACTTTCATTGGTTTAACCGATGGATTTAAAATTGAACTTGAACTTAAAGGTGTTGGTTATAGAGCCAAACTTGAAGGAAACAAAATTAATTTAAACTTAGGATTTAGTCATCCTGTAATAATTGATATTCCTGCTTTAGTTGAAGTTACTGTACCTTCAGCAACTGAAATTGTAATTAAAGGTGCTGACAAACAAGTTGTAGGACAACTAGCTGTTGAAATTAGAAAATATAGAAAACCAGAACCTTATAAAGGTAAAGGTGTTCTATATAAAGGCGAACACGTTGTACGTAAAGTCGGTAAAACAGCTGACAAGAAAAAATAGGAGGTTTAATATATGAAAAGAATTAATTTTGATAAAAAACAACAAAGAGTTTTACGTCATAAAAGATTTGTGAATAAATTCAAATCAAACACTATTACTAAACCTCGTTTAATTGTTGTTAAATCAAATGCACATATTAGTGCTCAATTGTTTGATGATAGAACTAATAAAGTATTATGTTCAAGTTCTTCAGTACAATTAAAATTAAAAAATGGTAATGTACAAAACGCAACTAAAGTTGGTGATGACATTGCTAAAAAAATAAGTAAATTAAAAATCACTGAAATTGTTTTTGACAGAGCTGGTTCAAAATACCATGGTCGTGTTAAAGCAGTAGCCGAAGCTGTTAGAGCAGCTGGATTGAAATTCTAAGGATAAGGAGAAATAATAGAATGTCAAATAAAGAAAACAATACAAAAAAACAACCTATTAAAAGATCTTTATCTCCAGACGGTTTTGAAGAAAGAATCGTTAAGATTAAAAGAATTTCAAAAACTACAAAAGGTGGAAGAATCATGAGATTCAGTGCCTTAGTAGTTATAGGTGATAAAAAAGGAACAGTTGGATTTGGAATGGGTAAATCTAATGAAGTTCCAGATGCAATCAAAAAAGCAATTAAAAATGCAAATAATAACTTAGTAAAAGTTAAAATGAATAAAAACGGTACAGTTTATCATGAAATGAATGGTAGACATGGTGCTTCAAAAATTCTTATCAAACCTGCACCACTTGGTAAAGGTATTATTGCTGGTGGACCTGTTCGTGCAGTTGTTGAACTTGCAGGGTTCCAAGATATTTATACAAAATCTCTTGGAGCAAACACAGCTATCAATATGATAAGAGCTACAGTTAATGGATTAACTGGACAATTTAGTCCTCAAGAAATTGCTAATCTTCGTGATAAAGAATTGAAGGATTTATAATGAATTTACACAATTTAGAATATACTAAAGGTTCACGTAACCAAAAAGAAAAAAGAGTTGGTCGTGGTCATGGATCTGGTATGGGTAAAACTTCTACTAGAGGACAAGATGGTCAAAAAGCTAGAAAATCTGGTCATACAAGATTAGGTTTTGAAGGTGGTCAAACGCCTTTATACCGTCGTGTTCCAAAAGTTGGTTTTAACAATGACAGATTTGCTACAAAATACAATGTTGTTTCTTTAAAACAAATTAATGCTTTAGAAGCAAAAACAATTAATTTTTCATTGTTATTAGAAAAAGGATTGATTAAAGACAAAAAATTACCTATTAAAGTAATAGGAAATGATAAAATTAATTCAAGTATAGTAATTGAAGCACATAAATTTTCTAAAGGCGCTTTAGAATCTATCGCTCAATCAAAATCAACAACAAAAATAATAAAATAAAATGATAACTAAAAAACACAGAAATCCAAAATTAGAAGAACTGAAAAAAATCTTCACTAATAAAAAAGTAATAATTGCTATTGTAACAACAATAGCATTATTAATTTTATTTCGTTTGGGCTCTATAGTTCCTATGCCATTCATTACCATTAAAGAATCAGCCAATGGTTCAAACTCTTTAATGGAAATGATTAACTTATTAGGTGGTGGTGGTTTAAGCCAAGTTTCAATGTTTGCTATTGGAATTTCTCCCTACATTACTGCTCAAATTATTATGCAATTATTATCTTCTGATTTAATACCTCCATTATCAAGACTGTCTAAGTCTGGTGAAAGAGGTAGAAAAAAAATAGAAGTATACACTAGAATTCTTACATTACCATTAGCTGCTATACAAGCCTATGCTATATTGATGTTAGTTACAACAGGACAAACATCCATTGTTGATTTTTCAGCAAGTATGACATTTGCTCAAAATAGTCCTATGTTTTATTTCTTTTATATAACATTAATGATTTCTGGAACTTACATTTCAATTTTCCTAGCTGATCTTATTACTAAGAGAGGTGCAGGTAATGGTGTAACTATGATTATTCTTGCTGGTATATTAAGTTCTTTATTCAGTTCTTTTCAAACTGTTTTCATAAGTTTTCAAGCTATAAGCGGACAAAATGCAAAATTAATATCAATAATTTCATCTATTGTTTATGTAGTGTTTTACATATTATTAGTAATAGCTGTTGTCTTTGTTAATGGTTCTGTTAGAAAAATACCAATACAGCAAGTAGGACAATCACTTACATTGAATCCAGATGAATTATCATATTTACCATTAAAAGTAAATACAGTTGGAGTTATTCCAGTCATCTTTGCTTCGTCATTAATGACAATACCTTCCACAATTGCTCAATTTTTACCAGCATCTGATCCTTCTAGATATGTAATTGAAGAATACGTATCTTTAAATGGAGTTAGTGGAATAATTATTTATTTTTTATTAATACTATTCTTTACATTCTTCTATAGTTATGTTCAACTTAACCCCGAGAAGATATCTAAAGACTTTAAAAAATCTGGTAGATTTATACCCGGTATTAAAATGGGTAGAGACACAGAAAAACACATTACTAAAACCTTATTTAGAATAAATTGAATAGGAGCCCCTTTCTTAGGAATAATTGCTGCTATTCCTTATATAGTAAGTTTGGTCTCTAAAATAGTAAGTAACGGAACAGTCACAATACCTTCCTCATCAGCTCTTGGTGGAACTGGGTTAGTTATTATTGTTACAGCAGCATTTGATTTTTGATCTTCAATTCAATCAACTGCTACTACAACGTCATATACAAATAAGAAAAAACATATTGAAAACAATATTGAAAAGACGTACGTTGATTCTCAACTTTGATAGGTAAATAAATGAAATTATTAATAATTGGTGCACCAGGTTCTGGTAAAGGCACCGTTGCTAATTACATTGTAAATGCATCAAACATTAAACACATCTCAACAGGTGATTTGTTTAGAGCAAAAATTAATTTAAATGATGAATTAGCTATTAAAATTAAAGAATTAATTAAAAATGGAATATTAGTACCTGATGAAATTACTAATGAAGTTGTTAAAGAAGCTTTAACAAATACAAAAGACAATTTCATTCTAGATGGTTATCCAAGAACCTTGGATCAAGCTGAATATTTAGAATCTTTAATAGATATAGATAGAGTGCTTTATTTAAATGTTAATATCGATTCTTTAATTAAAAGAATTGTAGGAAGAAGGATTTGTGAAGAATGTAATTTTATATTCAACATTTATACTAATCCTATTCCTAAGAATGAAAATATTTGCGATAAATGTAATGGAAATCTTTATCAAAGAAAAGATGATAACGAAGAAACAGTTATCAAAAGACTTAAAATATTCAATGAACAAACTTCAGCTTTAATTGAATATTATAAAAACAAAAACTTGCTTGTTGAAATTGATGCTAATCAAAATTTAGAAAACATTTTTGAAGAAATAAAAAAATGAATATAGTTTTAAAAAACTTCGATGATATTTCAAAAATCAAACAAGCAGTTGAAATTTGAAAAGAAGTTAAAAAAGAACTTATTGCAAATGTTAAAGTAGGAATAAGTCTAAATGAATTAGATTTAATTGCTAAAAACAAAATAGAAGAGTTAGGAGCAATTCCAACTTTTTATGGATATTATGATTATCCAAAGAATATTTGTATTTCAGTGAACGAAGTTGTAGTTCATGGAGTCCCCAACAATTATCTTATAAAAGATAAAGATTTGATTACTTTCGATATCGGAGTAACATTTAAAGATCATGTTTGTGATTCTGCTTTTAGTGTTATTGTAGGCGAAAATCAAGAAGCCCAAAGAATAAGCTCTGTTTGTGAACAAGCTATTTATGAAGCTGCTGATATGATTAAGCCTGGAATAACTAATTTGCAAATCGCAAAAACAATTCAAACATTTGTAGAGAATAATGGTTATGAAGTATTAAGAGACTTCACTGGTCATGGATGCGGAAATGTAATGCATGAAGATCCATATATTCCCAATTATTATTCAAAGACATTCACTGAAGTTCCTATGCAAGAAAATATGGTTATATGTATTGAACCTATGATTCTTACTAGATCTAAAAAATATTTTATTGATCCTATGAACAAATGAAGTGTCATTGCTAAAAACAAAAAATTAACAGCACATTGAGAACACATGATTCTTATTACTAAAGATGGCTGTGAAATATTAACAAAAGAAGATTAAAAGGATTTTTAATATGACAAATGATCAAGTGATCAAAATGACTGGTGTAGTATCAGAAATGCTACAAGGTAATAAATTCAAAGTTAAATTAGAAAATAACGTCGAAATTGATACTCATGTCTCAGGTAAAATGCGTGTTTATAAAATTCGTATTTTACCAGGCGACAAAGTCGATGTTGAATTAAGTCAATATGATTTAACTAAAGGTAGAATTGTTTATCGTCACAAAGATGAAAGGAAATAATTATGAAGGTAAGAGCTTCAGTTAAACCTATTTGTAAAGACTGTAAAATTATTAAACGTAGACGTGTTATCAGAGTAATCTGTAAAATTAAAAAACACAAGCAACGTCAAGGATAGGAGAAATTATGGCACGTATATTAGGTGTTGATATTCCAGATAATAAAAGAGCTGTCATTGCTTTAACATATATCTATGGAATCGGAAAAAGTACTGCTACAAAAATTTTAGAAGAATCTAAAATTGATTTAAGCAAAAGAATAAAAGAATTATCTGAAAGTGAATTAGCTACTATAAGAAAAGTTGCTAGTCAATACACTTTAGAAGGTGATCTACGTAGAGAAACAGCTATGGACATCAAACGTCTAATGGAAATTGTTTCTTATAGAGGGATTCGTCACCGTCGTTCACTTCCTGTAAGAGGACAGAGAACTAAAACTAACGCTAGAACTCGTAAAGGTCCTAGAAAAACAGTTGCAAATAAAAAAATGGAATCTAGATAATAAGAAAGAAGTAAAATTATGGCTAAAAAGAAAAAATTGAATTTTACTAGTGGGCTTGTTCATATTCATGCAACTAGAAATAATACTATAATTACAATATCAGATGAAAAAGGTAATGTAATTTCATGAGCTTCTTCTGGATCAATTGGTTATAAGGGTTCTAAAAAAAGAACACCTTATTCAGCAGGTATTGCTGCTGAAAAAACAGGTAAAGATGCATTTGATTTAGGTTTAAGAACAGTTTCTGTTGAAGTTAATGGTACAGGTTCTGGTAGAGATACTGCAATTAGAAGTTTACAAACAGCAGGATTAGAAGTTACAAGAATTAGTGATGTGACACCTATTCCTCATAATGGTTGTAGACCACCTAAGAAACCTCGTTAATTAATTGAAAGGGAAATACAATGAATAAATTCTTAAAATACGATATCAAACCAGAATTTTTAACTGATGATAAAAACAAAGCAAAAATTGTTATTCATCCATTAGAAACAGGATTTGGTACAACATTAGGTAATGCTCTTAGAAGAGTAGCGTTATCAAACATTCCAGGAGCAAGCATTTTTGCTGTTAAAATTCCTGGTTATACACATGAATATCAAGCAATTGATGGAGTTTCAGAAGATATTACAAATATAATTCTTAATCTTAAAAAATTAGTTATCAAGGTTGATACTAATATACATTCAGAAGAAGAATTTGAAGAAACAAGATTAGAATCATGACCAACATTAAAAATAAATGTTAACGGCCCAACCAATGTTACAGCAGCTGACATTGTTTGTCCAACAGGTTTTGAAATTGTTAATAAAGATTTAGTTATTGCAAATGTAACTGAAAAAATTGAATTTAAAATGGAAATCTTTGCTACTTTAGGAAGAGGATTCACAACATTTACTGATAATAAAGATAAATGTAATTCATTATCAATTATTCCTACTGATTCAAACTTTTCACCAGTATTGAGTTTTAATTACAATGTTGAAGAAGTTAAATTATCAAAACTTAATTCATCAGATAAATTAACAATTGAACTTTCAACTAATGGTTCAATTTCTGCAACTGAAGCTTTAGCTTTAGCTTCAAAAATTCTAACAGCTCACCTTGATTCTCTAATAACAACTGATTATGAAAATATTATTGTTATGAAAGAAGCAGATGCTCAAGAAACTAAACAAGAATTATTCATACCTATTGAAGAACTTGACTTCACAGTTAGAGCTTACAACGCTTTAAAGAGTCGTGGAATTAACACAGCTCATGAATTAATTCAATTACCAAGATCAGAAATTGAAAAAATCAAAAATTTAGGTAGAAAATCAATCCATGAAATTATTGAAAAAGTTCATGAACATGGTTTAAAACTTAAAGACGAATAAATTTTATAGAGAGGAAGAATGTATTAAATGAGTTTTATAAACAAACCCGGTAAGACGCGTTCATGAAGAAAAATGGTTAGCCGTCAACAAGTTAGTGACGTACTAGCTTATGGTGAAATCATTACTACTGCTACAAAAGCTAAAGAAACACAACGTCATGTTGACAGAATAATAACTTTAGCTAAAAAGAATACTTTAGCAAGTAGAAGACAAGCTGCTTCTATTATCTTAAGTACTTCAAAGTTAAATGATAAAGAATTACTTACGAAATTATTTGATGAAATTGGACCAAAATATAAAGATAGAAATGGTGGATACACTAGAGTTCTTAAATTAGGAACTAGACCTGGTGATAACACTGAAAGAGCTATCATTCAATTAGTTTAATTTTTAAAAAATATAACGATAAAAACCACTCCAAGTTGGAGTGGTTTTTATATTAGATGTTTTTAATAACTCTATAAATATTTCATTTGTATTAATTGAAAATAATATAAGCAATCAACAAAAAAATTGTAATAAAAAAAATCACCCTTAAAAAATAAATAATTTTTAGTGGCGATTTTTAATTAAAACAATTATATTATTTATTGTTATCAATTCTATTTATTGTTTTAGAAAGTCCTGAAACAAAAACAAATTGAGCAATTCAACTTAATAGTAATAAGCTTAACAAACCTCATATTATCTTGTTGGTGTGCGTCTCAGCATCATTGTTGTCATTCATAACTAATATTGTTATTGAGTTAATGAAACTTAATAAACAACTTAATGGCAATGAAATTAGAAAAACTATTCCAAGAGATAATTTAATTGTCTTATAATTTTGAGTCACATTTCCATTGTTAGACACTGAAAATACATATAATATAAGAACAGAAATGCACGCAATAAGCATTAATATAAGAGTAACAACAGCTAAATTTCTAATTGTTTTTCTTTTTTGTTTTAAATAATCCATAAACTATATACCTTTATTTAGATTTAATAATGAATATGATAACAATCATTTTCATTATTTAAATTAACATATTCACTTAAAAAAATTATATTACATTTTATAAACTTAATAATAATATTATGAATTAATTTAAGATAAAAATTTTTTGTTTTGCTTTTAAGTAATGTTATTAATTTTAAATAATATTGATAAAATAAATACATGTTTAAATAAGGAAATTAAGAATGTCAAACAAAAAAACAGCCATTGAATTTATTGATGTTAATTTCTCTTATGTAGAAAATCAACCTATACTTAAGAATATAAATTTTAAAATTTATGAAAATGAATATGTATGTATTATCGGACATAATGGTTCTGGTAAATCTACTGTTTCTAAAATACTAACAGCTTTGTTGAAACCACAACATGGAACTATTAAATTATTTGATCAAGAAATAAATACAACTAATTTAAAATATTTAAGAAATAATATTGGAATAGTTTTTCAAAACCCTGATAATCAATTCGTAGGTCTTACAGCAAGAGATGATATTGCATTCGGATTAGAAAATAGAAAAGTGCCAACTCATTTGATGAATGACATAATTCTAAATGCTGCCAAAACTGTTGAAATAGAACATTTATTACATAAAGAACCATTAGAACTCTCTGGTGGGCAAAAACAAAGAGTAGCTATAGCTTCTGTTTTAGCTATTAATCCGAATGTGATGATTTTTGATGAATCAACTTCAATGTTGGATCCAAAAGGTAAATTGGAACTTAAAGAACTTATGCTTGATCTTAAAAAACAAGCCAACAAAACAATAATATCTATAACACATGATATGGAAGAAGTAATTAATGCTGATAAAGTTATAGTTTTGGAAAAAGGTGTAATTCAAATGATTGATAAACCTGAAAATGTTTTTGTTAATAAAAAAAATCTGGAAAAACTAAAACTTGACTTTCCATATACTTTAAATTTATCTGCTCTTTTAGAAGACAAAAAAATTATAGATAAAAGAACTTTAGATTATGGAGAATTAATAAATTTAATATGTCAAAAATAAATAATACATTGTTAGAAATTAATAATTTGTTCAGTGTCTATGATGAAAAAAAAGAAGCACAATTCGTTTCTTTAGCAGATATTAATTATAAATTCGATAGAAATAAAATATATTGCATAATTGGAAACTCTGGCTCTGGTAAATCTACTTTGGTTACTCATTTCAATGGTTTATTGCCAACTAAATACGGAACTATAAAATTACAAGACAGAGTTTTGGGTCACGATTGAAATTTACAAAATTTATTATTAGGCGCTTTTGAAGATAAAGACTTTCTTGCTAAGTTTAATAAAACATTTAACGAAGCTTTTGTTTTTAGTTCAAAAATATCTTCTTCAAAAGCTTCATTGTTAGTAGAAGCTTATTACAAAACAAAAATAAAAAAAATAAAAATCATTAAATATCTAGATACAGATTTTTATATAGCGTTGGTTTTGTTTCAAAACCCTGAATATTTAAATGTTCTTAAAAAATGAAACAAAGAGGATTTAAAAAATTTCAAGAATGAAATTATCAATCAACCAAGTTTATTCAAAAGAATAAACCTTAAAAAAATTAAAGATATTAAAAAAATAAGACAAGAAATTGGAATGGTATTTCAATTCCCTGAATATCAGTTATTCAAAGATACTATTGAAAAAGATATCATGTTTGGACCAATGGCTTTAGGAGTTTCTAAAGAGGAATCTCAAAAGAGAGCCAAAAAATATTTAAATGCTTTAGGTCTCGATGATTCTTATCTTCATAGAAATCCTTTTGGATTATCCGGTGGTCAAAAAAGAAGAGTTGCAATTGCTGGAATACTGGCAATTGAAACTCCAATATTAATATTTGATGAACCAACTGCAGGATTAGATCCCCAAGGTGAAGAAGAAATGATGTCTATCATAAAACAAGCCAAAGCAGACGGAAGAACTGTTTTTGTTATTACACATACAATGGAGCATGTATTAGAAATAGCTGATGAAGTAATAGTTTTAAACGATGGAGAAATTGTTAAATCAGGAACGCCTTTTGAAGTGTTTTCAGATTTAGAATTAATCAAAAATACTTCGATAACACCTCCAAGAATCATGAGAACTATTAATGATTTAATGAAGAAAAATAAAAAATTTAAAAAAATATTAGATTTTGAACCAAGAACAGTTAATGACTTAGCTGATGGTATAGAAAGAATACTGAAAGGAAATTAATGAATTCATCAAATGCTTTTGTTAGTAGAAAATCATTAGTACATAAAATTAATCCTGCTTTAAAGGTGTTAATTTTTGCTATGTTCATTGCTATGATTTTTATGCCAATCGGTTTTGTTTTACAAATATTTTTAATTTTATTTTTAGTTTCTATATTCGTTATTGCTAAACTGCCCTTCAAAATGCTATGAAATATTTTGAAGTCAGTTTTATTCTTATTCATAGTATTGTTTGTAATAAATTGATTTATATATAAAGAACCTATAATTGTTAATGTTCCAAAAGATGTTTGATGAATCGGACAAAAGAGCGGCAATGTATTTCATTCTCCTTTATGAGGAGCTCAAATACAACCCTTTACAAACTCAGATACTGCATTTATTAATCAAGCAATTGCTTCTTTTAAAAATCCTGATTATTCAAAAGTAGATGTTAATAAATATTTAAATTTATTTAACAATGATGCAGATATTTCAAAAAAAATTGCTTTTCTTGTTTCAAAAGGTAATTTTAAAATAAATGGAGTTTCTTGAACGATTATGGAAGCTTCAAATATGTCAATTCCAAATAATCCCATTACATCAACATTAGACAATGCTCAAATTTGATGTTACACTAACAATTGATACACATTAAGTCCTAAAGCAATTGAACTTGCTTTATATATTTCAATTAAAGTAGGATTGATTATTATTGCTGCTACTTTATTAACTTCAACTACTAACTCTATTCAACTTACAAACGCTTTTGAAGATTTGTTTAGTCCATTAAGATTTTTAAGATTCCCAGTTAATGAAGTTTCAATGATGATTTCTATTGCCTTAAGATTCATTCCTTCGTTATTAAGTGAATCAAGAAGAATAATGAATGCGCAAGCATCAAGGGGTGTTGATTTTAGAAACGGAAATGTTAAAGATAAAACTAAATCTTTAATATCTTTAGTTGTTCCATTATTCAGTATCGCTTTTAAAAAAGCAGAAGAGTTGGCAAACGCTATGGATGCTAGAGCTTATAATCCTAGATATATAAGAACTAGATATAGAAACTTTTATTTAAAATATTATGATTGAATAGTATTCTTTATAATTTCATTTTTATTAGGTATTTTTATCAGTTTAGTTTCCATGAATGTGTTTTTCTCAGATCTTGGTTATTTCGAAGCCGGAGCTTTATATAAATAAAATGAAATATTTGGCTAGAGTTTCTTATGATGGAAAAAACTATCATGGTTGAGCTAAACAACCTAATAAAAAAACTATTCAATCAACTATAGAATCTTCATTTCTTGATTTATTTAATCAAAAAATAATGATTAAGGGATCAGGTAGAACAGATTCTGGTGTTCATGCTTTGAATCAAACATTTTCATTTAATTTAAATAACATTGATATTACTAATGAAAATTTAATGATTGCTTTGAATAAAAAATTACCAAATGACATAAGAATTTTAAATTTAGAAAATGTTAAAGAAGATTTTGATGCTCAATTTGATGCAATTAAAAAAAGTTATTTATACGTTATAAATACTTCAAAAAAATATGATCTTTTCAAGAAAGATTATATTTTTCAATATAACAAAAATATAAATATTAAATTATTAAGAAAAGCTTCAAAATTATTAATAGGAAAACATGATTTTTTATCTTTTTCAACTTCTGAACTTGATAACACCACAAGAGAAATTTTTAGTATTAAAATAATTAAAAAAAGTTCAAATGTTCAAATAGAAATATGTGGTAATGGTTTTTTAAGAAATATGATCAGAATGATTGTTGGTTCTTTTATACTTCTTAATGAAAATAAAATAGATATTAAAGAATTTGAAAAATTGATTAAAAAACCTAAGAAAGGTAGTTCGAATTTAAAAGCTCCTTCTTGTGGTCTTTATCTTAAAGAAGTTTTATATTAGAAAAGAATGTTTATGATAACCAAAAAAGAAATAAAAGAAATAAAAGAAATAAAAGAACTTAAAGATAATTTAAATAGATGAAATTATGAATATTATGCATTAAATAATCCTTCGGTTCCAGATTCTGTTTACGACAGATCTATGAATAGATTAATTATCCTTGAAACAAAATATCCAGAATACAAAACAAAAGACTCTCCAACTGTTAGAGTTGGTGGTTTTGTAAGTTCTGAATTTAAAAAAGTTAAGCATATAGTTCCTTTATTATCTTTATCAAATGCTTTTAATGAAGATGATTTAGATAAATTTCATTCTGATGTTAAAAAATTATCAAATAATAAAGAACAATATGTAATTGAACCAAAAATAGATGGTTTAAGTATTTCTTTAATATATGAAAATTCTAAATTATCAAGAGCTCTTACAAGAGGTGATGGTGTTCATGGTGAAGATGTTACTCAAAACATATTAACTATTAAAGAAATACCTCAATATATAAATGATAAATACAAAGACATGGTTATAGAAATTAGAGGTGAAGTTTTTATGACTAATGAAAACTTTACAGAACTTAATAATTCTTTAACAGATAAAAAGTTTTCAAACCCAAGAAATGCAGCATCTGGGACTTTAAGAAATCTTGATTCTTCTATTGTTAAAAAAAGAAAACTACAAGCATATTTTTATTACATGCCTTTTGCTGAAGAATTAGGAATTTCATCTCATTATGAATCTATTCAATGATTAAAGGAAAACAAGTTCAAAACCTCAAATGAAATTAAGCTTTGTTCTTCTTTTGACATTGTTAAAAAAGAAGTAGAATCATTAACATTAAAAAGAAAAGATTTAAACTATCAAATAGACGGCGTTGTTATTAAAGTTAATGATTATGCTTTATATGATGAAATAGGTTACACTTCTAAGTTTCCCAAATGAGCAATTGCTTATAAATTTCCAGCTGAAATTGGTTTAACTAAACTTCTATCTATTTCAACAGAAATCGGAAGAACTGGAAAAATAACTTATGTAGGAACTCTAGAAGATATACTTTTAGATGGAAGTTCAGTAAATAAAGTAAGTTTAAATAATTATGAATATATTAAAACTAAGGACATTAGAATCAATGATTATGTTTATATTTATAAAGCAGGAGACATAATACCTTATTTAGATTATGTTGCTATTGATAAAAGAACTAAAGAAGCAATAAAATTTGAAAAGGTTTTAGAATGTCCTAATTGTAATTCTTTATTAATACATATTGATGATGATGTAGATCAAAGATGTGTTAATAAAAAATGTTCAATTCAATTAATAAAAAGAATTGAATATTTTTGTTCAAAATATTGCATGGACATAGTTGGAATGAGTATTTCAACTATTACAAAACTTTTTAATAACAATATTATTAAAGATGCTTCAGATCTTTATTTGTTAAAAGATAAAAAAGAAATTGTTTTATCTTTGGATTTACAAATAAAAGATAAATCATTTAACAAATTAGTAGATTCTATTGAAAAGTCTAAATCAAATAGTCTTGAAAGATTATTATGTGCTTTATCTATTAGACACTTAGGAAAAACAAGCGCTAACAAAATAGTTAAACGTTTTAAAACAATAGATACTTTAATAAGCGCTGATTATGAAACTCTTATCAAAACAGAAGATGTTGGTGAAAAATTAGCTAATGAAATAATAGAATTCTTCAATAATAAAGAAAATATTGAATTTATAAATAAACTAAAATCTTATGAAATAAATACGCAATATAAAGATGATTTTATTATTGAAGATAACATAGTTATTAAAGAAGAATATATAAATAAGAGAATGGTAATTACTGGAACATTTTCCAAATCTAGAAATTACATTAAAAAACTTTTAGAAGAAACACATAACATAACTTTTGTAAATACAGTTTCATCTAAAATAGATTTTTTATTATGTGGAGAAAATGCCGGTTCTAAATATAAAAAAGCATTAGAATTAGGAATTGATATAATCAAAGAAGAATTTTGAAATAAGTAAAGGATAGAAAATGATAATTACTACAACTGATTTAATACCTAATAGAGAATATGAAATATTAGGAGTGGTCTTTGGAAATAGACTAGTTAGTATAACTTCTAAAACAGAAGGCGAAAAAGCTATAAAGAAAATGAAGTCAGAAGCAAAAGACTTAAATGCAGATGCAATCGTAGGCATAAGAAGTTATACTACTAAAAATGGATCAACATGTTTTTTCGGAACTGCTGTTAAGTTTATTTAACTTTTAAAAAGTACAAAAATTTTATATAATTATTAAAGCAATGTGCCAAAGACAGTAACTGACTTTTAGTCTTAATTTGTTACCGAGGAAATATCTTATTTGCATATTGTAAAAAAATATTAAAAAGGTGGTGTTTACTAATGAGCAAAAAAGCAATAATCGCTAAAGAAGCTAAAGTAAATGAAGTTGTTACAGACCTTCAAAAAGCTAAATCATTTATAGTTTTTGAATACCATGGTCTTACAGCTAAAAGCATCGCGGCTTTAAGAAAAGAATTACATGACGCAGGTTCAAAACTTTATGTTTTACAAAACAACATTTTACGTCGTGCATTGAAAGTTGCTAAACTTGAAGGTGTAGAAGACAAAATTGTTGGACCTAATGCTATTGCTATAGCTTTTGAGGATGAAATTAATCCTATTAAAGCTGTAAACAAAGTAGCAGAAGAATATGAAGTAGTTCAACTTAAAACAGCATTCTTAGAAGGAAACTTCATGGATGCAAGCATGATTAAAGAAATCGCTAATATACCTGGTAGAGATGGTTTATTATCAATGTTCTTATCATGTTTATCAAGTCCAATTCGTGGATTCATGTATGCTCTAAAAGCAGTGAGCGAAACTAAAGAAAACTAGGAGATTACAATGGCAAAATTAACTAAAGAAAAATTAATCGAATCATTAAAAGAAATGACAATTTTAGAAATTAATGATTTAATCAAAGCAATCGAAGAAGAATTCGGTGTTAGTGCAGCTGCACCAGTTGCAGCAGCAGGTGCTGGAGCATCAGCTGAAGCTCAAACAGAATTTAACGTAGTATTAGCAGATGCTGGTGCTAACAAAGTTGCTATTATTAAATTAATCCGTGAAATCACAGGATTAGGTTTAATGGAAGCTAAAAAAGCTTCAGAAACTGTAGGAAGCGTAATTAAAGAAGGCGCAAGTTCTGAAGAAGCTCAAGAATTAAAGAAAAAATTCGAAGAAGCTGGAGCAAAAGTAGAATTAAAATAATTAATTTTACTCCAACAAAAAAACACGAGCACATGCTTGTGTTTTTTTAATAGAATAAATGATTAAAAGATTATAATATTTACATGAAAACAAGTTTATATGAAATATTAAATATTAATCAAGATACAAAAAATGAAGAAACACTTTCTAAATATTTAGAAAGTTCTTATAATTTTTTAAAATACTTGATCTCAAAAAACAATTCAAATGTTAAATCTTCAAGTGAAGAAATATATGTGAAATTGAAAACTCAAACAACTTTAGGAGCTATGATTGTTAACAAGTTAACAAATTCTCCAATATTGTTAATTCCTGCAGAAGAGTTTATATTAGAAAAAAAACAAACAAGCATTGATACTTATCTATATTTTCTAGAACACGCTTTAGAAATTATTTCTAAAAAGTTATCAAAATTTGAAAAAGAAAACATTAAAATTATTAAAGAAATTAATGAACTTAAAGAAGCGGTTATAAACGTTATATCTATTAACATTGATTTATAATGTCCTTATTACAAAACAAAACTGGGAAAAACCCAGTTTTTTATTTTATAAAATTTTAAATACGACCTTGTTTTTTAAGAGTCTTAATAGTTCTTGCTGAAACTTTAATAGTTTGTGTATTACCATCGTCTGTTTTAATAGTAACTTTTTGTAAGTTAACATTTCAAACTCTACGAGAGTGGTTTAACGCATGCGATCTAGTATTACCTCTTAAAGGGCCTTTGTTAGTTAACATATCTCTTCTTGCCACTTTAATTCTCCTGTAAAACTTAAATATTATACACTATTAAACATTAAAAGTAATCTTATATTTCAATTTTTCAATTATATTTGTAAATTACGAAAATGTTTATGTTTACAATATAAGACAATGTAGTAGAATATATATATTGTAAAAGAAGTTTCGTATTGAGGAAAAAGATGCAATCAAATACAATTTTTAATAAAAAAATAATAATTAGATTGATAACAGAGATATCAAAACAAATACCTGGCGTCAAAAAAGTTTTTGTTAATCCAGAAGACATCGATGTTGAAAATCACAAAATTAACATTAAAATGCAATTGCATGAAAAAATATTTAATGTTAAAAATACCTCAATAGAATTTCAAAAAACTATTTATCAAAATTTAGTGAATAAAAAATATCCAAAAGAATTAAAAATTAATATAGAAATAATAAATTAAGCAAATGAAAATTAATATAGAACTTTTTAGAAAAATGCTTGAAGTAGGATCTAAATCTATTAGCATTGAATACAAATATATAAACGAATTAAATGTATTTCCTGTTCCTGATGGAGATACTGGTATAAATCTTAAGAGTACCACTGCTGGTGCAATTAAGTCTATTAAAGATGAAGAGTTTGAAGACTTTAAAACTTTTGGTGATAAATTATCAAGAGCCTTATTAATGAATGCTAGAGGTAATTCTGGTGTTATTTTTAGTCAAATAATCCGTGGTTTTTGTTCAACGTTTACTGAAAAACAAGAGTATTTAACTATTGATGATGTTAAAAAAGCTTTTTCATCAGCCAAAACAAAAGCTTATTCTTCTGTAACTAAACCAATCGAAGGGACAATGTTAACAGTTGTAAGAAAAATTGATGAATTTCTTATTAATGATAATTCAAAAACAGTTGTAGAGTTATTTGAAAAAATATCTAAAGAAGCACATGCTGCTGTTGATTCGACTCCTGAATTTTTAGAAGTACTTTCTGAAATTGGTGTTGTGGATTCTGGTGCCTATGGGGTTGCTTCTTTCATAGATGGAATGTATTCTGTTTTAACTAATACTCAAGATGAATATTTAGAAAAAATTGAACTTTCTTTAAAAGACAAATCTGTTAAAACATCTGATAAAAAAGATACTTTTGATAACGTTGTTGAAGAAGAAGGTTTTGGATATTGTAGTGAAGTTATTTTAAAAATAGGTTCAATAATTAATCCTTCCATTGAAGAGAAGAAAACATCTTTTAATGAATCAAGCTTTAGAAAAAGTTTAAATTCTATTGGTGATTCAATAGTATTAGTGGTTGATGAAGATCTTGTTAAGGTTCATATTCACACTATGAAACCAGCCAAATTATTAACTTTAGGTCAAAAATACGGAGAATTTGAAAAAATTAAATTTGAAAATATGACTAATCAATACTTAGAAACATTAAACAATGTTGATAAAATTGATACAAAGGGTTGAGATGATAGAAATGTTGTTATTGCAACTGTTCCAACTGATGAAATAAGTGTAATAATGTCTGAAGATTTTGAAGTTGACAAAACTATAATTTCACATGAAAAAAACAATCCATCAACTAAAGATTATTTAGAAAAAATTCATGAACTTAAATCAAAAAACATTTTAATAGTTACTGATAATTCAAATATATTGATGGCAGCAGATCAAGTTGTTGATCTATTATCAATTAATTCTGAAATTAATATTTCTATAATTAGAGCAACAAACACCTTTGAACAAATTAATGTTCTTTCACATTATGATAAAGGTGCTACATTTAAAAGAAATTTAGATGAAATGAATAAGATTCTAAAAAGAACAGTATCAGCACAAATTTCTACAGCCAATAAAAATGTAAAAATTGACAACAAAGATGTAAAGAAAAATGAATCAATAGCTGTCTACAATAAGAAAATTATTTTTAACAATAAAGATAAATTAAAGACACTAAAAGAAACTTTTGATTTATTATTTAAGAAGAACAAGAACACTGAAATTTGCTATTTAATATATGGTAAAAATATTAAATTAGATATTATTAAAGAGTTTGAAAAATATATTTCTGAAAAATATGGAATATTTACTGAAATTAAAAATGGTAATCAAACAATATACGATGCTATTTTAGGTCTTGAATAAGAAAGATTATACTATGATTAAAATAGCATTAGATGTAATGGGTTATGAGAACGACATTAAACACGCTCTTAACGCTGCTATTAAATTTCAAGCAAAACACAAAAACAGTTTAAAAATAATTTTAGTTGGAGATAAAGAAAAAATTCTTAATTCTAACAAAAATATTAATTTAGACATAATTCATACTGATGTTTTTGTTACTCAAGAAGACACCATTCTTAAAGCAAGAAGAAAACCAACAAGCTCTATGCAAATATGCGCTAACATGTTAAAAAACAAGGAAGTAGATGGTATTTTAAGTGCCGGTTCAACTCCAATATTTGTTTATACCACTTATTCAACTTTAGGATTATTAGAAGGCATTAAGCAAATAGGATTCATGCCTAGTTTTCCAACTGTTGATTCAAGTTTTTTCAATATGATAGATGTAGGCGCTTCTATTAATGTTACTTCACAAGATATGATAATGTTTGCTATCATGGCGTTAGAATATGCAAAACAAACTAAAACAAATCCTTCAATAGGTGTTTTAAATATTGGTACAGAAGATCATAAGGGTCATGAATATCATAAAGAAACACATGAATATTTTAAGAACTCAAATTTCAACTATAAAGGATTTGTAGAACCAAAAAATTTATTATATAGACCAGTAGATATAGTTGTGACTGATGGTTTTACTGGAAATATCGCCTTAAAAGCTATGGAAGGGACAGCACAAACCTTGTCTAAAATGTTTAAAATGGAATATAAAAAACCCTACAACATATTAGCAGCTCTTTTATCATTAAAAATAATTAAAAATGTTTCAAACAAATTCGACTATAAAAATTATGCTGGCGCATTTGTATTAGGTCTTAATGAAGTTGCTGTAAAAACACATGGTAGCGCAGATGAAAAACAATTCTCTAGCGCACTTAGAATGCTATATGATTGCTTAGAAAATAAGGTATTAAATAATATAAAAGAAGCGGTAAAGAAATATTATGGTACAACAACAAAACAAAAATAAAACAATTGAAAAATTTTTAAAAAAATTCAAAATAAATCCAAAAAAACTTAATATATATATCCAAGCATTTACTCACTCTTCATATTCTTCAGAACACGATTTAAATTATAATTATGAAAAACTTGAATTTTTAGGCGATGCGGCCATATCTTGAATTATTTCTAATTATTTATTTGATAAAGAAGAACTTTCAGAAGGCGAAAAAACACTGATAAGATCTAGTATGGTAAATGGTAAAAATTTATCTAAAATAGCTAAAGAAATTAATCTTCAGGAATGTTTATATTTAGGGAACAGCTTTGAAGTAACACAAGAAATTCCAGACAAAATATTAGAAGATGCTTTTGAAGCATTTATAGGAGCTGTTTCACAAGATCAAGGAATTAAGAAGGTGTCTCAAATTATTGAACCATTAATTATTGATTCTTTTGTATTAGAACATCCAAAAAATTCTGATATTCCACTTAAACCTTATAAAACTATAATTCAAGAAATTCTTCATAGAAGCGCAGACAATGACATAGTTTATAAGAAAATATCTGATAATCAAGCAAATTTAAAAGAAGTTCATTTGATATTTGAAAAAAAGATAATGGGAAAAGGAACTGGAAAAAACTATAAGCAAGCAGAAGAAAACGCTGCTGAAGATGCTTTTAAAAAACTTCCAAATGATCTTAAAAAAGAATTTGCTCATCATTAAATTTATAATTTAATACAACAAAAAAAACACAAGATAAATTGTGTTTTTTTATTTGAATGTTAATTTTTATATTTCATATTTATTTTTTTGAACAATAAATACAATTGCTAATATTAATGTTATTAATACTAAAATTCCTATTCCAGAACCAATTGCTATTTGTTGAGAGTGTTTAGATATTTTGTTGTTTTTAACATCTTCTTTTATTTTAAATTGAACATTGAATTGAATTGGATTATTAACTAAATTGTTCTCGTTGTTTACTAATCCCAATACAAACATAAATCTATTCACATTTTTATCAAATGTGTGGCTAGTTATTTTAAGTTTTGTATGTGTAGCATTCGGCAACTGAAGTTTAAGAGAATTAAGAATTGGACAACCCTCAAAATCTTTAACAGTTTTATTATTTCATTTTATAATTTCATTTTCTAATTCAGTTAAGAAAGTTTCTGAATTAGAGAAATCTTCAGTCGTTAATTCTAATGTTCCATTTTCTAATGTAGTTTCGAATGATGGAATTTCAATTACTGGAGAAAATAATATTGTGAAATTTAAAGAAAGAGTTTTAGAGAACCCATTAACATTTGAATTTTCTAACGATAATTTGATTCCTAGTGAACTAGTAGAAACGCTTTCTACATATGTTGCTTTAAGTTGTGAATCAGTACTTAAATTAGTTGCTGATATTCCAAATCATTTTAAAATAGTATTATTCGCAAATGAAGTATCTTTTGTTCTATTTCATTCAACTATTTCGCTATTTAGAGCGTTTTTAAAATCACTCATTTTGTTAACATCTGCTTCTTTTGAAATATCTTTAATTGAATTTGTTAAAGATGAAGTAAATGTGGTATCAGCAACTTTTTTGAATCAAACAGTAAAGTTAAAATCAATTGATTGATTTTCAACTTCATTAACTTTGACATGTTCTAATGTCAAGGTTACATTTAATGATGAATTAGATGCTATATTGTCAATATAAATAGCTGAAGCTAGCGACATATTAGTAGTAGGATTAGTTATCGATAAACCAAGTTCTTTTAAAATCGGAGAATCAGCAAAATTTAATTTTTTAGTTTTATTTCAATTTTGTATTTCAAGATTTAAAGTATCTTTAAATTGTTGAACAACTTCAATACTATGAGAGGTTAAATCTAAAACATTATTAGGTTTAGAAGTAGTAAATGTTGTAGAAGTATCAACAGTAACTGTTGGATCTGTAAACATAACATTAAATTTCAATATTGCAGGAGTGCTTGCAATTGGATTGTTTGCTTTATCAAGAGTTAAATTAAATCTTAAAATTTTAGTTGTTTGGTTATATTCATATGCTGAGATACTAATATTTGAATCTTGTTGCATACGTTCTATGTTTAAACCAAGAGATTCCAAAATACTTGAGCCAGCAAAATTAGAGACATTATTTAAATTTCAATCATTTATTTGTTTTGTTAATTCTGTTTTATAAGCATTCAATTTGTCTGTAGTTAAATCTACTGATGTATAAGTATTGTTGATTAATGACGTTTGAAATAGTGTGTCTACTGAATCGCCATATTGTAAGGTGAAGAATTGATTTAATTCTTTATATTCAGGAGTTGCATTTGAATTTGAAATAGTTAGTTTTAATTTCAATTCCTTGTTTGCTGTATTGTTAGATAATCCATAAGACATAGTGTAAGTGTCTGCTTGATTAATATTTAATTTTAAAATTTTAAACACATCATTGTTTTGTCAATTAGATGAGTGATTAGCGTTTCAATTTTGAACTTCTTCATTTATTTTTGAATCAAATTCATCAATTGAAGATGCACTTAAATATTTGTTAGGATCGGTTCTTAGATCTATTGTATTGTTTGTAAGTGAAGTGCTAAACAATGGAGTTGGAATTGTGTTGCTATTGTAAATAACACTAAAATCTAGAGTCAATGGTTTCTTGACATTGTCAATTGTGTAAGCATTTGTTAAAGTAAGCTTAATTCCTAAAACATTATTAGAACTTTTTTCAGTAATTGTTGTTTTTAATAAAGAATCTGAATTTGCATTGGTAATGTTAATTTTAAATAAATTTTTTAACATTTCTGAATTAGTTAAATCAGCATTCGTTGGCGATCAAGCGTTTGTTTCGCTTTCCAATTTAGCTTTAAATGCTTCTATATTAGAAGAATTCATTTGTGAAGATAAATCGAAAGTTGAAGTTGTTTGTGAAGTTGTTAATGTTGCAACAGAAGGTCCACCAAATAACACGACATATGTTAATTTAAGTGATGTTGATATGCCGTTTTGTAATGCATTACTTAGAGTAAGCTCTATTGTTAATGTTTTATTTTTTTCATTAAACACTTCAGTAGAAGAAAGTTTTGAATTTTTTTGAATGTTAGTTGCTTTAACTTTTAATTTTTTAAGGATTTGCGTTGTATCAAAAGAAACATCACTTTGATTTCTTAAATTCCATGTGTCGATTTCGTTTTTAAGTGCTAATTTAAACTTATCAATATTGTTTGTTGTTGCTTCGTGTTGAGTTAAGTTTCAAGTATTGTTAGTTGTTGAAAGGCTTTCAAATTTAGTTGAATTATCAACAACCGGATCTTTATCAAACAATACTGTGAATAAAATTTTATTACTTGTAGCTCCATTTGAATTTATTCCATTAAGTATTATGTTTTCTAAATTAAGAGAGAAAGAAACCTTATTTAATGTGGCATCTTCAGTCAAAGTTATTTGGAGTTTTGTATCATCTGCAACATTCTTTGTCTGAATTCCTAATTTTGAAAGAATTGGATAATCAGCTGGTGTAATAATTTTTTTATTTGCTTTTGAAGCACTTCATTTATTTATGTCTGATCTTAATGCAGAAATAAATTCGTTTCTTCTTGAGAATTGATAAGCTGTTGCATTTATAATTGTTGAATTTATAGTAGTTAAAAATTCAGTATTGTTGCTTGGTAATAAACTTTTATCGAATGATAATCATGCATTATCAGTTTTATATAAACTGTTCAATACAAAATTAATTCTCAAATTTCCTGAAACAACTGAAGAACTTGCGCCACGTAAAAAATCAATATGTTCTAAACTTGATATTGCTGAATTATATTCAATATATTTATATTTTTCATCGAGACTAAGACTATTAAAAGCAGAATTAAGTTGTTCAACTGTTGTTAATGTTGGATTACTTAATAAAAATTTTTCACTATCAAAACTTAATTTTACATATTCTGGATCTAATTTAGTATAAGGTGTTCCATCTTCTTGAACGATACCAGATTTTTTAAATTCATTAACATTGTTGTATTGATCTGGTAAATTTACATTTCATCTTGTTAAAAATTTAAAACCGTCTGTGTTTTTTGATCCAAAGTTGTTTGCACCAAGTCAATTAAGACCATTCTCAAGATAAAAATGTTCAATATTATTATTTAAAAAAACCTTTCCATTTAAAGTATGAAAAACATCACTTTTTATAACCACTCTTTTTAAATTTTTAACATTTGAATATGCTGTTAATAGAATTGTATTTACATTTTTAGGTAATACAAAAGAATATAAATTTGTGCCATTGAAAAGACTTCTAGATATTGAACCGATTTTTGTGTTTTCGAAATTTGGAATATTTATAAGTTTTGAACAACCCATAAAAACATCATTATCAATTGATGAAATGTTTGAACTAAAAACAACTTCTTTAAGATTTGTTAATCCTTTGAAGCTCTTTTCTCCTAAATTTGTTATTGTTCCACTAGAATTTAAATCTACTCTAACAATTTTGTTAAGTAAATCTTTATGTTTTGAAGAATTAGAATATTCAAAAGCCTTCATTTCTATTTTGTTGACACCAGTTGGTATATTTAAATTTAAGAATTGTGCATTTGCAGGCATTATAAAGTTGTTCTTGAAACCAATAATAGTAGTTTTACTATTTGGATCTGAATATTCATATTGATCGGCTGATGGAGTATAAATTCTAGCTAAAGGGAGAATTTGTCCCGGCTGAATAATATTTTCAATTTTACCTAATTCTCCAAGAATAGGAGAAGTATAAGTATAAGAATTTTTTTTGATTTTTGGTTTAAATGCTAAAGATGAAGGTAGAGTAACGCCTAATGCTAGAGTAGCTCCTAAAACAATAGAACTAACTATTATTAATTTTTTATTAAATTTTTTCATTGTTAATTATCTTTCCTATCTATTTAATTGCTTTTTTTCTTCTCATTATTATCATTCCAGATATTATTGCAATGATTATCAATAATAAAACGAATATTGGAGCACCAAAGTAAGTTAAAATTTCTGTGGTAGAAAATGAAGACTTCGCATTAGTAGGTTGTTTAAATTGAGCAACAAAGTTTATTTCAGTTTGTTCTGTTCCGTTTATTAAAGCAATTTTGAAACTTATTTCTTTAGTTTTGTTCTTGTTTAATGAACTTGCATTAACTAATTTTAATTTTGGATTTTGGATTGAAGTTGGTATTTTCAATTTCAATTCTTTAAGTATTTGATTTGAATTAAAGTTCGGATCTTTATTTCAGTTTTCAATTTCCATGTTTAATTTATTTAAGAAATTTTCAATATTAATTTTGTTAAATTCGTAATTTTTTAAATCTAAAATTTTATTTTTTAATTCTGAAGAAAATCCAAATTCTGGAAGTGATGTATCTTTTTTAAACATAAATGAAAAATTATGCGTAATAGAATTTGTATAACTTCCATTTGAATAAGCGTTTTCTAAAGTAAGGCTAAGTCCTAGTGTGCTGTTTATTGAATCAACAACAAATTCAGGTGCTTTTAATTTTGTGTTAGTTTTAATATTTGTGATGTTTAATTTTAATTTTTTTAATAATGGAAAATTACTAAAAGTTAAATCTGTTTTATTAGAATTATTTCAATCTTCAACTTCTTTTATTATTTCATTCTTGACAATTTCAATTTGTGATTTATCTAATGTAGTTAAATCAATATTTGGTTTTGAAGTTGTTGTAAAGGTAGTTGCTTCAGTGTTTTTAAATAAAATATTGAAGTTTAATGGAATCTGATAACTTGTATCACCAGAATTATAAGCATTAACAAGAGTTAAATTGATTTCTAATGAAGCATTATCTAGATTTTCTGTAAATGTTGGTTTTGCTAATTTTGTATTTGTATCAAGATTAGCAACTTTTAAACCTAGTCATTTAAGTATTTTAGAATTAGCAAATTCTAAATTTTTTGATGAATTGTTTCAAGTATTAATTTCAGTTTCTAAATCAGTTTTTAATGTGTTGATTTCTTCTTTTGAAATATCTGCAATTTGAATAACTTTATTGTTTCTTGAAGTTGTGAAAGTTGTATCAAGTATTGGCGTTTTATATAAAACAACATTGAAATTCAATTTAATTTCAGCTGTTGATATATTGTCAATAAAAGCATTCTTTAAAGTTAAATTAAATCCAAGAACATTTGTTGTTCCTATTAATGCAGGAGTAGAAACCTCTAAAATAGAAGAGTTTGTTAAATTCGAAACATTAAGTTTTAAATTATTTAGAATTTTAAAGTTTTTAAAATCGGTTTTGTTGTTTGATTTATTTCAGTTTTCAACCTCTTTAATTAATTCTGCATTGAATTGAGGAATAATATCAAGATTTTGAGAAGTTAGATCTCATGTGTTGTTAGTTAAAGAAGTTGTAAATGTGGTATTTGCTTTTTCTTTAAAATTAACTACAAATGTTTGTGAAAGATCTTGAGTAGTAGAAGGAGTTAAATAACCGCCTTTTAATGTTAATGTTATAGTTAGTTTACTATCGTTATTGATATCTTTAATAACATTTGCTACTAATTCAGTGTTTGTAGTGTTGGTTAAAACTAAACCTAATTCATTTAATATTTTAAATGAAGAGACATTCGTAGGCTTTGTTTTGTTTCAGTTTGTTATTTCAGATATTAATTCATTCTCAAATGCTTGTATTTGAGTTTTATCAGTACTTTGAGTTAAATCTAATGTTTTGTTTGGTAGTGTTGTTTCAAAAGCAGTAATACTTTCGTCTTTAAAAAAGATTGTAAAATCTAAATATAAATCTTCGTTTGTTTTTGTTTCATTTATATGTGCATTTGAAAGTTTTAGTTTAATAGCAACAGTATGTGCATTAGGAGTAGAACTTGTATATGTTAATTTTGAAGAGTTAGTTGGGTTTGTTATTGTAACCCCAAGAGCATTTAAAATTGTATTTGTCGAAGTTATTGGATTTTGAGGTGTTCATGCATCTACTTCTGTAGTTAAATCATTTAATAGGGTTTGTATCTCTGATTTATTATATGCTGTTCAATTTTTAATTAAATTTGATTCATTTGTTGTAAATGTAGTTATTTTTAAAGGAGCAAATAAAATTTCAAAAGTTATTGATATTGTTCCAGCAGAATTATCATTAACTCTTGCATTTGTCATTTTAAGTGTAAGAGTTAATGAATTGTTAGATGTGTTTTTTGTTGAAGTTATCTCGATTTTTGAATTATCAGAATAATTAGATGTTGAAAGATTTAATTTATTTAGAATAGTTAAATTATGAAAATCGTTAGTTTTATTATTTTCTCATTGAGTTATTTGATTTTCTGTTTCTGTTATGAATTCGTCCATTTTTGTACTATCACAATTTGCAACGCTTGTTAGATCAATAACATTATTTGTTGTGTTAGTAGTTTTGAATTCAGTATAAAGTGTGGGAACTTCATCAAAAAATACAGAAAAATTAAGTTTTAAGTTTCCATTAAGTGTTAAAGTAACAATTAAACAATTTGCTTTTTGATTGAAAACATCACTATATTCTAAAGTCATTTTATTTGTAGGATTAGTTATTGAAAGTCTTAGTTCACTTAATAAATCATAAGAAGTAAAATCAGCTTTATTAGATGAAGCGTTTCAAAGGCCTATTTCTTCTAAGGCTTTTTCTTTAAATTTAATAATGTTTGTACTATCATGAGGTATTTTTAATTCTAAATTTGGTAATGAAGAAGTGAATTTAATTTTATCATCAGGAAAGGAATTGGAATTGACTTCAATAGAAGTATTATTAATAGAATAAAATTTATTAATTTCAGGAATTATTATTAATTTTTTGTTTGTTTCATCGTAAATTGATGAAATATTTCTTAAATAACTCATAGGTATTAAACTTGGTTCAGGAGAGTTATTTAAAATTAAATATTTTGCTAATGTTGATTTAGGCGCTTTAGATAATTCTTTTAATGAGCTTTCTACAGAACCATTAATTTTTACAAAATCATTATAAAATTTAACTTTATCGAAACCAATGTCAATAGGTTGCACAGGCGCTGATGTAGGGAATCATTCATTTCTATCGTTGTCAAGAATGCCAAAATTATAAAGTTGAGAAAATGTAAATTTTGTTGGTAAATTAACATTTCTTATTCTGTGAAAATAAGAATTAGGATCGTTCACATCTGGTGTTGAAGGAAAAAAAGCTAATTGATCAATATTTATATTATTACCATCAGGTATGAAAATATGATCTATTCTTGAATTTTGAAAGGCATATTTGCCTATATTTTCAAGATTGGTAGAAGCAGAAGCGTCAAAATATTCCATGTTTGCAATATTGCTAAATGCATGCTCGCCTATTAATATTAAATTTTTTGGAGTATTCAATTTAGAAATGGATGTTCCAGTAAATGAACCTGATTGAATTGTGTTTAATGAATTTTGATTTTCAAAATTTCTCAATTTAAACAATCTATTACAATTCGCAAATGCATACATAGGCAATGTAGTTATATTATTAACACCAAAAATAACTTCTCTAATTTTTGAATGTAGAGAAAAATTGCTTGAAGTATCTGATAAAAAAACAAATTTTTCAAGAGTGTTCAAAGTAGAACTTCTAAGATCAACTCTAACAATTTTCGAAGTTATTTCAGGTTTTGAATGAGTATTGTTTGCTGTAGAAAAAGCAAATTCTCCAATTGAAACAACACCTTCAGGGATTAAAAGGTTAATATAATTGGCATTTGTTGGAATAACAAAGTTATTATTAAATCCTATTATTTTCTTATTTCCATCTATTTTAAAATCATCAATTTTAGTTGTATATATATTATATTTATCAACTGTTGAAAATGGATCTTCAACGGCAACTATTGAGCCAGGTGTTAAAGACATTTTTTCAAAATCGTTTGATGACTTTTCCTTAATTTGTAGTTTAAAAGAATTGTTATTAATATTATTTAATAACGAATTTCTTTTTATTTCGTTAGATTTATTATATGGCAAAAAAGCACTTGTTAAAAATGCCCCACATAAAATCAAAGAACTAGAAACAACTAGCTTTTTATTGATTTTTTTCATCTATTTATTCCTTATTTAAAACGTTTATTACTTACTTTATAAAATTTATTTACATATAAAAAACACATTGTAAAAAAATAATATTTTACAATTTAAGATTTTATCACCTTTAAATAGAAAAAAAATACTTCTTTTTCTATTTTGAATATTATAAATCTATTTTTTATCTAATATTTTTCTAACAAATAATTCTACAGCGACCATAGCTCTTACATCATTTTCACAATAAATAGAAATGTCTTCAACCAATTGCTTTCATTCTTCTTCACTTAATAAGTCAAAAAATCTAGCAGTTGTTTTTTGTTGACAATCTAATCCGTTTTGAACATTAAGCTTCTTATAATCAAGACATCCAGTTTGTTCATATAATTCTGGATAGTTTTTTTCAACAAGAGGAAGAACTTTTTTGATTGAATAAAACCCACCTAATTCTTTTATAAATATTGTTTCTTTATTAAGATCAAAAAAATCAGCCAAATCAAAAAGATTATTATTTATTTTTTGGCCCTTCATTCTATATTCATCTTCGTCAATGAATCTCATCATTTCTTTGATTCTTGATTCTTCAAAGCTTTTGTTATAAACTACATAACTATATTCATTCTCTTCTTCATATAAAGAATCAATGACTTTTTTGAATCATTCTTTATTTATTTTTTTAGGATCCATTACTAAGTTGTTACATTTTTCATTTAAAACGCCATTTGAATGATCTTTAATAACAGAACATTGAGTAACTATTTGAATAAAAGGAAGTGAATTATCTACCACCCTAATAGAAGTATTTATGGTTTCAAAATCAAAATAGACTTTTTTTGTTTTTAGCTTTTTTAACAAATTAAGAGAGTTATTTTGATTTATAACTATGTTATCTTTTGAAGAAAACAAATCTAAATATTTATTAGGATTTTTTTGTGGTTTTTTTATGTAATCAAAAAGATTAAACTGATTTGGTTTTAAATTAGAAAAAGAATCTGATTTTTGTTCTACAACATTACCACTATAACTGAATAATTCATAACCGGTTGAAGAATATAATTTTTTTAATTGTTGTCAAGTATCTGTATCTTTGAATTCTGATTTGTCTTCTTTGGAAGGTATAAAGTTTTTTGGTTTATCATCTTCTTTCATTTTATTTTTATGAATTCATAAGTTTTGAATTACAGAGTTAAATTCTTGATAAATAGATTTAATAAAATTTATTTTTTCTAAAAGTGAATTGCTATTAAAAACATTTTCATCAAATATCAAGTTACAAATTTCAGTAATATTAATTGAAACATTTTCTTCTTTTTTGTATTTAATTCCTAATTTTAGATCTGCCTTTTCATATTCTGTTTTTTTAACAGTTGAATAACCACCTTTAGAAAGAGAAATGTATTCAGTAATAGCAAAACTAACTTCATCTTTTATATCTAATTTTTCATATTTAATTAGACATAAAAATAAACTAAGTTGTTTATTCTTTAATAGTTCTTGTTTTTCAATAATTCTTTTTTGATAAAACAAATCAAGAAAATGACCAAACTTACAAGTAGAAGTACCTTTTGTTTCAATAATTTTAACATCATGTTCTGTTATTACAACTGCATCACATTTAGTAATTATTTTTAATTTTTCATCAATGAAAGTTGGTTGAAATAAAATTAAATTTTTATTTGTTTTTATAAATTCATTTGTTTTTTCTGATAATTCATTATTGTTTAAGCCTTTGTAAGTGTCATCATCAAAATCAACTATTAACAAATCATTAAGATGGGAAAATTCATTTTTAACATGTTCTTTAGATTTTTGATCTAATATTCTACCTTCCACAATAATAGTATTGGTGTCATCAACATCTTTGTTCTCTTTATAGTTTTCTTTATAAATAGAAAAACTTGAGGATTCTAAAGTAGAAAACTCATCTTCTTCATAGTCAATAGAACTATCTTCAACTTTTGCTCTTTCAAACTGTTCTTCAAATGATTTTTCTATTTCATTGTTAGTAAAGAATCACATAGCTGGTTGTTTTGTGTAATAAGCGATGTAATCATATTTTGTAATATATTTAGATTTTTTCAATGATAAACTCCTTAAATGGATGATTGTTTGCGTTTATAATTTGTTTAACTTCTAATGCTTTTTTAGAAGGTAATTGTATTTTAGTTATTATTAAATCATAATCGTTTGTATTAATAAATATTCCTTCTTTATTCACTTTATTAATGGTTCCAGGTTTATTTAAAGATTTTATTTTTGAAATTTTAGATTCTAAAACTTTAATATTTAAATCATTAAATAATCAAACAGCAAAAGGTTTGTTATTAAGTCCTCTTATTTTTCTTTCTATATCACTTGCATTAATAGAAAAATTTAAAATGGCATCTTCTTTTTTTATGTTGTATCCAAATGTTGCTTGTTCTTCTAGTTGTTTTGTTCATATTAAATTATTATCAAATAGAATTTCGAAGTTTTCTTTCAACAAATCAGAAGCTGAAATAGAAAGTTTGTTATACAAAGATTCATAAGTTTCAGTTTCTGATATTTTAACAATGCTTTGTTTGATGAAATCTCCAGCATCCATTTTTTTAATCATTTTCATTAAACTAACGCCAGTTTCTTTTTCGTTGTTTATGATTGCCCAATGAATTGGAGCTCCGCCTCTTAATTTTGGTAATAAAGAAGCATGGAGATTAAAAGAATTATATTTTGGTAAGGCTAATATTTTATCAGGGACGAATTGACCAAAGGCGCAAGTTATTATTGCATCAATTTCTAAAGTTTTCAATTCTTCGTATATATCACCTATTTTTTCAGGTTGATAAATTTTAATATTATTTTTTAAGGCTAATTCTTTTACTTCTGAAAAAATAATTTCTTTTTTTCTATTAAATTTTCTGTCGGGTTGACAAACAACCCCAATAACTTCTGCTTCTTTTATTTCTAATAATGTTTTTAAAACACTTGCGCCTATAGCCGGCGTTCCCATAAATAATATTTTTTTCATTAATAACCTTCTTTAATTATGAAATTTTCAAGAATAACTCTAGCAGCCATTTTATCTTTTATTTTTTTTCTTTGTGAAGCTTTTAACCCAAGATTCATTAATTCTTCGGTTGCTGTTTTAGTTGAATATCTTTCGTCAAAAAGAACGACTTTTATGTCAATTTTGCTAATAAGATTTTCATAAAAAGCTTCAACCATATAAGTTCTATCATTCTTAGTATCATCAGTGTTAGTTGGATAACCCAAAACAATAAGATCAATAGAATTTTCATAAAAATCTATTCAATATTTCAATCTATTGATAGCTTGATTAAAATCATGTTTTGGAAAAATAAAATTTTCAATAGCTGAAGCTATTGTTACTTTTTCATCTGTAATAGCAAAACCACAACTTTTAGAACCTAAATCAAGAGCAATTTTACGCAATTTTGAATTCCTCTTTTTTTAGAAAGTTAGTAATTTCATCTTTAGTTATTGCACTTTGTCCACCACCTTGTACAAAGTGATTTCTACCACCGCCTTTGCATTCGAATGATGACATTAATTTTTTAGCAATTTCTAGATTTAGATTTATTTTGTTGTCATTTGCATAATTTTGGTTGATCATAGCAATGAATTTTCATGAATTGTTTGTTAGATTAATTACTATGAAAATAGATTCTTTATTTTCATTTGTAAGTTCATTAATAGAATTTTTAATAGAATCCATAGACTCATTATTAACTATCAAAGCGACCTTATTAGAATTTATTGAACTTAATGATTCTTTTAATTTTTTAGTGTTGTTTTCAAGGTTTTTGAAATAACTTTCTTTTTTAAAATCATTAATTTCATTTTGAAGAGTTTTAAAATTTTCAGAATAATTTCTTAATTTTGAAGTTTCTAATTTTTCATAGAATGATTCTATTTTTTTATCTAAATAATTTAAATCATATTTTTCTTCTTTAAATATATTTTTCAGAATTTTGAATTCTTCTTTAAATTTGTTTAAAATATTCTTTTTATAATTTTCTATATTTTCTATTGAAGAGGTTGCTTCAATTCTTCAAGAACCAGAGCCTTTTGAATAATATTCTAATATTTGAAATGATTCAATATCTTTTGTGTTGTGTACATGAGTTCCACCACACAATTCCATAGATTCTCCATCGCCCATTTTTATAACTCTTAATTTTCCTTTAAGTTTTTTGTACATTTCACCAAAATAAGCCAAAGCTCCGGCTTTTTTTGCTTCTTCTAATGAAAGATTAAGGACTTTAACTTCAAGTTCTTTTTCAATGATGTTGTTAATTCAATTTTCAACTTTTTGTAAATCATCATCGCTGATTTTTACATGATGTTGAAAATCGAAAGTAATTTTATAAGGAGATTTAAAAGCACCTTCTTGTTTTATTGATTCACTTATATTTGTTTTAAGTGAAGCATGTAATAAGTGTTCAGCAGAGTGATTATGTCTTATTAATTTTCTATTGTGTTTATTTATTTCTAATTTGTATTTTTTATTAAGTTCTAAGGTCGCGTCAAGAACATGATGAATATGCTGTAATCCAGGCGCTTTGAAAACATCATCAACAATAAAATTATTTATTGTTCCTGTGTCATTAATTTGTCCACCACTAGTTGCATAAAAACAGGTTTTATCAAAAACAACAAATCCATTTTCGTTTTTAAGATTCTTAACTTCTTCAAATTTATTGTTGAATAATTTAACAATTTCTGAATTCATCTCTTCGGCATCATAATCAAAAGTAGATTTAACGGTTAAATTTAATAAAGAATCGTTTTGATTATCTAAAGCTTCTGTTGCTTTATGGTTTTTTGAAATCAATTGATGTTTTTTGAATGATTTTTCGAATGCATTAATATCGACTTTAATATTTTTTTCTTCAGCAATTTCTTTTATAAGTTCTATTGGAAAACCATAAGTTACAACTAAATCAAAACAAACGTCATTAGATAACTTGTTGCTTTTAATAGAATCATTAAATAATTTTAATCCCTTTGTTAATGTTTTTTTAAATATATTGTTTTCTTTAGAAATTATTTCAATTATTTTATTTTCATTGGTTTTTAAATCAGAATAAAAATCTGACATTGATTCAACGACGGATTTAACTCCATCAATTATTCAATTTTCGTTAGTTATTTTAAGTTTATTGATGAAGACCATAGTTCTTCTTAATAGTCTTCTAAGTATATAACCTCTATCTTTGTTAGAAGGAATTACGCCGTCATTGATAGCAAAAACAACTGCTCTTAAATGATCTGATATTACTCTATATGCATAATTAATTTTTGCTTGATTTTCTTCTTTGTTGAAGTAGTTATTCAAATCATATTTGTATTTAGAGTGTTTTTCAATAGATTTTATAATGTTTTGAAATATATCTATATCAAAATTGGTTGGAACGTTTTGACTAATAGAAGCTAATCTTTCAAGTCCAGCTCCTGTATCAATGTTTTTTCTTAATAATTCTTCATAATTGTTTTTTCCATCGTTTTTGAATTGTGAAAAAACTATATTTCAAATTTCAATATATCTATCATTTTCAATATCTTCAATTATTAGTCTAGGTCCAATGTTTTTAGGATCATATTTTGGTCCTCTATCATAATGAATTTCTGTACATGGACCACAAGGACCAGAACCAACATCTCAAAAATTTCTGTCTTTTCCACATCTAATGATTTGATCTTTATTAATTCCTAAAGACACTCATTTATTAAATGTAATGTCATCATCGTGAAACACTGTAATTCACAATAAATTAGAATCTATTTCTCATTCTTTTATAAGAAGTTCGTATGCCAGCTCTATTGATTTTTCTTTAAAATAATCTCCAATAGAAAAATTACCCAACATTTCAAATAATGTATGGTGTCTACTTGTTAAACCCACATTAAAAAAATCATTAGTTCTAATGGCTTTTTGAGAATTAGTCATTCTAGGAGAAGGAGGATTTTCCTTGCCACTGAAATAATCTTTTAAAGTGGCTACCCCACTATTTATTCATAACAATGATTTATCATTAATAGGAACTAATGAACTTGGTTCAATAAATTCATGATCTCTTTCTTTAAAAAAATCAATTCAAGAATTTCTAATTTGTGATGTTGACATCTTTTTCATGTTGATTCTCCGACTGTATTTATACTTATTATATAAATATATAATTAAAGTTTTTTAATAAAAAAAATAAAACTAGTATAATTATATAGTTAATAAAAATAAACTTTAATCAAGAGGAAAAATATGGCAAACATTAAGTCAAATGAAAAAAGTCATAGACAAGATGAGAAGATTAGATTAAATAATCATTCTCAAAAATCTGCTATGAGAAAAGTTGTTAAAAAAACAAGAAATGAAGCAGAAACAATCAAAGATTTAACACCTGCTTATAAAAGTTTAGATACTTTAGCTGGAAAAGGTATTATCCACAAAAACAAGGCTAATAGAACTAAATCTCGTCTTGCTAAAAAAGTTAACAACTCTACAAAATAATTTAATACATTATTTTGAAAATATATAAATATACAAGATAGATAAACCATCTATCTTTTTTATTTGTAATAAAAAAAGAAAGAGTTATTTCTTTCTTTTTTTGTTTAAATTATATTTTTTTTCTAATTGTTAGAGAAAGTATTGAACCAACAATTGCTACAACAGCAACTAATGCTGAAACAGATATTCCTATAATTGCACCTTTACTAAGTGAATAAAAAGTGTTTGTTTTGTTTATTTCTTCAGGAGTTGTTGGTGTTTTAACAATTGGTGTTGGAGTTGTTTTTATTTCAGATAGATTAATTGTCGGGTGTTTTTTAATAACAACTTCAGGTATTAATTTAAGTTCAAAAACAATTTCATTGTTTTGTTTATTGTAAATAGCTTTAATGTCTTTAAAAACATTTATTTCGTGTTTTGTTTTGATTATTAAAAATTTTATTTTCTCAGCAAGTTGCTTTTTATTGAAAATTTGTACAATTTCCTCAGGGTCTACCTTTTCCAAAAAGGTTGCAGCAAATAATGAGTGATTGATAATCGCTATTAATTCTTTGTTTGTTTCAACAATTGTATTTTTGGGTAGTTCTAATGGCTTTTTAGTTTTAATTGGTTTTACAACCGGTTCTAATTTTTCTTCTTTTGGTTTAATAGTTCTAGTTGGTTTTTCTTTTTTTATATTTTCATAAATATTATCTGTTTTATTTATAACTTTAAATAAAGGATTTGTTTTAAATTCAAAAATTAATTTATTTGTTTCTGGTTGAAGTTTTGCTATAACTTCTTCAAAGATTAATTCTAAATTTTTATTAAGAATTTTTTCATCAGGATTTTTAACAGTTAAAAGTTGTAATTTATCAATTAATGGTAAATGATTAAAAACTTCAACTGCCTCTTTATAAGTTTTTGTTTCTTGCATTTTTGTTGTGAATTTTTGTGTATTAATGGTTACAGTTATATCTAATATACCATTAACATTTCCTTCAAGTGCATTATTAGGTTTTAGCTGTGAAATTTCAATTTCTCTACCTATAATATCTTTTCAAATAATGTTATCTGCAGGATTATGTTTTAAAACATCATAACCCTTTTTGTTTTTAATTAATTCGGTCGTTTTTGCATTCTTTATAACAGAATTTTTGCTCCTTGAATTAACTGCCATAGGAACTATAACGGATGTTGAAATAGCTGTTCCGACAAATATAGAACTCGCTAATATAATTTTTTTATTTAGTTTTTTCATAATGTTCCTTAAATGTAAATTTTTTAATTTACTAACTTAATTTTAGAAGGATTTTCCAATTAGGTGTTTAAATTATTAATACAAATTTAAAGGATAAATTTAAAAAAGAACACCGTTTATTAGTGTTCTTTTGTCTTTTGATTTATGAATATAAAAATAAAAAAATGCTTATTTTTTATTTTTAGCAATAGTTGAAAATGCAGCAATTAAAAGTGTTAATCCTACAATAACAGCTACAGATATTGCTATTATTTCTCCAATAGTAAATTTTGAAATTTTAAATTCATGCAATGTAATTATGTCATTTGTTCCAAGCGTATATCCTGGAGAAGTGGTGAATTTAAATTCTATTTTATTGGTTTTTTTATTTATAGAAGCCACGATGTCTGTAAATGGTTCTTTATCAGCAGTTGTAGCTCCGGTGATATTGAAAAATTGTATTTGTTCTTTATAAGGTAAAGAATTAAATGATTTAACTATTTCTTCTAGTGATTCTAGAGAATTGAATTTTGCTTCAAATTTTTTCTGATCAAGTTTAACATCTAATTGAATTGGTTGTTCAGGGTCTGGCGTTGGTGGAACTGGGTCTGGATCTGGTTTTGGTGGAATTGGGTCGGGTGCTGGAGGAACTGGATCTGGGTTTTGGTTATCTCCGCCACCTTGATCAGGCGCTGGGGGAATTGGTTCTGGTGTTGGAGGAACATTGCTTGTTAAGATTTCAGTTTTATCAGTAACAATATATCCATTCTTGTTAACAAGAATAAATTGAATTTTATTTTTAGAAATTTTTCTTAAAAATATATCATCAAAAACTTCTGCAGGATTATGAGTTTGTTGTTTATCATCTTTAATTATTAGATATGCGCCTTTATCAGCAATTGTTGATAAATTATTAAATTTAGAAATTATTTCCATTGTATTTAAATTAGCAAAATCTTTTTCGAAATTTGCAAAATTAACAGAAACTTCAATATTAACATTATTTTGTGGAGCAGAATCACCATTACTATTTAGTGAGATTCCAGTTTTGTCAGTAATAATATAACCATCTTTTTTAATAAAAATGAATTTGATTTTATTGACTGGATTTTCTACCAAAATTACATCACTCAATACATCAGTTGCTTTGCAAGTTTTTAGAGATTCATCTTTAATTATTAAAAATTTGGCTTTTTCAGCAAAAGATGACAACTTGTTAAATTTGTCAACAACTTCAGATATTGTAAGATTAGCAAACGCGGCTTGAAATCTGGCAGTTTCAATTGCTATAGTTACATTTTTAGCACTTGTTTGATTGTTTTCTGTAACTTGATTTGCATTTTTTATTGATTTTATTTTAGTATTCATTAAAAGCGGAGCAGTGACTCCAGTAACAATCGAAGCGCCAATAATTAAAGAGCTTGCTAATGCAATTTTCTTGTTAATTTTATTCATAATTTTATAGTTTATCCTTAACATACATTACTTGTATTTTATAACAATCTTCATTTTAATTTTATTTAATTGTATTAAAAAAACCAAGAATTATATTCTTGGTTTTTTTATTCTTGTGATTGAATAGATACATAACTAAATGCTTTTAAAATATTATAAACATGTTCAACTACTCTTTGGATCTTGGTAATTGCTATTATTATGTTTATATTTGTCTTATAAACATCATTTTCTTTAATTTTTTTAGTTTCTTTTATAACTTGATAAATTGAAGAATTAACAAAGTCTGAATATTCAACAAGTTTAGTTTGTGTTTTATTTTTAACATCAAATTTAACAGATTTTTCTTTAAAAGATTTAAACATTTTTTTGATTAATTTAAAAGCATTGGTATAAACTTCTATAAAATCCTTTTTTGATTCATTATCAAATTCTGGTTTTTCTAAAAGTTCTGAAATATCTACTGCATAATCAGAAACTCTTTCTAATTCTTTAGCAGTATTAATAGAAGCAATTAAATATCTTAAGTGAGAAGCTCTTGGTCTGTGTTTCTGAATTAATCAAGAAGCTTCGTCAACTATATCATTATAAAAAGCATTTGATTGTGCTTCTAAAGCCCTAACTGTCTTTAATTGATTTTTGTTAAAACCTTTTTCTTCAGTTAAAACTGACATATTATATTCATGGATTTCTATTGTTAATTTGAAAAAATTAACAATAGTTTGAAAAAGTTTATCTTCTTCTTCTTTCATCATTAAGTAATTTGAACTCATAATTATAACTTTCCAGAAATGTAATCTTTAGTAATTTTTTCTTTGGGATTTGTAAATAATTCTCTTGTATCACTATGTTCTTTTATTAATCCCTTATAAAAGAATATAGTTTCATCACTAACTCTTGAAGCTTGATTCATAGAATGGGTTACTATTACTATAGTAAATTTTTCTTTTAATTGTAAAATTAATTCTTCAATTTTTCCAGTCGAAATAGGATCTAAAGCACTTGTTGGTTCGTCCATTAGTATAACTTCAGGATTTAAAGCAATAGTTCTTGCTATGCAAAGTCTTTGTTTTTGACCACCAGATAAATCTGTCCCTAATTTATCTAATTCATCAGAGACTTCTTCTCATAAAGCAGCAGATTTTAAAGAGTTTTCAACTATTTTGTCTAATAATTTTTTATCTTTAATTCCATGTGATCTAGGACCAAATGCAACATTATCATATATAGACATATGAAATGGTGTAGCTTTTTGAAAAACTAATCCCACTCTTGTTCTAAGTTCAAGTTCTGTTAGATATTTCGATTTAATATTTACTTTGTCAAAATAAATATCACCACTAGTTAATACTCCTTCAATAGTATCATTTAATCTATTAAGATTTCTTAAAAAAGTAGATTTACCACATCCAGAAGGTCCAATAAGAGCAGTTACTTTATTTCTCTTAATATTTACATTAATATCATACAATGCTTGTTTTTTTCCGTGTAAATATCATAAATTAAAATCTCTAACTTCAAATGCGTTTTCATTATTAAAATCTTTTTTAACAGTAGATTTTTTCTTTTTTTGAAATTTTTTGTATTGAATATATTCTTGTTTTTGTTTATAAGATAAAGACAATAAGAAAAACACTTGTTTAGTTTTAGACATTAGAAACAATTCTCTATCAATTTCTGATGGATTCATTTCTTTTGTGCTTTTTGCAGTTGATAAATTAATATCCTTCATATTATCTCCTTTGAATGTAGTTTTCATATTTTTCTTCTGTTATTTGATTTATGTTCTTTTCCATAATCAATAATTTTTCATCTGATATGTAATTAATTTTTATAAACTTGAAATTATTCAAGAAATATTTATTTTTTCTTTTGCTTATATTAAATTCTTCTAGTTGAGAATTTGAAATAAATATTTGATTGCCAACTCTTTGATTCTTCATGAGTTGCTCTGGAACATATTGATGAATATCTTTAGTTTGATCATAAACATAAAAACTAAATTTAATTTTTTCAATAAAGTATTTATAGTTAGGAATTAATAAATAACCTATCATAATCATAATAACAATTAAAAATATATTGGTTAGTGCTGATTCATACATTATTCCATAAGAAGAACTTAAATTGGTTCCAAACATTTGAGAATATATTCTTGTTGTTAGTGTCTGTCCTGGATACATAATAGCCACAGAATTTGCAGAACTTAAACCCGCTGTTAAATATAAAGGAGCGGTTTCGGATAAAATTCTGTTAATCATTACTAATACAGAAGTAACTATTTGGTTTAGTGCTATTGGTAATACTAATTTTCTAATAGTTTCAAATTTAGAATTACCAAGAGAATAAGCATTCATTCTTATTTCATCTGATACATTGTTTAAACCTTGTTGTATTGTTCTAATTAAGTTTGGTAATACAACAAGAGCAATTGTTAATGAACCAGCCAATAAGGAGTTACCCATTTTACCTGCCATTGTAAGTCCCATTGTTTGAATAAAGAACGCCATTCCAAACATACCAAACAATATAGATGGAGTTGAAGATAATGAGTCCATTGCAAACAACATAGTTTTTCTTGGTCATCTATTTCTTGAAAATTCATTTAAATAAACTGCAAGCACTAAAGAAAATGGTAATACAAAAAGAGTTGTAGTAAATATCAATAAAAGAGTATTTAAAGCAGCTTGTCCTGTTGTGTTCATTCCATAATCAAATATTGTATTATTTTGTAAGGTTTCTGGAGACAATCCACGAATTAATATATCAAGTACTATTCATAAAACAAAACCAAATACCACACTTGCACAGATTGCTTCAGATCCAAATTTATATCAAGTTGATACATTTTTAAACTTATTTGTTTTAATTCTATTTGAAATATATTCAGACATTTCTTGTTTAGTTGTATTTACGTTAATGTTTTTTGAAGGTTTATAAGTTATGCTTTCAAATGTTTGAATAATTTGATTTGGAACAAAGCATAAGATTTGCATAATTTTATTAAATATGGCATTTAATCTTATGAATTTACTCTTGTTTTTCTTTTTAGTTAGGAAAATAACAAAACCATTAATGATTGTTATAATTATGAATAATATTATTCCAAAAGCATAAAGTAATCCTCTTAAACTTTCCCCGCCATTTTCACTAAACATACCAACAGATATTACAGAACCTAATGGACTTAAAGAAGAAGTAAGTACAGCTCATATTCCTTGTGAGAATATATCATTATAATTTTGAGAACTTAATAGCATAGATACAGCCATTGTTTCACCAACTGCTCTACCAAATGCAATTAATACAGCAACCAATATCGCTCCTTTAGATTGTTTTTTGAAAACTTTATAAATAGCAATTGTTTTTGTATTTCCCAATGTTATAGAGTTTTCTATTAATCCAAAATCTATATTGTCATAAGAATTAAGAGTTAGAGATATTATTGTAGGAATCAACATGAATCCCATCATAAATATCGCAGATAATACAGTTGATGATGAATTTAAATGAAAAATTGCATCAACAGCCGAACCTAAAGAACTTAAAGTAAAAAGACCAAATACAACTGATGGGATTCCAGCCATAATTTCTATTGATATTCTCATAGCTTTTTCAAGCTTCTTAGATTTGATTCTAAATTTAATAAATGTAGCAGTTTTAATTGCTAAAGGGATTGCAATTATTAATCCACAAACAGATATTAATAAAGTAATAGCTAATGGCATTCATATTGAGGCGTGTTTAATGTCTGGATTATTAATATTAAATTTATCAGTTCCTAATATGTTTGATAAACCATATGCCTGAAAACCAGGAATACTTTTTCATATTATAAAACCAACAAATCCAACAAAAATAAATAACAATAATCAAGCTGCAATTTGTGAAACAATCTTCGCAATTGAATTACTTAACAATTTGTTTTTAGTTATTTTATTCATTTAATACCTTCATTAAATAGCACCATATCAAGTGTCTTTGTTTTTTCTTTTAATATATTGTTCTGAATTTTTTAATAATTGATAATCACTAACAAAGAAATCCATGCTTCCATTGATTTTTAAACACATGGAGTTAAATTGAGCCTCGTTAATTGGTTTATAATCAGATGAAGTAATTAAATTATAAAGTTCGGAATTTGGTTTTTTTATTATGTTTTTATAGTATCAATCAAAAAATTGATTAACAATTTTATATTCATCAACTCTAAACAAAAGATTAAATGGTCTATATCAATTATAACCATTGGCAATATTATTTAAGTTTAAAGGACTTGGAGATTGTTCGTTTGGTCCTTGATATTCGGCTATAACAAAACCATTATTTCTTATTTCTTCTATATTGTTTAAAACAAATCCCGCAGATAAATAAACCATTTTAACAATGTTTTTATTTGTATTGTAATTATTAACTTGTTGAAAAGCTTGTAAATTAGATTCTGCAGTCTGTTCAGTTATGGGACCGTAACTACCATTTTTAAGTGGATCAAACTCTTTTGCATCTAAATCAGAATGATTAACAAGTCCTGTATATTCAAAAAAAGATTCAGCGGTTCCAGAGGCTTCAGCTCCTCCAACTCTGGCAAATGGTTTTATTTGATATGATGGTAAATCGCTTTGTAACATATTAAGATTATAAGTTTTAAAGCCCGCAAAAGCTCTGAACAAATCTAAAATATTCTTTTGATTTATAACTAATTTTGGATATTTATTTTCATTTGGAGGTAATTTATAAATTAATGCCATTCCATCTCATGCAATCGTTGCAGTTTTTATTTTTGATTTTTCTCACACTTCACTATTAGTTCCTGTGATTGCAACATTAGTTCCGTTAGCTGGAACTCCTGCAACTTTTGAAGATGGAGTTTTTGAAACAAGCCCAACATTTTTTTTATTATTAATAATATATTGGATTCCAACACCAGAGCCACCAGCGCCTGAAATTATTTGGGTTCCAGTGTCTTTATAATAAAGTTTTGATATTTTTTCTATTAACGGATGAACCGAAGAAGAACCTGCCATATATAAAAAAGTGGGATTTGAATTTCAATTAAATAAAAATGCTACAAACATTCCAATTATTAAACCAATCATAGAAACAACAAGACCTATTTTGATTATTCTCTTCTTAATCATTAAATTCCCCAATATAAACTTAATACTATTTTATTAAATTTTTCTTTTGAAAATAAACAATTATTTAATTATTTTTATAAGTTTTTTTAATTTACTCTTTTTTATAATTTGTATACTATAATTTTAATTATTATTTGTAACGAAAAAGAGATATTAAAATGAGCAGAGAATTTACTGATCAAGAACTAATAAGAAGAGAAAAATTAAAAAAACTACAAGAAGAAAAGAACAATCCTTTTGAAATTGAAAAAGTCAAGAGAACATGTAGCTTAAGTGAATTCAAAAATGAATTCAATAAATTTTCAAAAGAAGAATTAAAAGAAAAAACAAATAAGACATTCACTTTAGCTGGAAGACTAGTTTCTTTGAGACAAACCTTTGGTGTTATTAAAGATTTTTCAGCTAAACTACAATTTTATGTAAATAAAAAAGAAGTAGACGAACAAACATTTTTAGTTTTTAAATCACTTGATTTTGGTGACATTGTAAAAATTACTGGTGTACCAACTAAAACTAATACTGGTGAAATAACTATATATGTAAAAACAATTAAAATAGTTACAAAATCTTTAAAAGTATTACCAGAAAAATTTCATGGTCTTCAAGATGATGAAATAAGATCAAGACAAAGATATCTTGATCTTATTGTTAATGATTCAACAATGGAAATTTTTGTACTTAGAAGTAAGATAATAAAAATAATTAGAAACTATTTGGATAATAAAGATTATTTTGAAGTTGAAACTCCAGTCTTACAACCAACTTTAGGTGGTGCTGCTGCAAAACCATTCATAACTCATCATAATACTTTGGATAGAGATTACTATTTAAGAATAGCAACTGAAATTCATCTTAAAAAAATCATTGTAGGTGGTTTTGAAAAAGTTTATGAACTTGGAAGAGTTTTTAGAAATGAAGGAATGGATACAACTCATAATCCAGAATTCACTTCTTTAGAACTTTATGAAGCATATTCTGGTATGGAAGAAATGTTAGTTATTTGTGAAGAAATTTTTAAAGAAATTTCTAAAAAATTAAATAAAACGATATTTAAATATAGATCGTTTGACATTGATGTTTCCAAACCTTTTAAGGTTATTCATATGGTTGATTTTATTAAAGAAGTAAAAGGTATTGATTTTTTCAAAGTGAAATCAACAAAAGAAGCTTTAGAAATCGCTAAAAAACACAATATTTCTTTAGAAAAACACGAACAAACATATGGACATGTTGTAAATGCTTTTTTTGAAAACTTTTGTGAAGAAAAAGCAATTGAACCAACATTCGTTTGAGGACATCCTGTAGAAGTTAGTCCATTATCTAAAAAAGATTACTCAGATGAAAGATTCACTAAGCGTTTTGAGTTGTTTATTGGACAAAAAGAATTTGCAAATGCTTTTAGTGAATTAAATGATCCAATTGATCAATTATCAAGATTCGAAGAACAAGTAAGAGAGAAAGAACTTGGCAATGATGAAGCCAATGAAATTGATAATGATTTCATTGATGCTCTCGAATATGGTTTGCCTCCAACTGGAGGATTAGGAATAGGTATAGATAGATTAATAATGCTGTTTACTGAACAAGATAGCATTAAGAATGTTTTATTATTTCCTCACATGAAAGAGAAAAAATAAATTAGAAAATCAAAAAAGTATTATAATTATTCCAATAGTGCTTTATATGTAATAGAGTAAAGATTAAATATATGAAATTAAACTAAGGCTAAAGCTAAAATGAAAAATAAGAATAAAACAACTCCTCAAATAAACAAAGAGTTTTTAGGACATAATGATTTAGAACTTCAAAATTTATCAGAAGAACAAATTAAAAATTCAATTTTGGTAAACACAATGTCTGAAGAATGAGCATTGAATCATGATTTCTTTAAATTTGTGTCTGTTCATAAATACAACAACAAGGGTAAATTTTTAAGATTGATTGTAGATAATAAACCTATTTATTTAGCTAAATATTTAGATTATGATTTACATGATATTGAATCAAACATTAATCTACATCAATTTTTAACTGATGAAGATTTATTAAGAGATCAATTTGAATTAAGTGTTGGAACAAAAGAAGTAAATCGTTTCAAAGTAGATGTTAATGTTTTAATTCAAAAAATTGTAATTACAAACTTAGAACTTCAAGAATTACTAGTGAATATCAAAATTGCACACTCTCATGATGAAATTATTATGTATAAACAAAAAATAAGTTGATTAATAATTTTATTAGGTAATTTTTATACAGATGCTGCAAATTTAGATTTTACAAATTTACAGATCTATATTAAAAACTTAATTAATTATGTTGAAAGCAAGATTTAAAAAGAAGAGTTTAAATTAGGATAAAAAAATGAATAATAAAAATAAAAAAAATTTAGTAGTAAATGAAAACCCAATTATTTACACTAATGTTAATGATTCTATTCTTAAAGAAGAAATCAACTACGTAAGTTCTTTACTATACTCACAAAAAATTACAGAAGAAATTTTATGTGAAGCAAAAGAAACTATTAATATTGATATTGCTAATACATATAGAAATTGAGATTTTAACCCTAACCAACCTTTTTCAAAATTAGGTAATGTTGGAATATTTGAAAATAATCCACGTGTATACCAAAAATTATTAAATCTTTCTGAACTTTCATTAGAAGAACTTAAAAATAATTCAAACTGAAGAGACAAAGAAAAAACAGGTAGTTTTGTTAATGTTGTTTTAAAAACTATTATTCAAGATCTATTTATCGTAATGAATGTTACAAATAAATATCGTCATTTTGATAAGTTAATTAAAACATCTAAAAAATTCATTTTTGATCTTACAGATTTGAGTTTATCAAAAAATAAAAATAAATATATTTATCATATTAAATTAAACTCTAAAAAGACTTTTGCTGAAATTAGAAAAACATTAAAATTACTTGAAGAATCAGAAGTTAAAACATTCAATAATTTAAGAGCCAATGTTAAATTATTAGTTAATATAATTACTGTTAATGAAGATTTAAACTTCTATGAAGTTATTAAATCTGATAAAGAAACTTTAAGTGACAATGCTAAAAAAGTTGTTAGAAATAGAATTGTTGCTGAACATATTGTTAAAGACAAACAAGTTAGAATTTTAATTGCAATTTCTTCAATTAAAAGTATGAATGAATTGATTTGTATTTATTCTGAAAAACTTATTTTCTTTTCAGAGTTCTCTAATTTATTAGCATTATTAAGATCAGAACATATTGAAATTTTAAAAACTATATCAATTAATAAAATTAAAGGTTACAGTGTAGTTGCTTCTCAAAAGAAGGCAATTATAAATGTTCTTAAACAAAAAATCCTTTTAGAAGAATTAAGAGAATTACTTAGATTCATCAATATTATTAAAGAAAATGAATTTTCTAAATATTTTGACTCATTCAAAGAATATATTATTGAATTAGAAAAATATGAGAAAAAAATTATTAATCTTGCAAGACAAAGAAAGTCTGATGCTACTAGCGTAAAGAACATGTTGAAAAACATTAATAAATTTGCTGAAAACGACAGTCGTTTAAATTATTCTTATCCTATTCATTTAGATAATCCAACAGATGTTTGTAAAAAAATAGTGTTGGCTGATAAAAAAGAAGTTCATCAGAAAAACACTATTGAATATATTGATGATGTAATTTCTTTTGTGACTCAAACTCCTTCTTCTATTATTGATCGTAATGATGAAGAAGTATTAATAGAAGATTTATTTGAACAAGAAGAAATAATTCAAAAACAAGAACAAGAAGATAGAATTGCCTTCTTAGAAGATGAACCTGAAGAATTAATATATAGAGTTAAAAGAGATCCTGAATTAATCGATGCTTATGAAGATTATTCTAATTCTAATCATTCAATTTATGAAGTTGAATGAATGCCCGGATTTATTCCTGAAATCGAAGTTGATTTAACTGCTTATGCTGATGGCGAAAAACCACTTCCAGTTGAAGTAGAAGAAAAAGAAGTTATCAAAGAAGTTGTTGATAAAGAACCAACTCCAGAAAATATCGGTGTTACTCTTGAACACTTCAACAATGATATTGATAAATGTAATGAATGTAATAAAAACCCAGTTGCTAAATTACCAGAAACTGAACAAACAGGAAGTACTGTTCTTTACTCAAAACAATGTCTTGATTGTCAACCAAAAGAATTATTTGTTGATGGAGAACAAGAAGCTGAATTAATTCCAATTGTTGATGATGCTGAAATGATTCATTCTTCTAATGAAGAAGATCCAATTGGTACTGATGTAGAAGTTTCATTTGAAGATGATTCAACAATTGATTCATATGAACCAATTTACACTCCAATGAAAGAAGAAGAAATATCTCTTTCTCCAATTGTTCAAGAAAAAATTATTGAAACTACAATTATAGAAAAAAGAATTCCTGAACATCAACCAGAACCAACTGCAGAACCTGAATTCTGATCTCAACCAGAATCAGAATTAAAATCTGGACCAGAACCTGAACATCAACCAGAAATGGAATATGAACCTGAACCAACTCCAGAATTAGCTCATGAAGTTGAAGAACCTCAACCAGTCAAATCTAAACCACTTAGACGTAAAGATATTGACATAGATATAATTAAAGAAAAATCTAATGACGCTAGTCTTTTACAAGCAACAAGAATGCCTGGTAATGATGAAGAAGCAGAAGGTATATGAGTTGACACTGCTTATAGAGTTAAATATGAAATTTCAGATAATGGTTGAAAACTAAGTAAATTAGTTAAGATCATTGAAGATGAACTTGAAAAAATAGAAAAAAACCCTGATACTAATATTTCTAACTACTCTCCTTCAAGTAAAACTAAATTCTTCAATATTAAAAACTTACCTTCATTCGAAGTTTTAAATCAAGAAGAACTTGAAATTACTGATGCTGCGGTTAATGTTATTAGTGATACAAGATATACTTTAGCTCATATGGAAAAAGTATCTGAAGAAATTGCTAAGGAAAAAGCAATTAAAGAAGCTAAGAAGGCTGCAAAAGCTGCTGCAAAAGCTTAATAATAGTTTATAATTATTATTGAAATTCAATTTAAACAAAATTAATATTTACTCTTGGGCAACCAAGAGTTTTTATTTGTACTATAAACGATTGAATAGGCTTAATCTTTTCTTTTTATGATATTTGTATTCATTTACAAATAAAAAGCCTTTAAGGGGTGTTTAAAGACTTTTAGAAAAGTTATTTTGAATTACATAATTTGTTTATAAGTATTTGAAGTAATTATTTAATAGCAAAATAAAAACCTGCACTTAAACACAGGTTTTTAAGCAAATATTCTAATAACAAGAATTAAAACAATAGCAGATGTTATTCCTAATATTATAGTTAAGATAATCATATTGATTTTGAATCAATCAACTTCTGTTTTAACTTTTTGATCTTGAAAATTTGTAGCTTTTGGAATGTTTTTAATATTGTCTAAATTATTCTTTTTCATTTATTAAATGTCAAGAATCTTTTTGTCACCATACATTCCACAACTCAAGCAAACACGGTGAGGTTTGTTTTGAACTCCACATTTTTTGCATGCTACAGAAGTTTGTATTTCTAAATGATGATGACTACGACGCATTCCCTTACGAGACTTACTTACTCTACGTTTTGGTACGGCCATTTGAAATCCTTTTCTAAATTTTAGTTAGTTACTAAATACTAAATAATTATATAATTTTTTTAACTTAAAAAATAACTATTTAAAAAACTTATTTTTTATAGTGTTTTATTTAAGAAAGTTATCTTTAATTTCTTTTATTATACTATTTTTTTCAAACCCTAATAATTCATAAAGTTTTTGTCCATCCATTGAATGTCCATAATCATTAACTCCAAAGAATTTAAAATTATTAGTATAAATTGCTAATTTATATCACATAGGATCATTTGATGCTTCAATAGCAAAAATTCCTAATTTAGATTTCAAATCTGATTTTAAATTTTTAGACTCTAAATATTTATTAAGATTTGGAACTGATATAACTTTTATTTTAATTTCTTTAAATTCATTAGCGACTTGAACAGCAAGTCCAACTTCAGATCCAGAAGCTACTATAGTAAGATCGGCTTCTTTTTGTTCTTTGACTATATAACCACCTTCTGTTTCTGATAGCTTGTAGTTTGTACTTTCTAATGAGTTTAAGTTCTGTCTAGAAGCCAAGATTTGATAAGTAGTAGTTTTGCTACTTAAAGCTTCAGAAAGGGCCATAAGCGTTTCTTTTTCATCTGCTGGTCTTATTGTTTGTGTATTTGGAATGGTTCTAGCCATTGCAAATTGTTCAACAGGTTGATGAGTAGGACCATCACTACCTATTAACACACTGTCATGAGTGTATACATAAACTGAATTTAGTTTTGAAATAGCTCCCAATCTAACAGATGGCTTCATGTAATCACTAAATGCCATAAAGACACTTGATATACTTCTTAAACCGCCATGTAATAAGATTCCATTTTGGATTCCTGCCATTGCATGTTCTCTTAAACCTAGTTTAATGTAGTTATTAGTTTTGTTTTTGTTAAAAGATTCTTCATTATTTCTTACGCCCGTTGAAGAACTAACGTCTGGAGAAAGTAATAAAGTATCTTTAATTTCTTTTTCTACTTGATTTAATATTTCATTAATAGTGGTTCTTGAAGGAACATTTTTAGATAATTTGTTAATGTTAACAATATCTTCAATTTTTTGAAAAATACCATTTGTTTGATTAATGAATTGCTTAGTTAGTTCTGGTTTTTCTGATTTATATTTTTCTAATAATTTATTTCATTTTTCAAATTCATTATCACCAGAACTTACTATTGATTTAAATTCAGAATATATATCTTCTGAAAACTCTCAACCATTATCTTTAAGATTAAAATGATTTAAAAATTTATTGTATTCTTCATCGCTTATTGAAGGGCCATGTCCTTTAACTGTGGATTGAACACTAAGTCCTTCGGAGATAATTGTTTTAACTTCAATGAATGTTGGTTTTGAAGATTTCTTTGCTTTTTCAATAGCAGTAAGAATGTTTTTTTCTTCATTATTAGTTTTAATATAATTTCAGTTCATACTTAGCATTCTTTTTTCTAAGTTTTCTGCATTTACTTCTTGAACTGAAGATTCTAATTGTCAATCATTTGAATCATGTAAAACTATAAGTTTGTTTAAACCTAATTTACCAGCAGCACTCATTGCTTCATATGATATTCCTTCTTGAATATCACCATCACCAGCTACTACATAAGTGTGATGATCAATTAGACCTTTCAATTCTTTGAATTGAGAATATAAATAAGATTCAGCTAAAGCCATTCCAACGCCTAATGCTATACCCTGTCCAAGCGGTCCAGTAGAAGCATCAATATAAGGAGTTAAAAAACTTTCAGGATGTCCTGGTGTTTTAGATTTATATTGTCTAAAATTTTGCATTTCTTTCATGTCTAATAAGTCCATGAAAGCTAGTATAGGATATAAACTCATAACGCCATGACCACCAGAAAGCACAAATCTATCTCTATTAATTCATAAATGATCTTTAGAAGTTATTTTAAAGTTTGATTTATAAATCGAATAATTTATAGGAGCGGCACTTATTGTCATACCTGCATGTCCGTTATTAGCATTTTTGATTGATTTGATACCTAAGTGTCTTATAGCATTTGTATATTGTTTCATATTACTGTCCTTTAGTTATTAAATAACTTTAATATCTCTTAATAGTTTTTCAACTGAATCAATAGCTTCTGATGAATCTTCGCCTGTTATTATCATTTCTAATTCATCACCTTGTTTGATATTAAGAGCCATTAAATTTATTAAAGATTTAGCATCACAAATTTTGTCATTTACTTTGAAGTTAATACTTGATTTAAATGCAAATGTGAAATTTACTATTTTAGTTGCTTTAGTATATTCAATTCCGAGCTTGGAATTAATTATATATTTTCTAGTATACTTTTGCATTTTAATTCTCCTTATAGTAATGGTTGAATTAATCTTAGTAAATAAGTAACAAAATTACCACTTAAATTTTGTTTCTTTTTAAGATATGTTCTGTCAATTTTTGCAGAATTTTTTAATAATTCTTTTGAATAATCAGTTAATTGTTTGTTGATCTCCTCATTATAAATTATGATCATACTTTCATAATTTGAATTTAAAGATCTAAGATCCATATTGAATGTTCCAATTAAAGAAATTCTATCATCAACTAATATAAGTTTTGTATGAACAAAACCATTATATTCATGGAAAGTAACATTACTTCTCATTATTTTTCAATAATTCATTCTATTCATGTAAAGTAAGAATCATTGATTGTTCTTAACTCCAGGAACAACAATGTCGACTGTAATACCAGAAGCAGCAGCTGATCTTATTGCTGTAAATATTTCATCATTGGGATTAAAATAAGGAGTAATTATTCTAATAGATTTATTGGCTCTTGAGATACTTGAAATTATTTGTTCAGTTAAGAAATCAGTATAATTTCTTGGTCCTGTGTTTATAAAAGAAACTAAGTTATGATCTATATTTTCTTCATGTTCAATAATTTCAAATTCTTGTTTAGGAAATTCTTTAATTATATTTTCATTTTTAAGATGATTAAATAGGTCTCTTTCTTGTCTTGGTTTTCATTCAATGTTTTCAGCTATTATTTTTTTGGCTCTTCTGAAGAATTGTCTTCTTAATTTGTAAAAACTAACTGTTATTTTTTTAGATGGATGAACATGTTTTCATAAAGCAAGGTGTTTAACAAGAGCTTCATTACCTTGATTTTCTCAATCTGAAAAGAATGAGAATAACATTCTTTGAACTAATGGTCCTTCTATTGAAAAGTTAAGATCATGTCAGTTTGCATAATCTTCTCTCATTGATAAATATTCATCACCAAGATTAGAGCCACCATAAATACAAATTTCATTATCAACTATTAACATTTTTCTATGTGATCTGAAATTAGTAGTTGATCTTATTTTGTAATCATTCTTTGATTCAAAGAATGCAATTTCTATATTTTTCTCTTGACATAATCTTTGGGTCAGTTGTTTAGAAAATATTTTTAATGATCCAACTCTATCAAAAAGAATATAAATTCTTACACCCTCTTTTGCTTTTCTTAATAATAAAGCTATTAAGGTGTTTAAATAAAAACCTTCACTAATAATGTAATATTGGATAAATACAACTTTTTTTGCCTTTTCTATAGAATCAAACAAGGTTTTAAACATTGCTGTGTTTTGATTAATAATAGTAATGTGATTTTTAGTAAAGACAGGCTCTTGGCAAGTGTTGTAGTTATATCTAACAAGAGTTAAAAAGTTAGAAGCAAGTGTTTGGCCTTTAATAGACATTAAATCATTGAATAATGAGTAGTTATATAAACTAATATATTTTTTTTCTGTCTTGATGTAATTTTTCTTTGATTTGTATTTAAAAGGAGTTCTTCCTCAAAATAAGAAAATAAAGAAAGCAAAGAAAGGAAAAATCAAAAACAAAAGAAGTCAAGTTAGTTTTGATTTCGTAGTTCTTTTGTTTGAGTTCACTATTCAAAAAGCAAACCCTGCATTAAACATTAGTATTGATAATAATGAATAAACGATTGTTCATATCTTATTATTTACGAATATAGCCAAAATGATCACTATTGCGATATTCACAATAGCAATCAATAGATTAAAGAATATATAAAAATTAAATTTAGTTTTTTTCAAATCTTTCATAACACATTTATTATAATTTATTAAATTATCATTTCAATGCTTCAACAGCATTTAACCTTTCAAAGAACTTAACACTTATAAATAATATTAATCCAAAGAAAGCAAAAAATGCAAATGAAATTATAAAGAACGCTCATATGTTAAGTGGCATTAGTAAGTAAACGTTTATATTTGCAAAAGCAAATGTTCTAAACATTTCAAGGATTAACATAGTAACTGGGATAGTTAATACAGCAGTAAATGCTCATATAGGTATTAACAAAGTGAAGAAGTTCATGGCGTTTTTAAAATCACTAAAACCAAGTGTTTTTAATAATGCGGCTAGTTTAATTGAATCATTCATCATCATTCATAATAATAAGAACATTATTAACATTCCAAGAACGATTACCAATGCGGCTATTAGTCCTTCTAATGTTTGGAAGGTAGTTGTTAATTCTTGAAATATTCTAACAGAATCTAATGTTGATAAAGGATTTTTTAATAATGTTAGATAAATCATATTTCCATATACATCATTAAGTTCATTTATTAGAGATACAACAAACGGTCCAAGAGTTGTTTCGTCTTTAATGCTCAGGGCATTAAGTTTATTAGTGAATGTTGTTTTATCTGTTAAGGTTCCATTAAGCATTACTGGATGATCAAAGAAACCTCTTCAAATAGCATCATATTCTTTTTGTTTTTTAGTTGTGTTTTTTAAAATTCCTATAATCAATTTCTTGATTACACCTGAGTTTTCATAGTAACTACCGACAGGATATAAGCCAGAAGGACTATATAAAGAAATGTTATTAATTAATAAATATGGTTTCTTATTTTTGGTGAATATACCATTAAATGATTTTCCAGTATTTGGAGTGTTAAATTCTGGTTTATTAAGACCAATAATTTTTCTAGCTATTTCAATAGAAGTAAAGAATTCAGAGTTGTGACTTAGATTTGATATTCCAACTACTTTAAATTTATATGTTGTTGGAATAATAGCTTTGTTGTATCTTTCTACTGTGTTAGTAGGTTGAAAATCAACAATACTTCCTATTTTTCAATTATATGCTTTTGCAGCATATGAATTTATAATTAATGGATATAACCCATCTGTTTGTTTTTCAAATAATAAATGATTAATTGAGTCATTATTTTGATTTTTTAAATAAATGAATCTAGAGTTTGATTGAATACCAGTAATTTTTACAGAAGAATTGTTTTTGCTAATTATATGACCTTCATCATATACAAATTTTTCATCTTCAGCATTATTGAACGGAACTGAGTTATATGAAAGTTTATAAAGTTTATTTTGATAATAATTTTCATTTAATAAACTTGTAACAAAATTTATGAAATTTAAATTATATTTTAAAGCCATTCCTATTAATAATTTTGCGATTTTTTTAATGTCAAAATTATAATATACACCTTTGATTCAAGGATCTTCTATTTGTTTTGTTCCTACAACATATTTATCAGAAGATTTAAATAATTTATTTATTAAAAAGCTTCTTACTGTTCATAAATTTTTAACAACATTGGCTGATGGATCAATAGAAAAATTAATCGTGTTATTTTCTTTGTTAATAGTTAAATTTTTTATATTTGTAAATAATCCTTTAGGATAAGGAGCATCAACTAATTGTGTTGAATAATAATTATTAATGAATTTCATTAATTCTTTTTTAGGTAAATTATATATTTCATCTATTGTTAATTTTTTAAGATCAAATATGTTTTGAGCATTAATAAAACCAGCATTTTTTGAAACACTTAATATTTGTTTATCAACATCAGGAGTATCAATGTTCCCTATGGTTCAATTTGTAGGAATTACAGGAATGTTTGGAGTTGTTAAAGGGTCTGTAACCATTGGTGAGAATGTAATTGGAGACTGATCTTTAAGCGCATCTGTTAAAAATTCATTGTTTAAATTCTTAGCAAGATTTACTTGATTTTGAGGCATTATAGAGTTAGCATTCTCTCAAGGATTTGTAGCTGATTGACCACCACCAAATGTATTATCAAGAATAATTTGCATTTGTGTCATATTTTTTAAGAAAAAAGGATTACTTAAATAAGAAGACACATCACTACCACTTGGTCATTGTAATGAAGATCATTGTTGAAATAATTTTGATTTAGATAATTCATTCTGATAAAGAGGGCTTTTAGATATTAAAGATGGTTCAGGATAAAAACTAGACATACCAAGTTTTGAAAAATCAACAGGATAATATTGTCCACCTTGAATTGTTGGAGTTTCTAATTCTATTTCAAAACTTGTTTTGTTAGTTCTTAATTCATTTCTTGTTACGTTCTGAAAAGCATTTGCTGATGAGGAAATAAATAAAAATACTGAAGAGATTAATGTTGTAATGAAAGTTAATATAACTATTTTACTTACTGCAGAGAAAGCTAATGAAAATCTAAATTTAACTATTGTAGAAGCTCAATCAATAGATTTCTTTGTTATCAATAATAATCATGTTACTTTAAATGTGTTGTCTTCTTTTAATAATTTTGGAGCACTACTTCTTAATAATCAATAACCTATAGCATATGTTGTAAGAACGAATATGATTATAGGAATTATGAAAGCTAATGCAAAAATTCCAAAATTAAAATCAGTTATTGGTGTGCTTGCTATTCAATAGTTTGAAAATAAATTAATACTTAATGATTGACTATATAAAGCAGCGACATATCCTATTATTCCACCAATAAAGGCAGGAACAAAACCAAGAATAGTAACACTTGAAAGAACTTGTATTTTAGAAACACCATTAGCTATTAATATAGCTAATGTGTTTTTATTATCAACAATAAATCTCTTAGCAAATAACAAAATAACAAATATAGTTAAAGCTAAAATAAATCCAGAAATAACAAATGAAACATTAGTAACTATATCAATTAATTTTGTAACAAAATCTACTCTTAAAGTTGAAGGGGTTAATTTATTGTTTGGATCATTAAATCAATATGCAATTTGAACATTCTCGGGGAATGACATATATTTATGAGCTAAAACATTAAGTTTTTTTATTATTTGTTCTTTGTTTAATTTCCCATTATATTTTATTAATATTGAATTCTCGGTTGTGTTACTAGGAAAAGATGCATGGACTTTTGAATAACCAGCATCATTTAAATAAATTAATGCTTGATTTTTCATATCAGGTATAACATTTGAAAAATCAATAACAGGATACATAAAATCAGGACTTAAACCCTGCCCTATTATTAAAAAAGGAACTGAATCTACATAAACTTTATATTCTTCTGGTATTGAATTCATATAAGAATTAAAAGCGTTTTCAGAAATAAATGATCCCTTGGGCTTTGTTGCTTGTTCAAAATCTTTTAAATTAAATATTTTTTTATTGTTATCCCTTAAAAATCTTGAAGAAACAACAGCAAGACTAGAACTAAAATTAGAAAAATAACCACTATACATATTAAGAGGATCTGTCATATTATAAAAAGCTATTTTGAAATTATCAATAGATGGATTTAAATATCCCGCACCCTTTTTATCTAAGAACAAAGTTAAATAAGATTTACATTTTGTAAGTATGTTAGTCTCTTCTGCGGTTAAACCAGCATATTTTGTAAAGTTATAAGGATCAAATGTTTTATCAATCTTTGATATTTTATTAGTTATTTCATATGCTTGAATAAATGGCATGCCTGATTTACTTCATTTAGCTAATGACATGAAATAAAGAATATTAATTCTAGCGTCTATACTTTTTTGAATTTCTGGAGTTATTTGGTTATATGAAAGATTTTCAGTTGATAAATTATATATACTTTTAAAGTTAATAAATGAAGGTAATTCAGAACCACTTGAGACCATTAATTTATCAATTTGATAATTGTCATTGTATTTAATAACTTTATAGTCTTTGTTTTGTTTTTTGTTTGAATAAGAAATATTAATAGAATCAAAATTTCTATAATTAAGACCATAAAGATTACCATTTTTACCTGGTAATGGTGTGTCTGGTAATTGATTAGTTGATGTTTTTAAAAAACCACTATAAACAACTTGATTTAAACCTAATTGAAATGAAATTAAACCAACATTTGGATTTCTTTCTATATTTTGTATTTGGCTTATATTAATATTAGAATTATTAAGTTTATTATAAATTTCAACTAGATTTAATTCTGTAATAGAGTTTACATTAACATTAGATAAATTCATACTTTCTAATGTTGGAGATATGTTTTTAGATCTTTCAAGATTTAAAGCATTATAAAAATTAGTCTTGTTTTCTTCTGTCTTAAAGTTACGAGACATCACAATATTGTGTAAATTACCACCTTTTACAAGCGTTTCATAAGATGATTTTAAGTTTAAACTTAAAAAACTGCAAGTAAAAAATATTCAAATAGATAAAAAAATTAACACAACTAAAGAAAGAAGTGAAAATTTCTTTTTGAATATATATCTCGACATATTTTTTAAAAGGGTGTTCATATATAAACCTTATATAAGTCAGCAGACAATAAAAATTATTGTTTACTGAACAATTCTGCTATTTCATCTATGGCATTGTTTTTACATGAAAGCGAAACTAAATCGTTTCTCAAAATGAACTCACTATTCTTTAAAGGAAAAATAATATCGTTTTCTCTGGAAATTGAAATCAAACTAACTTTATGATTTTTTTCAATTTCTTCAACTGTTTTGTTGAAAATTTCATTATTTTTAACCGGTAATTGAATAGTAACAATACCATTTTTTTCCGAATTTAAATTTATATCTAGATCATGCGCCAAAGAGAAAGAAAGCATCTGTGCAATTGATTCTTCAGGTCAAATAATGTCAATACTAGAACCTGCTATTGTTGATAAAACTTTTTTCTGAATATCACTCTTAACTTTAGCTATTATATTTTTTACTTTCAATTGTTTCAAGTTTGAAACGATTAATATTGAGTTTTCCATTGTAGAAACACAAACAACAACAGCATCAAATTGATCTAAATCTAGCGACTTTAGTGCCGATAAATTAGTAGCATCTAAAGTACGTAAATGTAAAAAGTTATTCGATTGTGAATTTATTATTTCTGCATTATTGTCAACAAGAAGAATGTTAATTCCTGCTTTTTTCAAATTTTCAGCCAGCTTAAGCCCAAAATCGTCAACACCTATAATACAATACTCTTTATTAATCATAATTTTTTTCCAATTTTTGAAAATAAATAATCTTTATTATAATCCAAATTAAATAAAATAAAATTTTTAATAATCTATTATAATGATATCTAATATGAAAAACAAGAGTATAAAAAATTTCTTTACTAAGAGAATGATGTTTAAAATCTTTGTCGGCGAAACCGTTGCGAGAAAACTGTTTTCTTTTTATACATATGCAATATTAATAGGGTTTATATTGTTATCTTTGCCTATTTCTTTGAACAACACATTCGAATATGTTAAATATGTTTATGATCCAATTACTAATGTTTATGAAAAACTAGCTTATACTCCAATTGATGCATTTTTTACTTCAGTTTCTGCTTTTAGTGATACCGGATTATCAACGCTTTCTGTTTTTAAAACATACAACGTATTTGGTCAAATAGTAATCTTGATTTTAATTCAAATAGGTGGTTTTGGATTATTTACGGTTTATTGAATTTTTTGAAACTTTATAACAAATTCTTTTTTATATAAGAAGTTTAAAAAAATAAATCCAAGTCAAAAATCAAAAACAAATTTAGCAACCTCTTTACTTATTAGTTCAGAAAGAGGAAACTCAAAATTAGGTCTTACAAAAGAAACTATAAAAATTGCTTTATTGTTCATATTTGCTGTTGAATTGATATTCGCTATTTTATATATATTTATGTTTTACTACATACCAGCTTATGAACAAACTAATGTTAATTTAGTTTCAACTGGAATCGATCCCAATTTGCTAACTAATTGGAATCATGAAGGTTTATTGGTAAATTCAAATAAACATGTAAACACATACCACAATATTGTTTCTATATGAGTCGGAATTTTTCATTCAGTTTCTGCAGTAAACAATGCTGGATTTGACATCATTGGTTCCTCTTCATTAGCTCCTTATAGAAATGGACTTGGAACCATATTACAATATGCAACGATTTTACAAGTAATTATTGGTGGAGTAGGTTATCCCATAATTTATGACTTATATTTGTGAGCAGTAACTAGACATAGAAAGAGAAAATTCAAGTTTTCGTTTTTCACAAAAGTTTCTTTAATAAGTTATTTTCTTATAACCGCAATAGGACTTATTTTTATGTTTGGAATAATGTTTGGTTCAAAAACAAGTTTCATATATAATATAAACAAACTATTAGATTCGAATGCAATTCCACCAGATGCAAAAATGTATCTGCAATCCTATTTTGGCAAAGACCGATTATGGAATCAAATTACATCAGTAGTTTTTTTCACTATAAATGCTAAAAGCTCTGGTTTTTCTACAATTGCACCTAGTCATTTAAGTGGACCTGCTCAATGAATAATGATTGTTATGATGTTTATTGGTTGTTCTCCAAGTTCCACAGGTGGGGGAATTAGAACAACAACATTAGCAGTGATGATATGAACAATAGTGTCTAAATTTAGAAAAAATAATGGAACCGTTATATTTAATAGAGAAATTCCTAAAAAAACAGTTACTGATTCATTCACTATTTTTTCTGTAGCTTTATCCTCAATAGTATTATTATCATTAATTTCTTATTGTGTAACAGTTAACACCAATCCCGAAATTACCATTTCTGATGAAATTTTCGAATTTGCTTCAGCATTTGGTACTGTCGGATTGAGTTCTGGTATTACTGGAACAATTGTTGGTTATTCGGCTACATCTATAATTAATGCTATATTGCTTTGTGCCTTAATGATTGTCGGTCAACTTGGTATTCCAACAACATTATTCGCTTTCCAAAGCTCTAAAGAAACTCAAGCACACATACATTATCCAGAAGAAGATATTAAAATAAGTTAGGTTAAAAATGAAACTTTTTGATTCTTTAAGTAAATACTTAAAAACGCTTGATAAAAGTGAAAAAATCAAGATATATAATTGTGGACCCACAGTATATAACCACATACATATAGGCAATGCCGCTCCTATGATTTTTATTGATGCTTTACATAGATATTTATTGTTTAAAAAATATGATGTTCAATGTGTTTCAAACATTACAGATATTGATGACAAAATAATTGCAGAAGCCGAAAAACAAAACATAGATGAACTAGAGCTTTCAAATAAATATTTTTTGGAATTTGAAAAAATTAAAAAAGAACTGAATATTCTTCCAGTTGAAACTCCTAAAGTTTCTGAACATCTTGAAGGCATCAAAGAATATATACAAAAATTAATAGACAATGGATCAGCATATGTTATTGATGGAAATGTTTATTTTGACACTAAATCAAGCACTTCTTATGGAATTTTATCTAACAGAAATGTTAAAGAAAATTCAAATTCTAGACTTGAATCTGATCCTAATAAAAAATCATCAAATGATTTTTTACTTTGAAAAAAAACTTCAAAAGGTTTGAAGTGAGAATCTAAATGATCAGAAGGAAGACCAGGATGACACACTGAATGTTCTTATTTGATTAATAAATATTTTGGAGAACAGGCTACAATTCATTCTGGTGGAATGGACCTTAAATTTCCTCATCACGAGAATGAAAATGTTCAAAATTTAGCTTTAAATTCAAATCATTTAGCAAAAATATGATTACATGTTGGAATGATAAATGTTAATAATGAGAAGATGTCTAAATCTTTGAATAATTTTGTTTTAGTAAAGGATTTATTAGAATTATTTGATTATAGAACCATAAAATGATTTTTCTATCAATCTAAAATTTCACAACCAGTTAATTATTCTAAGATTCAATTAGAATTGCTAAATGCAGAAATAAATAAAATAAAATTGACTATTAATAAAGCAAAAACATTTTTATATACGAAACTTGATGAAATAAATTTTCAAAACAATTTTCTTATTAATAGATTGTTTGAATCGCATATTGAAAATAACTTTAATTTACCAAATGCAGTTTCTTTGATTCAATCTCATGTTAAAACTATTAATTACGAAATTAAACAAAAATCATTTTGTAAAGTTTTTAATTATACTAACGATTTATTATTAATGTTAAATATATTAGGAATTGAATTTCCCAATTTACATTCTAAAAAAAATATAGCCAAAATTAAAGAGTGACATATTAATCATAAATCTAAGAATTTTGAAGTATCTGACAAGATTAGAAAAGAAATTGTTGAGAAAGAACTTTGATAAAAAATGAAAACTAATGAAATATTCATATATGGAAAAAAAGCTATATATGATTCAGTTGAAAACTCTTTAGATATTAAGATAGTTTATATTACTGATAATGACCAAAAAATGATTAATTTTTTAAAACAAAATAATATTAATTATGAAATTAAAAATAAGATTTTTTTTAATAAAATTTCTAATTCAAAAGAACTTAATCATCAAAATTCAATAGCCATACTAAAGAATATTAATTGTTCAATTGGTTTAACTGAAGCTTTGAACATTCTTAAAAGAGAATCAGAACAAACTGTTCTTATTTTGGATTCAATAGAAGATCCAAGAAATTTTGGATCAATTCTTAGAAATTGTGCTGCATTTGGAGTAAAATTTGTTTTCATTAAAAACAAGAATCAAGCATCTATAAATGAACTTGTAATTAAAACTTCACAAGGCGGCATCAATTATTTAAAAATTTGTGAAGTTCCGAATCTGACAAGATTATTAGAAGAACTTAAAAAAATAAATTTTTGAGTATATGCAAGCACTTTGAGCGAGGACTCTGTTGACTTTGAATCATTAGAATATTCTGGAAATAAAGCGCTTATAGTAGGGAATGAGAACAAAGGAATAAGTTCTTTAGTTCAAAAAAATTCTGATTTCAAAATTCATATTAATATGAAAAAAACAATTCAATCTCTTAACGTTTCTGTTGCAACGGCCATTTTATTACAAAAAATCAATAAAAAAAACCTGTAATTTACGGGTTTTTTAATTTTTTTAACTAAACTTAACACTAGTTACAGTTACGAACAATAATAACATAATAGACATTAAACAAGCAGAAATAATAGTCATTACAAATCCAGATGTCATCTTCTTAGAAGTGTTAAGAAGATTATTATTAGGAGAGTTAGCATTAGGATCTGAAGGATCTGGTTCTGGTTGTGGTTCTGGTTCTGGTTGTGGTTCTGGTGGAACAGGGTCTGGATCTGGTTTTGGTGGAACTGGATCTGGTTTTGGTGGAACAGGATCTGGCGTTGGTGGAACAGGATCTGGCGTTGGTGGAACAGGATCTGGCGTTGGTGGAACAGGATCTGGCGTTGGAGGAATAGGGTCTGGATCTGGTTTTGGTGGAACTGGATCTGGATCTGGTTTTGGTGGAATTGGGTCGGGTGGAGGAGGAATGGGTTTTGGAAAATCATAAATAATTTCGAATTTTTTAATTACAGGAATTAGATCAACAAATTGTATTTCTTTTGTTCCAATGTTAATAAAATGATTAAAATCACCTTGAATTTCACGACCTGATGTTGTTATTCCTTTTAAATATCAATCGAAAGAGAGAATGTTTTTATTTGTTTCCTTATCTTGAGTTATTTGTTTATTTTTTGCTATTGAATCAGAAAAGTTTCAAAAATATTTATATTCATCAGAGATGAATTTTTCAGCATAAGTAGTTGCAAATCACATATTAAGCGATTCAAGATCAACACTTTCTAAATCGCTATCATTTATAAGGGGGTGATTTAAGCTTTCTCCAGCATTAACAAAAGAAGGTAATTTTGGAGAAGTTCTGATTTCTGTTATAGAAGGAACTTGAATTTCTTTGAAATTAGATACAACAATTTCGACTTCATACATTTCATTAGAATGAAAATAATTATTTGAACGATAGTAAACATAAGGATATATTTTCATAGTTCCTCATTTTTGATAGTTATTAGCTTTTATAGTTTTAATACCAAAATGTAATTTTTGAATTCCGTTTGGTGTTTGTTGATCCATAAAAAAAATAGGATTTACAGATAAACCCAAACCATTCAATAGAATTGGTGTATTTGAATCTAATTTTTGATTTTTAAACAAATATTCACTTTCAGTTTCAAATCTTTTTAAGAAATCATAATATGAAATTTTATTTCCTAAGTTTATATTTCTATTTTTTATTGAAAAATAAGAACTTCCTCTAGCTTTTGAATTTTTTTTTATTTTGTTGTTGAATTTATTTAGTATCGCTTCATTATTGAAATAGAAAAAAGAGTTTAATCCTACAATTAAACTTATTGATAAAAAACAATAAATAATTCCCTTTTTTCTAATTTTCAAAATAAAATACCTAAAATCTATACTTTCTAATTTTAACAAATAAAATATTAAAAGAATTCAAAAATCTTTGAAAACAAAAAAAATGATCAAGAAAGTGCTAAAAAGTAGAGAAATTTAATTTTATAGCGTATATAAATATATGGGTTGGACAAAGTTTAAATTTATAAGGAAAACTATGATTGAAAACAAAGAAAATTTCGGTTCAAATCAAACAATTAAAATATTTGAACTGCATAAAGAATATTTAGTAAATTTGGGATTTAAAATATTACGAACTTCATCGATAAATGACTCAGCTTATGAACGTGATGATTTTTACTATACGGCTTATTTTGTTTGTTCAAAATATCTTGAACTTAAAAAACAAAATAAAGTGAATGAAAAATACAGTGAAAGACAATTTTTAAAAATGATGATGATTCAAGAAACTCAAAATCTTTTCAGAAAATTAAATTCCAACAAAAGAAAGATAACTAGTAAAACCTTAAAAGAAACAGATTATTATATGTTCTCAAAAGACGAATATGATTTAGAATCTGATGTTACTGAGAAAGATTTAGAATGTTATCTTTCTAAAAAATGCGTAAAATATTTAGAAACTTTATCTATAGAAAAACAAAAAATTTGAAAATTATACATTTCGGGTGTTAAATATAAAGAAATTGCTATACTAATGAATTTATCAATTTCTAAAGTTACTAATGTACTTTATTTAGTAAAGAAAAATCTTAAAAAAATAAATGTTATATAATAAGTTTTTATTGAAAAAATATTAAATTTATTTTAAGGATTAAGCATGAAGGCTGAAATCTCTAAGAAAACCGTCGGAAAAATTGGTCTTGTCGGTTCGATTGCGATACTAATAGGTTCTGTTATTGGAATAGGAATATTCTTTAAAAACGGTACTGTTTTTGCTGACAATAATGCTAATACAGTTGGTGTGTTAATGTCATGAATTATTTCATCAATAATTGCATTCACAGCAGCTCTTAGTTTTGCAAAAATAGGTTTTGGAACTAATCCCAAAAAAGGATTGGCTGGAAGCGTTGACGCTCATATAGGAAAAAAATTCGGTAGATTTATTAGTATTAATACTGGTTTTTTCTACAACGGATTGTTAATTTTTGCTATAGCAATGTTTACATCTGAAGCTACATTTAATATGTTTGAAACAACAGGTAATCTTGGTAAAATCCATGTGGGATATGTATTTTTACTAGGAATCTTCTACATGTTGTTTTTTTCTTTGTTTAATTTATATGCCAAGAAAATTTCTAGTAAATTTCAAGTAGTGTCTTCTATATTGAAGTTTTTGCCCTTAATAATGGTAGGGCTCGCAGGAATAATATTTGCTTCTTTAAACCCAACAATAATTAATAGTGGATATCCTGATAGCTCTAAACCAACAATTCCTAGAACATTCAGTTTTACCGGAATGATGAATTCAATACCTGCTATTTTATTTGCTTTTGATTCTTTCTTGTGTATTTCTAGTCTTAAAAAAGACATGAAAAATCCAGATAAACACCTTCCATTAACTATTGTTATTGGTATGGCACTAGTTATTTTCATTTATTTATTTATTACAGTAGGACAAATTCTTGTTGTTGAAGGATCAGCAAGTGGTGTTCTCTCACAAGTAATTAATAATAAATCTGCTGCTAAAGCAATGGAAATATTTATAAATGTATTTATATTTATAGCTATTAGTGGTGTGTTAAATTCATTCATTCTTACTTCATTGAGAAGCAATGAGTCGTTAGTAGATGAAAAGATAGTATATGGTTGATGAGTAATTAAAAAATTAGGAAGAAAACTTAATAGAGAAAACGCTAGCGGATTTATTTTAAGTTTAGGTATATTTTTCTTTTGAACAATATTAGTTCTAATTCCTTCAGTTAGTGTTTCTGCTTATGGAACTGATGCTTTTATAGATGGGGTTTCTAATTTTCCAACATTAGTTATGTTTGGAATATATGGTCTTACAATTGCCTTTGCTATGTATAGAAAAATTAAAATAAAAGAAAAAAGAACAAAATCAGACATTATTTTCTTTATATATGCTTCAATAGCCGTTATTGGATGTTCATTCGTCTTTTGTTATCAATTTATATATAGATTCAACATTGCTGTCTTCTTAAATCCTAATGCTATAGTTAATTGGGGTTTATTCTTTACTAAAGCTTTTGAAACTAAAAACTATATGATAGCTCCATGAATGTATGCTTTAGTTATTTTATTTGTCTCTGTTCCTTTAATTAATGATTATTTATTTGTTCAATTGTCTAAAAACAGTGACGTTCAAAAAGATTTCTTAAAACTAAAATTAAAAGAACTTGAATTAGTAATTAAAAAAGAAGAAAATGTCTTTGAAAATCAAAGAAAATGAAATTCTGTTTTTAATATTCTTGTTATTGAGGAAAAACATATAAAAATAAATTTCAAAAAAGAAAAATATTATTCAATATATATAGAAGAATATCCAAATGATTATTGAATAAATAATAAAAAAATATTAATAAACAATGAAAACAATGAAAATATAGAAAATCATTATTTGTCACAAACAAAAGAAGAGTTAACAAGAGATCTAATTTTCACATATAATAAGTAAGATTAAGATATTAAATTATTTTGTTAGAATTAAGAAAGAAAATAATATGTCAATTAAAATTAGCTTAATATGTGAATTTTGTTTAAATAGAAACTATGTTACTACTAAAAATAAATATTCTGATAAAAGATTAGAGATGAAGAAATTTTGTAAATTTTGCAATCTAGCTACATTACATAAGGAAACAAGATAATGGGTTCAAAAAAATTCAAAAGAAAAGATAAATCTAATAATAAAGATAAATTTGCTAATCTTGATGCTAATACATTTGAAAAACAAAAAGCTGAAGACATAGAAAATAAGAAAATAGAAGAAGAACTTAAAGCAAGAAAAGAAGCTTTTGATAAAGTAAAAACTCTAAAAGAAAAAATTCGTCTTGCTAAAGAAAAGAATAAAGAATTAGATTCTAAATTTTTAAGAAAAAGAAAAGATTTTAAATCTAACGCAGAATTCAAAAAAGCTTATTTAGAAAATAAAAACAAAAGAACAGAAATCATTAATAAACTTCAAACAGATTATGAAGTAGAACTTAAAAATTATAGAACTAATTATGAATTAGGTAGTTATAAATTTAAAAGATGATTCTTCGGAATGGGTAAAGAGTTTTCAAGAGTTTCATGACTTTCTAAAAAAGAAGTTATGACCGGATTCTTAATAGTCTTTTTTACTTCTGTAACATTGGCTTTAATATTTTTTATAATTGAAATGATAATAACATACGCTAAATAGGAGCAAATATGGCAACAAAGAAAAAGCAAATAAGTACTGAATTAAAAAGTCAGTGATACATAATTACAGCAGTTAGTGGAAAAGAAGATTCTGTTGTTGAAAATTTATGAAGCAAGATCAAAGCTTATCAATTTGATGGAAGTGTACAAGACATCAAAATAATTAAAGAAAGAATTGTACAAATAGAAGAATTTTCAGAAGCTGATGCTCCTGCTAGAATGAGAAATACTAAAAATATTACTTGAGAAACAATAACAACTAATAATAAAGTAACTTACAAAAAAACTAAATCAGAAGAAAAAAATAAATTCTTAGGATATATTTTTATTAAAGCCATTATGGATGAAAAAATTTGATTTTTAATTAGAAATACACAATTAGTAACTGGTATTATTGGATCTTCTGGTAAAAACACTAAGCCTATTCCGGTTAGTTCTTTTGAAATTCAAAAAATATTATCAAATGATAAAAATTCTAAAGAAGACATAATTTCATTATCAGGTGAAAAAGGGGAAATAATATCTGATGTTGAAAGAACTGATGACGCTATCATTTTAGAAAAGAAAGAATTCAAGGCTGATTTTGAAGTTGGTTCTTATGTAGAAGTTGTTAGTGCAAATAATGCTATGTCTGGTCAAAAAGGCAAAGTTATTTCGTTAAATACTTCAAAAGGTATTGCTGAAGTTGAAATAGATATATTAGGTAGTGATAGAGTCATTGAAATATCTTTTGGTGATTTAACAAAGACTGAACTTGAATAATACAGTAATTAAACTAACTTCTGAACAATTAAACTTAAAAGAAGAAATCATAAAAAATGTTGTGTCTTTATTAGATGAAGGTGCAACTATTCCTTTTATAGCTCGTTATAGAAAACATTTAACTAATAATTCTTCAGAAAACGATTTGCAAGAAATACTTAATATATACCAAAGACAGCAAAATTTAGAAGAAAGAAAATTAGCTATTATTAATATTCTTGAAACTAAAGGATTGTTGACTCCTGAAATTGAAAACAACATAAAAGCCGCTAAAAGATTGATAGATGTTGAAGATATTTATCAGCCATTCAAAGAGAAAAAAGTTACTAAAGCAACTAATGCAATTAAATGAGGATTAGAACCTTTAGCTAAAAAGATCTTATTTGATAAACAAGAATTTAACATTTATGACGAAGCAAAAAAATATATAAATAAAGATGTTAAAGATGCAGATTCTGCAATTGAAAATGCAAAATTCATAATTGCTGAATGAGTAAATGATGATCCTAAAATCAGAAAATTTTTAAGAAACAAATTTACTCACGAAGCAAAAGTTTATTTAAAACTTTCTAAAAAATATGAAGAAATAGATGTAAATCAGAAATATAAAAATTATTATGAATTTAAAAACTTTGTTAAATATTTAAAACCTTTTCAAGTTATGGCATTGAATAGAATAAGTAAAGAAAAAGTAGGTTCTTTAAAGTTTGAATTTGAAACTTCTGAATATTTAGATACAATATTTTCTTTTTTAGTTAGAAATAAAAACGATTCAACTTATAGTACTAATATATCAGCTATTAGGGATTCATTAAAAAGACTTTTAATACCTTCATTAGAAAATGATGTTTGATCTGAAAAATTTGAAGAAGCTCAAATAATATCTTCTACAAGATTTGCTCATAACATGGAACAAATGTTATTACAGCCACTTATTAAAAACAAAAACATATTAGGTATAGATCCTGGTTTTTTCCATGGTTGCAAAATAGCGGCTATTTTATCTAATAATGATTTTACTAATGATTATTTTGTAATTCATCCATTTGCTAAAGATAAAAAAAATCCTACAGATTTTGAATTAAAGAAAATTAAGGATGCTGAGCAAAAAATATTAAATGTTATTGAAAAATATAAAATTAATTTAATCTCTATTGGTAATGGAACTGCTTCTAGAGAAACAGAATCATTCATCTCTAATTTAATAAAAAATAATAATCTTAACGTTAATTATTTGATTTCTTCTGAAATAGGAGCTTCTGTTTATTCTGCTTCTAAATTAGCTCAAAAAGAATTCCCCAATGTTCCTATTGAAATTAAAGGAGCTATTTCAATTGCGAGAAGAATCATAGATCCAATGAGCGAACTTATAAAAATACCTCCTGAATCTTTAGGTGTTGGTCAATATCAACATGATATAAAACCCAAAATCCTTAAAGAGCAATTAGATTTTTCTGTCGATAAAGCAGTTAATAAAGTTGGTGTAGATATAAACATAGCTTCTGAAGAACTTCTAAAAAGAATATCTGGAATTACTGCCAGTGTTGCTAAAAAAATTATTCAAACTCGTCTTTCTAAAGAATTTGAATCAAGAGAAGAAATTAGAAAATCTTTAAAAATGTCAGATAAGATATTTGAGCAATCTATTGGTTTTTTAAGAGTTTCTAAATCTAACAACATATTGGATAAAACTAATATTCACCCAGAATCTTATGATATTGTTTTAAGATTGGTTAAATTTTTAAATCTTGATATTAATGATTTAACAAAACCCGAATTTAAAACAAAAATAAAATCAATCAATAAAGTCTCTGTTGCTAATGAACTTAATATTGATAATAAAGTTCTTGAAAATTTAATAGAAGAATTATTAAATGATATTAGAGACTATAGAGAAAACTTTAAAACACCTGAACTTAAAAAAGAAATTTTAAGCATTGACAACATTAGTGCTAATCTTGTTTTACAAGGTGTAGTTAGAAACGTTACGGATTTTGGCGCTTTTATTGATATAGGAGTTGGTAAAGACGCATTTGTTCCTATATCTTCTATTATTAAAAGTAGACAAGATTCTATTTATGATCACATAAGAGTTACAGAAATTGTTTCTGTAAAGGTTATTGAGATTAATAAAAAACAAGAAAGAATATTAATTAATTTAGTTTAATTCAATATAAAAAGCACTCTTTTAAAAAAGAGTGCTTTTGAATGACATAAAAAAAATCACTTTTAATTAAAAAAGTGATGTGCGATAATCAGCACAAGTGAGACACAAAAAAAGGAAATTTATCACATAATGATAAAAAATCAAATTAGAGGAGTTTATTTTCTTGTCTCAATGTGTATTATACATAATTTCAAAAAAAATAATTTTTTTTCACACTTTTTAATGAAAAAATAAAAAACAGCAATTAAATTGCTGTTTTTTACATAATATTATTAAAGTTTATGAGGGTATGTACCTTCTAATTTAGTTTGTTCAACATGTTTTTCATTATTTAATTCTTTTATGAATTCATTAACAAAATAACCGTTCTCTAAATTTAACTTTTTATTTGTTGTTCAGGCTATTAAAGTGTATGTATGTGTTTCATTAGGTGGCATACAACCAATGAAACCATATGTAGATTCATTATCTGAAATTTCCTCATTAAAAATCATACTGTTAGTTGATTGTATTAATGATTTATCGGATAAACTTGCGTCTATAGGCAATCCCTCTTTATATTTTTTAATTTCTACATTCGCAACTGATCAGTGAATGAATGACATTCCAACTACTGGAATTGAATCATGATCAATAAATAAGAAGTGAATATACTTGCTATCTGATCTTGCTATTTCTCATTGAATGTCGAAACTAATTTTAGGTAAATCATTTTTAGTAAATTCTTTAGAAGCAAATTGTCCATAATCTAAACTAATTTGTCCATTTCTAAAGGCTGATGATTTGATTTTCATTATTTTTCCTTGCTATTTCAATATTAAAATTTTAATTAATAGTCTATATTGTTTTATCATTAAATTATAGATTAAGGGCAAAAAAAGGCACAAAAATGAAAATAAATAAAAGATTTATAACTGAAGTTGAACTAAAAAATAAAATAGTTTTTTTAAGATTAGATTTAAATATACCAATTTTTAATTCAAAAGTTGATTCATTTAAAAGATTAAACGCTTCAGAAAGAACAATCAAATACTTAATAGATAACGAAGCAAAGATAGTAATTTTGTCTCATGTTGGAAGACCAAAAGATGATAAAGATTTATTAGATCCAAATTTATCTATGAAATTAGTAACAGATGAAATTAGAAATAGATTTAATAAAACATCTAAAGTTGAATTCATAAATGAATCAACTGGAGAAGAAGTGGAAAAAATGATTTCTGAATTAAAACCAAAAAATATTTTGGTTTTAGAAAATACAAGATTTAATGATGTTCTTAATAATGAATATGTAGGTAAAGAATCTAAAAATGATGAAAACCTTGCTAAATATTGAGCAAATCTTTCTGAGGTTTTCATTAATGATGCTTATGGAGCTTTACACAGAGATCATGCATCAACTAATGGAATCGCTAAATTTCAACCAAACAATGCAATAGGTTTTTTAATTAAAGAAGAAGTAGAAAATGTTTCGAAAGTAATAACTGACAAAAAACCATTTGTTGTTTTATTTGGTGGAGCAAAAGTAAGCGATAAATTAAAATGTGTTAATTCAGTTCTTAAACATGCTGATAAAGTTATAGTTAGTGGTGGATTAGCTTATACTTTTTTAGCTGCGCAAGGAATATCGATGGGAAAATCAAAAGTTGAAGAACATTTATTCGAAACTTCTATTGAATTATTAAAAAAATATAAAGAAAAAATTGTATTGTCTTTAGATTTTGAATGTGCTCCAGAATTTGACAATTTAGACCCTACTTACAAATTAGCAAAAGATGGAATTGATGGTTATTATGCTTTAGATGTTGGAATACTTTCAATTGAAGAATTCAAAAAACACATTAAAACAGCTAATACTATATTTTGAAATGGTCCATTTGGTGTTACAGAATTTGATAAATATAGAATTTCAACAATTGAAATTTCAAAAGAAATAGCAAAAAGATCAAAAGAGGGAGCTTATACAGTAATTGGTGGCGGTGATTCTGCTTCTGCTATTGAAAAGTTAAATCTTTCTGAAGCATTTAGTTGAATTTCAACTGGCGGTGGAGCATCTTTAGAAGTATTAAGCGAAACTGAATTAAAAGGCATTAAATATATAAAAAAATCTTGCTAAAATAATATTAATAATTTTATATTAAAAGGAAAAAAAATGACAGCACATAATAATGCCAAAAAAGGTGAAATTGCAAAAGTAGTATTGATGCCAGGAGATCCACTTAGAGCTAAGTGAATTGCTGAAGAAATGCTAACTGATGCTAAATTAGTTAACGATGTAAGAGGAATGTATTGTTATACTGGAACTTATAAAAATAAAGAAGTTTCAGTAATGGGACATGGAATGGGTCAACCATCTATTGGAATATATTCTTTTGAATTATATAAATTTTATGAAGTAGATACAATTATTAGAATAGGTTCAACTGGTTCTTATGTAGAACATATTAATCTAAATGACGTTGTTTTAGTAGATGAAGCATTTAGTGATTCAACATTTGGAGATTTATTAGGAGTAACTAATGATAAAACTCTAAGAGCTACAAAAGAAATTAATGATTTAATTTTAGAAACTGCCAAAGAAAATAATAAAAACATCAAAGTTGTTAGATGTCATAGTAGTGATGTTTTTTATGGAACTAAACCATTAGAAGAAGTTATTTCTGAAACAAAATCAGAAGTTGTTGAAATGGAATCATTTGCATTATTTGCTAATGCTAAATTATTAAATAAAAAGGCTGCTACGCTTCTAACATGTAGTGATTCATTAGTGAAAAAAGAAGAGATTTCAGCAGACGAAAGAAGAAATACTTTTAAAAGCATGGTAATAATTGCTTTAGAATCTGCTATAAAATTGGTATAATATAATTGAATATATATTAATTATATTAAGGATATAGAAAATGGAAAAAAATAAACCACAAACTAAAGCTGAACTTATAGAACAAATTTCTCAACTTTCTAAGATTGATAAAAAAACTGTGAAACAAGTTTTAGAAGCCAATGAATCAGTATTATTAGCTGAATTAAAAAGAATTGGTGAAATTAAATTCGGTGTCTTTGGAAAAATTAAGATTGCTCTAAGACCTGAAAGACGTGGGGTAAACCCTTCAACTAAACAAGTTGTTATTTATCCAGAAAAAAGTGTTCCAAAATTCTCATTTGCAAAAGCTTTTAAAGAATTTGTGCTTGTTGATTGTAAAGAACCAGTTAAATAGATTTTAATTTAAAAAATCTATTCATCCAGGAAAGCAAAGTTCTAAGGACTTTGCTTTTTTTATTATAAATTCATAATTTATTGTTTTTTTCAAAATGAATATTATATTTCAATATTGATTTCATTCAATTTTGATATATTTATTTAACTTGTTGAAATAAATTATAAGAATACTAATTCCTCCGTGATTTCTTATTAAACTTAAGAATGTTCTTTGGTGTTCTTTTAATAAACCAGTATTAAAAGACAATGTATTTATTTGCTTTGATTCTAAACAAATGAATTTTGATTTATATATCCCATAATAATCAACATCAGATTTAGATTTCAATTTACCTATTACGTTGTTTTCATTAATTTTTATTATTTTTATTGGTATTTCAAGCTTTCTAAAAATAGCTATATTATTATTCTCATAATAATTAATAGAATTGTTTATTATAGACTCTATGAACATACCTTTATTATTTGAATTATTCATATATACTATATATACGTACAAAAGAATATTTTTTTTATAAAATTTATTTATTATAATAGTAAATAATATTAATAATATTAATTGAGAGGAAACAATGGCCACGATTTTTCATGCCAAGGATTTAAGACCTGGACACACATTTTTATATAAAAATAATATATTTTCAGTTATTGAAAATTCATTTAACAAGACTGCTATGAGAGAAGGAATTGTTAAATGTAAAGTAAAAAACTTAAGAACACAAGCAATTACTGTTGAAGTTCTTACTGGACTTAAATTAGAACAAGCCCCTATTACTACAAATAAAATGACATACTCATACAATGATGGAAGCAACTTTGTATTTTATAACAATGAAACTTTTGAACAATTAGAAGTTCCATCTTCTAAACTAGAATGAGAAAAAAACTTTATAACTGAAGGTTCTGAAGTTTCAATAGTTTCATTTAATGAAGAAATATTAGGAATTAATCTTCCTGATCAAGTTTCTATAGAAATTGCAGAAGCTGAAGAAGCAGTACAAGGAAATACTGTAAACCAAGCTTCTAAAAAAGCTTGATTAGTTACAGGATGAGAAATTACAATTCCTCAATTCATTAAATCAGGAGAAACTGTTATTATAAAAACAGCGGATGGATCTTATGTTGGTAGATCAAAACAATAATTATTTATCAAAAAACGAAAATGGTGAAATAATAATTTCTAACGAAAGTGCTTTTGAGTTTTTGAAACAAAAAATAAATATAATATTCAATAATGAAATAATAGTTGGTAATATCACATTTCATGAATATAAAAATAGAAGATTAATTCAATTTGAATTATTCAAAAATAAAAACAAAGAAATTGTTTTTCAACAACTGAGTGATACATTAGAATCTATTGTTAAATCAAATTTAGGTTTAAACATAGAAACAATAACAATATTTTTAAGGACTAATAATGCCTAACTCAGAACAAAAAAAACAACAGTGAAACAAAAGACTATCTATTGTTAAGTGTATATACAATTTATTAATACTTGATTTCAAAGAAATAAATATATTAGAAATACAAAATACATATAACTTTGATGCTGATTCACTTAAAATTGTTGAATTTGTTATGAGTAATCACGAAAAATTAAAAAATAAAATTTCTAGTTTTATTAATAATGATTGAAGTTTTGACAGAATCAATATTGTTGAAAAAGCAATATTGTTTCAAACCTTAAGTGAATCATTAATTTTAAAAACTGAAAAAAAGATTCTTATTGATCAAGCGATCATTACTTCAAAGAATTTTTGTGATGAAGATTCTTATAAATTTATTAATGGTATATTAGATAAAATTTTATAATGCATAAAATATTTGCTAAAAAAATTAAAAATAATAATTTCTATTATTTTGAAGAAGATATTATTCATTTAATTAAAATATTAAGGTTTAAATTAAATGATCAATTCTTAACAATATATGACTCAAAAAGATATTTGGTAAAAATTTCTTCTCTTGAACCTTTTAGAACTTCTATTATTGAAGAATTAAACTATTCTACAAATATAAATAAAGAAATTCATCTGTTTCAAGCTGTCATCAAACCCAAACATATGGAATGGATTTTGTCCAAATCTGTTGAATTGCAAATTAATAAAATTTATTCTGTATTATTTAAAAGAAGTAACAAAAATAATTTAATTAGTCAAAAGAGAACTAATCAAATTATTAAATCAGCTTCAGAACAATCTGATAGAGATTTCATAATAAATAATGAATTCATTGAATGATCTGAAAATACTATAAATCTTTTAAAGCAATATGATTTAGTTATATTGGCTTATGAAAAAGAAGATAAAAACAATTATTTAAAAAATATTGATTTAAAACATAAAAATAAAATAGCAATATTAATAGGTCCAGAAGGCGGATTTAGTATTGAAGAAATTAAATTATTAAATGCTTTATCTAATATAGAATTCGTAAAATTAACTAATTCTATATTAAGATCAGAAACTGCAAGTTTTTATTTAATTTCAAATTTAATAAACAAAGTTATAGAAGGAAAATAATATGTTAAGAGCTGTTAATTATATATTAATGCTAGCTGGTCTATTCGGAATTCTTTTAATTGCAATTCCTTTTGCTCTAGTATTAAAAGAATTCAATGCAATACCTGTTGGTCAAGATACTAATGTTGATTTATCAAAATATTGACCAGAAGTTTCAATAACTATTGCAATTTTGTTTTTAATTTTAGGATCTGCATTGGTAGTTCTGCATCATTATCTATGAAATAAATATATTAAAAAAGATAATAAATTTGATGTTCCATTAAATCTTATTTCTAAATATAAATATGTTTCAATAACAATGATAATAGCATTGCTTCTTGTTTTTAGTTTCTTCTTAATTGCTTGAACACTTCCAGGGCGTTCAGATTTAGTTAATATGTCTTATCAAGATTTCTCAAATGCATTTTGAACTAGAAAAGTTCTATATATAACATTTGTAGTATTAGGAGCATTAGTGGTTCTTGTTCCTATTGGAATTTCTTCATATATTAATTTACAAGTTATATATGATCAACAAAAGAAAATAATAGATGAAGGAATAGAATCTGGAGAATATGATCCAGTTACTAGAATGCCTATAAACGATGTTAAAGTTGAAGACTCTGAATTCAAAGTCTCAGAGAAAAAAAATACATCAAAATCTAATGAAAAAGACGATAAAAAAATAACTTCAGGTTTCTTAAATTAACTTGAAGTTTTTTTTATTAAATTTTTTTAAAAATAAATTATAAATTTTTCAACTTTTGTTATATACTTATTAGGTGTAGTTGAAATTCAACTCACAGATTGTTCTTTCAAAACTTAATAAAATCCGTCAATTTTTTGAGAGTTTGATCCTGGCTCAGGATTAACGCTGGCGGCATGCCTAATACAT